>CAMWQU010000020.1 GCA_947176535.1 uncultured Prevotellaceae bacterium
ACCAATAGTAATAACAAAACAACCAGGATTTCTGTATTCAGATAAACTCAATTTTTTTACTTCTTCATATGGCTTAACTTGTACAATAGTAATTTGAATATCTTTATTTCGCTTTTCTAAGTCTTGTTTTTCTCTAAAATATGACTCTTGTTCAGAAAGGTATCTATAATAATTAGAATCTAAAAACTGACTTTCAAATGATTTAATAGTATTGCTACAATTATCAAGTTTCTTTATCCAAGTAGAACAAAACTCCAAATCATTAAATTCATCAAGGTGTGATTTAGCATCTTGTAATAATAGTCCCAATGGTTTAGCATATACTTGAATAAGGAATTGTTTAAACAAAAAATCATTTTGTGAGTCTATTATTTCAACAGCTTCTTTAGCATTATGAGCAATAACACGATAAAATCGTATTGTTTCTTGATACTTCAATTCTTTAAGTTGGCCATCAAGAATCTTTTGATTTACTCTATTTACAGCTTGCAATTCACGTGATAAATTCTTTTCAAGTTTTTCTATTTTCTCACATTGAGCATACTGAACTGCAAGTGATTTTTTATTAAGCGCACTTATTTTTGCTAAGGAATATCCTTGATAAATACTTATAGATTTGTCTAAGTTACTCATTTTTCAGGAAATATTTTTGTTAATTCAATAATATAATTCACTCTCCTTGTAACCACAATCCAAAGGTACACTTTTTTATTCGTTATGTTTATATACGGAAGCGTGGACTGTCTCTGCCACTTCTTAGCTTGAAGGTCCTGAGAATTACCTATATAATACGAGTAGTAGATCAGCAGTCCACGCCGAGCGTGGAAGCCGCCAATTGCCTTCTTTCCGTATTATATTGCTTTTAGAATTTCTCAGGTTCTCAAGCTAAAAAGGAAAGCATTGCGCTTCTTTCTTCATAAAAATCGTAACGCACCGCTGCACATTACAACGCAAATGTAAAGAGAATTATTTAATTGACAAAGGAACCCGGCTAAAAAAGTAACGGAGGATTTACAAATGTTTCCTGCAATTTGCGACCGGGAAACTACAGACACTTTTTCTGCTCCTGCCCGGGACGAGATTATTCAAAGGCGACCGAATAATTAACCGGAGGCGACCGAATGATTATTCGGTCACCTTTGAATAAACAAATCCTATAGGGGACGGAAACACGAAACTTTAATCTTTCTTAAAAGATGTCACCGATGTGCGCATTAAAGAAAATAATATGTAACTTTGCTTCCGTGAAAAGAGTATCGGGCATACTATTAAGTTTGTTTTTCGTCCCTGTCTGTCATGCACAGATGGGCAAGACGACGAGCAAGGTGCAGATTGAGGAAGATGCGGGCATAGAGGTAGAGGATTTTGGAGAGACGGAATTTAAGAGTGCCCGCAATCAGACTTGGTACTGGGCCGGAAAAAATTATGTCTACGAAGGTGAGAACATCTGGACCGTCCTCATGCCCGAAATGCCTGTCTATAAGCCCTTGCGCTTCAGAAATCAAAAGGAACAACAGAGATTCAACCGACTGGTGTATAACGTGAAGAAAGTGCTTCCGCTGGCACAGCAGGCTAATGCTATGATTAAGGAAACGTATGAGGTGATGGAGCGGTTGCCGGATAAGAAAGCGAAAGCGGAACACATCAAGACGGTGGAAAAGGACATCATGAAGACCTACAAACCGGAGATGAAGAAACTGACGTACTCTCAGGGAAAACTGCTCATCAAATTAGTGGACAGGGAATGCAACCAGTCCGGCTACGAAGTGGTGAAAGCCTTTCTGGGGCCAACGAGAGCTACTTTTTATCAGGTATTTGCATGGACTTTCAAAGCCAGTCTCAAGAAAGAGTATGACCCAGAGGGAGACGACAAACTCATAGAGCGTGTGGTGCGTCAAGTGGAGGCCGGCATACTGTAGAAAATTCCCAGATGACGATGCCCGCCGTCACCGATACATTCATGGAATGTTTGGTGCCGAACTGGGGAATTTCCAGACAGCCGTCGCACATATCCACTACCTGCTGCCCTACTCCTTTTACCTCGTTACCAAGTACGATAGCGTACTTTCGGTTTCCTGACGTATTCGAAAGCAGATTCCGGATTTCACCAAGCATTGTGCTTCCCTCACACTGCTCAATGGCAAAAACGGTGTAGCCCTCCGATTTCAGACGCTCCACGCAGTCTTCCGTCCGCTCGAAGTATTCCCAACTTACCGAGTCCTCGGCTCCGAGGGCTGTCTTGTGAATTTCGGTATGGGGTGGCCGGGCCGTGATTCCACACAGATATATTCCTTCCAACCGAAAGGCATCGGCTGTGCGAAATACCGAACCTACGTTGTAGAGGCTCCGCACGTTATCCAGTACAACCACCAAAGGAGTTTTTCCGCTACTTCTGTATTCCTCTACGGAAAGACGCTGCATTTCCGTTATTCTTAATTTACGCATCTGTAGTTATTAACATGGAGTGTTGATAAGTAGGTGCAAAAGTAACTAATAATTGTGAAATAAGAATCACGAACGGAGAATTATCGACAAAAGAGAAAAATTATCAACATTTATTAACAGTATTTTTGCAGTTTATCCTATTCACGAACGAAAATAATTCTTAACTTTGCAGTTATGAATAGGTGTTCATAAGTATGGAAATATCTTTAATACTTATCTCATACATAAAAGCATACGGTGTAAAAAGGATTGTAAATAACTAATCAATAAATCAACTCCTACAAGACAATAACTTCATAACCAAATAATACGTAGTTTTTTTATCTACATTATTCACAAGCTATCATCATCATCAAATAAAATCTTTCTTTTAATAAAACTTGCAAATATAATAATAAGATGTTGAGAACTCAGCCTAAACAAACATGGACGGAAAAGGGATACGTCTGCGAACCCGTTTCCAAAAGTACGGACCTGAAAGCCGAAATACGCCGGTTGGCGAAAGAGAAAAACGCCGTCATCATGGCACACTACTACGTGAGCGGTGAAATTCAGGATTTGGCCGACTTTGTGGGAGACTCGCTGGCTTTGGCACAAAAAGCCGCTCAGACCACGGCGGACATCATTGTCATGTGCGGTGTGCATTTCATGGGTGAGACGAGCAAAATACTGTGTCCGGATAAAAAAGTATTAGTGCCCGACCTAAATGCAACCTGTTCGCTGGCCGAGAGCTGCGAAGCCGGGGCGTTCGAGGAATTTGTAAAGGCTCATCCGGGACATACCGTTATCAGTTATGTGAATACTACTGCGGCCACGAAGGCGGTGACCGATGTGGTGGTGACTTCGGGAAATGCGCGTCAGATTGTGGAATCGTTCCCCAAGGAAGAGAAAATCATATTTGGCCCCGATCAGAATTTGGGCGGATATATCAATGCCGTGACGGGACGGAATATGTTGCTTTGGAACGGAGCGTGCCACGTGCATGAGAAATTCTCATTAGAGAAGATACTGGCGTTGAAAAAAGAACATCCGCAGGCTAAAATTCTTGTTCATCCCGAGTGCAAGGGGCCGCTGGTGAAGGTGGCCGACAAAGTGGGCAGTACCGCTGCCTTGCTGAAGTATGCCATTTCGGACGAAGCTACAGAGTTCATCGTAGCTACGGAGAGCGGCATTCTGCATGAGATGCGGAAACGTTGTCCGGAAAAGATTTTCATTCCCGCGCCGCCGAACGATTCCACCTGCGCCTGCAACGAATGTAATTACATGAAGTTGATAACGCTGGAGAAACTGTATAACTGTCTCCGTTACGAATGGCCGGAGGTGGAAGTGGATAAAGAGGTGGCCGAGAAAGCCATACGACCCATTCACCGCATGCTGGAGATTTCGGAACGGCTGGGACTTTAATTTTTGATTCTATTTATTACCTTATAATAGTATAAACGTGTCGGAACTGCCTCAACTTGTAAGTGACCTGGCCCTGATATTGATTGTGGCCGGTATCACCACTATTATTTTTAAGCGATTGCGTCAGCCTTTGGTGTTGGGTTATATTCTGGCCGGTTTCCTGGCTGGGCCGTATATGCCGTATATGCCGAGTGTGGCGGAAAGTAAAACCATAGAGGTATGGAGCGAGATAGGTGTTATCTTCCTTATGTTCTCCTTGGGATTGGAGTTTTCTTTCAAGAAGATTATTAAGGGCGGACTTTCACCCATCATAGCGGCCTGTTTTTCCATGGCTGCCATGTTCTGCATCGGTTGTGGAGCGGGTTATCTGCTGAATTGGTCGTTCATCAATTGTGTTTTTCTCGGCGGTATGCTTGCTGTGTCCAGTACGACCATCATCTATAAGGCATTTAATGATTTGGGACTGATGACCCGTCATTTTGCCGGAAAGGTAATGACGGTGCTCATCTTGGAAGATATTCTGGGTATTGTCATCATGGTCATCCTTTCCGCTGTGGCGATAAGTAATAAGTTTGAAGGCTCGGAATTGATATTTTCCCTTCTCAAACTTCTCTTCTTCCTGTTGGTGTGGTTTTTGGTGGGAATGTGGATTATACCTACATTCTTACACCGCAACCGTTCGTTCATCAATAAGGAGACCCTTGTAATTGTTTCCATAGGTCTATGTTTTCTAATGGTCGTATTGGCCGATAAAGTGGGTTATAGTTCAGCTTTGGGAGCCTTCGTCATGGGAAGTATTTTGGCGGAAACGTTAGAAGCGGAGCGGATAGATTCGGCCATTTCATCGATAAAAGACTTATTTGGAGCCATCTTTTTCGTTTCTGTCGGCATGATGGTTTCGCCTGCGGACTTGGTTGCCTACTGGTTGCCGATATTGATACTGGTTGTTTCTATTTTGTTTGGACAGGCAGTATTTGGCACGATGGGTTATCTATTGTCCGGCTCATCACGCAGCGATGCACTGATGAGCGGTTTTTCCATGGCACAGATAGGTGAGTTTTCGTTTATCATTGCCGCTCTTGGGGAATCCTTGAAAGTGACTGATGGCATGCTTATGCCCATTGTAGTGACTACAAGTATCATTACAACGTTCCTTACGCCATACATGATAAAGTTGGCGGGATATATAAACAGTAAGGAGCAGAAAAAGCAAAACAAAAAAGATAAACCGCAGAGCAAAAAAGTTAAGGATGGGAAAATAACGTCTTTTATTGCTTCCCATGCTTCCTTTACGGCTTTTATAAAGAAGATGCTTTTACAGACCACGGTATACGGTGTGTTGTCCGTCGCTGTCATTTCGTTGCTGTTTGTTTCGCTGCTGTTGGTCTGCCGGCACTTTTTCGATCATTGGCTGGGTAATGCCGTGTGTGGTGTGTTGGTATTGCTTTTGCTGGCTCCTCTGTTGCGACCCATTATCATGAAGAATAATACATCGGAATTGGCTAACGAACTGAGAAGTCAGAGCCGGATGTATGCGATATTGATAAATCTTACCGTAGCTTTGCGATTTGTTTTTGCCACGGCGGTGGTATATTACGTGCTCAATTTTCTGTCGCCTTTCCGCTGGTATTTCCATATTCTGGCAGCCGTAGGCATCGTGTTGCTGATGATGCGCAGCAGATGGATTAGAAAGATAAGTATGAATATGGAGAGTACGTTTGTGGAGAATCTGACGCGTCGCGAAAATAATGGGCCTGCCTACGCCCGACAGCTCAGAGGAAAAGATTTGCACATAGCCCGGCTCACCTTGCCCGAAGGTTCTACATGGGTGGGAAAAACACTGGCTCAGTTGCATATCGGAGATAAGACTGGGGTACATGTGGCCGCCATTGTGCGGAATCATCATCACATAAATATCCCCGGAGGTTCCAATATGCTGTTTCCGCATGATGTACTGGAGGTAGTGGGCAATGACCGGAGTATAGAAAAGTTCAGTCAGCGCATGAACACCGAAGTACAGAATGTCGCTCAGAACGAAGGCGACAAGATGGAACTTGTATGTATAGAGGTAAAGGAGAATACATTGTTCGAAGGTACTCTTATCAAAGACAGCGGTATTCGCGATAAGTATCACTGTATGGTGGTTGGCGTGGAAAACGAGGAAGGCAACGTCCTTGCGTGCAATGCCGATTACCAGATAACTCACGGCGACAGGTTGTGGCTGGCCGGTAGTCACGATGAGATAGTGAAAGTAAAGAAGCTGCTTACAAAAGCAGAAGTCATTGACATAAATAAATAAGTATTACTATGGAAAAAATTGCAAAAAAACTGACAGAACTCATAGGCAATACGCCTTTGGTTGAATTGAATAAGTATTCTGAGACTAAAGGTCTGAATACACCCGTTGTGGCTAAGGTGGAGTTTTTCAATCCGGGCGGCAGCGTGAAGGATCGCATTGCATTGGCCATGATAGAGGATGCCGAGAATTGCGGAATACTGAAGCCCGGTGCCACAATTATAGAACCTACCAGTGGAAACACAGGCGTGGGCTTGGCATTGGTGTCGGCTGTGAAAGGTTATCATCTTATACTTACGATGCCCGACACCATGAGCGTAGAGCGTCGCAAATTAGTGAAGGCTTACGGTGCCGAAGTTCGTCTTACGCCCGGTAAGGACGGCATGAAGGGAGCCATTCGCGAAGCCGAGGCTTTGCGTGATGCCACGCCCGGAAGTGTCATTCTGCAACAGTTTGCCAATCCCGCCAATCCCGCCCGTCACTATAACACAACGGGTGAGGAAATTTGGGAGCAGAGCGATGGAAAGGTGGATATTTTTGTGGCCGGTGTGGGTACCGGTGGTACGGTATCCGGTGTGGGACGGAAACTGAAAGAACTAAATCCCGATATTCGGATTGTGGCCGTGGAACCTAAAGCGTCGCCTGTGTTGAGTGGCGGCCAACCCGGAGCACATAAGATTCAGGGCATAGGTGCCGGGTTTGTACCTGAGACGTACAATGCAAATGTCGTGGATGAAGTGGTTTGCGTGGAGAATGACGATGCTATTTTGACGAGTCGTCAGTTGGCACAACAGGAGGGCCTTTTAGTAGGTATCTCTGCCGGAGCGGCTGTATTTGCTGCCGCTGAGGTGGCCCGTCGTCCGGAAAATGCAGGCAAGCGTGTGGTCGTATTGCTTCCCGACACGGGTGAGCGCTACCTCAGCACCGTGCTTTATGACTTTGAGGACTACCCGCTTTAATGTTTCATTTATAAACTATAATTTTATGAGTATGTACAAAGGAAACAATTTGTTGATAGCAGCTCTCATTGTGGCATTGGGTATGTGCTGCATGGGAATCAGCATCAGGAGTGGCATCGTGCGTTTTAAGACACTCGACAGAAAGGTGACTGTAAAAGGACTGTCAGAACGTGAAGTCTTAGCCAACAAAGTAACGTGGCCGCTCATTTACAAGGAATTGGGTAACGACCCTTCGGCCATGTATGAGCTCATAGAACAGAAGAATCAAAAAGTAGTGAGTTTTCTGAAAGCGGAAGGACTGGGGAATGACGAAATAAGTGTGAATCCGCCAACTATCCGTGACCGCCAGGCTGACAATTACGGTAATGAAATCATGAACTATCGTTACAAGGCCGAATGTGTCATCATAGTCACTTCCACGGATATAGACAAGGTGCGCCGCCTGATGCGCCGTCAGTCGGAACTGATGAAGCAGGGCATTGCACTGGTAAGTGAAGAGTATGGCGATAACAGTGTACGCTACGAATATACGGGTCTTAATGACATAAAGCAGGAAATGGTGGAAGAGGCCATGAAGAATGCGAAGACTACGGCAGAGCAGTTTGCGCGCGATGCCGATGCCCGGTTGGATGGAGTAATCACTGCACAACAAGGCCAGTTCAGCATCGACGACCGCGACAGAAACACGCCCTACATCAAGCGCATCCGCGTGGTAAATACCGTAGAATATGCGTTAAAGTGATTCATCGCCTTCCCCGGCAAGGGTCTTGCAGATAAGAGGCGGAAGCTCTATTGTGTGGATTCGACAATAGAACTTCCGCCTCAGTTTTTTCCTCCGTTCTCTACGGCGTTCCGGAAAGTTATAATTTCTTATTCTTTACAAAATCAGATAGAGACATTTGCTGATACTTATTTGCTTTATTTTTGTTTGAGAAATATTTAATAAGCTCATACACGATACCAGGGAAAGATATTTCCATGAAAAATAATGAGAACAAATATGTATTAGAATATTCTTTAATACCCCAAAAAGTTTCTGTGTAACTATGATCGCAATTTATAAATATGATAAGACCAACTACAAATATAAGACATGCCACAATTAGTCTTCGAACATGTTTTGATGCTTTTTTGTTATATTTTGCAACAGTCTCATCCTTTTCTTTTTGCAAGATATGATCCGGTACGCATATATTTGTACCGTTTTTGATGATTTTGTACCACGTTTTACCACATCCAAGACAAGTGAATGTATATGTTGTAGTTTTGTAAAGGGTTTTGTCAATTTCCTCGGTTACCTTTGGACTAATAAATGTAGCGACTATTATACCAATAATCATTCCCGGTATACTCCCAATCCCACCAAATAGAAAGCCAATTATAGCCCCAATTATTGCTCCTACAATTTTTGTTGTAATTGCCGATGTCCCTTTTTGTACGAATTTTCGATCATTAGAATATGTAGGAGTTCCCTCTGTGTAATTTCCGCATACGGAACATTTTTCGATTATCTTTTCCATATTTATTTCTTTTTCTTGTGAATACCTATTTTTAAGAGAGTTGATTCTATAGATATGCTATTGGTTAATGAATTGATATTTTTGGTTACACTTTCTGTTTTACACAATATATTATCAGTTATGGATGACATTACTTGTTCTTTAGGTTCTATAATTAGGCTTGAATTGCCTGCTTTGAAATTGATGCAATTTTTTGACTTTTCCCATTTAAGAGCTTCGTAAACACGTACCGGCATATATGGGTGATCTGTATCTTCATTCGAAATCCAGCGAACGATTTTATTCCATGTCGAACCATCTTTTAATGCCTCAAACTCTTTTCCTTGTTGTGCCCACTCATTGATATCCATTTCTTCAATGATGTATTTTGGTATTAAGTTGATTCTTGCTAATACTCTACCTAAAGTTTCCGCAGATACAATAAGGCAGGCTATTCTGTCGGCTGATAACTCTGACGCACGACACCATGAAATCAAGGCTTGTTTGATTGGCTTTATGGCGGCATTACCAAAAATTCCCGCTACAGAGCCGGTGAAAGATTCGCCAAAAGAGAATACCGCATTGGCAAAGGTTTGGTAGATGACGTGTTCACAAATAATATGACCACATTCGTGTGCAAGAACAGCATCGAGTTCTTCTCCTTTTACTCTTTTTATCAGACCAAGAGTGAGAATGATGTATGGTCTGTTGTGTCCAGAAGTCCAAGCATTCACAATGGGGGACATCTGTACATACAATTCAGGTACAGGGATGCCAAGCCGCTTGCAAATAGGTGGCAAACGATTATATATGTCAGGCATTTGACGTTCTGATAGCCGGAGGTTTGTTGTAACATTCTCACTCCATGATAATTCGTCAAAGCCATATTGAAATATCTTCTCCATAAGGAGCGACATACCGGGAACAGCTTTTAAGGCCTTTAATGCTTTTGCATCCTCCGGGTGTATAATATCTACTACATTCATAATTATCCGATTCTTGTTGCTTTAAGGCATGAGGCATTTAAGGCATTCATCTTTTTTATATCCACTCCCTTTGCCAAAAACGCATTTGCTATAATATCTTGAGCGTTGTAAATGGGATTGGCATAAGAAAAAGTCTGAATGTCTACGGAAAGCCCCTTATCAATTCTTTGGCCACAGGAACATCGTGTCGTTGTGACAGTTATTCTCCAAATAGGCATATACAACTTTGTTTTATGTTCAACTTTTAATAGATTTTGAATTTAGA
The DNA here is from genome assembly GCA_947176535.1 of uncultured Prevotellaceae bacterium. GTDB lineage: Bacteria > Bacteroidota > Bacteroidia > Bacteroidales > Bacteroidaceae > Physcousia. The sequence goes on from CAMWQU010000020.1 coordinate 9,855, forward strand.
TTTTCTATTTCCTTTGCTTTTTCTTTTAAAATACCATAGGCTTTACTTAAAACTATTTCTGCCGACACGCCCCACAATCACGGCTGTTAAACCTATATATACAAAAGAAGGATGGAGCGTCATACTGCAACATCCTCAGCTCAGGTGTCTGGAAAAACCTTTAAAACGAATGAAAGAAATCTGCCCCATCCTGTGTACGATATACTAAAACACAGTTTTGGGGCTGCGTCATAAATATACAATACACCACGGATGGCACACTTCTCTATCCATTGTTTTAAGTTGCTTGATAGTTTTCCAGACTTCGAGCGAAAACGGATAAAGCCAATATGCCTTCTCTTGGCTGACTGGCTATTCTCCTTGATGTGGAGCCTCCAATCAGTGCTACAAAGGTATAAAAAAAAATCTGAAACTAAGGTTGGTGATGTAGAATTTAATTTATATTTTAATTATCCAAAGTTTCTAATGCACAATCTGCTCAAATATAATACTCTTTTATATATTTAAGGAACGCGTATGCGCACGCACGGGCGCACACGTATAGGAGGACGAGCCTCCGTCCATAGCAGGATGGGCCTCCGTCCATAGCGGGACAAGGCTTCGTCCATAGCGGAACCAAGTCCCGACGACGACGGGACTGTTAAATGACTTCTATACCTTGCTGCTTGCAAAGCTCAAGGCTCATTTCCTTGAGCTTGAATTTCTGAATTTTTCCTGAGCCGGTAAGCGGGAACCGGTCTACGAAGAAGACGTACTTGGGAATTTTGTAACGGGCAATCTTTCCCCGGCAAAAGTCGCGCACATCTTCGGTTTCCATTTTTGCACCTTCTTTAAGGATAATGAAGGCTCCCACTTCTTCGCCGTACTTCTTCGAGGGCACGGCAGCTACCTGTACGTCGCTGATGCCCGGCATGTGGTAGAGGAACTCCTCTATTTCGCGCGGATAGATGTTTTCACCACCTCGGATAATCATGTCCTTGATGCGACCCGTGATGCGGTAATATCCTTGTTCGTCCTTCACGCCCAGGTCGCCGGAATGCAGGAATCCCTGTTCGTCGATGACTTCTGCCGTGGCTTTTGGATTCTTGTAATAGCCTTTCATGACGTTGAATCCCCGACAGCACATTTCACCCTGTACACCTACGGGACATTCCTCGCCGGTTTCCGGATCAAGCACTTTCACTTCTACGAAAGGAAAATCGCGTCCCACGGTGGTGCAACGCTGCTCGAAAGTGTCCGTGAGACAACTTTGCGTCATGCCCGGCGACGATTCGGTGAGTCCGTAAACGGAAGTTATGGTCATGAACATCTTTTCCGAGACCTGCTTCATCAGTTCTACGGGACACAGACTGCCGGCCATGATGCCCGTGCGCAGGCTCGACATATCGAACATGGAGAACATGGGGTGGTTGAGTTCGGCAATGAACATTGTCGGCACGCCGTAGAGTGCCGTGCAACGTTCTTTGTGTACGGAGGCCAATACGACCAGCGGGTCGAACTTTTCCACCATCACCTGCGTGCAACCGTGGGTGAGGCAATTCATCGTGGCCAGCACAACGCCGAAACAGTGGAAGAGAGGAACACAGACGCAGAGTTTGTCGTCCTGCGTGAAATTCATATTCTCGCCGGTGAAGAATCCGTTGTTGGCTATGTTGTAATGCGTAAGCATCACGCCTTTCGGAAAACCTGTTGTGCCTGATGTGTATTGCATGTTCACTACATCGTGGCATGACACTTCCCGCTTCATCTTCGCCAGTTCCTCGTCTTCAACGTTCTGCCCCAATAGCAGCAGTTCGGCCGTATTGAACATGCCGCGGTATTTTTCCATACCAATGTACACGACGTTCTTCATGTGCGGGAACCGCTTGCTCTCGAGACGGCCGCGTTCGCACTGGCGCAACTCGGGCAACATCTTGTAAGTCATGTCCACGTAGTCGCATTCCCATGTGCCGTTGGTGATGCACAGCGTGTGCATGTCCGAATCCTCACACAGAAATTCCAGTTCGTGCTGCTTGTAGTTAGTATTTACGGTGACCAGCACGGCTCCTATCTTTGCCGTGGCGTAGAGAAAAGTGAGCCAGTCGGGTACGTTGGTGGCCCAGATACCTACGTTACTGCCCTTTCGTACTCCTATGGATATGAGTCCCTTGGCCAGATTATCCACGCGCTCGTTGAACTTCTTCCACGTGAAGCGAAGGTCGCGGTCGGAATAGACGATGTATTCGCGGTCGGGTGTTGTCTCAGCCCAGTGTTCAAGCCATTGGCCGAGGGTGCGTTCAGATAATTGTTTTTCCATCTTCGGTTTCTGTTGTTTCCTTGTCAGAACGGGATATACACCACGGCCAAAATTCGAGCCTTTTTGCCTTCAACGCCATGCACATGGTGTTTTACAATCGAATCATAGAAAATGCTGTCACCCTGTTGCAGGATGTACTTCTGCTTGCCGTATTCCACTTCTATCTCTCCTTCCATCACATAGATGAACTCCTCGCCTTCGTGTGCCGAAAGGCGGAAGTCGGTTTCGTTGCATGAATTGATTTCAACGATGAAAGGTTCCATGTGCCGTCCGGCTTTGTGTGTGGCTAGAGGATGATACTCCATGTGTTTGCGTGCGTCGGTGGCATCGTTCGAGAAACTGATGCACGAACTTTGTTCGCGTTCAGCAGCCCGGCAGACCACAGGACCCAGTGCGTCGCTGTCATCGAGGAATGTGCCCAAGCGGACGCCCAGTGCGCGTGCTATCTTGATAAGTGGCCCTAGTGACGGCAGGTTCTGGTTGTTTTCGATGTTCTGAATCTGCTCGACAGACAGACCGCTTCGTTCCGCCACTTCTTCGATGGAGATATCTTTAGCTTCTCGGATTCTTTGTATCTTTAATCCTATGATGGAGTTGTTTGCAGACATGTTCGTTTGTGTTTATTGTATGATGAAAGTATTTCCGGCCGTTCGCTCTTATTCTTCCCATCGCAATACGGATCCGTTGCGGCGGGCGGGGTCTGCTCCGGTAAAGTCCATCGAATAGGGACTGCCGGTGGTCGGACTCTTTCCGACGTAACGGTGGTTACGCAGTGAAAGCAGCATAAATTCGTGGTCGAGGTAGTCCTGCCACAGGAACTCTTCAGCCTGCTCGATGTCCGTAGTCATGCGCACGTCGCCGGCGATACCGAATCCGGAGCACATCAGGTAGCGTCCATCCTCACATTGCAACAGCACTTTTCCCTGTCCGCGGTCGATGATGCGGAAGTGTGTCAGCTTGGAGTCGCGTGTGGTGTCGTAGAGCACGCCGTGCGGTGTAGCTTCGGCCATGCGTTCCGTGGCTACGTTAATGATGCGGAACGTTTTGCCGTAAGGAATGTTACCCGAACGGTCGGCCTTGGGTTCCAGAACGGTGAAGTTGTCAAATTCTGCATAGCCACCCTCCGAACCTTTGTGGTTGAAAGCGAAAAGTGCGAGGCGGGAACCTTGGAACGTGATAAGCTGGTACGACAGCGTCATTTCGCGGCCCACCTGCGTAAAATTCACTCCGTCGGTGGAGTATTCATAGTGTCCTTGGTCTTTGTCGAAGTTGCCCACAAAGCGAAGGAAAACGCGCGATATGTCGGTCTTACGGGCATCGGCGGGGGCTGTAAGAGCCACGTCTACGGTGTCGTTTGTCAGTTGCTCGAAGCAACGCAGTGTGAGCGTCTTGCCCTCTTTCACGATACCTATCCACGAACAGGGAATGTTGATGTTACCCAGTCCGGCCACATCGCCGTCCTTCATTCCTTGTGTGTAAAGTTCTACGGTGGTGACCGATGTAGGGCCAATGACGCGCTGGGTGAGGCTGTTGCGGGCCCACATCAGTTGTTCGGCAGGCATGGCGGTCAGGCGCAGACGTCCCTTTCTCAGGCTCCATTTCTTTTCGTCGGGGTTGTGATTCCATTGCCATACGCGGCCCAGTTTCTTTCCGTCGAAGTTTTCATTACGCTCGTAGGGAGTCGTAGCAGGCAGGGATGCTGCCGACGGAATCTGCGGCTTGAACCATGTGCGCGGGGCACGTCCGAGATTTCCTTCCAGTCCCAGCATGGGCCATCCCTCTTTCCATGTGATGGGAGCAAGGGTGACGGTTCGTCCAATGGAATGGAAATCCATCATCAGCAAGGCCCACCACTGTCCGCTCTGGTCTTGTACGATGCCGCCTTGGTGTATGTTGGTGCAAGCTGTGGCGTTGTAGTCGGCCGGAAGGATGCCAAACTTCGTGCCGTCCTCTCCGATGCGGTACTTTTGATTTCCGGGAACCTGCGTCATGGGTGCCGGATGGTAACCAAAGGTCTCGTCGGCCGTTATGGTAATGGTCTCATAGGGGCCCCAGATGCTCTTCGAGCGGGAGCACAATGTACGTCCGTTGGGCTTATAATCAGTGCTGACGAGGTAGTACATACCGTCTATCTTATACATGTGGTGACCTTCGCCGACGGCGTTACCTTCGGGAATGATGGTGCGCTCCGTCTCTTCGATGGGCCCGCTCATGTCAGGCTTCAGCTCGGTACATTTCACTTCGCCGTATCCGTGTATGGCATAGATTTTCCCGTCATCGTCGAAAAGCACACTGAGGTCGTAGATTGTTCCCTTCATGTTGTGGTGCTCCCACGGCCCGCGTATATCATTGGCCGTATAGCACTGCAGGCCCTTGCCATTGACGTTTGAGAATACGTAGAACGTGCCGTTGGCGTATCGGATGCAGGGCGCCCAGATGCCTTGTCCGTAGATTTCCTTGTGGTTTTTCAGTGAGAAAGCCTCATTGTCGAAGTCAAAGCGGTCGAAGCAGTAGGATATGTTTTCCCAGTTCACGAGGTCGCGGCTGTGCAGAATGACCAGTCCCGGCACCGTGTGCATGGTGGTTCCGGCCAGATAGTAATCGTCGCCGACACGCAGGATATCGGGATCTGAAAATTCGTCATAGATAAGGGGGTTGGTGAACGTGCCGTTTCCGTTGTCGGCGGTCCATGAACGGGGTTGTGCGTAGGCCCACGCGACAAGTACGCTTGCTATCAAGCTCATGAGGATTCTCTTTTTCATAGTCGGTTGTAGTCTTGTAAAATGTAAGGATTGAAAAATTATCACAAAGATAGGACTTTATTTGTAAAAAAGCAAATTATTGAAAATGATTGCTTTTATTTTAGAAGTCCAAAGATTTCAATAAGAAGCGTAACGCTTATGCCTGTTATACCAAAACCACCCTTGCAGCAATGCCGCAAGGGTGGTTTTCATGTATTTGTTGCTCTATATTTATTTCGCAACGTGTATTTTGCTCACTTTCGTACCCTGACGGCGGATATATATACCCGACTTTGGAGCGCTTACAGCTCTGCCATCAATAGAGAAATATGTTGCCGGAGCTTCCGAACCGTTTGAAGTTACATCGGATATGGCTGTCTCAATGATGCTTACGGGTACGCTAACGGCCTTGCAGTGGCGCGACTCTGCGTTGTTATACACTGCACTTACACGATAGCTGAATGTGTATTCTCCGGGCTCTTCCGTGGGTTGGTCCACATACATTGCCTCTGTTACAGGCTCTGCGTTCACCTTCACACCGTCACGATACACGTTGTAGCCTATGAGTTTGGTATCTGCCGGTATCAGAGGAGCCGCGGTATATGTGAAGTCGTCAAGGAACAGCGCGTATGTGTCGTAAGAATCATGAAGGATAGCTATATACTTCACACCCTCCTCAACTGTCACCTTATACTCCGTCCATACCTCAGGCAAAGTGTTGTTTTCTCCAAACTGGCCTGTCACTGTCACATAGGTTTTGCTGAAGTCCTCCACTGCGTCACCCGTTTTTGAGCCGTAAATGGTGAAAGACTCAGGATAGGCTGTTGTGAAGCCCTTGGCATAGAACGTGATAGTCTGGGCCTCGCCTGAGAGTTCCGGCGAAATCAAGAGATTGGAATTCTGCCCGTTTGTACTCCATGCCACGAGCATGGCATTGCCGCTATGCGTCGGGCAGTCGAGAAGGTACGAATCGGGAACGCCGGCCTGTATCGGATCCCATAGTTGGAAAGCCATCGGCATGGTGCGGTATGGATTCTTTTCATCCTTCAGGAAAGTGTAGTTCTTTCCTTCGTCCATATCAATGAACTTGAACCCTCCTATGCCGGTATAGTTGAACATCTCATATTCCGGATTGTCAAAGTCTTCGGTTACAGTCTGAGGCGTAAGGTCGCCGAGAGTGACGGGCTGCCACGTAAGCGTCACCTCGCCGTTCTCGCTTGTTCCTGCAAGCTCCTCTACTGTAGGCTGAAGAGGGAATTTCACTGTCGCCGTGGTCATAACCTCGTTGTCGGCGGGAAGCTCGTCTCCCTCGTTCACCACCACTGCCTTATACGCTAACTCATCAGCGGCATCGAGACCGATATAATCCACAAACTCAACCGCAACACGATTGTTGCTGAATGCTTCGACCGCCTTTGTGTCTATCTTCTCTCCGTTGCGGTAAAGCTCAACAGAAGCTCCTTCCGGCGTAGCGGTACCCTGATTCACCACCTCAACAGTGATGTTCACATCCTTTGCGGTCTCAACTACTGCCGGCACTGCAAACTTTCCGATAGCCAAATCGTTGTCCACAACCTGATGAATGCGGATATTGTCGAACGGCACGCTCCATGTGTACTCATCATCATTATGTATGGCGCGGAAGCGTATCTCAAACTCGATGCACTGCCCGGCGTATTTGGAAATGTCTGTTGAGAAGAGTGTCCAGCCGTCGGTCGGTTCCTGTTTGAAGTCGATTGTGCGTTCAACCGTAGGCTCCGCACCCGGGGCAGTCACGATTACATCTATCACGCTACCCTTACCCTGTGCATAGAAATCGAGGGCCAGCGGGTTCGCAGTCTGAGGCAGAGCCACGGCCTGTGAGCACATTCCGAGCATGTCGTCCTTGTTCACCGGCATGAAATAGAAGAATCCGTTGTCGCCGTCCTGAGAATTGATATACTCAGGTTCAGCATCCGGGTCATCGGCATTCGTTTGCAGATAATTGTCCTCTACGGTGCCGGCCATGACGCTGCTGCTCGACTCAGGGTTGTAAACCCATACATGCTGGAAGCGCGCGTCCGAGAAACTCTCCTTAAACGGTAGCTCGAAGGCGGGCCCTGCGGTGATGATATTTGAATTGGTGGCCAGTGAAGACATATCGTAACCGTCGGGGTCTACGTATGACGCCGTGACCTGATAGGCGAAGAAGTCCTGCTCCGTCAGGGCCGAGTAATCGAATACGTATGAGGTCTCCTCCGTCTCAGCGATGGCCGGATCGTAATATGAGCCGAAAGCATCGAAGATGTAATACTTCAGTTTATCGGCAGGAACATAGCCGCCATCCTCGCCAACTTCACCTACAGCATCCCAGGTCAGCGTCACGGTCTTGCGGTCCGCACTCACCACGGCCTTCACATTCTGCGGAGACTGAGGATAGTCATATCCTGCCATAATATCCGTAACGAGCACCTCTTCACCCGCAACATACTCACCCTGTGAGTTGAGCAGATAGGCAGTTGCCTGTATGCGGTTATTTGCTTTGCCGCTAAAGAGGTCTACATCAAGCTCAATCACCTGTCCGGGAGCTACATCCATGTACTCAAACTTCTCATACCAGCGGTTTACAATCAGCACCTTATCTATCTTGGTAAGGTCTGCACCGGTGACAGTCTTCGTTGGAGCAGTGTATTTCACGTGTGCCTTGAGTTGCCCTTGAGGAAATACCTCGTACTCCACTACGCCGGCTGCCGGCGGGTCTATCTTCTCAATTTCAGGCGATTCGGCCGTCATGCTGAAATTGCATAAGCCCATATTACCCGATTCCTCTTTCAGACTTACGGCATGGAAACCGATGTAGTAGACACCGTCTGTCTCCACTGTCAGCGTTCCTGTCTTTACATCAAAATCCTTGCTTGTGGCGGTAGCGGTGAACAGCGGAGTTTCGCCCATTGCGGCTACCTCTTTGGCCGTACCGATGTGCACATCCAGCACCTCCTTTTTTCCTGCCGAAAGAATATATCTCATCTCGAAGCTGATGGTATATGTCTTGCCGGCTTCCAGTTTGATGCCCGGCGACATAAGCCAGTCGTCCATTTTATCAATATCGACAGAGTCAGGTTTCATGCACACGGAATATCCCGTGAATCCACCGATTTTCCAAGACTTTCCGTCATTGTTGGCATCCACAAAAGAGTAAAGCGCCGTATTCGTCTTACTCTCGTTCTTACCGAGTGTATGGGTGAAAGGAACGGTAATTGCCTCTTCCTCAGCAGCCAAAGGCATGACGTTCTTCACGGGTCTTTGGTCGTGCCGCTGCTGCAGGCGCATGTTATTGACCGTTTTGATGTTTCTCCCTCTGAGCCCGATTGCCGTAGAACGTTCCGGTGTGTCAGGCACTTGTGCGATAGCTGTGCTTACCATCAGCACCATCGCTGTCAAAAAAGTAAAAAGTCTTTTCATAACTCTCTTAAATTATAAATTTCATTCCTATTTATATAATGCCGACAAAATTACAAATAAAAATCTAATAAGAAGTGGTTAATGATAAGAAATTGCGTTGAGCAGAAGTTACGAAAGCTATTCACGATTCGCGTGCTTTCGCGTGTACGTGCGCGCACCTATAGGAGGACGGAGCCTCATCCATAGCGGGACCAAGGCTCGTCCATAGTAAGGATGGAGACCCGTCCATAGCGGGACGGAGCCGCGACGATATGCAGGCCTACATCCGTTGTCGTTCTGCGGGGGCATGCAGGGGTAATAAAAACATCGGGAATAATGTGCATATTCCCGATGTTCTCCGTAGTCATCAACTGAGTGTGATGTTACTTCTTTATGGCCTTGATATTCATGGAGGTGCCGTTATCTATCATTGTACCATCCATGTGATTGCCGGTAATGGACTTAATGACGTATCGCTGATATTCTTTCTTATCTACGTATACGATTATTGTTTTCCCCGATGCCTTGTATGTTCCGTAGACTTTACCCGCAACGTCATTGATGGTGTAAGAACCGTCCGGATTGAACGTGATGAACATATTCCAGTCTGTAACATCTGTCCATACCACTCCGCTTATCTGAGCCTCGGTCATATGCCACGTACCATAGACAGTCTCCATCGGGTAGTCAAATTTTGCTTCCTCGTCATCACTGCTGCATGACGAATAGGATAAGCACATGGTCAGCAGTGCTAACACAATAAAAACTTTTCTCATTTGTAATGCGGAGAGCGCGCATCGAATACTTTTTTTCATAATTGTTATTTATTAGGTTGTTGCAATATTGCCATATTTTTAGGTTTACTCTTGTTAGCCCGGCGAATTGCACTGACGTTATAAATAACAAAAGCGCAGACTTTCGCCATACGCCTCTTGGTTCACCACAAACCACAATATCCGATGTGAAAGTCCACACTATATAGCGTGTACTCACGGATATTGTACATAGCTCGTTTCATTTCCGAGGTGGTGATTCAGAGGCGATTGAGCTATAAAAAAGCGCATCCGGTTAGAGATGCGCTACAAAGTTAGGTATAAAGTTTGATACTTACAACCTTTTTATTCGTTTTACATTATTTTGCAAGACATTCCCCGATGAAGGTCTCCATCTTCGGATAGTTGCTCTCGATGCTCTTCAGGAGGTGGAACTGATTGTTGGCCCGCACGAAGTTGTGCTCAAGGTACTGACACTTCCAGTATTTGTCACCCGAGAGGTAGTCCCACAGGAAGCGTACACATTGCATATAGGGGAAGAGAGCAGCGGCGTAAGGCAGGTTCTCCACTTCCACGGGGAGCAGGAACGAGCGTGCGCTCTCTAAATAACCTTCGGTGAATGCCTTGAAAATCTCCATATTGAAACCTACGGCAGTCATGTCGGCATTGTCTTCCGCTACGAAGTTGGCACCCGTGCGCAGGAAGTCGCCATAGTCGGAGAAAATGAAGTTGGGCATTACGGTGTCGAGGTCGATGACACAGAGCACCTGACCTTCTTTGTTGAACATCATGTTATTGACTTTCGTATCGCAGTGGCAGACACGCTTGGGAAGTATGCCTTCGCGTCCCATGCGCTCGGCCTTGCACATCTCCTCGGCGCGGGCGTCGATTTCCTGCAACAAGGTTTGCACTTTGGGCTCCGACACACGTCCCACGGGGTCTTTGGCCACCACCTCACGCAACTGTTGCAAACGGAACTCCATGTTGTGGAAGTCCTTTATCGTCTCTCCCAACTGCACGGGGATGTCGGCCAGCATGGCCTGGAAACGACCGAAAGCACGACCGGCATCACGGCTGGATTCCGGGTCTACGGCCTGCTTTGTAATGGCATCGGGGATGAAGACCATCAGACGCCAGTACTGACCATCCAGCAAGGTGTAGAGCTTTCCATCGGCCTTTGCGGGAATGAAGCGGAGTACCTTGCGCTCGATGTCATCCTCGCCGGCAAGTTCCAGTTTCTTACGGATATGGGATGTCACGGCGTCGATGTTGCGCATCACCATGTCCACATCCGGGAATACGTTGTTATTCACACGCTGAAGAACATAATCGGGTTCCCCGGCTTCGGCCGTAATCACCTTGTAAGTATCGTTGATGAGTCCTTCGCCCAAAGGCTTAATCTCACTGATTGTTCCGTTGATGTCAAACTGCGAAACAATGGCTTTTAATTGGTTTTGTTCCATGGTATATAGTATTTTAAGGTTTATGGCTACAAATATAAGTAATAATTCTTAATAACTTAGTCTTTCATTCTTCAATTTTTCTTTCATGTCGTCCATCCAAAGGGAAACGTGCTCGAAGAACTGCCGGTAGCCCTCGCACAGGTAGTTCCGGCCGTCGGGTAGAATGCGATTCTTGGGGCACTCTCCGTTGCAGGCAAAAAGCCACTGACATTGGCGACAGTCTTCGCTGAGTCCCTCCTGTTTCATTCGTCCGAAAGCGGTCTGCCGGGGGCCGTACATCATATCCATCAATGTATTCTCCCGGATGTTTCCCAGTTTATACTGAGGAAAGACAAAATGGTCGCAGGCGTACACGTCGCCGTTCCACTCCATGACGGCTGCATGGCCGCAGTTGCGCGCCATGGAACATACGCCCGGCATTACGCCTACCCAGTTACAAAGCGTGGCATCAAAAATCTGCACGAACATCTTTCCGACGTCGTCGTGCTCCACCCATTCGTCGAACACGCCGCAAAGGAAGTCGCCCCACTGACGGGGACGCACGTTGAAGGGTGCGGGCTTTCCGTCCGGCATCTGCTCCACAATCGGCGTGAACTGGAGGTACCGGCACTGGAGGTCGTCGCGAAAGAATCGGTAGAACTCCACCGGGTAGTCTCCGTTGAAGTCATTGACAACGGCCATGGCGTTCCACTCCACTGCAAAACGGTTGAGCAGGTCGATACCTTTCCTTACCTTCACCCACGAGGGCTTGCCCTGGGGGGTACGGCGGTACTGATCGTGAAACTCCTGAGGGCCGTCTATGCTCACGCCGACCAGCCAGTTCTCCTCATGCAGAAAGCGTGCCCAGTCTTCCGTGATGAGCGTTCCGTTCGTCTGAATGGCATTGGATATGGTTTTCCCGTTGGCATACTTTCGTTGCAGTTCCACGGCCTTGCGGAAGAACGAAAGCGGGCGCATCATGGTTTCTCCGCCGTGCCAGGTGAAAAGCACTTCGTCCATGGTCTGGGCGTTGATGTACTCCTGAATGAATTTTTCCAACAGTTCCTCGCTCAACAGATGGCGCGGTTCGTTGGCATACAGGTTCTTCTTTTCGATATAGTAGCAATACTCGCAGGCCAGATTACAGCGTGCACCTACCGGTTTGAGCATCACATACAGCGGACGGGAAAAAGGGGAAGCTATCAATTTGACTGATGTTTTTAACGATTAACATTCATCGGATATCTGACGATAGATGGGATACCACACGACCAACACACTGACGACCATAACTGTCGATAGAATAAGCACGACATCCTCGGCACGGACTACCACGGGATAGCTCTCCACAATGAAGGCACCTTCGCTCTGTCCCATGGAGATAAATCCATACTGCTGCTGAAGCCAGCAAAGAGCTACGCCAAGCAACATTCCCATAATGGCCCCGAACAGACTTATCAGGCTGCCCTCAAGGATGAATATCCTCCTTATGTCTTTAGAGGTGGCTCCGAGGTTGCGCAGGGTCTGAATGTCATTCTGTTTGTCCAACATGAGCATGGAAAGAGAACCTACGATATTGAAACTGGCCACGAACAGAATAAAGGTCAGGAACAGGTAGGCTATCAATTTCTCTATCGCCATGATGCGGAAAACATCCTCCTGCTGCTCGTAACGGTCATAAACGACGAACTTGTCGCCCAACTGACGCGCGATGTCGCGTTTGGCGCGGCTTACGTTGATACCCTCTTTCAGTTTCAGTTCTACCTGAGAAATCTTTCCCTCACGGTCAAATAGATGTTGGGTGAAAGGCAGGGAGGTAAGGATGTAGTTTGCATCGTATTTGGCCTGTTTCACTTGGAACACATATCCCGAACTCAATAGTTCGTCGCTGTTGAAACTGCTCATGGGGTTGGCGACGTTTACGCGTTCGCCCCGTTTGGGTGCATACACTTGCAGAGGCTGCTCGTAATCGGGCCGCAGATTCAGGTGCAGGGCCAGTTGTATGCCGGGAATACAAAACTCCAACACATCGGCATGGAGTGTTGGCTTTTCCTCCCCCATTACCGGATAAAGCAGACTGGAGAGGTTCATCTGTTCGGAGAAGTTATCCTCTACTCCCTTTATGGTAACCACCGTCTGGCGTCCGTCTCTCACGATGAGAGCCTGCTCTTCGAGACTGTTTGTGACAACCGCCACGTCTTTGCGCTGACGCAGGGCCAGCAGTGCGGGGGCGTTTGCGGCAATGATGCGTCCTTCGGCTGGCCGCACGGAAAGTTCGGGGTCGAAGTCCGTGAATAAGTCCGTCACCAAGCCTTGAAACCCATTGAATACACTCAATGTGCACACCATAGTCAGTGTAGCGATTCCCACTCCGCAGGCGGAAATTGCCGATATGATGTTTATGGCATGATGACCTTTCTTGGAGAAAAGATACCGCCAGGCAATGAAGAACTTATAGTTCATTATTTCAGGAGCTCGTCGATATGCTCCGCATAGTCAAGTGAATCATCCACAAAGAACTTCAGTTCGGGAATGATGCGCAACTGGTGTCTCATGCGGTTTCCCAGTTCGTAACGTATTTTTTTCTGATTGTCATTGACGTTTTTCACGATTTCCTCCGCACGCTCACTGGGGAATACGCTCAGATAGGCTCGGCAAATGCTCATGTCGGGACTTATGCGACAGACATTCACACTCACCAGTACGCCGTGCATCCTCCGTGTGTCCGCAACAAAAATCTCGCTCAGTTCCTTCTGAATTAGTCGAGCCACCTTATTCTGTCTTGTAGTATCCATTCAAATTCTCCTTATTTTATCATTCTTTTACTCGTATCAGTGTCAGCCCGTCACGAACCGGCACTATCACTTTCTCCACGCGCTTGTCCCGTGCCAACATATCGTTGAAAGCCTTTATGCCTCGTGTCTGCAAGTCGCTCTTGCGGGTATTCTCTTCCACCACATGGCCGTACCACAGCGTATTGTCGGCTAAGATGAAACCGCCACGGCGCATACGCGGCAACAGCATTTCGTAGTATTCCGTGTAGTGACGCTTATCCGCATCCACGAAAGCCATATCAATGTCGCTCAGCCCCATTTCGGGTATCATGGTCAGGGCATCGCCCACGTGGAACCGTATCTTATCGGCGTAAGGCGATTTCTCGAACCAAGGCCGGGTAAAGTCCTCCTGCTCGTCATACTTCTCGAAAGTATGGAGCACTGCCCCTTCTTCCAGCCCCTCGGCAATGCACAGTGCCGAATAACCGCTGAACGTACCCAGTTCCACCGCTATGCGGGGCCGAATCATGCACGTCAGCATCTTCAGCAGTCGGCCCTGTATGTGGCCGCTGGCCATCTGTCCGTATGACAGACGCAACTGCGTATCCCGCCAGAGACTATGCAGGAAGTCGCTTTCGGAGTCGATGTGGTCGCGGATGTATTGGTCTAAACAGTCTATAGCCAATGAGATGTCAGGTTATCCTAAAAGTCCTTCCAGTGCCACGCGGTATGAATCGAGTCCAAAGCCCGTCACAATGCCTTTGCAGGCTGCGCTTATCATGCTTTTGTGGCGATATTCCTCCCGATTGAATACATTGGAGATGTGTACCTCTACCACGGGTGCGTTGATGGCCTTGATGGCATCGTGGATAGCGATGCTCGTGTGGGTGTATGCCCCTGCATTCAGGATGATGCCGTCGCATTTGCCGAATCCGGCCTCATGCAATTTGTCTATCAGTGCCCCCTCCATGTTACTCTGGAAATAGTCGATGCGCACTTTCGGATAGCGCTCACGCAGTTGCTCCAGATAGTCCTTGAAATTATGTACTCCGTAAATTTCTGTTTCCCTTTTCCCCAGCAGATTGAGGTTCGGGCCGTTCATGATAAGAATTCTTTCCATAGTATTTTCGATGGTTATTGTTTGAAAGCAAAGTTACAACAAAGCAATTAAATCCCCAAATTTATAGGATGTGTTTCTGCCGCATAGGGGTAATTTTGTCTCTTACCGCCTTATTTGTGCAATATTTTCCGTCCGTTGTGGATGACAAGTCCTTGCTTTCCACGCGTTGCGGGTCTGCCTGTGAGGTCGTAGACCTGACCGTCCCAAGGAGTTGGATAACTGTATGTTGTCTGTACTCCCGTTTCTTTGCTCATTTCCTGAATGGAGGCTTCCATCCAAGGTTTCCGTTGCCGGAACCAGCCGATGCAGTACCTTACGTCCTCATCCCATGTGCTGTCGTCCCGGTCAAACAATTTCATCATCAACTGCCGCGAACGTTCCAGACTCCTGAACTTCTCCGACTGCAGAAAAGAGTTCAGGAAGGCATCCGCTTCCTCAAACACGTATTCCGACTTTTCGTTCCACAGGTCGATGTACGTCCGGGTGAATGCAGGATTAGGACTCAAGAACAAATCGGGAAACACGCCCCATTCCAAGTGTATGCTCGACCATAAATGAGGATATTTGAAGCTGGAGTCGAGGTCCCACAACAGCGGCATCGTTATTTTTGACTCCGCTGTGTCGTCGTATTTGGTCATGAAGATGTTTGAGCCTGCGCTGTCATGGCTTCCGATGATGTCATGCGTCAGGAGCCAGCGGGCAAATGATGGCACGTCGATAAGCTCCTCATAGCTCCCTTTGGCGAAAGACCGCTCCATGGTGTCTATCACGTTGCAGATGTAGGCGAACTCTTGCTGCGTCATATCCTCCTCATCGGGATATTTGAACGTGTAATAGCGGTTGGCTATGCTTTTATAATAGGTATCTTCGTTCCACCAGTAAGCGTCCTGTTCGAAAATATATCCCGAACTCTTGCTTACGTTAATGCGGCAGCGGGTGTTCCTTTTCACCGACTCCATCAGCAAATACACGCCGCGAAGTTGTCCGTTCAGCACCACATGCACGATTTCGTAAGCCGGCGTCCACGTCATCCCCATCAGTGTTGCTATCTTATACCCTAAGATTGTGTTCAGTTTGTCTCCGTCGATGAGCACCCAATCCTTGTCCGCAAACTTCTCGTCATCGCCTCGCAACAGCAAGTCCGCCTTCTTCTGAAGTTTTATCTTGTAAGGTGTTATGAGTCCTCTGGAACTGGTGTTTCCTCTTACTCTAATCGTCATTCCGGATGCTCCTTTGGCGTACTCTCCGCTGTCGAACAGCGTATCTTCCTGCGTCAGCATCACCATCCGTGCCGGTACGGCCGTGGCACGGCTTCCGATGCCGAAAGCCCCCTCCGGCGGATAGACGGTCGTGTAGGTGGGCTCCTCGTCCCCTACGGTTCGGATGTCCAGAACGGGGAGTCCCATTGCTGTCAGTTCCGACACGGACGGATTGCAATGCCATCGTTCCTGAGCGGCGGTGATGTCGGGCGAAACCGATAACCGCAGCAGCAGAAGGAGGGCGAAGAGGAGTCTTTTCATTGGGGTTGAGTAGGGACTAAAGATTAGGGATTAGGGAGGGGGCTGGAGGACGGTGACTCGTCCATAGCGGGACGGAGGCTTGTCCATAGCAGGATGAGGGCTTGTCCATAGCGGGACGAGAATCCGTCGTCGGGGTGTCGTGGTGAGGTCGGCATTTTTCTCCGGTACGGTTAGTCCTTGATGACCGCAATTCTCCCCACCACGGCTTTATGTCCGTCCGGTGTATTGGCAATTACATGATATACGCCGCTGGCCACACGTTTTCCCTGCTTGTTGCAGCCGTTCCACGTAAAGGTTCCTCCCTGGGAGGTTCCGCTCCACACCAGTTGTCCCGTTGAGCTGCATATCTTCACTTCACTGTCCATCACAAGGCCGCGCACGGCTATCGGGCCGGTATAATCCGGCCGCACGGGATTGGGATAGACGATAATGTCTTCTCCCCGCAGTTCCGTTTCCGCCTCGGTGGCGTCGCTTACGTAGCTGCACAGTCCCTTGTCGGTTCCTATCATCACCATGCCGGTGGTGGGGTGAATGGCTATGCTTTGAATGGTATTGCTCAGCAGCGGCGTATTCTCCGTCTCGAAGTGGTGTATCATTTCCTGTCCGTCCGCACTGACCAGATACAGCCCGTTGGATTCCGTGCCTATCCATTTGCGGTTGGCTCCGTCCACTGCGATACAGGTGACGGACACGCCCGAAAGCAGATAATCGGCCAAGCCGCTGCCGTCGTTTCGGGCTATCTTTATCTGTTCGAATGCGAAGTCCGAATCAAAGAACTTAGTCGGGTCGTTAATGACAAAGAGCCCTAACAGGGTGCCGCACCACACGCGCCCGTCCAGGTCTTCCGCCATGCAGTAGAATCTGTCGGGAGTGTATGACGTGCCGTCCTGATTCACCAGTGTTGTTATCAACCGGTGCTTGTCGTCACGCACGTTGTTCAGTGTTCCGTTGGTGTGGAAACCGAAAAATCCGCGACCGTCCATACGTCTGCTAATCAGAAACTTCACACCGCCTGTCGTAAACAGATAGTCGTCCGGCGTCTTTATTCCTTGTATCTCGTCGTAGTAGAGCGATAGCCATTTTCCCGAGGGTTGCAGAATGCGTATGATGGTGTCGGTATTTTGGTTCATCATCCAGAGATTTCCTTCCTCGTCGTATTGCAGGCCGCTGCAACTGACATAATTCAGGCCATAGTTCCTGATTTGCTCCAAAGGACTGTTCTCACTGTTGTAGAGCTTCACGAACTTGCCGTTGCGGTACTCATACAGTCCCGTTCGGTAGGGGCTCGCGAAGTGATGCGAGGCATCGGCAGGGTCTTGCACCAGATTGGTCGTATTCCAGTGGTGCAGATTGGGAAATTCCGCAGCCGGCGTCTCCTCGTCGAAGTTTGTCCACTGGCCGTCTTCGTAATACATAGCCGTTGCCGGGTGATAGATGGGGTTGTCGGTATTGGTGCCTCCGGCCACCAGCAGCCTGTCGCCTGCGTAGTGGATGCGGTAGAAGAAGTCGCGCACCGGACTGTTGGGTTGTACCTTTCCCACGGCCTCTACGAAGTTGCCGTTGCTGAGGCGATAGCCGTGTAGGCCATTCATCCCTTCGCAGGCCCAAAATACCCCTGATTTCAGGGTAAGGTCTTGCCAGTGGTTGGGATGGTCTATGCGCTCGTATTCCGCCGTGCGGCTGTACACATATACGGCATTTTCTGTACCGAATATCATTTTTCCGTCGGCTACTGTTAGGTATTTGCTGCCGTCCGAGCCGGCCAGTTTCACCGGACGTTCACCGTTCCACTGGTGCACACCGTCGGAACTGAGTATATAGGGGGAGCCGTCAAACGTTACCATTTTCCGGTAGGAAGTCGGTCTGTCCGCCACTTTCTTCCAGTTCGTGAGCAAATGTTTGTTCCCGTCGGTCGAGCGGTATAGTCCGTTGTTTGTGCCTAAATAGAGTGTGCCGTCGCATGAGGTCAGTGCCTGTACATTCAGGTCTAACCGATACGTGTCGCGAATCACACCCTCTTTCATGTCTACGACGACAATGCCGAATCCGGTCGAGAGGTAAGCCGTCGTCCCGTCCACGCTGACGTTATTTACATTCTTATTGTTCAGCGAACTTTCTTTCAGACTGCTTATGTTCACGACATTATCGTTCATATCCAGCAGGTCGATATTGCCGTTTTCATACACAAGAATCACCCGTTTGGCCTCATGGCTGTAACCGATGTGTGCGAGGTGTACATCGTTGAGGTCTTCTATGTTGTTGTAGGTCTTCACTGAAGTGTCCTCAACGTCATAGCGCATCAGGTTGTAGTTCCGCGATTCCCGTTCGCGGTTGTTCGACTTCATGGTTTCCTGCGCCGTGGTCAGACAGTACACGCTGCTGCCGGCAAACAGACCTTGATTGACCTGCCAATAGGACGGATAGACCTGCCAGGTGCCGATAGGTTGGGCACACAGAATGGAGAATGAAGTGCGGAACGTTGAAAACGGAAAGTCTGCTATGCCGAACAGCATAGCCGCTATCAAGATATATAGTTTTTTGTTCTTCATACCATTTAATCGCTTCATTTCTCCTGTCCGCACCCTCAACCGTCGGTTTGCAGGAAACTCACTAACTTCCGGATGGCCCGTCCCCGATGGCTGATGCGGTTCTTCTCCTCCGGCCCCATTTCTGCGAAACTCATACCGGTTTCCACGGGGGCAAAGATGGGATCGTAACCGAATCCTTCCGTTCCGGTTTTCTTTTCCAATATGTTTCCTTCCACGATACCCTCGAAAAGGCTCTCTTTGCCGCCATGCACAAACGCGATGACGGTGCGGAAACGTGCCCGGCGGTTCTCCTTGCCTGCCAGTTTATCGACGAGGCAATGAATGTTGGCATCCGAGTCGTGGCTGTCGCCGTAACCGTTCATGGAACCGAAACGGGCCGTGTACACGCCCGGTGCTCCGTCCAGTGTCTCCACTTCCAGACCTGTATCGTCTGCGAAACAGTCCATTCCGTAATGCTCCGCCACGTAACGGGCTTTTTGCAGCGCATTCCCTTCCAGCGTCTCCGATGTTTCGGGAATCTCCTCACGGCACCCGATGTCTGCCAGTCCGCGCACTTCGTACTCTCCTTCCAGCATCTGGCGGATTTCACGGAGCTTGTGCTCGTTGTTCGTGGCCATTATTAAGGTCTTCATACGGGATTGTGTTTTAGCCTTTCTTGATTTTATCGAACCCTTCTCCGAACACACCCTCCACATTGCTCATCGTCATGAAAGCATGAGGGTCGATGATGCGGATAAGCTGGAACAGCCGTCTGCTTTCCTGCTTTCGGGCCATGATAAGCAACAGGCGGCGGGGTTCTTTGCTGTACCAGCCTTCGCCGTGCAGGATAGTCACGCCGCGTTCCAGTTGTTCGCTCACGGCTTGGGCGATTTCTGCGTCTTTCTCTGAGATAATGATAAACTGCACACTCTGGTGCGCGCGGTTCACTATATAGTCTATTACGTTGGTGCTGATGAACACAATGATGTAACTGGTTACCAACAACTCAAAGTTCCGGAATTTGATAAATGAGAGTCCCACGATGAAGATGTCCACAAAGAGCATGACACGTCCCAGTGAGATGTCACGATACTTGTTCACCGTCAGGGCCACGATGTCCGTGCCTCCCGTAGAACCTCCGGCCAAAAATACAATCGATAGTCCCACACCTTCTAACATACCTCCCATGACGCCGGCCATGAATATCTGATTGCCCATCAGCCGCTTCATGTGCTCCTCGCCGTCCGGCCCCACTTCGGTAAGTGCAGCCTGCATATAGTCTATCAGGAACGAAGCTACGACGGTGGCAATGATGGTGCGCACGCAGAAACGCCAGCCCAGCGTGTACCACGCCATCAGGATGAGTACGATGTTGATGATGAAATACGAATAACCGGCATGGAATCCCGTGACGTAATAGATAAACGCCGAGATACCGGACACACCGCCGCTCATAATCTGGTAGGGCAGCATGAAGCAAGTGTACCCGATGCAGAACAGCGTCAGTCCCAGAATGATTTTAACGTAGGATAGTAACAGTTCCTTTACCATCGTTTACTTGATTCTGTTGAAGCCTAATCCATACACTCCTTCCACGCGACTGCTGGAGACAAAGGCGGACGGATCTATATCGCGTATCATTCTCAGCACATTTATCTGCTCGTGCCGGTGCACCATCAGCAGCATCACGTTCATCGGGGCATGGCTGTAACAGCCCTCACCGTTAATCTGAGTCATTGTGTGTCCCGTCTGCTCGCGGATGATGCGTGCCAGTTCTGCGCCCTTCGTAGTCATGATGATAAGCTGTACATCCTGTCTGGCCGAGTTGATAATCATGTCGGCGGCGTTGGTGTAGACGAACAACGTGACGTAGCCGAATATAACCATGCGCCAGTCGTGGAACAGGAACCAGCAGCTTCCGATGACCAGTAAGTCAAGGTAAAGCAGCACGCGGCCGAATGAGATATTGTAGTATTTGTTGGTGATGGCAGCCACAATGTCCCAACCGCCCGTCACGCCGCCGGAGAGGAAACACAATCCCACACCCACGCCGTTAATTAGGGCACCCAGCACACAGGCCATCGTGCTTTCGCCGGGTCCCAGAATCTGGATAAACTGCCCGTTGTCGCCGGTCATCAACCGTTGTCCTATTTCGAGGAAGAATGCCATGGAGGCCACGGCATAGCCTGTTTTCAGGGTAAACTTCCACCCCAGTTGCCACAGGGCAAAGGAGAGCAATACGCCGTTACCTATCAGTACGGAAAGGCTCATCGGGAACCCCGTAGCGTAATAGAGTATGGAACATAGACCTACCCATCCTCCCGTAGGGATGTGATAGGGCAGCAGAAATACGGTCCAACCTGCCATATAGATGGCCATACCGATATTCAGATACAAGAAATCCTTAGAGAAATCCCATACTTTCTGCAACGCTTTGTGCGGACTTTTAGACATTGTAATTTTTGATTGTTTATTTGAATGTTTAACTGTTTTTATGCTCTCTTACCCGTATTCAAGCGGGTTTTACTACAATATTGATGATGCGCCCGGGCACGACAATGGTCTTCACCACCTGCTGTCCCTCCAAATGACGGGCGGCATCGGGAGCTGACAGAGCGGCTTTTTCTATCTCTTCTTTCGGCATATCGACGGGAAGTTCGAGCGTGAAACGCACCTTGCCGTTGAACTGCACGGGCATCTTCACGACGCTTTCCACCAGATACTTATCGTCCCATTCGGGCCATGCGGCATCGCAAACGCTGGTCTCGTGCCCCAGTGCCTCCCACAGCTCTTCGGCGATATGGGGACAGAAAGGAGCGATAAGCGTCACCAACTGTTCTAGCACCCGGCGACTGCGGCAACGCTGCTGCGACAGTTCCGTCGTGGCCACCATGAAAGCGGGAATCGACGTGTTATAACTGAACTCCTCAATGTCGGCACTTACTTTCTTGATGAGTTTGTGCAGCGATTTCATGTTCTCGGCTGTCGGCTTGCTGTCGTCCGCCTGCAGTTGTCCTTCCTTGTCCCAGAAGAGCATCCAAAACTTCTTCAGGAAGCGGTGACAGCCGTCGATACCGTTGGTGTCCCAAGGCTTCGACTGCTCCACGGGGCCGAGGAACATTTCGTACAGGCGCAACGTGTCGGCACCGTAGTTTTCCACGATTACATCGGGATTCACCACGTTGAACATCGACTTCGACATCTTCTCCACGGCCCAGCCGCAGACGTATTTTCCGTCTTCCAGTATGAACTCGGCCGTGGCATATTCGGGTCGCCACTGCTTGAACGCCTCAATGTCCAACACGTCGTTCTTCACGATGTTCACATCCACATGGATGGGTGTCGTCTCGTATTGCTCTTTCAGGCCGAGGCTGACGAACGTATTCGTCTCCTTGATGCGGTACACGAAGTTCGAGCGGCCCTGTATCATACCCTGATTGATGAGTTTCTGGAAAGGCTCTTCCACGCAGCTCACGCCCAAGTCGTAGAGGAACTTGTTCCAGAAGCGGCTGTAGATGAGGTGTCCCGTGGCGTGCTCACTGCCGCCCACGTACAGGTCTACGTTCTTCCAATATTCATCGGCCTCCTTGCTGACAAGGGCTTTCGGGTTTCCGGGGTCCATATAACGCAGATAGTAGGCACTGCTACCTGCAAATCCCGGCATGGTGAAGAGTTCCAGCGGGAATACGGTTTTCTCGTCGATGAGTGCTTTATCCGTTACCTTCCGGTTCACTTCGTCCCACGCCCATATCTTGGCATTGCCCAAAGGAGGCTCCCCGGTCTCCGTCGGCAGGAAGTTCTCCACCTGTGGCAGTTCCAAGGGCAGACACTCTTCGGGAATCATTGTAGGAATGCCCTGCTTGTAATAAACGGGGAAGGGCTCGCCCCAGTAACGCTGACGGCTGAAGATGGCATCGCGCAGACGGTAGTTCACCTTCACGCGTCCCAGTCCGTGCTCGCTCACGTACTTTTTGGTAGCCGCAATAGCCTCTTTCACGGTCATGCCGTTGAGCACAAGGCCCTCACCGGCAGTCTGCGCCTCCCGATTTCTCGGCGAGTTCGTCACGATACCCTCTTTGGCATCGTAGCTCTCCTTGCTCACGTCGGCCCCCTCGATAAGGGGGATTACGGGTAGATTGAAGTGTCTGGCAAAAGCATAGTCGCGGCTGTCATGGGCGGGTACGGCCATGATGGCTCCCGTGCCATATCCTGCCAGCACGTAGTCACTGATCCAGATGGGCACGTCCTCGCCCGTAAACGGATTGACGGCATACGAGCCGGAGAAGACTCCCGTCACCCGCTTGTCTATCATGCGTTCGCGTTCGGTGCGCGCTTTCACCTGCTTCAGGTATTCCTCCACGGCCTCTTTCTGCTCCTCCACGGTCACTTTCTTCACTAATTCGCTTTCGGGAGCCAACACCATGAACGTGACGCCGAATATCGTGTCGGCGCGGGTCGTGAAGATGGTAAACTCCTCATCGGTTCCGGATATGCGGAAACGCATTTCCGTGCCCTCGCTGCGTCCTATCCAGTTCTTCTGGGTTTCCTTGATGCTCTCGCTCCACTGGATGGTCTCCAGTCCGTCGAGCAACCGCTGGCTGTATGCGCTCACACGCAGGCACCACTGCCGCATCCGCTTCTGTTCCACCGGATAACCGCCGCGCTCGCTCACGCCGTCGATGACCTCGTCGTTGGCCAACACCGTACCCAAGGCGGGGCACCAGTTCACCATCGTTTCGCCGAGGAATGCCAGACGGTAGTTCATCAGCACGTCGCTCTTCTTCTTCTCGTCCCATGCGTTCCACTCCTCAGCCGTGAAACTCAGTTCTTCGCTCTGCGCCACGTCGAGGTTTTCGCTGCCCTGCTCCTCGAAGTGTTTCACCAACTCTTCGATGGGGCACGCTTTCCGGCACGAGTTGCAATAGAAACTGTCGAACATTTTCCGGAAAGCCCACTGTGTCCAGTGGTAGTAATCGGGTGTGCACGTTCTGACCTCGCGGCTCCAGTCGAACGAAAATCCTATTTTGTCCAGTTGCTCGCGGTAACGGTCGATGTTGCGGAACGTCGTTGTCTCCGGATGCTGACCGGTCTGTATGGCATACTGTTCGGCAGGCAGTCCGTAGCTGTCATATCCCATCGGGTTCAGCACGTTATAACCTTTCTGCCGTTTGTATCGGGCATAAATGTCGCTGGCGATGTAGCCTAAGGGATGTCCCACGTGCAACCCTGCCCCACTGGGATAGGGAAACATATTCAGCACATAGAATTTAGGCTTCGACGCATCCTCCGTCACGCGGTAGATTTGCCACTCCGCCCAACGTTCATGCCACTTTTTCTCAATCTCTCTGAAATTGTATTCTTTTGCCATTTCTCTTTTAGGATTTACCGGTTTCGCGCACAAAGATACGATTAAGTGCGCGAAATCGCAAATTAACGTTTATCATTTTTCATCGCAGGTTCAGGTCTTCTCCGCTGACCTGCAGGATGGCTTTCCCGAGCTCGACGTGGCCGGGGGGGGTATCTTCTCCCGCTATCACCCGTCCGGACGTCAGGTCGTACACGACGAAATGGGTGCTGTCCCCAATGGAGAAACCGTTGTTGAACGAGTGATAGGCAAAGGGGCGGGTGTAGGTCTGAGACAGCACATCGCGGCTGAAACGGTAGTCGTCGTGGCAGATGCCCAACTGTCCGAGCAGCGTGGCGGCCTGGTCGCTCTGGTTGCAGACGACGTCTACCACGCGCGGTTCTCTGACGGCACCGCCCACCCACAGCACGGGGATGTGCATCTTCAGGGGCGTTGTCTCGTCCAGTCCGTAGTAAGCCACGCCGTGGTCGGGGATGAACACGACGAGCAGATTCTCCCATTGGGGCATCTGCCGGAGTTCGGAAATGAACCGTTTGATGCAGTTGTCCAGATAGCGGAAAGCGTTCTCCACGGGGTCGTCCAGTTCATGGACGGGCACGTCCCACGGCTCGTGGCTTGAGAGCGTGTTATACCCGATGAGATGGGGCGTTTTGTCCTCTCTCCTCCATGTTTTCACCTCTTGCAGGATGCGGTCGAAGACGATGCTGTCGCATACGCCCCACTGCGCCGTGCGGCGTTCGCTGCGCGAGAAGTCGGACTTGGAGACGAACCTGTCGAAACCGGCATTGATGAGGTAGCTACGCTTCTTGGTGAAGTTGATGTCGCCGCCGTAGTAGTATCTCGTGTCGTAGCCCACGCGGCGCAGACTGCGGGCCAGTCCCGGCAGCGCGGCATTCTTGGTCGGTATCTTCTGCAGCGATACGGTCGGGAACGACTGGTGGCCGCCGAAGATGCAGACCGTGGCCCGGTCGGTGCGGAACGAGTTGGCGTAGCACTCCGAGAAATACACGCCCTCGTCGGTCAGCCGGTTGAAATACGGCATGATGTAGTCGCGGCCGCCGATTTTCGTAAACTGCCCTCCGGTGCTCTCCAGCATCACCACTATCACGTTGGGCCGCTGCGTGATGAGCAGCGTATCGGGGCTGACGGTGCGGGTGTCGTAGACGCCCGTCAGCAGGCGGTCGCACTCCTCCTGCGTGAAGAAATCGTAGTGGACTTCAGCATTCGACGAACTGCCCATCGAGGCAAAGAAGCTGAAGAGCGGATTCACTGCCGCATGATTGAGGAAAGGGGTCTGCGAGTAATAGACCTGTCCGATGTTGGTGGTGCTCTTGTCTACTCCTCCGCGTATGCCAATGAACATGAGCGGAAGCAGCAGCACGCAGAGCAGACTGTACCCCCGGCGCGAGCGCAGGGGGCGGAAGTCGGTCGTTTGCCACATGTACAGCCACCCGATGAGCCCCGCCAGCACGATGAGTCCCGCCAGTCCCGCCACGAGCTGCCATGTCTTCACACTGGCCGCGGCCGCAGCCGGCGAACTCAGGTATTGCAGGCAGGAGGCGTCGAGCTTGTAGCCCCAGTGGGGATAGAGGGCGGCATCGGCGGCAAAGGCCAGTGTCAGTGCCACTGCCGTGAAGCCCAACCATGTGCGCTGCGCCCAGCGCAGTCCGCGCCCCGTGTAGCGGATGCTGACTACCGTAATCAGAAACGGCACTACGAGGAAGTAGAGCCCCGTGGAGAGGTCGAGCGTCAGTCCGTGGCGCAGTACGTCCGTCATGTCTGCGACGGTGAAAGGATGTGCTGTCCGGTTGAGCACCAGAAACACGATCTTGTAGCCGACGAAGAGAATCACCGTCAGCAGATAAACACGCAATAAGAAGAATATTCGCTGTTTCATATCTTTGTCCGTTTGACGGTACAAAGGTACGATTTACTTTTCAATTATCTAATCGGTTTGCCGTCCGATTTATGGCTCACCGAGAAATTCGTAGAGAATGCCGAGCTGCATGGGTGTGAAATAGCGTTGCCTCGGGCGGTAGCCGGCTTTCAGCAGTCGTTGCGAGAGTTCGGCGTTGAGCATAATCCAGTTCCGCAAGTTGCGCCGTGCGGTGTTAGCCTCCACATGCGGGAAGTAAGCCTGCGCCACCTCGGTCTTGCTGTACCCTGCCCGTCCCGGAGACGACAAAGAGAAATTCTGCGTCATCATACCGCTTACACCACCGCCATGGCCACTATCACCGTCAGGCAGGCCAAAGCCACACCCACAAACTCCGTGAACTCCATCATTTCCTCTGCCAGACGCGTCTGTTCCTGCACCGGGCGATTGTTTATCATCAGTCGAATCAGTTTTTCCATCGTATGCTGTTTTTTAAGGTTCCTACTCTCTAACTCCCTACTCTCTCATCCCTCATCTTTTTACTCCAGACACCGGATAAGCATCACGGCCTTGTAGACGGCGGCAATCTGTTCCTTCAGCACGTTGAACGGCTCGTAGGCGGGATTATCGCTGTACAGCGTCAGGTTGGGACTTTCCGCGTTCACTCCCTTGATGCGTTTGAGCATGCGTTCGTTGTCGCGGGTGAAAATCAGGTAAATGTCATTGGGCCGTATGCGTGCGAACGAGTCTAATTTGCGTATGCCCACGATGTCGCCGCTCTGAATGGTCGGGTCCATGGAATTTCCCACCACGGGGAAGTACGCATCGACGTTCGCCCCCGGAATGGCTATGCGCTCCGTGGTGATGTCCTCGTCGCCCATTTCCAACTGACCCGCACTGGCCGGCATGCGGCTGTAATACGGTTGTCCCGTGAGCGGGGCCGTCTCTCTTGCCGTCTCCTCCTGATAGCCTCGGCGGGGGCTTTCCTCCTGCCCTGTCAGCCACTCGAACGACACGTCGGGCAGCGCGCGGCATATCTTGGCCACTCCGCCGGCGGGAATTTGGTTCTGCGCCATCCAGTTGGCAATGGTGGGCTGCGTGGTGCCGATGATGGAGGCGAATATCTTTTGCGTGCCTCCGTATTGGCTAATCAGTATCTTCAGTTTTTCTTTGGCATTCATCGTTTGCGACGTGTTTTATTTGTTTTCTGATGCAAAGTTATCAATTATTTTATTATCGACCAAATAAAATATCAAATAATTTATATTTTCATCAAAAATAGATATTCAGACCTCCCGTTCGTGTACAATAAGTGAACCGGAGGCGGCGTCCCATATGTACGCTTCCTCCGGTTCGTTTATCGTGCAGGGATTCCGTAGCTGTTACCTTACAGCCGTTTTCCGTCCTCCGATGACATAGATGCCTTTCCGGGGCTTTGCCACACGTCTGCCGTCGAGGCTGTAGACGGTTGTGGGGCTGTTCGCTTCCGAGGTTAATGGTTTGATGCCGTCGCTTTCGGTGAGGGCTACTATCTGTCCGAACCTATACCAAGGGTATGTTGAGCCATATTTCTGAAGAGAGGCTGCGGGGACATGCAGCGTTGCAGAAGATAACTTTACGCCGTCAAAGATTCTATTACCTGTAGTCGGAATTCTTTCTGTGGGACAATAGAAGTCTTTCAAGGCACTGCACTTGGAGAACGCATCGGCGCCAATTTTCGTCACGCTATTACCGATGGTCACGGAGGTCAGGCCATAGCAACTAGAGAACGCATTGTTGCCAATAGTCGTCACGCCGTTACCGATGGTCACGGAGGTCAGGCCACTGCAACCGGAGAACGCATCGGCGCCAATTTTCGTCACGCTATTACCGATGGTAATGGAGATCAGACTTCTACAGGCTACGAACGCACAGTTGCCAATGGTCGTTACGCTGCTGGGGATGGTAATGGAGGTCAGGTCGTAGCAATAACCGAACGCATACTTGCCAATACCCTTCACACTATTGGGGATAATTGTATTTTTACATCCGTGCATCAGGCTATTCCACGAAGTTGCTATGATGGCGTTGCAGTTCTCACGAGAATCATAGACTGAATTGTCTGCATCTACTACGATATATTCAAGGCTGGTGCATTCGACGAACACGCCTTCGCCAATGCTTGTCACACTGTTACCTATGGTAATGGAGGTCAGGCCGCTGCTCGCCAATAGTCGTCACGCTGTTGGGGATGTCAATGGAGATTAGGCCGGTGCATAAAGTGAATGCACCTTTGCCAATAGTCGTCACGCTATTACCGATGGTAATGGAGGTCAGGCCGCTGCAACCGGAGAACGCCCAATAGCCAATGGTTGTCACGCTGTTGGGAATGGTAATGGAGGTGAGGCTGGTGCAATAGTAGAACGCTTGTGTGTCAATTTTCGTCACGCTGTTTGGGATGACTATGGAGGTGAGGCCGCTGCAATACCAGAATGCCCTTTCGTCAATAGCCGTTACGTTGTAAGTTGCACCGTTGCAGGTAACACTCTTCGGAATAACAATACTACCGACGTACTCGTTTGTACTATTCGTCACGGCGACGGTGTGTTCCCCGGCGGACGTGATGTTGTAATAAATACCATCGACTTCAAAGTCGTATGCCCGGCAGACTACGGAGGTCAGCAACAGGAGAAAGGAGAATAACAGTTTTCTCATCTTTTTTTGTTTTTTAAGTTGTTAATAAATTTAGGATACAAAAAAAGGCGAAACCATTCGGTGCTTATTCTCTACCTTTGGTTACCGCCAAGTGACCATACGACATAAACAAGCAAGAACAGTTCACGCCCCATCAGCATGAACTTCTTGAACTGCTTGTTCTCATGTCATAAATATTGGCGGTATTTAAGGTAGAGAGAACAAGAGCTAAAAGCTCAGTATTCATAAAAAGACTGCGAACGGGATGCGCACAAATTCACTTCTGTATCGGATTGATTGAATTTGTTTTATCCCTGCGGGAGCGTTGCATGCTACGCAACGGCATCCCCTTTCTTACTTCGTCTACTGTCTGTTTCTTCGGTTACACATTTAGTGGGTTATGGGCACTATTGCCAAGTTGCGGACAAAGGTACGAAAAAATACTCAATAGCCGGAAAGGACAGGCCGGGAAAATCTTACCCGAAATCAGGATAACGATTCAAGGATAACGATTTATACCAAGAAAAACCAGCATCCGTGTAGATTTCTACAGGTATAAGTGGGAAGATTTGCAATTTTTGTGCGTTTTCCCATGTGTACCTTGGCATCAGTGATATTATCGCATACTCATCATTTATGTAAGCCAACATTGGGAAAATAAATCTTCCTGCCGCAGGTGGCCCCCGACGACGGCTCCGCGTCCCGCTATGGTCTGCGCCTCGTCCCGGGCGGGACGGAGGCCAATCCTGCTATGGACGAGGCCGGGTCGTCCTATACACGTGTGCGGGGGCGGGCGCATGCGCGTTTCCTATCAATAAGTAGGGGAAATGGCCGACCGGCCCGGGCCGCCGTCCCGACGGGCGGTTGCGGGACATTAGAGGACGTTACGGGCAGTTAGGGGACATTGCGGGAGGTTACGGGACGTTGCGTACTTTTCGTGCCGAGGGCGGCTGTGGCGTGTCGTAACTTTGCACTGTCAAAGGCCGATGACACGAAAGAATTAACCAACGTAAAACCTAAAAAACAGAACCATTATGGCAATCAACTACAGTTTGGCTCCCCGCACCATCAATCCCGGTGAAGCAGAGAGTGAGAAGAAAATCTATCCCATGGCGCAGTACTTGGAAATCGTCACCCTGAAGGAACTGGCCGCGCACCTCGTGGCGCACGGCAGCCCCTTCTCTCGGGGAGCCGTCCTTGGCATACTCACTGATACGGTGACGTGCATCTGCGAGAATCTGCTCCTCGGCAACAAGGTGCAACTGGGTGACATGGGGGCTTTCTTTGTGACGCTCTCCAGTGAGGGCGCGGACAACGCCGATGCGTTTACGCCGAGCATGATTAAGGGTGTGAACGTGCGCTGGACGCCCGGTGAGGAATTCCGGTCGCTGATTGACGAGGCCTCCTTTCGTCAGGTGGCAACCCGAGAACTCCAGCTCAGCAGCCGCAAGGAGATGCGCAACCAAGCCAACGTGGGCATCGGGGTCGCCGGCAGCGAAAGCGGAAACGGCGGAATGGGTGGCAACGGCGGAGACGACAACGGAGAGGGTATCACGGGATAAGCGGGTACGCAAAGCGTGAAATCAACCATTTACTAACCTGAGCGCGCCCCGGACGCCCGACGGAACGGGATGTTTGCGGGGGCGCGCTCCCTGAAAAACGAAAAACAATGAAGAAAGAAGTTAAAAAGAAATTAGGACAGTTCCTGCTGCAAGTGCTCTCGGCCCTGCTGGCCGCACTCACCGCCGGCTCGGCAGCCAGTTGCATGTAAAAACGTAACGCACGGAGACGATGAAGAACAACAATCCGCTGAATCTGAGACGAACCGGATGGGTATGGCAGGGGCTGCATCCCCGACAGACCGATCCCGAATATTACCGGTTCCGCAACGCGGCCTACGGCTACCGGGCGGCTTTCATGACTCTGCGCCTCATGGTGCGGAAGAAGAACCGCCACACGCTGGCCCGGCTGCTGAAGGAGTGGGCACCGGACGCCGACGGGCGCGACGCACAACTCTACACGGCAAGGGTGTGCGCCCTGACGGGGCTGACCCCGCACACACGCATCGACCCGCTGGATGCCGACCGGATGATTCCGCTCGTGGCGGCCATCAGCCGCATCGAACAGCACGAGCGGCCGCGTATGCTCGACCTGCTTACCGGATGGCGCATCTATCAGGGATAGCCTGAGGAACCGGCTCCCGGAAGTCCGACTGAAGGCTTCCGGGGGCCGTTGCGGCGCGTGTGGCAGCGTCGGCCTTGTGTGAAGAAAACTTAATTTTGATAGGCCGCAGACGGGGTTTTCAAAAATGTTTACGTAACTTTGCAGCCGGAAAAGTACATGACATCAATGAACAGACTACTATACGGCCTATGGGTGTTGCTGTTTGCGGGCTTTCCGTTTACGGTGTATGCCCAACAGGACACGGTGGGCGTGGATGCCCGGACGGACACGCTCGGGGAATATGCCCGGCTGGTGGAACGCATTTCGGAACTTACCGCCGCTCCGCAGCCGGATACGGTGAAAGCCAGTAAGTTTAAGACTTACCTGCAATCGCTGATAAAGGGGCACGTGGATCGGACGTTCGAGAAAAGAATGGACATGACGTACATCGTGGCCCCGTGCTACACGAAGGAGGGCAGTTTCGGACTTGGCGGAGCCGTCACGGCACTGTACAGAACCGACCGCACGGATTCCATCATGCCGCCGTCGGACTTCCAACTGACCGGAAGTGCCTCACTCAAGGGCTTCTACACCGTCGGGGTGGAAGGAGATACGTACTTTAAGGGAAATAAATCCTATTTAGTGTACTCTGCGACCTTTTCCCGCAAGACGCTTGATTTCTGGGGCATAGACTATGATGCGTGCGCCGCAAACCCCGTGTCGAAGTACACGAGACAGCGGGTGATGGTGGATGCGGATTACATCTACAAGCTGCCGGCGAACTTCCGAATCGGCGGGGGCATCGTTGTCAATTACACGGGGGCCGTGAGTCTGCGGCATCCGGCTTACCTCGACGGACAGAAGGACAGTTATTTTCTGTCGGGAATAAGCGCGACGGTGCAGTACGATACGCGCGACTTTCCGCTGAATCCCAAACGGGGTGTGTACGTGATGCTGAAAGAGACGCTCTATCCCCGCTTTACCGGAAACTTCAACAAGACACTCCCGACGACGACTTTCCAGTTCAATGCCTATCATCGGCTGTGGAAAGGTGCCGTGCTGGGGTACGATGTCTATGGACAGTTGAACAGTTCGGAGGCACCGTGGACACTGCGGGAAGAACTGGGTGCCGGTTCGTGCCGGATGAGGGGCTATTATGCGGGACGGTATATAGATTGCAGCCTTACCTCCGTGCAGGCCGAAATCCGCCAGCAAATCGTGAAGCGACTGGGATGTGTCGCATGGGGCGGCGCGGGCACGGTCTTCTCAAACTGGAAGGACATCCGGTTAAACAGGATTCTCCCCAACTACGGCGTGGGCTTGCGATTTGAAGTGAAGCATAACGTGAACCTGCGGGTGGACTTCGGCATCGGACGGCATACGACCGGATTTGTCGTGCAGATGAAAGAGGCGTTCTAAAAACAAACCCGCCCCCCGGAAGTCTTGTTTGTGCGACTTTCGGGGGGGCGGGTTCATCAGCAGGGATTAGCTGACTTTTTATGGGGTGGGTATGGTGGAGAACACGAAGTCCACCATATTGAATCTTATCTTCTTAAACAGCATCAGTGAGTACAATCCAAGGTTGCATTCGTCGTGGTAGGATATGATGGGGGAACTGTTCTGACTTACGGTTATCTCGGGCAGAACGACGGTGCCCCCTCCTACTGAGAGGCGCACGTTGGAAAGCCGGTAGTGGGCAGAAAGGGTTCCATTGCTCCCCTACTCTTCCACTCCCATACACGAAAAAGGCTCATAGAGATTATCTATAAGCCTTCTTTCTGTGACTCGCTCGGGGCTCGAACCCGAGACCCCAACATTAAAAGTGTTGTGCTCTACCAGCTGAGCTAGCGAGTCAGCCTAATGCAAACGCGCTTCTTTGCTTTGCGGCTGCAAAGGTAATAAATAAATTTAGAACATGAAAGATAAACCCTAAAAAATATTGCTCCGGGAGCTAAATTTCATGAAAAAGTTATTCTTTCAGCACAAATCGGCAGTAATAAGAGAGGCAAAGCGTGGTGAGCGGCAGGGCGATAATCAGTCCGATGAAGCCCAGCAGGGAGCCCCACACGGAGAGAGACAGGAGGATGACGGCGGGGTTTAGTCCCATCACCTTGCCCATGATGCGCGGCGTGAGCACCATGTCCTGGATGGTCTGCACCACGGCAAAGACGATCAGGGCCATAAGCAGGATGACCCAGAAACTCTGTCCCGTCTCCAGACTCTTTATCAGAGCCAGCACAATGGTGGGGACAAAGCCGATGAGTTGCAGGTAGGGTACCAGATTCAAAAAGCCGATGAACAGTCCGAGGCCGATGGCCAGCGGGAAGTCGATGATGAGGAATCCGATGCTGAACAGAATGCCTACGAGCAGGGCAATGAGCGACTGGCCGCGGAAATAGGCATTCATGCCACGTTCCACGTCTTCGGCCAGTCCCTGGATAAACGGACGACGCTCGGCGGGAATGAGCCGAATCCAGCCTTCAGAGAGGGTTTCGTAGTCGAGCAGAATGAAGAACATGTAGAGGAAAACCACGAAGACGGTGAAGATGCCCAAAAGGAAGCCTAAGGTCTGATAGACGAAGTCCCAGGCTTGGGCGAGGCATGTCTGCAAGGCCACCATGACGTCTCTTTGCTGTACGAGCTGCACGAGAGTGCTTTCGTTTGCGAACTGATAGAGGAACTGCTGCACATTGTCGGCAATGCCGCTCTCGCCTAAATATTTACTGGCCATGGGGCCGATGTACTGAGAGAGTTTCATGACCTCCTCGATGACGGGAGGAATGATAAGAAACAGGCAACCCGTGATGACACCCAGCACCAACAGCAGGGCCGCGAAAATGCTCACCACCCGGTTGCGCAGGCGGCACCGGTACTGCAGGAAGCGCACCAGCGGATAGAGCATATAGGCCAAAAGCCACGCGATGAAAAACGGCAGTAGCACGGAGCTCAACCGATTGACGAGGAATCCAACGGGCACAAGCAGCAGGAGGAGGGTCGTCGTGCGGATGAAACTGTCGAAAGTGATTTCCTTTCTTAACATGATGGTTGCGGTCGGAGGGGTGACACTTTATTTCGTAGCTTCCCGGTAGCAGTGGCGGCACAAGGGTTCGTACTCCTGTTTCTCGCCTAGCATTACCTGTTTTTCGCCGGCGACAATGCGGTGGCTCACGTAGGCCAGCGCACCGCAGCGCACGCAGATGGCATGTTGCTTGGCCACGTCGTCGGCAATGGCGCAGAGTGCAGGCATGGGGCCGAAGGGGCGACCCTGGAAGTCGAGGTCGAGACCGGCCACAATGACGCGCACGCCTTTGCCGGCCAGTTCCTGACAGACCTCCACAATGCCGGGGTCGAAGAACTGGGCTTCGTCGATGCCCACCACTTCGTTGTCGCCGGCCATGAGCAGAATACTTGCCGAGGAGTCCACCGGAGTGGAGGGTATGCTGTTGCCTTCGTGGCTCACGACATCCTCCTCGGAGTAGCGCGTATCAATGGCGGGTTTGAAGATTTCCACTTTCTGACGGGCAAATTTCGCCCGCTTCATGCGACGAATCAGTTCCTCGGTCTTGCCCGAGAACATAGAACCGCAGATGACTTCCACACGCCCCTGGCGCATGATTTCACCGTTTCGTTCCGCTATGGTCAGTGACATGGTTGTTATCGGTTACGAGTTATACCTTGCGAAATCCCTGAAAAAAATCAGGATGTAGAACCTTGATTCCGACTGCAAATTTAGATAAAAAACATGAGATTCCTATACAACGGCGGGGTAAAAAAACAGTTTCTCTCAGAAGAAACTCCCACCCCACCCTAAGCC
>CAMWQU010000021.1 GCA_947176535.1 uncultured Prevotellaceae bacterium
GGGTAAGACATCGGATGTTCCGCTTTATGGAACGAAATACATATCGTATGGGAGTTGGGCTTCCCAAGTGTGATTTTTATGTAGATTTCGTTCCCTCTAACATCTTTGCCGAACACCCACATTTCGCCCTGATGATTCAGAGCATCCACAATCGGGCCTTCGGAATAATCATAGCAGTTGAGATTCATTATAACCTCCATTCGTTGATTAGGAGTTATCCCCAGCTCCACGAGCGTGTTTTGGTTTTTCCGGCGGTCATCGCGGAAACGTATTCCGAAGATTTTAATCTTCAGACTGAAATCCTCCAAGAACTTCTCTACTTGTTCTTTTGTAATCATAGTGCAAAGATAATAAATTTTCATCAACCATACAACTTTATCATTGCATTTATCTTGATTTTGCAGATTTTACAAACTACAAAGCATAGTCGGCAAGTGTATCGGTTTTCTGACATACCGCCAAAGCCCCTACCGGAGCCGCACGCCGTCCCGCTATGGACGGAGCTTCGTCCCTACTATTGTCGGAGACTCGTCCCGCTATGGACGGAGGCCCGTCCTCCTATACGTGTGCGCACGCACGCATATACGCACGTTCCTTATATATTATTTATGCGAGCGGCATTTTGTAGTTCCGGAACTTTTTCTTACCTTTGTACAAACATTTCCCCAATTCGGTTATGCAAGAAAAAATAATCATTCTCGACTTCGGCAGCCAGACCACGCAACTCATCGCCCGGCGGCTGCGCGAATTAGACACCTTTTGTGAGATTCTGCCCTACAACAAGTTTCCCGTAGGCGACGAAAGCGTCATCGGCGTCATACTGGCCGGTTCGCCTTACAGTGTGTACGACCCGCAGGCCTTCAAGGTCGATTTGTCGCAGTTCATCGGGCGGATGCCCGTGCTCGGCATCTGCTACGGGGCGCAGTTCATCAGCCACACGCTCGGAGGACGGGTGGAACCGGCCGACAGCCGCGAATACGGACGGGCCAACCTCTCCACCATCGACACAGCCTGCCCGCTCTTCAACGGATTTGAGCCCAACAGTCAGGTGTGGATGAGCCACGGAGACACCATCACGGCACTGCCCGAGGGCTTCCGCGCCATCGCCTCCACCGACAACGTGCGCTTCGCAGCCTTCGAGGTTCCCGGAAAGAACGTCTTCGGCGTGCAGTTCCACCCGGAGGTTTTCCACTCGCTGCAGGGTACGCTGTTGCTGCGCAATTTCGTCGTGGACATCTGCGGCGGCCATCAGGAATGGAGCCCGGCTAACTTTGTGGAAACGACCGTCCGCGAACTGCGCGAGCAAATCGGGCAGGACCGCGTCATACTGGGTCTGTCGGGCGGCGTGGACAGCAGCGTGGCGGCCGTGTTGCTCAACCGGGCCATCGGCCACCAACTGACCTGTATCTTCGTAGACCACGGCATGTTGCGCAAGAATGAGTTCCGGCAGGTAATGGACGACTACCGCGTGCTAAACCTCAACGTCGTGGGCGTGGATGCCTCCCGGAAGTTCTTCGCCGACCTGGAGGGTGTAACCGACCCGGAACAGAAGCGGAAGATTATCGGCCGCGACTTCGTGGAAGTGTTCAACGAACAGGCCAAAAGCATCATCACCACCTCTCAGCAGGGAGGCGGGGCTGTACGCTGGCTGGCGCAGGGCACCATCTACCCCGACCGCATCGAGAGCCTGAACATCACCGGAAAGGTCATCAAGAGTCACCACAACGTGGGCGGACTGCCCGAAGAGATGCACCTGAGTCTGTGCGAGCCGCTGAAGTGGCTCTTCAAGGACGAGGTGCGGCGCGTGGGACGTCAGTTGGGAATGCCGGAGCACCTCATCACCCGCCATCCGTTCCCCGGCCCGGGACTGGCCGTGCGCATTCTCGGTGCCATCACTCCGGAAAAAGTGCGTGTGCTTCAGGATGCGGACGACATCTTCATACAGGGACTACGCACCTACAAGACGCCGGACGGACAGACGCTGTACGACCAAGTGTGGCAGGCCGGAGCCATTCTGCTCTCCGACGTGCGCAGTGTGGGTGTCATGGGCGACGAACGCACCTACGAGAATCCCGTGGCCCTGCGGGCCGTCACCAGCACCGATGCCATGACGGCCGACTGGGCGCAGCTTCCCTACGACTTCATGGCAAACGTATCGAACGACATCATCAACAAAGTGCGCGGCGTGAACCGCGTCTGCTACGACATTTCCTCCAAACCGCCTGCAACTATCGAGTGGGAATAGGAAGACAGAGGAAATGAGCATCCGAAAGAGTGAAGGTTTTGGAAGAACTTCTGCAACTATATCATAATTATACGGAAGGGGAACCGGTCTCCTGCGAGCCCATAAAGGGCAGCGGGAGCAATCGGGCCTACTTTCGGCTGACGGCCCGCGACAACACGTCGCTCATTGGCGTAGTGGGGACTTCAGTGGAAGAGAATCATGCGTTTATCTACCTGTCGCGCCACTTCAGGGAGAAGGGCCTGCCCGTTCCCGAAGTGTTGGCCGTGAGCGACGACGAACGCTGTTACCTGCAGACGGATTTGGGCTCCGTGTCGCTTTTCGATGCACTGCGATCGGGGCGCGAAGCCGGCGGGGAATACGACGCAAGGGCATGCGAACTGCTGTGCCGCGTCATGGCTCTGCTGCCACGCATGCAGGTGGAGGGAGCCGAGGGGCTCGACTTTACGCAATGTTATCCGCAGCCCGAAATGGATGCGACCAACGTAATGTTCGACCTCAACTACTTCAAATATTGTTTCTTGAAGCCATCGGGCGTGGATTTCCACGAGATGAAACTGGAGACGGATTTCCGTCGGATGGCGGACGACCTGACACGCAACAACGGAACTACATTCCTGTATCGCGACTTCCAGGCCCGGAATGTCATGCTCGACGACAAGGGGAATCCGTGGTTCATTGATTTTCAGGGCGGTCGCCGCGGCGCACTGCACTACGACGTGGCCTCGTTCCTCTGGCAAGCCTCGGCCCGCTATCCCGAAAGGCTGCAGCAGGAACTGATAGAGGTTTATCTCACCTCGCTGCAACGCTACATGGAGGTGGACAAGCAGGAGTTTAACCGGCAGTTGCAGTTATGGGTGCTGTTTCGCCTGCTGCAAGTGTTGGGAGCTTATGGGTTCCGGGGCTATTTTGAACGGAAAAAGCACTTCCTTGAGAGCATCCCGCCTGCCATAGACAGCCTGCGAAAGCTGTTGGACGAGGACGAATGCCCTTATCCCTATCTGCGTGAGGTGCTTACCCGACTGACAGAAGCCCTTGCACCCGCTTCCCAAAAACAGACTGACGGCCCCGCCGCTCCATCGAAGTACGACGGCAAAGGCCCTCTGAAAGTCCGGATTTTCAGCTTCTCGTACAAGAAAGGGATTCCTGAGGACGAAAGCGGAAACGGCGGAGGGTATGTTTTCGACTGCCGGAGTACCCACAATCCGGGACGCTACGAACCTTATAAAAAACTGACCGGACTGGACGAACCGGTCATCCGCTTTCTGGAGGAGGACGGCGAGATTCTCACGTTCCTTGAGAGTGTCTACCGATTGGCCGACGCGCACGTAGAGCGATATATGCAACGCGGATTCACCGACCTCATGTTTTCTTTCGGTTGCACCGGCGGACAGCACCGCAGCGTATACAGTGCCCAACATCTGGCCGAACGCCTCCATCGGAAATATGGTATAGAGGTCGTCGTCTGCCATCGTGAACAGGGCATCACGACCATTCTCCGTTCTTAATCCGTCGCTTATGAAAGCTATGATTTTTGCCGCGGGGCTCGGTACCCGCCTCAAACCTCTGACCGACACGATGCCCAAAGCACTGGTGCCCGTTGGCGGTCGTCCGTTGCTCGAGATTCTATTAGAGAAACTGGAACGGGAAGGGTTTGACGACATTGTCATCAACGTTCACCACTTTGCCGACAAGATAGAAGCGTGGATGGACAGCAAAGCGGGAGTGGAAGTAAGAAAAAAAGGGATAAAAGTAAATTTCTCCGACGAACGCAAAGAGCTATTGGAGACGGGAGGAGGCATCAAACACGCACGGCCTCTGTTGGGAGACTGCGGGCGTATCCTCATTCATAACGTAGACATACTGAGCAATGTACGCTTGCGGAGTTTCTTCGAAGCCGGAGAGCATACCGCAGCCACCTTATTAGTGAGCGAACGGGAGACGCAACGTTACCTGCTCTTCGACGACAATATGCGACTGGTGGGTTGGACAAACCGGAAAACGGGAGAAGTGAAATCGCCCTATCCCGGACTCAATCCGAAAGACTATCGCAGCCTGGCCTTTGCAGGCATCCATCAGATGTCGGCTTCGCTCTTCCCGCTCATGGACGAATGGCCGGAGAAATTCTCCATCATCGATTTCTATCTTTCCGTCTGTGCCACGCAACCGATTTACGGGTATGTGCAGCCCGATTTGCGACTTATGGATGTCGGAAAGCTCGATACACTGCCCGAAGCTGACAGATTTTTGGAGACGGTTCTTACAGATTAGCGACTTTCCGCCTGATTACCCAGACATTGATGACACTAACCGTAAGGAAAAGTACGGTTCCTACGAGGATTACCCCGGTCATGGAGGCCTCTTTCATGGTCGGGAACATTGCCCATAGCGTCTCTAAATAATACGTCCGGAGCACCGAAAGAAGCGTCAGGGCAAGCAGCAACACCAGCAGATTCATGCCGACCGTGAGTGTCTGATAAGGCAAGCTGACACGGGCCGGGCTGTAACCGATGAGCAGAAGATTCTGCAACTTGCGGTTATTCTTCTGCACGAGCAGGTAGATGCTGAGCATCAGAATAAAGAAAGAAAGGAAACTGATAAGCAATCCTACGCCCATCACTACCCCACTGGCGACTTTCAGGAAATAAGTTGCCTTACCAGCCTGCAGTTTGTCCTCGTCAATGTCGTACCCATGCTGTTTGACGTAGTTCGCTATGCGGTCGTCGGTGGGATTGGCCACTTCCACGATGAGACGTGTGGGCGAGGCATCGGCATCCGGCGCAAACTCATGATTGCTCCACTGAATAAAGGATTCGGGAACGAGGATGGTCTGCAGACGATTGGTGAAACCTACCACACGTCCCCGCAGACGATGTTCCTTGCCTGCACCGCGCAGCACAACGGTCATGTCTATCATTGAGACAATGCCTTCGGAAATCTTCGGCAGTTGATGGCTTTGTGCAAACCCGAAATTATAGATTGCGAGGTAACTCCGCGGCAGAATGATGGGCACCATCGTATCACCTTCCTTAAAAGTCCACTGCGCAAGATCGGTGTCCACAAAAGCATCGGGCACAGCCTCAAAGTACATTTGCGTACCGAAATCGGCGACTCCTTCAATGCCCATGGAACAGGACACCCTGTACTGGCTGGCCGTGAAAGCTCCGAGACTTCGGGTGAAAGGCTGACTCCGGAGGTCGGCAATCTCGCTTTTGGAGAAAGTCGGCGAGCCGAAGCCCATTGCACCAATGCGCTTCGATACAATCAGATAATCGTTGCGAATAACACCGTCTTCCTGCGAAAATACCGGACGGACGTCCCGATAAAACTGAAAGGCGAACAAGACAATGAGCATCCCCAACAGATTGGCCAAAAAGAAACCAAGGAACTGAAGAGGCGAGATATGCTGACGAAGAAGTTTCCAAATCATAAGGATTGAGACGTTGAAGATTAGGATTCAGAGTTTTAAGATATGATCGTATTTGAGGGGCATGTGCTTGCCGATACTGGTCACAATGACGGCCGACCCTTGCCGCTTGGCCTCTTCCACCATGATATCGGCCATAATCCGGGAATTTCGGTCATCGAGGTGACTGATAGGCTCGTCAGCCAATAGAAAATCGAACGGCTGACAAAGGGCACGCATCATAGCCACACGCTGTTGCTGCCCAAAACTCATCAAACCGATTTTGCTGTTCACTTTATCGGAAATGCCCAGTTCCTCAAACCATTGAAGTATATCTTTCTTTCTCTTGAAACCCGTCAGTCGGTTCTTTATCTGCACATTCTCCAAGGCTGTAAGTTCGGGGAAAAGCCGCAAGTCCTGAAACATCAGGGAAAGATGCCGCTGACGCATCTTTGTCCAGTCGGAAGTCGTGAGGTTGCGGATATTCCGTCCGTCGAACGTCATCACGCCCTGATAGTCATTGCGGTACCCGTAGATGTAACTGCAAAGCGACGACTTGCCGGTTCCGCTTGCGGCTTCCACCAGATACAGCTTTCCTCGTTCGAAGGTAACATCCTGCCGCCAAACCTCACTGTTCAGTTCATCGCGGTTGGCAAAAATCGCAGGGAAGGTATGCTCTAATCTTATTGTTTCCATTTATCACGGATTAACTGTAACAAATCGGTGTGTTCCGAGGCCACCAATTCAATCTTGCACTCACGCACACTGGCAGCACTGACTGCCAGATGGTCAAACACGGCAAGCGAACGGGCACCGGGAATAAAGAAAAGAAGATTGCGAAGTTCGGAGAAATCAAGGCGGGCATACAAAACATTTCCTTTCATTTCGTCCGCCCAAGTATATGCCAAATCATGATGCGCCGTAGTGTCAGACAAAGAAGCGGTATTCGAGACGAAGAGACGATGGTCTTCCGTTCCGAAATGGTAAGTACGACCGTCAAACTCAACACTGCCCCGGGTGTCGCTCAATGCTGTGAAGCGAACACCTGCCAAACGGGCGATTTCATCGTCCCACGTTGCGACATTCTTCATGAAGCGAGCGTCCTGCAAGCGGACCTGAAACAAGAAATCCAACGAATTGATGCCTATATGCTGGGCACTGACAGCCATATCGCCGTCTATGGATTTCACAATCATATCGAGGTCAAAGATGGTATTCGCCGCCAATAGTTTGGTACGCAGTTCCGGATTCTCCCTCAGCAACTGCAAAAGTTTCTCTCCGCGAAGCCCCATTTCCAGATGGAAGGCAGGATGAGACGGTGCGGTTTTCAGCAGGGATGCGTCAATCGGCCGAGTTACTTCATTCACCTTATCGAGCATGGCATTCACCGTCTTGTCTTCGGAACCAACAGCCAGCAAAAGGCTTATGCGGTCTTCCTTTACGGTAAGTCCGGCAGTGAGTTCAAGCTCAGACAGTTCGATATCCATAGGCAAATTCTTCAAAAGATTCGGACGCAAATCCTCCGGTATAACATCCAGACTCATGGCCATAGCCACAGGTTCGGTGCGATTCTCCAAAAGTTCATAGAGACGATTCTGCTTGCCACTCTCGGCCTCACTCTGTTTCAGACAGGTTACAAGTACGTTACGAAGATTGTCTTGCTCCGCACCAACCGCCGGCCCGATGGCTATCGCACGGTCTTTTGCAATAGCTACAAGTACATCACCCGTAACCACAGCCCACCGGATTCCACGCTGAGATTCTACAACACAATTAGTCGTTTCCTTCAAGAACTTCTCGAAATCCTCGGCATCGGTCAAAGGAATGATACTTCCCAAATAGCCCTGAGAGGCAAACACATAAGAGGGAGTAAAGTAATCAATGCCCGATTCTGTCTCCGGAGTGTACCTAAGCCATTTATTCATGACAGCCACCACATCGTCTTTCGAAATGCCATTCTCCAAGACAAAACGTTTCAGATCGACACGCCCGACCATCGCAATATTCCGAGGCAAAGACGAAGCTATGGCATCACCGTTCTCCCGAAAGCATCGCCACACAAGAACGGCACCAACCAACAGTACGAGAACACTCGCAAAGATTCCATATTTCAGTTTCTTCATATTCAGCTCTTATTTCTTATTTCATTACGAATCTGCATCAGATGAACTGCCACAAGAGCCGCCGTCTCCGTCCGCAATCTGCTGTGCCCCAAAGAGACAGACACGTAGCCGGATTGCTCTGCCAGACGCACTTCCTCAACAGAAAAGTCGCCCTCCGGGCCAATCAGTACGGTTGCATCCTCACCGACCTTCAACACATCCAGCAGGAAAGGCTTTTGAGTTTTGCTCTCCTGCTCTTGGGGAGTCGCGTTGATGTCAGCCTCATCATAACAATGACAGATGAACTTCTGCCCTTTCCGTTCGGCCGTCACAAACGATTTGAAACTCAGTATATCGTTCACTATCGGCTTCCAGGCTTTGTGGCTCTGCTTCATGGCCGACACCACAATTTTTTCGATGCGCTCCGTTTTTATCGTCCGGCGCTCCGAGAAACGGCAATCGAGGAACGAGAGTTCATCGAAGCCCACTTCTGTAGCTTTCTCCGCAAACCACTCTATCCGTTCATTCAGCTTCGTAGGCGCAACGGCCAAATGCAAATGCCCTTGCCAGGCCCGGGACTGGGGAAGTTCGTTCACAATCCGGTACGCGCAACGATGATTGGACGCCACCGTTATCTCAGCCTGATAGAAACTGCCCCGACCGTCCATCAGCCACAGTTCATCCCCTTCCGTCATACGCAGCACGCGAACGGCATGCTGCGTATCTTCCTTGGTCAGTTCCCCACGCCCGATATCGGGCTGATAGAAAAAACGTTCCTCTTTCATCAGAGTCCTTTATCTACGGTTTCTATTCAGCTTTCGGCTCGTGCTTATAGTGGAACAAGAGAGCAAACAGAACGGCAACTACCAATGCGTAAGCCGCAAAAATGAACCAACAGGTCTGCCAACCGGGCAAGACGTCGCTGCCTTCCGGTAAGTTAAACACATAATGATTAACGACCACCTGAGCAGAAAGCATACCGATAGTGGCACCAAACCCGTTCGTCATCATCATAAACAGTCCCTGCGCCGAATTACGGATGCTGAGCTCCGTCTCCTTATCCACAAACAGCGAGCCCGAAATGTTGAAGAAATCGAAAGCCACACCGTAGACTATCATCGAAAGAATGATGAAAACAAAACCGCTACCCGGATTGCCGATGGCAAAGAAGCCAAAGCGGAATACCCATGCGAGCATGGAGATAAGCATCACTTTCTTGATACCGAAGCGACTTAGGAAGAAAGGAATAAGCAGAATGCACAGGGCCTCACTCATCTGCGAGATGGAAGTAAGAATCACACTATATTTCACCATCAGCGAATCGGCAAACTGAGGCAACGCCCCCCATGCCTCCAGATAGGTAGCAGCATAGCCGTTGGTGATTTGAAGACACGAGCCCAAAAGCATGGAGAAGATGAAGAACAC
This sequence comes from uncultured Prevotellaceae bacterium, assembly GCA_947176535.1. Lineage (GTDB taxonomy): Bacteria > Bacteroidota > Bacteroidia > Bacteroidales > Bacteroidaceae > Physcousia. The sequence continues at coordinate 9,176 of CAMWQU010000021.1, forward strand.
GGCCATACGATAGTTCCTGAACAACGCAAAAGCACGCAGTCCGAGTGCTTCGACAATCGACTTCTTTGTACCATCCTGATTGACGGGACAGGCAGGCATCGTAAGCGAATAAAAGGCCATCAGCAGGCTCAGTCCACCGGAAAGCGCAAACTGATACGGCGTGGACTTAATCCCTAAAAGATTAACCGCCCACATAGAGCAGATGAAACCGATGGTGCCAAAAGTACGGATGGGAGGGAATACCTTGACAATATCCAAGTGTTCCCTTTCCAAAGCATTATAAGCCACTGAATTTGTGAGGGCTATCGTCGGCATATAGAACGCGACGCTCAACGTATAGAGCGTGAAAAGCACGCCGAAACTCACATTTCCCACAGCCGAAACGCTATAGAAGCAGGCGGCTATCATGAATACGCCCGCCAACGCATGGCACAAGCCCAACAGACGCTGGGCCTGAATCCACTTGTCTGCTACGATACCCATCAAAGCCGGCATACACAGGCTGACAAAACCCTGCACACTGTAGAACCAACCTATCTGACTGCCCAGTCCCTCGCCGGCCAGATACAGTCCCATCGAGATGAGGTAAGCACCCCATACGGCAAACTCAAGGAAATTGAGAATGGTAAGACGAATTTTAATATTCATTATCGTTAGTTTTAAGGTTTTTAGTTTCTGATGTCCGCACGCTTATTCCACATACAGAACGAGGCCCTTCAGGTATTCCCCCTCTGGATGGTAGATATTTACGGGGTGGTCGGCCGGCTGATGCAACTGATGCAGAATACGCACATTGCGCTTTGCCAACGTGGCAGCCGTGAACACGGCCATGCGGAACTGCTCCTTGGAAATGGCCTGCGAACAACTGAACGTAAACAGCAGACTGCCGGCAGGCATCTTTTCCATGGCCCGCGCGTTCAGTTTGGTATATCCCTTGATGGCGTGACGCACGGCATCCCGATGCTTGGCAAACGCCGGCGGGTCGAGGATGACGAGGTCATACGCTTCCTCCATTCTGTCCAGATACTTAAAAGCATCTTCGGCAAAGGCCTTGTGTCTTTCGTCGCCGGGGAAATTAAGCTCTACATTAGCATTCACGAGGTCTACCGCCTTCTGGCTGCTGTCCACGGAGTGCACCAAATGCGCCCCGCCTCGCATGGCATAGACACTGAACCCGCCGGTGTAGCAAAACATATTCAGTACGCGCCGTCCCTTAGCGTATTGCTCCACCAGACTGCGGTTATCTCTTTGGTCTACAAAGAATCCCGTCTTCTGCCCCTTGAGCCAGTCGATGTGGAAGCAAAGGCCGTTCTCGTAGGCGGTGTTATGGAGCGTAGACCCGAGAATAAAACTATTCTCCTGCCCCAAATCCGCCTTGAAGGGCAGCGTCGTCTCACTCTTGTAATAAATGCTTTGCAGCACGTCCCCCAGCACCGTCTTCAGGGCATCGGCAATCTCTTTCCGGGAAACGTGCATACCCACGCTATGGGCCTGCATGACGGCAGTCGCCCCGTACATATCAATGACAAGTCCCGGCAGATTATCTCCCTCGCCGTGCACCAGACGATACGTATCGTTATCCTTCCGCCCGACCACTCCAGTGGCCTTTCTCATGGTGTAGGCAATCTGCAGACGCTCCACCCAGAAACCGAGGTCTATCGGTCTGTCCTCAAACGAAAGCACGCGCACGGCGATGCTTCCTATCTGCCAGTGTCCTATGGCGAGAAACGTCCCGTCGCAGGCCATCACCCGCACCAGTTCTCCCTCACGGGGATTTCCCTCAATGTGTTTCACAGCACCGGAGAACACCCACGGATGAAACCGTCGCAGGCTTTCTTCTTTCCCTTTATTCAGATACAGGTTCTTCATATTTCTTCAATTCCCAGTCTTTTGTTTCTTTCAAACGTTCCAGTTCTTCGTACAGCCGCACGCAGGCCCAGGCATCCGTAGCGGCATAGCGTTGCTGCGCCTCGCTCAGCACATCGTTTTCCCAGTTCGAGAGCTGTTGTCCTTTCGATATTTTTTGCCCGAAGACGTTGGCATACAGCTTTTGCAGACTTGCGTCCTCTATGCCGAACTCCCTGACGTAGCTTTGCAGTTCCACGAAGTCCCCCATCTCGAAACGTTGCAGGCGCTGCAACTGCTTCGTGTCGTCTTTCCACGAAAGGGCAATCTTCGGGATGCGTCTATCGCTGAGCAGCCCGACAAGGGCCTGCGGGAGACCTATCCGATTGAGCCGAAAGAGAAAGCAAGTGTCCTGCGTGGCCACCTGCAGGAGGGCGACAGCGCGCATCGGCCCCGGACGAAACGAGGGACGGGTCTCCGTGTCGAATCCCAACAACGGTTGTGCCAACAGGTAAGACACGGCTTTCTGCGCCTCCTGCTCGGTCTGAATGACGAAAATCCGTCCCTCGAACACGACGCGGGGCAAGGCGGCGATGTCCTTCTTATCGAACTTATTACAGAGTGTCTTCATCGGGCAAAGCGGCATAGCGGATTTTATGCAGTCTCTTCAGGGCATCCACGAGGGCACTGCCCCAATACAGTTCAAAGTTGTCCATGACAGCCCACAGGGCATCGTACATACACTCCTCCACTCCATCCTGATAGACGGCCAGGAAGTTACGCACCGCCTGATAGATGTCTGCCAAATGTTCCGAAACGGACTTCCACTGCGTTTCGTCCGTCTCCATCTGATTTTCATACGAAATATCAAGGTACTGGTCTTCGTCCTGCAAAATGTCATACACAATGCGCCGGATGTAGTTGTAATCGTCCTCCGTGACCTTACCCTGCGGCAGGAAGTCGCCGTTGCTGTCTACCGGGGGCAATAGTTGTGCCTTGACGTAAAGCAGCGGCAGCAGTTTGAGCATCGTATCGAGAAAATCCCGGAGCGGCCGCCCCGAAGATTTTTCGAGAAAAGCACAATATTCAATGCCCACCGTCACAAATTCCAAGGTCTCGCGCTTATATATGTCCTTGTTGTTAGCTGAGTTTTCCATATATCCTTTTAGATTATTCCCCGCAAAAATACAAAAAAACAATGACACAACAATATCTATCGGACGGAACTTCGCAAACTTTTCCCTGAGACTGGAAAAAGACAAACCGAATGGAAGTCCGTTTTCGTCCCGAAGAGGCTCCGTAGCTTCCGTGACTGTTCGCCTCCGTCTTACTCCCGATGAGCTGATGTATCGGGGAAGTTGAGTTTATTCGGTCGTGAGCGGTTAATTATTCAAAGGCGACCGAATAATTAACCGCTCACCTCTGAATAATAAAGTCCTCCTAAGGGCGGGAACGAAAGGTGGGGAGAAAAAGCCCCCGTCTGCCCGAAGAAAATAACGAACATTAACTAAAATTTAACTCAAGCCGTAAGCCTATTCATTGAAAAAGATGTATATTTGCAGTAAATTAGAATAAATAGGCTATGGCGACACATACGAACACAACAAAAGGGAAAGCTACCAAGGCGGACAAGAAGCCCCGCAAGAAAGTGAAAACAACGGACGGAGAGTTTGAAGAACCGCTGAGCAAGCGGGAGGTCATACGGTGGACAAGCGGAGCACTGCTGGTGTTTCTGGCCATTCTGTTACTGATTTCCTTTACGTCGAACCTCTTTGTCTCCGACAGCAGTGAGGGCAACTGGCTGGGCCGCTTGGGCAGTTTTCTGGTGAAGCATGTCATGGACTCCACTTTCGGGCAAGCAACGTTTTTCCTGCCCGTCCTGATGATAGCCATGTCGCTGCGCATCCTCAACATCGGACGGGTGCGCTTCTGGAAGTGGCTCATCAACTGCAGCCTGCTCACGATTTGGTTTTCCATCGCCGGGGCGGCCATTCAGAGGCACATCCTCGTAAACAGTCACATCAGTCTGGGGGGAACGCACGGGCAGATTGCACTCGACTATCTCTTAGCCCAAATCGGCTCTGCGGGAGTCTTTATTGCCATACTTGTCTCGGCCCTTGCCTATGTGGGGTACCTGAGCGGTGAAACGGTTCACATCATCCGCCGTATGCTGGAGGCCGCACGCCGCAAAGCCGAGCGGCAGATACAGCCCGACGACAGCAGTGAAACGGAAGAGGAGGAAACGGAAGAAACTACGGCGGACGAGGAAGAACCGCTCGTCGTAGACCTCTCCGACGAAGTGCCCGCCGAGGCAGAGCCGCGCGACACGGCCACCACCATCACCTTCGCCAATCCGGCAGAGGACAGCGTTCCCGTCACGGAAAGCGAAACGCCGTTTGAAGTCAATGTGGGGGGACAGACCGTGGAGACTCCGCTTAACGACCCGACAGACAACGTGACCGGGGAGGACAGCGAAATGAAAGTCCACATCGGAGAGGGTGAAGAACTGGCCGACCTCGACGAAACGGGTGCGCTGGAGCCCTACGACCCGAAACTCGACTTATCGCACTACAAATATCCCACCATCGACTTGCTCCGGAAATACGATGTAGACAATGTCGGGGTGGACATGGAGGAGCAGAAGAAGAACAAAGACCAGATTCTGCGGGCGTTGCAGAACTTCGGAGTGGAAATCAGCAGCATCAAGGCCACCGTAGGCCCCACGATTACGCTCTACGAGATTGTCCCCGCCCCCGGAGTACGCATCACCAAAATCCGAAACCTTGAGGACGACATCGCGCTGTCACTTTCGGCACTGGGCATTCGTATCATCGCCCCCATACCGGGCAAGGGTACGGTGGGTATAGAAGTTCCTAACGCCCGGCCGCAGATGGTGTCGATGGAGAGCCTCATCAACAGCCGCAAGTTCCAGACGACGGAGTTTGAGTTGCCGATGGCCATCGGAAAGACCATCACGAACGAAATCTTTATGGTCGATTTGGCCAAGATGCCCCACTTGCTCGTTGCCGGTGCCACGGGACAGGGTAAGTCCGTAGGTCTGAATGCCATTCTAACCTCACTCCTCTATAAGAAACATCCGGCCGAACTCAAACTCGTCATGGTCGATCCCAAGAAAGTGGAGTTTAGCGTTTATAGCCCCATCGTCAATCATTTTCTGGCGCAAGTGGAGGGTAACGAGGATACCGAGGAACCGATTATCACGGACGTGAACAAGGTCGTGCAGACGCTGAAGAGCCTTTGCGTGGAGATGGATACACGTTACGACTTGCTGAAGAAGGCCCGCGCCCGTAACATCAAGGAGTATAACGAGAAATTCAAGGAACGCCGGCTGAACCCGAACAACGGGCACAAGTTTATGCCCTATATCGTGGTCATCATCGACGAGTTCGGCGACCTCATCATGACCGCCGGAAAAGAAATAGAATTGCCCATTGCCCGTATCGCGCAGTTGGCGCGTGCCGTCGGCATCCACATGATTATTGCCACACAGCGCCCCACCACCAACATCATCACGGGAACCATCAAGGCCAACTTCCCCGCCCGCATGGCGTTCAAAGTCAGCTCCATGATTGACTCACGCACCATACTCGACCGTCCGGGTGCCAACCAGCTTGTCGGCAAGGGTGACTTGCTGTTCCTCGCAGGCAACGAGCCGGTGCGCGTGCAATGTGCTTTCGTAGACACACCCGAAGTGGAGAGCATCGCCGGCTACATCGCTTGTCAGCAGAGCTACAATGCTCCCTTCCCCTTACCGCCCGTACCCCTTGATGGCGAAGAAAGTTGCGGGGCCGCCGACGTGGACATGACTCACCTCGACCCGATGTTCGAAGAGGTCGCCAAGCTGATAGTCCAGACGCAACAGGGTTCGACGAGCATGATACAACGCAAGTTTTCCATCGGTTTCAACCGGGCCGGCCGTCTCATGGACCAGTTGGAAAAGGCCGGTATCGTGGGCCCGGCACAAGGCAGCAAGCCGCGCGAAGTATTGGTCATGGGCGATGTTGAATTATTACGAGTACTCGATAACCTTAACTGAAAACAAATATGATACGTATTGCATTACTATTCCTCCTCTCCTTATCGCAGGTAGTCCTCTCCACGGCTCACGCAGCCGGCAAGGATAGGGAAACACGCAAAGTGCTCGATGCCACGGCGGCCAAACTGAACAAAGCCGGCGGCATCAGTCTCCGCTTCAAGGCCACTACCCTGCTGGACAAAGTGCCGCAGGACAGCAGTGAAGGTGCTATGGACATCATGCGGAAAAAGTTCGTCATCACCACTCCCGATATGCTGAGCTGGTTTGACGGAAAGACGCAATGGACGATGATGAAAGAGGATGAGGAAGTCACTCTGACAGAACCCACCGGGGCGGAATTACAGGCCATCAATCCTTACGTTTTCCTCGAAATCTACAAGCAGGGCTTCAATTACAAGATGACCAAAGGCACACTCTCGAACGGCAGCAAAGGGTATAAGATATTCCTGACGGCCGATAACGCGAAACTGGAAATCCGTGAAATCTTCCTCGAAATAGACGAAAACTACATTCCCGTCCGCGTGTCCATGCGTCAAGGCAAAAGCCAGTGGGTGCGCATTACGATAAGTAGTTTCACCACCGGAAAGCGGTTCCCCGATTCGCACTTCACATTCCCGAAAGACAAATACCCTCAGGTCGAAATCATCGACTTGCGGTAACGGGCGGAACAAGCCCCTGAGAAAACAAGAATTACCAAACCTATAATACGACAGAAATATGGAACACATACGTTGCCTTATCATCGGTGCCGGCCCCGCAGGTTATACTGCCGCCATCTATGCCGGCCGCTCCAACCTCAGCCCTGTACTTTACGAGGGCATACAGCCCGGAGGCCAGCTCACCCAGACCACCGAAGTAGAAAACTTTCCCGGCTATCCCGACGGTGTGCAGGGCTTCGACATGATGGAGGACATCCGCCGGCAGGCCGAGCGTTTCGGTTGCGAAATGCGCTCCGCCACTGCCGTAAAGGCCGACCTCTCCCAGGCTCCCTATCACATCTGGTTTGACGACGAGAGCGAAGTCACCGCCGACACCCTCATCATTGCAACCGGTGCCACGGCCAAGTATCTGGGATTGCAGGACGAAAAGGACTTCAACGGTCGCGGGGTCAGTGCCTGCGCCACGTGCGACGGCTTCTTCTACCGCAAGAAGACCGTGGCCGTAGTGGGCGGTGGCGACACGGCCTGCGAGGAGGCCTCCTATCTGGCCCAACTGGCGGCAAAGGTCTACCTCATTGTGCGTAAACCGTATCTGCGTGCCACACAAATCATGCAGGATCGCGTGCTGAACAACCCGAAGATTGAGGTTCTCTTCGAGCACAACACCGAGGGACTCTACGGCACGGAGCATCTCGAAGGTGCTCACCTTGTGCACCGCAAAGGCGAGAGCGACGAACGCCATTACGACCTGCCCATCGACGGTTTCTTCCTCGCCATCGGCCACAAGCCCAACAGCGACATCTTCCGTCCGTGGGTGACAACCGACGAGACGGGCTACATCCTCACCGAGGGCGATTCTCCCCGGACGAACATTCCCGGAGTGTTCGCCGCCGGCGATGTGGCCGACCCGCACTACCGACAGGCTGTGATTGCCGCCGGCTCCGGAGCCAAGGCCGCCATCGAGGCGGAACGTTATCTGACACACCTTTCTTCCTGACCATAAGACTATGACCAACTACCGGCTCTACCAACTCATCAAACGCACGGAAGCACTGAAGAACGAACGGCATCCCATGTTCGAGCGCAACCGTTTCATGAAGTTCTTAGGATGGTTCATGTATGCCTACTACGCGGCTCTGCTGATTCTTGCGGGCGTCCTGTTGGGTCTTGGCCTAAAAAGCGACTGCACGGCCGCCTACCACTGTCTGGACGGCGGACTTCTTTATCTGCTTATCATCGACTTTTGGGATCGTTTCATCCTGCAGGAGACTCCGGCGCAGAAAGCGCAGGCCTATGCCCTGCTGCCGATTCGGCGTTCGTTTCTCATGAAGAGTTACCTCCTGCGGGCCGTACTGTCTCCGGCAAACATGTACTGGGGCTTCTTCCTTGTCCCCTTCGGACTGGTATCCGTTGTTCCCCTCCTGGGATGGGGAGCCTTTGCCGGATGGCTTGCCGGCTACTGGTTTCTCTTCATCTTCAACGGCCTCACCTATCTCTACACCCGCGCCCTCTGCATGAAACACATGCTGTGGTTTCTTGCTCCACTGGCCCTGCATGCCGCCCTTGTCTGCGCATGCGCCCTGCCCGACCAAAACATCTTCCGGGTTCCTTTCATCCTGTTCATGAACAGCTTTACTCGGTGGAACGTTCTGCCCTTCCTCCTCGTGGCCGTGCTGATAGGAATTGCCCTGTGGGCCAACTACGTCCTGCAGATGGGCATCGTGTACAATGAGGTCGGCAAAAAAGAGGACGTGAAGATAAAGAGCACCTCGCAGTTCACCTTCCTCAACCGCTACGGAGTCATGGGCGAATACCTGAAACTGGAAATCAAACAGTGGATGAGAAACAAGCAAGTGCGGACGGCTTTCCTCTGCGCCTTGGGCGGAAGCCTGTTTTTCTGCCTGATGCTCTACTTTACGGACGTGTACGACGGCGGATTCATGAAATCTTTCATCTGCCTTTACGTCTACATCGTCATGGGCGCAACGCGACTCATCACCATCATGTGTTACGAGGGCAACTACATCGACGGCCTGATGTCCCGGCGATACAGCATCTACGAACTGCTACGCGCCAAATATTACTTCAACACCCTCATCCTGCTGCTCCCCCTGCTGCTCATCAGTCCCCTCATGTTCAACGGGAAAATCTCCGTTTGGATGAATCTCGGCTATCTCCTTTTCACCGCAGGCGTGCTTTATCCCTGCATATTCCAGATGGCTGTCTACAACCGGAACACCCTGCCCATGAACGCCAAACTGACAAACAGCAACTCCGGCACCATGACGCAGTCCATCATCTCGACGCTCATTCTGTTCCTGCCCATAGCCTTGGAGAAAATCGGCATTGTTCTGTTGGGCCCGGTATGGGGCTATGCGCCGTTCATTCTGCTGGGAAGCATCGGCATCGCCACCCACCGCATCTGGCTCCGGAACACCTACCGCCGTTTCATGCAGCACCGGTACGAGAACATGGAGGGCTTTCGCGCATCGAGAACGTAACCGCACCCGAACCCATTTAACTCTTAAAAGTCTTTACATTATGAACATACATATCGAAAAACTCCGCAAGACTTTCGGCGAGAAAGTCGCCGTAGACATTCCGGCATACACCATACACAGCGGCGACCTGCTGGGTCTCGTCGGTAACAACGGAGCCGGCAAGAGCACCCTCTTCCGCCTCATTCTCGACCTCATCAAAGCCGACAGCGGCACCGTGCGCGTGAGCGGCACCGATGCCGAGGGGCAGTCCGTAGACGTCAATGTGACACAGACCGAACAGTGGAAAGACTGGACGGGAGCCTACATCGACGATTCTTTCCTCATCGACTACCTCACCCCCGACGAGTATTTCCGCTTCATCGCCCGCATTTCCGGACTGAACGACGAACAACTGGAAGAGGAAATGAGCAAATACACCCAGTTCATGGCCGGAGAAGTGTCCGGACAGACCAAACTCATCCGCAACCTCTCGGCGGGCAACAAGCAGAAAGTGGGCATCGTGGCCGCCATGCTTCTGCGTCCGAAACTGCTCATTCTCGACGAGCCGTTCAACTTCCTCGACCCGACCTCGCAGTCGGCCATCAAGCACCTGCTCACACAGTACAACCGCGAGACGGGAGCCACCATTCTCGTCAGCAGCCACAACCTCAACCACACCGTAGACATCTGCCCGCGCATCGCCCTGCTGGAAAACGGACAAATCATCCGCGACATCACCAACCACAACGGCGAGGCACAGATGGAACTGGAAAACTACTTCGAGGTAAAATAAGCACCCACATCTTCACAACTGTCGTCCGGCAGACGGTAAAAAGGTATCTCTATCGTACAGCAATGCGATTGAGATACCTTTTTTTCTGTCTCTTACCAAGAGAGGGAATGGATAGTTGCAAAGGTAGGTAAAAGAATATCAATCAACAACTTTTCGGAGATAAAAATAGTATTCGGCATAAAGAAAGCCTGTAATTGTTAAGCAAAAACCCGCTTCTGCGGCAAGGAACGGCTGTTCTTCAACTTATTACCTCCCTGTTCCCTCTCTTGGTAAGAGATGGAATGCGCGGTAAAAGCAAAAGAGAACCTATCGAATACCTAATCCACTAAAAAACACGTTGCTTATGAAACACAGTGTCACATCCCTGAGAGTTATACTCACCGCCTTTGTCATCTCCTCACTCTGTTGCTTCGGCTACGCCGGTCCTCTGCCCGCAGATACGATAAGGCAGACTCAGGACACGCTTGGAACCGACCACCTGAAAGAAGACACCCTCAAGGAAGTCAGCGTGGCAGCCACCCGTTTCCTATTCATAACCAGAAACGATACCACCATTTATGACCTGGACGCCCTGAACCTCAAAGGCAACGACCTGCTGAAGGACGCCTTTGAGAAACTGCCGGGCATGAGTTTCCGCAACGGACAGCTCTATCACAACGGCCGGGAGGTAAAGCGAATACTCATCAACGGCATGAACTTCTCCTCCAAAGACCCTCTGCTGGCCTTGCAGGCCCTGCCCTCGTATATCATGAAACACGTCAAGGTCTACGAGCGCAAAAGCGACTTTGCCATGCGCTACGACGTGGACGACGGCAAGGAGGAACTTGTTGCTGACGTGAGCGTGCGCCGTAAGTACATGGGCACATGGACAGGAGAAGCAGTGGCCGGAGGAGGCACAGACAAACGGTTCCGGGTCAGGGGCTTAGGCAACATGTTTACAGACCAATACCGGGTGTCGCTGTTCGGCAATGCGAACAATATCAACGAACAAATGTGGTACAACGGCGAGGGCAAGGAACACGCCGGACAACAACAGGCCGGAGACAACAGTTTCTACACGCCGGGAGGAACGTTCTTTTGGAAAAACAGAAAGACGACGAAGGAACGGGGCTACTTCAAGATGGAAGGCGGTGCGAACTATAACAAGGAGCTGTACAACAAGGAGGAACGTCAAAGTTCCGAACTATACCTCTCGGACGGCAGCATGTTCTCCGCATCCGACACACGCAGGAAAACCAACACAGACCGCATGAGCGGCCATCTGAAAGCGGACTGGAACATAACGGACGCACTGTCCGCAGCATACCTTGGCACGTTCAACGTGTGCAGAAGCAAGAACAACGGCTCCACGCTGAAAGGCAACTGGAACGAAAATCCCATACCGGACGGCGGCAGCATAGCCGACACGCTGAAATATCTGACGGATGCAGATAGCCGCCAGCCCAAAGCAATCGACCTTCAGCACAAGCGGACTGACGAAGAATCCGACAAAGCAGACCACAACCACACGTTATGGTTAGACTACAAGGTGAATGCAAAAACCTATCTTGCCCTTCAGTATAACCTATCCTTCAATAACAGCCGTTCAGAGGAGGAAAACTATACGAATTATAAATACTTCAACAACGAAGCGGCCCGCTCCACCCGGATAAACCGTTTCCTTGACAAGCACAGCAACCAGATGAACCAGGGAGTAATGGCGCGGGTAATGAAGTATTTCGATGTAAAAGGCTTCAGCCGTTTCTGTATTTTTGCAGAATACAATTATAAAAGGAATGAATCCACCGATGACGAGGAAGGCTATCTGTTAGGAACAGACGCAACGAGTCAGCAGCGTGTCATCGATGACGAAACCACCCGCAAGCGGGAGTCATGGACAAACCATCACTCCATTGAAGGAAGCCTGAGCGTAAGAAAAGGTCTATCCAATTTTGAGGTGAACCCGACTTTCAATTACAGAACCGACGAATTGAATTACGCGAAACGGGGATTACCCGCTCTCAATCCTCGCAGGAATTACAGTTACATCACTGGGCGTGCAGCGTTCCGCATACAGCGGCCCAACGTCAGCAGTCTCTTTGTACAGTGTTACATCACCCCCAATATTCCCGACATCAGCTACTTTATCACTTATCCCGACAAGGCAGACCCGCAATACATCATACTGGGCAACGAGAATCTGCGCAAAGGTAGCAAACAGGAGTTGTTATCGTGGTATGAAAGAAACTTCACGAAAGAAACGGAAAAGGGCAAGATTACACGCACACTGTATGCCAATCTGTTGTTCAGCCATTCCGGCAATGACGTAACCCTCAGCAGCACATACAACCGCGAGACGGGCGGCATAACCGTCAGACCGGTCAATGTATCCGGCAACCGGGTTGGAAATGTCTGCATCGGCTTCGACACTCCTTTGGACGTGGCTCAGCATTTCTGGCTGGAGACTTCTGCCAGAGCTTCCGTGCAGCACACAAAAACCTACTCGGAAGTCGCAACGGCGGACAACACGGAACAGCAGTTCAACGATAACCGTCTCTACACCTATGTCGCTACCGTAAAGCCTCGTCTGAAACTCGCCCCCGTGGATTTATCCGTAGCGTACAGACTGGGCTTGGAGGACAACCACGGAAGCTACGCGTCCGCCAATAACAAGGCACAATGGCACCACTTCGTGACGGGCAATCTGAACGGGCAGTTACCTTTCCGCCTCAACCTTAACGCAACGGTCAGTTACCACAACTATACCGGCTATCTCAGCGACAAGAGAGAGAACTGGGTGATGCTGGACTTCGGCATCGAGCGCGCTTTCCTCAGAAACGAGAATCTGCTTGTGAACGTCTCCGTACACGACGCGCTCAACCAAAACAACGGCCTCCTCAGCCAGTACAGCGCAACGGCACTCACACACACCTACCGGAAAACCCTCGGACGCTACGGGATGCTGACACTGAAATACAGGTTCTCATCCAAGAAGAAATAAACCTCCCTGCATGTAGCGGAAAACGGCCTCCGCCGGGGCTGAAAAATAAGACGCCCGTCTTGTTGCTATAAGATGCCCGTCTTGTTGCTATAAGATGCCCGTCTTGTTGCTATAAGATGCCTGTCTTGTTGCTATAAGACGGGCGTCTTACAAACCAGGGTATAAAAAAAGTCCGCGCAACTCCCTTAGGGAATTGCGCGGACTTATGCGTTTGGATATGTGCTTAAAGTTAAGCCTCGGGCAGAACGCTCACCGTGGAGCGATCGCGGCGACCTCTCTTGAAAGTCACAACGCCATCGGCGAGGGCATACAACGTATTGTCCTTACCCATAGCTACATTCTGACCGGGATAGTGACGCGTACCACGCTGGCGAACGATGATGTTGCCGGCGATGCACTTCTCACCACCAAAAATCTTAATACCTAATCGCTGAGCTGCCGACTCACGGCCGTTCTTAGAACTACCAACACCTTTTTTATGTGCCATAATCTGTTCTCCTTCTAAATTAATTGTTAAGCAATAACTTCCTTGATAGACAGTTCCGTGAACTGCTGACGGTGACCGTTCAGCTTGCGGTAGCCCTTGCGGCGCTTCTTGTGGAAAACAAGCACCTTGTCACCCTTCACGAGGGGGCATACTACCTCGGCTACAACCTTTGCACCCTCGATGGCGGGAGCACCTACGGTGATGGCACCGTCGTTGTCTACCAATAACACTCTCTCAAACTCAACAGTCTGGCCGGCCTCTGCACCAATGATGTGGTGTACGAAGATTTTCTTTCCGGCTTCCGTGCGGAACTGCTGACCGTTAATCTCTACGATTGCGTACATTTGTTTTTATTTGTTTTTAACGGGTTTCACCGGGAGGCGAGGTTATCTCGCAACCTGCTTATCCGAGCCCCTTCGGCATAATCGGCCACAAAGATACGAAAAAGGTGCGGAAACGCCAAACGCTTCCGCACCTTTTTTATTGCAATCTGCTGATTCAGGCTTTATTTCTTGTTTTTGGCGGCTTGTTTCTTAGATTCGGCAGCCTTCTTTTCCTTGGCCTGGTCATATTTCTCCCACAGTTTCTTCTCGGCCGTCATCTTCTTCTGAGCCTCGGTGAAAGCCTTGGCCTTTGTCTCAGCCTCGGCCTCAGCCTCGGGAGTAGCGTAAGCGTGCTTGTAACCATTCTGTACGTCCCAGAAGCCACGGGTGAAGTCGGGGAACGATACGGCAGCGCAGTTGTGGTCCATAGAGAGGCTACCCAGCTCGGCCAGACAGCACCACTCTGCAAGGTCGTAAACGTCCATGTCCAAGGGCAGACCGTTCTGCAGGCAGTACACCAAACGGGCATCCATGAAGAAGTCCATGCCACCGTGACCGCCGACCTCGGCAGCCAGTTTGCCGTACTTCTTGATGATGGGGTGCTCATACTTCTCCTCGAGGAGCTTGCGCTCTGACTCGGGCAGGAAAGAGTGAGAACTGAGGTTATCCACCTGAGGCTGCTGACCGGCGGCCTTCAACTGACCGGCATCCAGCGCATAGCCGGAGACGGGGTACTTGTTGGCAAAGCCTTTGGTTCCCGTCAGTTGATAGAGACGGTTGTAGGGCTGCGGGTTCATTACGTTGTGCTGAATCTCCACAACCTTGCCATTGGCGGTACGCATCAGCGTGGTCGTGTGGTCACCATTGCGGAACTCATGGCATTCCTTACCGGTCACCTTCTCCACATATTCCTTACCGTGAGCACTTTTCGTGTCCATAGCCACGAGAGTGGTGAAGCGGTCGCCACGGTGAATGTCGAGCACCTGAGCTACGGGGCCCAGTCCGTGAGTGGCATACACGTCGCCACGGTTCTCCTTGTTATACTTCATACGCCAGTGCAGGTTCTGAGGGTCGCTTCCGTCGGGATTACGCCAGTAAGCCTTCCAGAAATCATCCAGATTGTGGATGTAGGCACCCTGGGCGCGCAGCACCTCGCCGAACACGCCATGCTGTGCCATATTCAGGGCACGAAGCTCAAACCAGTCGTAGCAGCAGTTCTCCAGAATCATACAGTGCTTGCGGGTCTGCTCACTCAGGTTGATGAGCTCCCAGCACTGCTCCAGATTCATGGCAGAGGGCACCTCGATAGCGGTGTGCTTGCCATTCTCCAGCGCGCACTTTGCAACGGGGAAATGATGGTCCCAGTCCGTAGCCACATACACGAGATCGATGTCGGGACGCTTGCACAACTCCTCATATCCTTTCTCTCCGCTGTAAATAGCTGCGGGGGGAAGTCCGGCCTTACGCAGGTATTTCTGGCAAGCCTCGGCACGACCCTCTTCGTAATCGCAAAGAGCCACAATCTGCACACCGGGGATGTATGTGAAGCGGGCCACGGCACCGGGACCGCGCATACCCAGACCGACAAAGGCAACACGCACCGTCTCCAGTTTGGGAGCAACCAGTCCCAACACATTCTGCTGACCTGCGGGACGTGCGGGATTGTCCACAACAATAGTTCCTTCCTCCCAATGCCACTTGGTGCTGGGAGACAGACTTTGTGCCATCAGCCCAGTGACAGACAGACACATAAGGGCCAATGTAACAATAAATTTCCGATTCATTTTCATGATCATTTAATTGTTTTAAGGTTAATAATGGTTAGTTCTACTTACAAAGGTACAAATAAAATCGGGATTAGAGAGTAAAGATTAGGGATTATTTTTGTAATTTTGCATATACAGTACCTATAACATAATAAATATGAAACTATACATCGCCCGCCACGGGCAAACAGAGGAGAACGTACAGCGCATCCTGCAAGGCCAAATGCCTGGCCACCTGACGGAAACGGGTATCCGGCAGGCCGAGGAACTTCGGGAGAAACTCCGGGATATCCGCTTCGAGCGCATCCTCACCAGTGACCTCCTCCGCGCGGTAGACACCACACGCATCATCAGCGAACCTCACGGTGGACAATTTGAATTGGAACCTCTCCTCCGCGAACGTGACTTCGGCATACACACCGGCGGCCCCTACATCAAGATAAGCCACGACCTCGACCCTTCGGCCGAAACCATGGAACAACTCAGCCAACGGGCTGCCGATTTCCTGAATAAAGTAAGCATGTGGCGAGGCGCGGAGGGAGAAGAATGCAACCTGCTGGCCGTTTCTCACGGTCTCTTCCTGCGTGTGTTGCAGGCCGTCTACCACAACGTCGAGATTCGCTCCATCGAGAAAATGGAGAATGCCGAAGTGCGTGTGCTGCATTTGGAGCACGATATGCACTTCGACATTTCCTTACAAAAAGAGACCGGCGGCACGGCCAACTGACGTCTCAGGTTTCTATAACTTGAGGAAGATATTGTTCTTATACATGACGCGGAGGATGAGAAACAATATCAGGAAGTTGCCGAACGTAAGCCATACGGCATACCACTCCCCTAAGATTGGTGCCAGGCCGTAACTCACGGAGGCCACGATGCTGCGAAAATTGACGACTTCGCCAAGCACATAGGCCGTTATCGGATTCATTCCGTAGATTTTAAGCCAATCAAGACCACGATGATGTCCTCGGACGTCCACCCACCAGTAAGTCAGTGCCATGAGGGCGGCACACAAGCCCCCGGAATAGAGCGTCATAGAGGAAGTCCAGATTCGCTTGATAATCGGTTCCACACAAGAAGCAAGCAGTCCCGCTGCCACTAGAAAGACGGCTGCGAGGGCGAGTATCGCGGCTACCCGCTGACGGGGCCGGCCATGCTCGTTTTTCATCAGGTCGCCGGCAAGCGCACCGAGCATCACGGTGGCACCGAAATTGAGTGAACTCCAAATCCACGTATAAGTCAGGTCGCCGCGCAGGTCGCCGAGAATCATTCGGTCCACCGCAAAAGCGAAGTTCCCCTGAGGCGAGTAGTCGCCCAACAGCCACATAAACCAAGAGTAGACCAGCATCAGGCCGACAGTAGCGATAATACGGCCGCGCAGACCGCAGTTAAGCAGAATGACGGCCGCAATAAGGTAACCGACGGCAATGGCCTGAAGCGTATTGTTGTAGACATAGAACGCATCGGGATTGAAACCGAGCAGATTGCCCTGCACGATCATGCCAAAAAGGAACAGAAGCAGGAAGCGACGCACGATACGGCGATAAACCGGCAGACGCGAACCGCTCCCGTCCCTGCGGTAACGGGCCAAACTGAAAGGCATTGCCGCCCCCACCATGAAAAGGAAAAGGGGCATTACAAGATCCCAGCACCGGAAGCCTTCCCATACCTCGTGGTCGAGCTGCCGCATAAGGGCATCAAACCACGGCGCACTCCACACCCGACTGACGCTCACGAGCACGGGCTGCAGGAAGAGCAGCATGAAGAGGTCGAAGCCACGAAGTATATCGAGCGAGGCCAACCGATTGTTTAATTGGGGAACTGCCATAAGCTAAAAACGTTGTTCAATCCACGTTTATTTTATCTCCACAACCAGCGGCTGACGCAGATTGCGGGCATAGCCCTGCATGAGTGCATCCCAAACCTGCTGGGTGGGGACATCGTAGCGGCTCCACGCGGTGCCGGTGTAATAGGTGAAAGACGGAGCCGTCCGGGTGATACCTACAACGTGGCCCACTGCCCCACTCTTTTCCTCCGAAAGAGGCAGATACTTCAGTGCTTTCATTTTTTCCGGGAAAAGCACCCCGATGTAGAGTTGTCCGTTCTGGCCCTGCGGCGTGTCGAGGGCATCGGCATAAGTGATGTAACCCTGTTTCTTGTTTATCGTATAGGCCTGAGGCTGACTTTTATGCACGGCAATGCCTGCGCAAACATACTGCGGCAGTTCGTTCTCTGCGGCATACTTCACCTCGACACGGGCCATGTGCGTACCCTTATCCTGACTGATGAGCCGGCTTTCCCGAATCCCCTGCTGCTCATACATCTGCTGAGACACGGTAAAACGCAGAGGGCCATTGTCGAGAATCTCGGCCTTTTCGTACACATCGGGCAAGAGCAGTTTATCGCCTTCCAACAGTGCCGGTGCACCGGCTCCGAGGGTCTGTCCTACCGTGTAGGCATCCATGCCCTGCCCGCGATTGCGATGATAGGTATAGAGGTCGCGATGCAGTTGTGCCCACTCTCCCCCACGGCCCTGCCGCTTCAGTTCACTGTTCAGCCCGTAACTGGTAAGCTCACTGTTATACAGGCAGTCCTGAACGGGATAGGTGACATTTTTCGCAAAAGTGTCGAAACCGGAGACACCCTTGTTGTGCATCTTAGGCCCGTAGAATCGCCACGCATTGCGGTCGTTCTCCCACGTGAGGTCATCCTCACGGTTGGGATAAATACGTCCGTTCACGTCGAGACGGTAATATTTCGGTTCGCCGGTCACTATCGTGAACGTTGCCGAAGAGTTGGGCGCAACAAAAGCCTGAATGAGCAGACGGCCGTCGTAGGTGAGCTGATAAGGCTGCTCCACCCGGTCGCCGTCGAGCACGATAAACTGCCGACCACCTCCGATTTGCAGTTTGTCGAACACCTGCCGGGCATCCAGTTCAACGACATCCTGACGGTTGTCGCCCGTGGGATTCGTCACCGTGACCGTCATCCGGCGGGCCTCTTTGGCAAGGGCCGGTGCCCCCTGCGGAGTGCCGTAGGAAGCTGTCCCGTCGAGATAACGCACACGCTCACAAGCAGCCAACAGCCATGCGCCCGTACCGAACGGAGCCTGAGAATGATTGTCCACCTTTTTCGTGGGGTCGGGTTTCTCACCGATGGGCTGCACATAACCGATGGTGCCGTCCTCCTGCAGGGCAGTCTCCATGAGGTACTTCCAGGCCCGCTCTATCGTTCCGCTATACTTGGCCTTGTCCAGATAGCCATGATTCACACCCCACAACAGACCGTAGCAGAAGAAGGCCGTGCCCGACGTTTCCGGTCCGGGCGCATCTTCCTCACAAAGCATGGAGCGGCTCCAGTAGCCGTCCGGCCGCTGACAACGGGCCACACCCTCGGCCAACTCCCGGAAACGTTG
Source organism: uncultured Prevotellaceae bacterium (assembly GCA_947176535.1). GTDB lineage: Bacteria > Bacteroidota > Bacteroidia > Bacteroidales > Bacteroidaceae > Physcousia. The sequence continues at coordinate 27,981 of CAMWQU010000021.1, forward strand.
CACGAAGATGTCGCGTCCCTTATAATCGGCAGGCATATCGGCCAACACTTTTGCCAGTCCGGCCAGCACCCAGCCGTCTCCCCGGGCCCAGAAGCTCTTGCCTCCGTCGCAAGCCGTCTTCACCTTCGGCCAAATGTACTTTCCGTCACGGTAATAGAGCTGCGCCTCACTGTCCCACATCAGCGAATCGCTCCAGAGGAAATTTTCGTGCAGTTTGTCGAGATACTGCATTTCCCCCGTCAGGCGATACATCTTTGTCATCACGGGCATGACCATGTAAAGCGCATCGGCCCACCACCAAAATTTGTTGTCCTGCAGCGAACACTCATAGCCCATCACTTCCTTGGCCCTCGCCACCTTATAGTCGGCGGGCACAAGGTTGTACATATCCACGTAGGTTTGGAAACAGATTTGCCAGTCGCCGAAGAGCACGAAATCGTCGCCCTCGCCGTACCACTGGTATTTCCAGTTCCGCCGGTCGTTCGACTTGGCCCCTTTCCACTCGTTATGGCGGCACCAGCGGTCGCTATACCGGTACCACTCGGTCTTTCCCGTCATCCGGTAGGCCTCCATGTTGCCTGTATAATAGGCGGCATTGTCCCAAAACGCCCTCTGGTAAGGCGAATGATGCGCCTGCCAAGTGTTATTTACCTTTTCTATGGCCGACAGTACGTCGCGCGAGGTTTCCGCCCCGACGCCGGCCGGCAGCAGCAGTGCCGCAAAGAGCAAAATGTTTCGAAATGTTTTCATAGTCATTTAATTCGGTTATATCCGCACAAAGATACAAAAATCATTTGCATTCTTCCAAACGTTTTGTGCAACTTTGCCCCGAAATCAGCGAAGTTATACCCGGACGGACACAAAAAGTCACGGATTTCTTTTGTCCTACCGTCTGTTTTATGTAACTTTACGTCGCGAACATACACCTATTTACTATATTAAATTTTAAGAGTTATGAGAAAGCTGAAATTTACGATTGCCGCCGTACTCCTCTGCATGAGCACCGGTGCAATGGCACAGTCCGATTGGACGTGCAAGGAATGGGTTGCGAACTTCGAGAAAGAAATTGTCCAGTTGAAAGCGGACATTGCCAAGCTGACAGCCGACAGCAAGGCGGACAAGACGAACAAAGAGCTGCAGCAGCAACTGAAGCAGAAGAAAGAAGACCTGAAAGTGGCGCAGACCAACCTGAAGACGGCCAACACAGCCGTGAAAGACGAGGCCACGGCTGACAAGGAGATAGAAAAGGCCAAGGCACAGATGAGCAAGACGAATGCACAGCGGGGAAAGGCCGAGGCCAACGTATCGAAAGCGGAAAAAGCGGTGGTGAAATACGAACAGAAAGTGCAGCAGGCCGAACAGAAAGTAGCCAAGGCACAGCAGAAGGTGGCGGAAGCTCAGCAGAAGATGGAGGCTGCCAAACAGAACGTAACCAAGGCGCAGGACAACGTGACGAAGGCCGAAGATGCCGTTGCCAAGGCGCGTGCCGTGGTGGACAACATCAACAGCAACCACAGCGTACACAGCAATACCATTCAGACCATCGAAGACCGCAAGGCACACATCCGGGCTCAGATTAAGAAGAGCCTCATCCTCCGCGCCGACGGTTCAAGCGGGCGTTAAGCAGGTTCGTGAACTCATAGTTCTTCAGTCCCCACCGGGGAGCCACGAGCAAATCGGCGGGCGAGCTGCTGACAAAACGTTCGAGCACCAGCGACTGAGGCAACAGAGAGATGTAATCGAGAACCAAATCAATATATTCATCGACAGATGGCAGGGGCCAAGGGTGCTCCTGCCATTCTTTTTCCATACGCGTGCCCCGGATAATCTGCAACTGATGGAGCTTCAGCGTAGTCAGCGGCAGGCGGGCGATGAGCCGGGCCTGACACATCAGTTCGTCGTGTGAGTCGCCGGGCAACCCCAGTATGACGTGCGCCCCCACCCGTATGCCGCGCTCGGCCGTGCGATGGACAGCCTGCTCCGAATCGGCAAACGTGTGGCCCCGGTTTATCCTCCGCAACGTATCGTCGCTGGCACTCTCTATGCCATACTCCACGACGAGGAACGTGCGGCGGTTCAGCTCCTCCAGATAATCCAGCAGCGCATCGGGCATGCAGTCGGGCCGCGTGGCAATGACAATGCCCACGACACCCTCCACGGACAGTGCCTCCTCATAGAGCCTCCGGCAGTGTTCCACATCCCCGTATGTATTCGTGTAGGCCTGGAAGTAAGCCAGATAGCGCATATCGGGGTATTTCCGGGCAAAGAATCGTTTGCCCTCCTCCAACTGTTGCGTCACCGTCCGGGCAGGCCGACAGTAGTCGGGGTTGAACGTATGATTGTTGCAATATGTGCATCCGCCCCGCCCTACCCGGCCGTCGCGGTTCGGGCAGGTGAAACCGGCATTGAGGGAGATTTTCTGAACCTTCGTCCCCAACTGCTCCCGCAGCCACCGGCCATATTCTATATAAGTATGAACGTCCATGTCTGCAATTTTAAGCATTTCCCGCGAGATGTGCAAGGTTTGACAGCGAAAAAAATATTCACCATCGGCCGGCATTCTGTATTCATCGGCCGATGAATGCACATTCACCGTCGATGAACGTATATTCATCGGCGACGGACGGCCGTTCATCGACGGTGAATACAGAATGTGTTAAAAGACCGTCAGAAACACACGGGCGAGCGGACAGAAATGCCGTACTTCGATGCCGAAAAAACAACGGAACGAGAAAAGCCGGAATAAATTTTGCTTTTCGTCTGTTTCGTCGTATCTTTGTCCTCCGGAATAGATAAGAAAATGACGAAACGAGAACTTTACGAGCAGGTAATTGCCTATTTCCGGGAAGCCATGCCCGAAGCCGAGACGGAACTGCACTACGAAGACACGTTCCAGTTGCTGGTAGCCGTCATTCTGAGCGCGCAATGCACCGACCGACGCGTGAACATGGTCACTCCGCGCCTGTTTGAGGACTACCCCAACGCCGAGGCCATGGCAGCGGCAGAACCCGAAGTCATCTTCGACTACATCAGTTCGGTATCGTATCCCAACAACAAGGCGCGCCACTTGGTGGGCATGGCCCGGATGCTGCTTTCCGACTACGGCGGCCAAGTGCCGGACACGCTGGAGGAACTGACCAAACTGCCCGGCGTGGGCCGCAAGACGGCAAATGTCGTGCAAAGTGTGGCATTCCGGAAAGCGGCCATGGCCGTGGACACGCACGTTTTCCGCGTCAGTCACCGCATCGGACTGGTACCCAAGAGCTGCACCACGCCTTATGCCGTGGAGCGCGAACTGACCCGCAACATCCCCGAAGCCCTCATCCCCAAAGCCCACCACTGGCTTATCCTGCACGGACGGTACGTCTGCCAGGCCCGGAAGCCCAAATGCGAGACCTGCGGATTGCTGGGAATATGCAAAAGGAGAATAATTACCAAATCTTGAACGAAGTACACGAATAAAAATCCGGTTGCGGAGTTCGGGATTCGGGATTTTTTCCGTATCTTTGCACCGAGACGAAGCAAAACTCAGCAATTAAAATTACATAAACTAAAAACTAAAGTATTATGACGATTAAAGATTTCAACTTTGCCGGTAAGAAAGCCATCGTGCGTGTGGACTTCAATGTGCCTCTGAACGAAGCAGGCGTTATCACCGACGACACCCGCATCCGCGGTGCGCTCCCCACGCTGAAGCACATTCTGGAACAGGGCGGCGCACTCATCATCATGTCGCACATGGGCAAACCCAAAGGTAAGGTGAACCCCAAACTCTCACTGGGCCAAATCAAGGATGCCGTGGCAGAGGCTCTGGGTGCTCCCGTACAGTTCGCTCCCGACTGCGCCAAGGCTAAGGAACAGGCCGATGCCCTGAAGCCCGGTGAAGTGCTGCTGCTGGAAAACCTGCGTTACTACCCCGAAGAGGAGGGCAAGCCCGTGGGTGTGGAGAAAGGTACTCCCGAATATGACGAGGCCAAGAAAGCCATGAAAGAAAGTCAGAAGGAGTTTGCCAAGACACTGGCTTCTTACGCTGACTGCTACGTGATGGATGCCTTCGGTACCGCTCACCGCAAACATGCCTCTACGGCCGTTATCGCCGACTACTTCGACGCCGACCACAAGATGCTCGGTTTCCTGATGGAGAAGGAAGTGCAGGCCGTGGACAACGTGCTTTCCAACATCAAGCGCCCCTTCGTAGCCATCATGGGTGGTTCGAAAGTAAGTTCCAAGATCGGTATCATCGAGAATCTGCTGGGTAAGGTAGACCGCCTCATCCTCTGCGGCGGCATGACTTACACCTTCTCTAAGGCTCACGGCGGCGAAATCGGCGACAGCATCGTGGAACTCGACAAACTGGACGTTGCTCTGGGCGTTGAGGAACTGGCCAAGAAGAATGGCGTTGAGCTCGTACTGGGCACAGACTCCGTTTGCTGCACGGGTTACGACTTCGCTACATTCTCCGTTAAGCCCGGTGCCGAAATCAAGACATTCCCCGCCACGGCCATCGAGGCAGGTTGGGACGGTCTGGATGCAGGTCCCGAAAGCCGCGAGAAGTTCGCAAAGGCCATCGAAGGCGCAAAGACAATCCTCTGGAACGGCCCTGCCGGCTGCTTCGAGTGCGAAGAGTTCACCGCAGGTTCGCGTGCCGTAGGTGAGGCCGTGGCCAAGGCTACTGCCGAGGGTGCATTCTCTCTGGTAGGCGGTGGCGACAGCGTTGCTTGCGTCCACAAGTTCGGACTGGAAGACAAGGTCAGCTACATCTCTACCGGCGGCGGTGCTCTGCTCGAAGCCATCGAAGGTAAGGTACTCCCCGGCGTTGCTGCCATCAAAGGCTAATACGCTTGATATAAAGTAAAGGATAAATAAAAGGCAAAAGGTGGAAACGATGAAAAGGAACGTCTTCTTACTTTTTGCCTTTTATTTGTTGTTTTTCTGCTCATCGTGCCATCGGGAGACGGAGACTGTCTCTCCCGAAACACTGCTCCGGCAGGATTCTTTGGCACTTCACGTGGCCGTAATGCCCGTCATGGACTGCCTTCCGCTTTATTACGCCCAGCGGATGGGCTTATTCAGGGAGGCCGGAGTAGACGTCCGACTGCACGAGTATCTTTCGCAGATGGACTGCGACACGGCCCTGTTGAGCGGATGGGATGAGGTGGCCTACACGGACATTCCACGCACACTGGAAATGCAGAACGACTCCACGACTCTGCGCATCATCATGAGCATGGAGGGAAAACTGAATCTGGTGACGGCACGCACCAAACGCATACGAACGTTGCGTCATCTCGATGAACACATGATTGCCATCGACCGCCTGAGTACGGCCGATTATCTCAGCGACCGGATTACAGCGCAGGCCGGACTGGAACAGACGGCGATCTATCGGCCGCAAATCAATAACATTCAATTGCGGCGGACGATGCTCATGGAACAATTAGTGGATGCCGCTCTGCTGCCCGAGCCCTATGCCACACAGGCGAAACTAAAAGGGAACCGCATATTGTCTTTCGCAGGAAACGGGAAGAGTGCCGATTCGCTCCGGAATAGAGTGTCTGACTTCAACGGATTGGCCGTCAGAAAGGAATTGCTTGCCGACACCATGCGTTGCCGGCAGGTGGAACTGCTCATACAGGTCTACAACAGAAGTATCGACGCACTGAATCAAACACCCGAACGCGACACCCTGAGGAGCATATTCTCCCAACAATACGCCTTGCCGGCGGAAGTGCTGGATTCCGTCAAACTGCCCGTTTTCCGCAAAGCACAGCTCTGTAAGAAAGAGAATGTGGACGCAGCCTTTTCGTGGCTTATGCAGCGCGAACGTCGCATTTATCCGGCGGCACGCGACTCCCTGCTTTCCGCCCGTTTCATTTCCGGCCGATAGCGGTAAGCCTTTAATCTCCAAACTGACAATCCATTGGACAATCAAACTTTCCAACAACTGGCAAACCATGTAGAGGCTGACCTCATCAACGGCCGTCTCCACGATGCACTGACACTCTTATCCAACATTCTTTCCACAGAGAAAACGACGGCGGTGCTGCATCGCGAATCCCAAAATATACAGGCCGATTACGAACGCCTGCTCCACTACATGGCAGAGGGAACGGAGGATAAGTCACGGGCAACCTTGCATCGTCGATTCATACAACGGACATTCCGCCTGCTTCAGAACTTGCGCCGGTTCCATCTCCTTGCCAACGGGCAGAACCTTTACGCCCTTGTGGCCAAGGCGATGAACGAGGAGTGGAAATCGCTCTTCGAGGAGACCATCGCCCGACTGGACAAGGAGAATGACTTCGAGTTGCAGGATAGCCTTTTCGAGCTCATTTGGACGGCACCGCAACTCAACCAATACGAAGAACGCCAACTGCGGCTTCTACTCATTGCCACGGAACCGAACGTGCGTTGCTATATGCTGAGTGCGCTTTCCCTTGCTCTGCTCCACTTTTTCGATGCTTCCAAATTGCGTCTGCTCATGGACTATGCGTTGGTTGAGTCCGGTGCCGAACATGCCCGGGCCATCATCGGCATTGCCATTGCCACACAGTTACACGGTGAATTGCTCCCCATATATCCCCGTCTGCGTCACGCGCTATTGCAACTGGCCGCCAACAAACAGTTCACAGAGGGAGTAACGGTTCTACAGCATCACTTCTGCCTTTATCAGGAAGCGGAGCAACTGCAAAAGAAGATGGAGGAGGAAATTTTGCCGGCTCTCATTAAAGCCGGACAGGAACGTGCCCGGTTGGGATTCGACCCCGAAGAGGAGGAAGACCTCGATGTACCCGACAGCAAGCTGAATCTGAGCAAAGAAATGCGCCGTCGCATCAGCAACAGTGCAAAGGAAATGTTCCGGATGTTTCAGGAAGGCATAGACATAAATCTTCATACGTTCGCGGCACTGAAGGCTTTCCCGTTCTTTCATCGCATCGGTCACTGGCTGGCTCCTTTCGACGAGCAACGCCCCGAAATCACCACACCTGCCGTCATTCAAAAGATGCACGCCGGACTTTGCGACTCCGACCGCTATTCCGTCTGTCTGCTCACGCACCACATACCCAAGGAACGACAGGCCGACCTCGGACAAATGATTCAGGAACATGTCGAGGACATTGAGCAGAAGACGGCCAAGGCTGTTCCTATGGGAGACTATCAGAACGTTATCCAGTGCCTCTACCGCCTGCTGCGGTGCTCCCCATGGCAGTCGATGTGGCCGTCTGTCTTTTCCGGTGATGCTCTGTTCATCAACAATTCGGTGCTGGGGCCGCTATTGCACCGCACACCGGATTTCCTGCTTCGGACAGGCAACACGCTATTCCGCCACAACCGCTACAAGCAGGCGGAGCAGCACTTTTCTTTATATCGCAAACAGGCAGACACCGACTTCACGCTACTTGGTCAGTTAGGGTATTGTAAGGAACGACAAGGGCAGTTTCAACAGGCCATCCGTTACTTTCAGGAAGCCAATATGTTGGCTCCCGATGACAAACAGATTCTCTTTCACCTGCAACACTGCCACGCACGCCTCGGGCACTACGAAGAACAGTTGGAGTTTCTTTTGCTATTAGAAAAACATAGTCCCGACGATTCCCGCATACTCACCGAGACGGGAATGTGCCTCATCCAGTTGCAGCGATGGGAAGAGGCACAACAAAGGTTCTATAAAATGGAATTTAACGGACAGCGTGTGGTGCCCAGCATGAGAGGCATTGCGTGGTGTGCCCTGCGCATGGGTGATTACGACACGGCAGCTCGCTACTATACCCGCATTCTGGAAGAGAACGGAACGGAAGCCCGTTGGGAGGATTTCCTGAACAAAGGCCACATCTGCTGGCTCAAAGGTAATACATCCGAGGCACTTTCTTTCTATCACGAGTACGCACGCCGCTATGCCACCGGTAACCCGCAGGCTACCGATGCGCTCGCGCCCTATGACGAAGACGCCCACGTGTTACTGGAAAGAGGAAAATCGGCAAGTGACATTGCCCTTATGCACGACCTTATCGAGCGTTCGCTATAAATCCAGGGTTAAAGCAGTCCTCTCAAAGGGTGGAATATGCGCCCTACGATTCGTTGCTTTAGCGAGAAACGTTGCTTAAAGTTCTGGGGAGTAAGTAGCTGACAGCGGCTGAGGTCACGCGCAAAGATGGTATCCAGCTCTTTGGTTGTCTCTGGGCTGAATATAAAGACATTCACTTCATAGTCATAACGCAACGAGCGACCGTCGAGATTGGTTGAGCCGACCGTACAGAACTCTCCATCGACCGTCATCGTTTTGCTATGATGAAATCCGTTTTGATAATAATAGACCTCGGCACCCTGCCGCATCATTTTCTTCATGCGCACAGCCACGACCTCCGGCGTAATGCGGTTGTCCATATTGGCCGACACCATCATTTTCAGACGCACGCCCCGCCGCAAAGCCCGTTTCATGGCACGATCCACCGAACGTGTACTGGTAGGATAAGGATTGACGATATGCACCTCGCTGCGTGCCGCATCCAAAGCAGCGACGATAGCTTTCCGCATCTGACGGCTCAGTTTGTAGGGTTCACGATTAACCACGGTCACCACGGTGCCCCCGTCTTCCATTTCTTCCTGAGCAGAATACTCCCGCTCGTCAAGCTGTTCGCCCGTTGTCCGTTCCCATATATGTGCGAAGATACGTTCAAACTCATTCACAACGGGGCCTTCCAGTCGCACCTGCATATCCCGCCACTCCCCTGTACGTTCTTTGCCGTGGAGGTAATAATCGGCCACATTCATACCACCCGTATAGGCGAATTGTCCATCTACCACGACAATCTTCCGATGGTCGCGATGATAAAGATTCTGCAACCACGGGAAACGTATCGGGTCAAAAAGTTCCACCTTGATGCCCAAGCCGCGAATACTGTCGAGTTGAGTCGGGGCCAGCGGATGCGGCGTTTTCCAGTTCCCGTAAGCATCAACTATCAGCCTCACTTCCACCTTTTCAAGAGCTTTCTGATGAAGCAGATGCAAAAGAGCCGAACCCACAGAGTCGTTACGAAAGATGAAATATTCGAGATGTACGTACCGACGGGCCGCACGTATGGAACGGAACATATCGTCATACTTCTCACGCGCCGAGGGCAACAACGTTATTCGATTGCCTTCAAACTCACGATTGCCCTGGGCTAGCAGGGCCTGACGGAGAACTTCCGCCGAAGAGTCCTGAGCCTTACAGGGCGCAACTGAAGCTATCCACAATGCCCAGCAGACAATCCCTATCGTCCAGCACGAGCACCGCATGAATCTTATTCTCTTGCAATACACGTTGAATCTCACTTATCTTGGTCTCCGGGCCCACGCACTTAGGCGAACGTGTCATCACATTGGACACCGGTACATAAAAGAACTTCTCTTTCTGGCTCTGCATGGCGCGACGTATGTCACCGTCGGTGATAATGCCCAGTATCTTTTCATTCTCCACCACCACGCACATGCCCAGTCTGCCCTTGCTCACATGAATAATGGCATCTCCCATCAACGTTTCGGGAGTTATGACGGGCAGGTCTTCACGGTGCATCACATCACACGCTTTTGTCAGAAGCCGCTTGCCGAGCGAACCTCCGGGATGGTATTTGGCAAAATCGCGCTCCCCGAAGTGACGTTGCTTCATCAGTGCACAAGCCAGTGCATCGCCCAAAGCCAGCGTAGCCGTGGTGCTGTTGGTAGGTGCCAAATTCAGCGGACAGGCTTCCCGGTTGATGGCAATGCTCAGATGATAATTACTGTTGCGGGCCAACAGGCTGTCGGGATTGCCGGTCATAGCCACCAAAGGAATATTCTCTTCCGTCAGGAAAGGGATGAAGCGCAACAGGTCGTCGGTCTGTCCCGAATTGCTGATGGCTATAACGATATCGGCATGCGTTATCACTCCGAGGTCGCCATGATAGAAGTCCAACGGATTTACATAAAACGCCGGTGTGCCGGTGCTGGAGAGCGTGGAGGCAATTTTAGCCCCAATGTGTCCGCTCTTACCTACTCCCGTAACAATCACCTTGCCGTGACAATTCAAAATCAACTCCACCACATTGTCAAACTGTTCGTCCAACTGCAGTATCAGGCTCAGTATGGACTCCGCTTCGTCACGGAGACACAATTCTGCTATTTCTCTGTTCGTCATAGTATTGTTCCGGTTATCTGTCCTTGTCAATCCTTTAGCAGTTCCCTCACTACATGTTCAAAGTCACTCAGATGCAGCATATTCGGCCCGTCGCTCAGGGCCTGATCCGGCGAGGGATGAATCTCAAAGAAATATCCCGTAGCCCCGAAAGCCTTTGCCGCCATAGCCATAGCCGGCACAAACTCGCGGTTGCCACCTGTTTTTCCGCCCGCCGCTCCCGGCCGTTGCACCGAATGGGTGCAGTCCATTATGACACGCGGCGTCCACAGCTTCATGTCGGCAATATTCCGGAAGTCCACTGCCAGATTGTTATATCCGTAGATATTTCCACGTTCCGTCAGCCACACATCCACGGCTCCGCTTTCCCGGCATTTCTCCACGGGGTACTGCATATCCAGTCCGCTCAGGAACTGCGCTTTCTTTATGTTTACGGGCTTTCCCGTGTGCGCCGCAGCTACTAACAAGTCGGTCTGTCGGCACAGGAATGCCGGTATCTGTAACACATCCACCACTTTACCAACCGGTTCTGCCTGCCACGATTCATGAATGTCGGTCAGCAAAGGCAGCCCGTACTTCTCACGGATGTCGGCCATCATCTGCAAACCGCGTTCCATACCGGGGCCACGGTACGAAGAGAGGCTTGTACGGTTGGCCTTGTCAAACGAAGCCTTGAAATATATCTCTATATGATACTGTTCTTTCAGTCTCAACAGTTCTCGTGCCACCTCGTCCAGAACATCCATCGTCTCTATGACACAGGGGCCGGCAATAAAAATCGGGCTCATTCGTCGTATATTTTTTGCAAATATACAACTTTAATTGTGAAACAGCAATCGTTAATTGATAATTATTCCGTAACTTTGCGGGCAAAACAGAACAACAAATTCAAAATAACACGTATCATGGTAAAAATCAATTCTTACGAAGACTTTGCAGAATATGTGGGTCAGGAGCTGGGTCGGAGCCAAAGCATCCATGTTACCCAGGAGCGCATCAACCAGTTTGCCGATGCCACACTTGACCATCAGTGGATTCACGTAGACGAGGAACGCTGCAAGGCCGAAAGTCCTTTCGGACAGACCATTGCCCACGGTTACCTCACCCTGTCACTGCTTCCCGTAATGTGGAACGAAATTGTGGAAGTGGGTAATCTGGAGCGTCAGATGAATTACGGCATGGACAAACTGAAGTTCGCCCAGCCTGTACTTTCCGGTCAGCACGTCTACATGACGGCTCACCTCGAGGAGCTCCTCAATCTGCGCGGAGCCATCAAAACAACCGTCCGCATGAGCATTATCGTGGAAGAAACGGAGAAAAAGGCTCTCGAAGGCCTGGCCACTTTCATTTACTACTTCAAGAAGTAAGAACGGTACGCAAGAACCGCTGACAACAAAAAAGCCGCTGTCCATGAGGATAGCGGCTTTTTCTTTTTGGCTACATCAATAATAATAGTAGTAATCATCGTAATAGTCTTCTTCAGACCAGATGTCCCAGTCCTCCTGCTCGCGCACAAGCAAATCGTCGGTATCGTCCACCGTTTCGGTATCGGTGCCCGTATCGGCATAAATATCCATTTTCGATACGGCTAGCATCTGCTGTGTGTCTACCTTGTACACCCGGGTAAAGGGCGTCATATATGTCTTTTTCATTGTTTTCTGTCTCCTTTCCCGATTACTTAATAAATACTTTTCTGCCATTCACGATGTACAGACCGGCGGCAGACTTAACTATACGACGGCCCTGCAAATCGAAGATGCTCGTCGTTGTCTGCTGTACAGTTACAAGCTCGATGCCCGTCTCGTCATCCATACCGAAAGAGATAAACTCACGCACATTGCCATCGACGGGCAGTGTCAGATAAACACGACCGGCACCCAAAGCTCCTCCAGTCCAAAGATAGAAGCCCACACCTTTTGATTTATTGGCCAACACGTACACTCCATTGCCCGTGGTCTCGGTACTAATCTGTAAAAGGTTCTCCAACGGGTAATCGACCTCTTCGTCAATAAGAGTCAGCGTACAATCACTGTTAGCCGGCCCTTGCAACAGTACGGGGGTATTGTTCTTTATGCTCTTCACCGCTGTTAAAGAAGCAGTCACTCCGTCATTCGTCGTCACAATGTAGGCTCTATATCCGGCAGGTACATTTACGTCTTTGGCAGACACCAATGTGCGCCATCCCGTAGCCCCAATGTGTACATCAAAGCTCTTTTCTTCGATGTAACGATAGAGTGAAACATCTTTTTGGTTTGTACTATAACAAGAGAATAATTTAGCACTCGAATTGTAGTAAAGTTTATTACGTGTAGAATTTCCTTTAAACGTTATTTTAGCTATACCATAGTTGGTTATTTCAATCTCAGCCTTGGCATCACCACCCTTTGTGCTTTGAGTTTTTAGCAGGTTGGCACTACTGCTCGCGGCACATAGATAACCATTACCCACATTAAAATACCAACCGTTTCTGCTTCCTTCCAGTATTATCTCCTGCACAGTTTCGCCAATCTCGACAATTTTATCATCAGAAATAGTTACGAATGCAATGCCCCTATTGCTTTCGTTCTGAACCGTAGACATAGCAGTACAGTATTCATTATTCACAATCAGTACCTTATCGCCGGCAGTCATATCTGAGTCCTTGGTCACCAACTCATAATATGAACCGACATCCGAACCAACGGGCTGAACGGCAGGCTTGGTAGTAACGGTAACAGGAATATCCTCGCTGGCTTCTGCATAAACAGTCGTAGCCGCCACTTTTACGGTAAGAATGACTTTGCCCGGCTTAATACCTTTCAACATTCCGTCCTCTATCTTGGCTATGGTCTCGTCGCTAACGGTAATGCTCACTTCGCCATCAGAAGCGGTAATATACAGTTCGTCAAGCAACTTCTCTGTAGTTACTTCCATCTCGAACGGGTCTTTAACAATCAGATTGGGATTTTTCCCCACGATTGTTGCAGTAAGTTCTACGATGCATTCCTCATCAAGTCCGCCACCACGGATAGTGAGGAGACCCGTCATATCATCGGACAACGCTGTTGGAGCAGCCGTCACAGTGATTGTCTGTGCCACGGTAGCGTCCTGTGCTACCATTTCAGGCGAAACGGTATATTTCGCATTGTCTACAGTTATCGTCAAATCGCTTGTCAGATTGGCCGGGGTGACGGTAAACGTCAGACTTTGCGTTTCTCCAATCTCCACTTCACCGAAATCAAGCGAAGTATCGGACAAGGCTATCATAGGTTCTGTCCTTTCTGATACCGTAATTTCACAAGTAGCAGTCATACCGCCATCGTTTGTAGTAACAGTAATCGTGGCAGTACCCGCACCCGTAGCCAAAACGTATCCGTCCTCAACCATAGCAACGTCTTCGTCACTCGAAGCCCATGTCACGCTCTTATCCGTGGCATCATCGGGCAGCACTGTTGCCATCAGTTGGAGATCCTCCCCGACTTTCAAAAAAGCAGAAGTTTCATTAAGCGAAACGCTTTCTACCGGAATATTCTTCTCCTCTATCAATTGATAAACCACTATTGCATGCGGATGACCAGAAGAACTCAAATATTGTGTCGCATATGCCTTATAACCTTCAAGCATTGAAGACGACGTAAAACCTAAGAAACGGTTTCCGTTTTTTATATTCTGAATGAGACAAGTATTATCGCTTTCAAATGTGAATCTCCAAATGGCAGAAGAAGGTGCTGTATTAGCAAAGCTAACATTTGTTTTACCACTAGCATTATCCAAATACGAGATTCCAACACTTACATTCCTCATATAATAACCGTCGCTAGCCGCTCTCAGCGTCCACACATATGGTTCCGTCCCGCTCAATCCACTTGTGGAATAAGACGATAGCGTTTGGAGTGTGTAATTACTGATTGTGTTCCCCATAACACGCCCCGCCTGCTCAAATACATACAGTCCACCGGCCTCAACAGAAGTGACCTGAACAAGTTTGTAAGTCGTTTCAGCCCACACACTCCCGGCCCCCATGATCATAAGCAATGTCAGGAGCCACGATTTCAATTGTAAAAGTTTTGTCCTCATTTTCTTTATTGTATTAGATTTGTTACACTATTCCATTCGTGAATGGCAACACCAGCAACTGAACTTAGGACAAAAGAAAAGCGCAGACCATCGCCATACGCCTGACAGGCTCACCACAAGCCCTAACTCTATTATGGGTATAGTCCACGCATTCATGCGCAAACGCCCTCATATAGAGTTAAATATCTGCTCTTAAAGCCGTTTCGAGGTGGTGATTCGTCAGGCGAATGAGCAAACAAAAAAAAGATTCATTTCCACCGAAATGTTGTCACAAAGATACACAATATATCCGAACCGGACAAGGATACAGGAAAGAAATAAAGACACACATCATACCTCATGTCCCCGTCCATGAAGGTAATTACAGGCTCACATCAGCCTAACACAAAACTACCGGCCCACCCGCAGTTGCCAGAAAGCAATGGCCGCAGCAGTGGCTACATTCAGGGAATCAACGTTGTGCGACATCGGTATGCGCGCTACGTAGTCCGCGTTTTCTATCACGCTGCGGGGCAGTCCGTCACCCTCCGTACCCACCATAATCGCCAGACGCGGCGCAGCCATCAGTCCGGCGTCGTCTATCGACACGGAATCGTCCGCCAGTGCCATCGCTACCGTTTGAAAGCCAAGTGCGTTCAGCGTCGTCTGCGCGTCGTCCACCCAAGTCCAGGGAACCAGAAAGACGCTCCCCATCGACACCCGCACGCTTCTGCGGTTCAGCGGGTCGCAGGAATCACGGGTCAGCAGGACGGCATCCATACCCAATGCCGCCGCCGAGCGGAATATGGCCCCGATGTTGGTCGTGTCCACTACCCCATGGATAACGGCTATCCGACGAGCATCGCGGCACACCTCCCCCACTGTCGGCAGACAGGGGCGACGCATGGCACAGAGCACCCCACGGGTGAGCGTGTAGCCCGTCAGCCGGGCCAGCAGTTCGCGCGCTCCCGTATAGACGGGTATCTCGCCGCAACGTTCTATTATCGATGCGGCATCGCCCTCAATGTGTTTCCGCTCGCATAGCAAAGCCAACGGTTCATATCCGGCATCCAAAGCCACGTGAATCACTTTGGGACTTTCGGCAATAAACATTCCTTTCTCCGGATTCAGGGAGTTACGAAGCTGCGCCTCCGTCAGGGCCCCGAAAACTTCCACACCGGGGTATTGCAGCGAATCTATCTCAACTATATTCATGCTTTCTGTTCTATACCTCTACAAACGAATAGCCGTACAACTTTATTGAATTGTACGGCTACTTTTTCTATGTGGGATAAATCCCTCATCTCTATTTCCTAATCCTTACCTCCGTAACACTTTCTTCACCTGCCCGTCGGCATTGCACAGGAGATTGATACCCTTCTGCATTTTTGCCGTGCGGCGACCGCTGAGGTCGTAGGCGGTCGAATTTGTAAAGTTCTCCGAGGCTAATTGCTCTATGCCGCTACCCTCACCGATAGGTACAATATTTCCGAAACCGCTTCAATCCAAGGATTTGTTATGTGTAAGCCTCAAGAGAGACGAAAGGAACATGCAACACTAAAGGAGAAAGAGATAATCCCGAAAAGATATAGTCTGTACTCAGAACACTTTTTGTTATAAAATAGAAAGGTAATTATATATAAAGTTACACACCACAAAGATACAAAAAAGATAGTGGGAAA
>CAMWQU010000022.1 GCA_947176535.1 uncultured Prevotellaceae bacterium
GACAGAAACAGTGGACGTTAAGAGAATGCCTCGAATATGCCTTGCAGAACAATGTCACCATTCAGAAAAGCCGCATAAGCGAGCAGGAGGGAGAGGTTGCCCTGAAACTGGATAAAGCGGCATTGTTCCCCAGCCTGAGTTTCTCCACGTCGCAAAGCGTGGGCATACGGCCGTTCGAGAAGAACACCGCCATCGTGCAGAACGGTCAGGTAACCAACACTTCAAAGAAAGTGACCGAACAAGGTTCCTACGGACTGAATGCGAATTGGACGGTCTGGAACGGTGGCATCAACCACAAAAACATCAAAGCGCAGGAATTGCAGAACCAGATTACCGTTTTGTCCACCCAACAGAACGAACTCTCGGTGCAGGAGCAGATAGCACAGCTCTATGTGCAGATTCTTTACAGCGAGGAGGCCCGGCGCGTGAACGAACAGTTGGCCCAGACGGCTAAAAGCCAGTATGAGCGCGGGCAGAAGATGATGGAGGAGGGCCAGATGTCGAAAGCGGATGTCGCCCAGTTAGAGGCACAATGGAAAAACGCGCGGTACGACATCGTGAACAGCGAGACACAGATGCTGAATTACAAACGACAACTGAAAGCATTGCTGGAGTTGGGCCTGGATCAGCCATTCGATATTATAGGTACAGCCCCCACCGACGAACAGGTTCTCGCTCCCATTCCATCGGCGCAGAGTGTCTATGAGCAGGCCATGGGGGCAAGACCTGAAATCAAAAGTGCCGAACTTTCCGTGGCAGCGGCCGACATGAATGTGGACATCGCCCGACGCGGTTATCTCCCCACGATTGGTATTGCCGCCAGTGCCGGAGACAGCCATTACAGTGCCTGTCAGGACAATGTGGGGCAGCAGATGAAGACCAATCTCAATCTGAGTGCCGGCGTAAATATCAGTGTCCCCATTTTCGACAATCGCCGCAACAAGAGTGCCGTGGAAAAGGCCAAACTGGAGAAACTGAACAGTCAGCTTGACTTGCGCAACCGCAGGAACGTGCTGTCAAGCACCATAGAGAGTTATTGGCTCAATGCCAACAGCTATCAGCACCGGTTCCTTTCGGCACGTTCGAAAGTGGAGAGTGCCATTGTCAGCTATGAATTGCTGGATGCACAGTTCCGGAACGGGCTGAAGAATATCGTGGAACTGCTACAAGGACGCGACAATCTGGTGACAGCCAAGCAGGACGAACTGCAAAGCAAATACATGGCACTGCTGAACATACAGTTGCTCCGCTTCTATAGTGGAGAGAATATAGATATGTAAACGTCAGGCATAACAGAATTTGTAATCTGAAAACTATAATAAAAAACATGAGATATAAGAAACTCCGAATTTTCTATTTCGCTTTGGGCCTACTGCTCATGACAGGCTGTAAACCTAAAACCGAATACATTTGTTCCGCCGTCACTGTCGAGAAACGGGACATCACAACCGCCGTGACAGCAACCGGAACCATCAAGCCCGTCACCAGCGTGGATGTGGGAACACAGGTGAGCGGCATTGTCAGCCGTCTGTATGTGGACTACAACAGCGAGGTGAAAGCCGGACAAGTGATAGCCGAACTGGATCGGACAAACCTCATGAGCGAACTGAACAGCGCACAGGCCTATCTGAAAAGTGCCCAAAGCGACCTCGACTATCAGAAAGCGAATTACGAACGCTACAAGAATCTGCATGAACAGGGACTTATCAGTACCAACGATTACGACCAGGCCCGGCTTGCCTACGTCAGGGCACAGCAGACCGTGGCGCAACAACAGGAGAGTGTAAAACGCGCACAGACGAATCTGGGCTATGCCACCATTACCAGTCCGATTGACGGTATCGTGCTGTCCAAAGAGGTGGAAGAAGGCCAGACAGTGGCTTCCAGTTTCAACACGCCTACCCTCTTCAAGATTGCACGCGACCTGACGGATATGTGTGTGACGGCAGACGTGGACGAGGCTGACATCGGCGAAATGAAGGAAGGACTGAGAGTGACATTCACCGTCGATGCGTTCCCCAATGACACGTTTGAAGGTAGCGTCACTCAGGTGCGTCAGGACGCTAGCACGGAAAGCAACGTTGTCACCTACGAGGTTGTCATCAGTGCCCCGAACAAAGACCTGAAACTGAAACCCGGACTGACGGCCAACGTCACCATATATACTCAGGAACTAAAGAATGTGCTGAGTGTGCCGAACAAGGCACTCCGCTTCACGCCATCCGAAGTCTTGCTGAAAAAGGAAGAATCCATCTCCGACGTGAAGGCGGCTCATAAGTTGTGGGTAAAGGAAGGAAACGTATTTAAGGCCATTCCCGTTGAGTTGGGAACGACAAACGGTTCACTCACCCAGATTCTGAGCGGCGTATCGGCCGGAACAAGAGTGCTAACCGACATGCAGAGTGCTATCTGCACGGAAGAGGAAGACAACAAGGGAGGAAATCCGTTCATGCCCCATCCCAGAAATAACAAGAAGAAGTAAGAAACAGGGAAACCTGTAGAGCACAATGGAAGAGAATAGAAAAGTAGTCATAGAACTGCAGAACGTCCGTCGCGAGTTCCACGTGGGGTGTGAGGTCGTAAAGGCCTTGCGCGGTGTGAGCTTCAAGATTTACGAAGGGGAGTTCGTGACTATCATGGGAACCTCTGGTTCGGGAAAAAGTACACTTCTGAACCAGTTGGGATGTCTTGATACGCCCACGTCCGGAGAGTTTATTCTGGATGGAGTTTCCATTCGGAAAATGCCCCGTCGCGACCGTGCCGTGCTGCGTAACCGCAAGATTGGCTTCATCTTCCAAAACTACAACCTACTGGCCAAGACAACGGCTATAGAGAACGTGGAACTGCCTCTGATGTACAACAATGCCTATTCGGCCAAGCAACGGCGCGAAGCAGCCATCGAGGCCTTGAAAGCCGTCGGATTGGGCAACCGGCTGGACCATAAGTCCAACCAGATGTCGGGCGGGCAGATGCAGCGCGTGGCTATCGCACGGGCTTTGGTGAACAACCCCGCCGTCATACTGGCCGACGAGGCTACGGGTAACCTCGATACACGCACGAGTTTCGAGATATTGGTGTTGTTTCAGGAACTGCACCGGCAGGGGCGTACCATCATATTTGTCACGCATAATCCCGAAATTGCCCGATACAGCAGCCGCAACATCATGCTGCGCGACGGCAAAATTCGCGAAGACGTGGAAAACCATAACATTCTGAGTGCAGCCGAGGCCTTGGCCGCACTGCCTCAGACACAGGACGATTAGAAAACAGAACTATGAATTTTACCAACCTGTTGAAAGTGGCCGTAACCGCTGTTATCAGCAACAAATGGCGGACAATTCTCTCTACGCTGGGTATCATCATCGGCGTAGGAGCTGTCATCACCATGATGGCCATCGGAGAGGGTTCGAAAGACAGCATCCGGAAAGAGCTTTCCAAAATGGGTACGAACCTGTTAGTCATACGTCCGGGAGCAGACATGAGAGGAGGCGTTCGTCTGGATCCATCGGCCATGCAGACGCTGAAAATTACCGATTACGAGGCCATCAAAAAGGAAGCCACCCTCATCAACCACATTAGTCCTGAAGTGAATGCCAGCGGACAAGCTATCTACGGCTCGAACAACACCATGACTACGGTCTACGGAGAAAGTCCGGAATATCTGGACATCAAGCTGTGGGAAGTCAAGGACGGGGAATGCTTCAACGAAGAGGATATTATCAAAAGTGCCAAAGTATGCGTCGTGGGAACAACCATCGTGAAAGAGCTTTTCGGAGACGAGAATTACGATGCCGTAGGAAAGACTATTCGTTTCAAGAATATACCTTTCCGGATTGTGGGCGTACTGAAAAGTAAAGGCTATAACTCGTGGGGCATGGACCAGGACAACGTAATGATTGCTCCCTACACCACTGTCATGAAACGAATTGCAGCACAGACTTTCTTTAGTTGTATCAACGTCAGTGCACTGAAAGAAGAACTGAGCGACGCTGCCATAGAAGAGGTAACCGAAATTTTGCGCCGCAATCATAAGATAAAGGAGGGAGAAGAGGATGACTTTACCATCCGCTCGCAACAGGAAATGATAGAAACAATGTCGAGCACGATGAATACGTTGCAAATCGTGTTGGTGGTGGCTGCGGCATTCTCTCTGATTGTAGCCGGTATAGGCATTATGAACATTATGCTCGTGAGCGTGACCGAACGCACGAAGGAAATCGGACTGCGTATGTCCGTAGGAGCACGTGGCATAGACATCTGCCGTCAGTTTCTGATGGAAAGCATCATGATTAGTCTGTCAGGCGGTGTAATCGGTGTAGGATTGGGCTACCTGCTCAGTTGGGGGGCCAACATGATGAACTTCCCAACCATCGTTCCGCTATGGAGTGTTTTGGTCAGCTTTGGGGTCTGCGTACTCATCGGCATCGTGTTTGGTCTCGGCCCTTCGCTCAAGGCTGCCCGCATGGATCCAATCGAAGCGTTGCGATACGAATAAATAACTTACGTTAAGTGAACTAAATATAGAGATATGAAAAAGGTATTATTAAGTTTTTTGCTGCTTATTGCCATCGGCACGGTAGCAGAAGGGAAAAAAGATGATTCGAAATATCTGGCAGGCGCAGTGCCTGAAGTGAATGGCACAATCACGTTCGTAAAAAGTTTCACCGTACCCGGAAAGTCTGCTCAGGAAGTATGCAAAACGATGCAACAGTTCGTTAATGGATTGGTAGAAGGTTCTATTTCCGCTCCCGGCAACTATGCCCGAATCATGGAAGAGAACTCGGACTCCACGGTTGCCCGTGTCTGCGAATGGCTGGTATTCACCAAGAAAGCGTTTAATCTCGACCGCGCCCGTTTTCGTTATCAGATAAAAGTAAACACGACGGGGCAGCGGGTGACCCTAACGGTTTCTAATCTCTCTTATTACTACAACGAGGATATGGAAACCCAGAACGGCACCATCATCAAGGCTGAAGAATGGATTTCGGACAAGGAGGCTCTTAACAAGTCGAAAACGAAGCTCTACCCCAAAAGTGGAAAGTTTCGTCGCAAGACCATCGACCGCATGGAAGAACTTTTCGATGCAGCCATGGACGCATTTGAAAAAGAGTCCGAAGTTCCCGCTAAGCCTGTTAGGAAAAAGGTTGTAGAAGACTAAAGAAGTCTATATTCTACTTCCATCCCGAAACTTAGAAAACAGAGATGACGCAACAGGAGCGGAACGAGGCCGCAGAGAGATTCTACAAGGAAGGGAATTTATATCGTCAGCAGAACGATTGGCAACATGCCTTGGAATGTTACAATCAGGCGATTGAACTCAATCCCGAATCTCCTGCTTCCAAAGCCAAGGAAATGCTCGAGAATATATTAAATTTCTATTGCAAGGAAATGTTTAACCCATGATTATGATGAGGTGACAAATCATAATCAAGAAAATATGAGATGATGAGAGGGGCAGTTGTCGTAGATACGGAAAGATGTAAAGGCTGCAACCTATGTGTTGTTGCATGCCCGCTACATATCATGAGATTAACACAGAAGACCGTTAATAAGAAAGGATACCCATACGCCGAGCAAGTTGCTCCCGCCATGTGTACCGGATGTACATGCTGCGGAATCGTCTGTCCCGACGGGTGCATCACAGTCTATCGCAAAAGGTAAGAAGACATGAAAGAGAATCATGATATCATACTGATGAAAGGGAATGAGGCCATCGCTCATGCCGCCATCCGTTGCGGATGCGATGGTTATTTCGGCTATCCCATCACTCCGCAGAGCGAAGTATTGGAGACGTTGGCCGAAGAGGAACCTTGGAAGACAACGGGAATGGTTGTCGTACAGGCCGAAAGCGAAGTGGCCGCCATCAACATGGTTTATGGCGGAGGAGCTACCGGCAAGCGCGTTATGACCTCTTCTTCGTCGCCCGGCATAGCCCTCATGCAGGAAGGCATAGCCTATATGGCGGGTGCGGAAGTTCCCGGAATAATCGTAAACGTACAGCGAGGCGGCCCCGGTCTAGGGACTATTCAACCCAGTCAGAGCGATTATTTCCAAAGCACACGCGGCGGTGGTAACGGAGACTACAATGTCATCGTGATTGCTCCTGCCAGTGTACAAGAGATGGCAGACTTTGTAGACTGGGGATTCGAGTTGGCTTTCAAGTATCGGAATCCGGTAATGATTCTCAGCGATGGTGTCATTGGCCAAATGATGGAGAAAGTGGTATTACCTCCTTTCAAACCTCGGCGGACGAATGAGGAAGTGCGGAAAGAATGCCCTTGGGCTGCTATGGGAATGAAAGGACGTGGCAAGAATGTTGTAACCTCGCTCGAGCTCGAACCGTCAAACATGGAGTTGCATAACCTGCATCTGCAACGCAAATACAAGAAGATTCGCGAAACCGAAGTCCGCTACGAAGAGTTCCTGACGGAAGATGCCGAATATCTGATGGTAGCTTTCGGTTCCGCTGCACGCATTGCGCAAAAGGCGATGGAAATCTGTCGGAACAAGGGCATTAAAGTGGGACTGTTGCGCCCCATCACCTTGTGGCCGTTCCCTGCCGAACCCATTGCCACATTGGCCCAACAGGTGAAAAGCATCCTGAGTGTGGAAATCAATGCCGGGCAAATGGTGGAGGACATACAGCTTGCAGTAAAAGGCAAAGTGCCCGTTGGACATTTTGGCCGCATGGGCGGCATTGTCCCGGCCCCGAATGAGATTGTGGATGCTTTAGAGGAGTTAATCAAACAGCAGGACTGAAGAGATGGAAGATGCCGAAAAGATGCTGGAAGAGCAGCAACGCGAACTGGAACGCATCCGCAACCGTCGCAATGGGAAAATGAATACGGAAGGTCTCCGCAAGGCTCTCAACTTTATTTTCCTGTTATTGGCACTTGCAGGCCTTGTGCTCTACTTCTACTTCCCCGATCACCACACTTATGGGTGGGCCGTCATTACTTTGGGTATGATAGCCAAACTCATAGAGTTTTTTGTTCGATTTATGTTTTAAGATAAGAGATGACAGATTCTACAATAAATAAGCCCACTTCGCCCGTCGAAGATATCATAAAGCCGAAGAATCAGGTTTACAAGAAACCGAAACTGCTCAATGACACTCCCATGCACTATTGCCCCGGATGCAGTCACAGCGTTGTGCACAAACTGATAGCCGAGGTCATAGAGGAGCTAAATATGGAAGAAAAGAGCATCGGTATATCTCCGGTCGGATGTGCCGTTTTTGCCTACAACTATATTGACATCGACTGGATTGAAGCCGCCCACGGACGTGCTCCCGCCATCGCTTGCGCCGTCAAGCGCATGTGGCCCGAAAACCTTGTCTTCACGTATCAAGGCGACGGCGACCTTGCCTGTATAGGAACAGCCGAAACCATCCACTCCCTGAACCGAGGCGACAATATAACCATCATTTTCGTAAATAATGCCATATACGGCATGACCGGCGGTCAAATGGCTCCAACCACACTCATGGGCATGAAAACCGTCACTTGCCCTTATGGCCGCCAAGCCGACATACACGGTTTCCCCTTGAAAATGACAGAAATAGCAGCCACACTTGAGGGTACTTGCTATGTCACCCGACAGGCTGTCAATAACGTACCTAACATTCGTCGTGCCAAGGCAGCCATCCGTAAAGCCTTTGAGGCAAGTATGCAGGGGAAAGGCAGTTCTCTAGTGGAGATTGTGGGGACATGTTCTTCCGGTTGGAAGAAAACGCCCGAAGCCTCCAACACATGGATGGAAGACCACATGTTCCCTTTCTACAAACTGGGAGACCTGAAAGGTTGATTACAAACGTTGAACTTACAAGATTTGAATGAAAACAGAAATCATCATATCCGGATTTGGCGGCCAAGGAGTTTTGTCGATGGGAAAGATTTTGGCCTACGCAGGACTTTTTGAAGGCAAGGAAGTGACGTGGATGCCTGCCTACGGGCCGGAACAACGCGGCGGAACAGCAAATGTAACCGTCATCATAAGCGACGAACGCATTTCCGCCCCTATTCTGAGTGAATATGATATAGCCGTGGTGCTGAATCAACCCTCATTAGACAAATTTGAGAATCGGGTAAAACCGGGTGGCACACTCATCTACGACCCACACGGCATCATCAACCCTCCCCAAAGAACGGACATTCGCATCTGTCCGATAGCCGCCATGGAAGCGGCCGCCGAGATGAGCAATGTAAAAACGTTCAATATGATTGTATTGGGCGGTTTACTGAAAGCGTGTCCGGTTGTTTCGATGGAACACGTCGTAGACGCATTGTACAAGACGCTCCCTCAACGTCACCACGATCTGATACCTCTTAACGAAGAGGCTTTGAAATGCGGAGCGAAAATAATTAGCATCACTTCCTGACGACTGCATGAGAAAGTGCATTGCCCTACTTTTATTGCTATGCTTCTGTTCCCTAACAGAGGCACAAAATCCTTTGCACAAACATTCGTACACCGATGATGACGAGCACTACACAGAGGAACGCGGCGACCTGCAATCGGGCACCAATCGCATGCTCTGGGGCCGCGATACCACAGACAACAACGTAGAAGAAGTACCCATCGGCGTCACTCAGTGGACGGTGGACGAGAATTTCGGAAATATCATCCCCGCAGAGAATAAAGATACTGCGGTGCACATGTTCCACTACTTCAACGAGACCAATGGATATAACGGCGAATACAATATTCTGGGCAATCTCGGTTCCCCGCGTCTCAGCCGCATCTACTTTCATCGGGAGCCTCACACATTCGTGTTCCTGCAACCTTTTGACTTTGTACTTGGCGGACTGCGCGATTTCCGTTTTTCCAACACACTCAGCCCCATGACTAATCTGGCCTACCACAAAGTAGGCAACCGCACCAACGGTCAGGAACGCATACACGCCTATTTTGCCTCCAATATCAACAAGCAGGCCGGAATCGGCATGAAGTTCGATTACCTCTACGGACGCGGTTATTACAATTCGCAGGCTAACAGTCAGTTTTCCGGTACCCTCTTTGGGTATTACCTCGGCGATCGTTACAATATGCACACCTACGTCAATCTGAACCACTTCAAGATGGCAGAGAACGGCGGCATTGAAGACGACGCCTACATCCGCGATCCGCAGAGTTTCCCGCGCCGCTATGGATCGAAAGACATTCCCACTTCGCTAACGGACACTTGGAACCGGAACGATAGTCAGGACGCCTTCCTCACCCATCGCTACAATTTGGGTTTCTACCGTGACATAGCGATGCCCGATAGTCTGAAGCCCCAAATGCCCGATGACAATGAATTGCTCCGGCAACTAACCGACAGTACGCGACGTGTGCTCTCCACCGATTCCCTGCAACGCGCTTTCGTACTGGACTCTCTACGTACCAAATGGACTGCCGAACAAATCGTTCCTCAGGAGTTCGTTCCGGTAACCAGTATCATACATACCCTCAAGGTAGACAACCTCAAACATACGTATTATTCCTACAACACACCGGAGGCTTATTACACCAATCTGTTCTACGGCGACCTTACCAGCGTCAAAGACCGCACCCGTGCATTGGCCGTAAGGAACACCTTTGCTTTGGCTCTTCGCGAGGGGTTCAACAAGTGGGCACAGATGGGCATTACTCTGTTTGCCTTCCACGAACTGAAGCATTACACCCTGCCCGACCTCCACAACGAAATATTGGGACGGAGCAGTTACACCGAACATGATTTGGCTGCGGGAGGAGAAATCAGCCGCACACAAGGGAAGTTTGTCCATTACAATGTCATCGGAAACATTTCACTGGCCGGTGATGACGTAGGTGATTTTGAGGTCAAGGGAACCGCAGAACTTGATGTTCCGCTGGGGCGGAAAGACACGCTGCAAGTGATGGCCCACGGTTTCATCATGAACAAAAATCCCGAATTTTATTATGAACATTTCCATAGCCAGTTCACTTGGTGGGATAACGATAGGCTCAAAAAAGAGCTTAAATCCCGCATAGAGGGGGCTATCTCCATTCCGCGCACCCGGACACAACTCTCCGTAGGTGTAGAGAATGTGAAGAACTACACTTACTTCGCCATGCGGAACACCCTAATCGAAGGAGGTAATCCCTCCTCCACTCTCCCCCGCGACTACACCCACGACGTCGCCGTCCGTCAGGAAAGCGGCAACGTACAGATATTCTCGGCGGCTTTAACCCAAAATCTAGCTTTCGGGCCATTCCACTGGGACAACGAAGTCACTTATCAGACGACGTCTAACGCCAACGTTCTCCCTCTCCCCAAGATTTCACTTTACAGCAACATGTATCTCCATTTCCGCATTGCCCGTGTGCTGAATGTGGAACTGGGCGGCGACCTCCGTTACTTCACGTCCTATTACGCTCCCGATTATTCCCCTTGTATCGGACAGTTCGCGACTCAAGACGCAGACTTCGCCCGTGTGAAAATTGGCAATTACCCCATCGTCAATGCGTATGCCAATCTTCACATCAAGCACTGCCGCCTCTACGTGGCAATGACACACCTCAATGCCGGCACCGGCCGTATGTTCTGGGCTCCCCACTATCCCATGGACCCGCGCACTATCCACTTCGGTGTTTCGTGGAATTTCTTTAATTAAGAAAGCGTCTCCCTATCGTCGGGCCTTAGACAATAGCATTGTTACGCCCCCGTCCTCGTGGCGATTCTATCTCGTCGTTCTACCGATAAAGATTTTTCACCGCTTCAGGGCTTCACACGCTTCACCTGCTCCAGCAGGGCAACGGCCTCACGGACACTATGAATATCTGTAACAAGCATTGTGCGACATCCGTCTTTCTCAGACAGCCGGCAACGAGCCACGGCAGCGGTAGCATAAGCAATGAGTTGTCCGAAAGCCGGACTCCGATAAAACGCATTTTCGGGATTGGCAACAAAATGCAGCCTCATGCGTCCTCCCTTCAGCGTGATACGCTCTGAACCGAAATGTCGGCCCAACGCACGGAGAGCCACCACCCGGATAAGTTCCTCGCCCTCTTCGGGAATAGGCCCGAAACGATCGTGCATACGCTGACGGAACGCCTCTATCTGTTCGTTCGTCTCCAATCCGTCCAACTCGCGATAGAGCAACATGCGCTCACTGGAACCGGGAACGTAGTCCTCCGGAAAACACATCGGCAGGTCGCAGTCCAACTGACAGTCGCTGACAAAGCGAGTGGCGCCGGTCTCTTCCTCGCTGTCCGCCTGCTGCGTGTACAAATCCCCAAACTCATCGTTTTTCAGCTCGTTCACGGCTTCGGCCAATATCCGCTGATAAGCCTCATATCCCAAATCGGCAATAAATCCGCTCTGTTCGGAGCCTAACAGATTGCCCGCCCCGCGAATGTCCAAGTCCTGCATGGCAATGTGAATACCGCTGCCAAGGTCGGAGAAACTCTCCAACGCTTGTAACCGCCGACGCGCATCGGCTGAAAGCGACGACAACGGGGGAGCCAACAGATAACAGAAAGCCTTCTTGTTGGAACGTCCCACACGGCCGCGCATCTGGTGAAGGTCGGACAAGCCGAAATTCTGCGCCCCGTTGATGATGATGGTGTTGGCATTCGGTATGTCAATTCCCGATTCAATAATAGTTGTGGAAATGAGCACATCATAGTCGTAGTTGGCAAAATCCAAAAGAATCCGTTCCAACTGTTCGGTAGGCATCTGACCGTGTCCCACAGCTATGCGGGCATCCGGTACCTGTTTCCGCACCAGTTCTTCCAGTTCCTCCAGATGCGCAATGCGATTGTTCACAAAAAAGACCTGCCCGTTGCGGCTCATCTCGAAGTTGATGGCCTCGGCTATCACCTCCGGCGAGAAAACATGCAACTCCGTCTGTATGGGGTATCGGTTGGGCGGCGGAGTCTGTATGACGCTGAGGTCGCGGGCTCCCATGAGGCTAAACTGCAACGTGCGTGGGATGGGTGTAGCCGTCAGCGTGAGTGTGTCCACATTCGTTTTCATCTGACGCAACCGCTCTTTCGTGGCCACACCGAACTTCTGTTCCTCGTCGATGATGAGCAGGCCCAAATCCTTAAACTCAACGGTCTTGCCTATCAGTTTGTGCGTGCCGATGATGATGTCCACATGTCCCTCTTTCAGGTCGCGGAGAATCCCTGTGGTCTGTTTGGCCGTGCGTGCCCGGCTCAGATACTCGATGCGGACGGGGAAGTCGCGCAAGCGTTCCGTAAACGTATGGTAATGCTGATAAGCCAATACCGTAGTCGGCACCATCAGGGCCACCTGTTTGCCATCACCGCAAGCCTTGAATGCCGCACGTATGGCAATCTCTGTCTTTCCGAAGCCCACATCACCGCATACCAGACGATCCATGGGTTTCGAACATTCCATGTCGGCCTTCACGTCCTTTGTAGCTTTCATCTGATCCGGGGTGTCCTCATACAGAAAACTTGCCTCCAGTTCATGCTGCATGTAGCCGTCGGGCGAGAAACGGAATCCCTGCTGATTCTGCCGCGCCGAGTAGAGCCGGATAAGGTCGCGGGCAATGTCTTTTATTTTCTCCTTTGTCCGCTCCTTCAGCCGTTCCCATGCACCTCCGCCCAGACGGTTCAGACGCGGCGGTTCTCCCTCGCGGCCCTTGTACTTCGAGACCTTATGGAGGGCATGGATGCTGACATAGATAACGTCATCGTTCCGATATATAATCTTTATTTTCTCCTGTATGCTTCCGTTCTCGGGAATGCGAATGAGTCCTCCGAACCGCCCCACTCCGTGGTCGATATGCACTACATAGTCGCCAATCTCAAACTGCTGCAATTCCTTTAGCGTCAGTGCCATCTTACCGCTCCGGGCCTTGTCGCTCTTGAGGTTGTATTTGTGGAAGCGGTCGAAAATCTGATGGTCGGTAAAGAGACAGATACGTAGCGTGTGGTCTGCATAACCCGCATGCAGCGTCTTCTCCACCGGAATAAACTTCACTCCGTTGTTCCTCTCGTCAAACACGGCCTTCAAACGTTCGTTCTGCTTTTGCGAGTCCGCTAGAATGTAGAGCGTGTACCCCTTTGAGAGATAATCGGAAAGCACCTCATCCAGCAAATCGAAATTCTTGTGAAAGACGGGCTGTGGCGAGGTCTCGAACACGACTTTCCGCGACGGCTCCGCTGTGGATAGTCCTCCGGACTCCATCATCCGGAAACGGGCCAACAGTCGTTGGAACGTCTCTCCGTCCACCAGTATCTCGTTCTTATCGGGCAACTGCGTCTTGTCCTCCTGCTGTGCCAATTGTGCTTGCTGCGAAAAGCCCTCTTTATAGACGGCACTCACCGTCTCGCAAAGGTAAGCGGCCTGCTTCGTGACGACAACGGTGTCCTCGGGCAAAAACTCCAGAACGCACTCTCCGGGGCCGCTGTGCAAGTCGGGGACGACAGTCATTTCCTCCCGTTTCTCCACGGAAAGCTGCGTCCGCACCTCGAAAGTACGTATGCTGTCTATCTCATCACCGAAGAAATCAATGCGGTAGGGCCACTCGCCGGCGAAGCTGTACACATCGACAATGCTACCGCGCACGGCAAACTGCCCCGGTTCGTAGACGTAGTCCGTCCGCCGGAATCCCAGTTCCACAAGTGCCGACTCCACCTCGTCGATGCCAATCTGCTGCCCCCGACGGAGCTGCAGCGTGCGTTCCTCCATAGTCTCCCGCTTCGCCACCCGTTCTGCCAAGGCCTCGGGGTAAGAGACAATGAAGAGCGGCAGCGACCGGGAAACGATTCTCCCCAGCACCTCGGTACGCAACACCTCGTTGGCCGCGTCCCGCTGCCCGTATTTGACGGCCCTGCGAAAAGAGCCGGGAAAGTACAACACACCGCTCTCCCCCAACGCCTGCACGAGGTCGTGGTAGAAGTAGCCCGCCTCCTCGGCATCGTCCAATACGAAAAGAAAGACCCGCGACAGTGCCTCGGGGGCCACTTCGGACAGGGCCGCAAAAGTCATGGCCAGACCCGAAGCCTGCGCACCGCTCATGTACATCTGCCGCTCGTCGCCGCAAAGCATTTGACCCAACTCCCGGATGCCGGGGTGAGCCTTGTATAACCGGAGTACTTCTTTCAACTGCATAAAACGCCACGAATTTACAATATTTTGGCCACATGGCGAAACATGAACACGAGAATTTAACTTCCGCCGCTATTATTCGCCGGAAAAAGAAACCCGTAAAGCCTGTCCGCAAAAGGCGAAACCTCCCTGCCGCTCACCCGTTTTTTCCATTCCGCCTTCGCGAAGCCTTCTTTATTCAGAGGCGACCGGTTAATTATTCAAAGGTGAGCGAATAATTAACCGGTCGCCTCTGAATAATAAAATCCACTATAGGGTTTCGGTGAAACGTGGGAGACTTTGCCACGATTCCTCCCGACGCTTCCGGAAAAATGAGCGCACAAAAGTGGAGATTTCCTCTGTTTTTTGTTCCGTCCTCACCGGAAATTCGTTTTTTTTACCTATATTTGTAACGAAAACGTCTAAGAATGAAGAAGAACTTTTTAGCCATAGACCTCGGAGCCACAAGCGGACGTACCGTACTTTCCACCTTTGACGGCAACCGGGTAGAGATGCGCGAGTGGACACGATTCCCCAATCCGCAGATTCCGCTCATGGGGCATACCTTTTGGGATTTGCCCTACTTGTATAATCAGATTATAGAAGCCCTCCGCAACATAGCTCGCGAAGGCATCGAACTTACCTCTGTCGGAATCGACACGTGGGGATGCGATTTCGCGTTCTTCGGTACGGACGGGCAACTGCTGGGCCTCCCCTACTGCTATCGGGACAGCCATACCGACGGAGCCGTGGAACGCTTCTTGTCGAAGAACATGACTGCCCGGGAACTCTACGAACGTACCGGCATACAGTTCATGCCGTTCAATTCCCTGTTCCAACTCGACACCCTGCAGCGCAACGGATGCTCGGCCCTTCACGAGGCCGACAAGATACTCTTCATCCCGGATGCACTGGCCTACATGCTCACGGGAAAGGCCGTTTGCGAATACACCGTGCTAAGTACCAGTCAGATGCTGAATCCGAAGACGGGGGACATCGACGGGACGTTGCTAAACGCCCTGCAACTGCAACGCAACCGGTTTGCCCCCATCGTACAACCGGGGACAGCGGTCGGTACGCTCACGCCGCAGGTACAGAGAGCTACGGGGTTGGGAGCTACGCCGGTTGTCAGTGTGGGTGGACACGACACGGCCAGTGCCGTTGCCGCCGTACCGGCCGAGGACGGCGATTACGCCTATCTGTCGTGCGGCACGTGGTCGCTTCTGGGTGTGGAAAGTCCACGGGCCATCATCACGGAAGAGAGCTTCAGACATAATTTCACCAATGAGGGAGGACTAGAGGGAACTACACGTTTCCTAAAGAATATTTGCGGTATGTGGCTTCTGGAGAATTGCCGAAAGGAGTTCAAAGATGCCCCGTCGGACATCAACGAGCTGAATGCCCTATGCACGCAGTCGGCATACGAGGGTCTTATTTTCCCCGACAATCCGCTTTTTGCGCATCCCGACAGCATGACGGAGGCCATCTGTGCGTATTGCCGACAAACGGGACAGCCCGAACCGCAGTCTCCTGCCGACTACGTGCGCTGCATATTCCGCTCGCTGACACTCCGCTACCGGCAGATTATAGCGTTGCTGCGCGACATAACCGAGATTCCGATTCGCAGACTGCACGTCATCGGAGGTGGCTCCCTGAATCCGTACCTGATGCAAATGACGGCCGACGCCACCGCTCTGCCCGTTGTGGCCGGCCCGGCAGAAGGGACAGCGTTGGGGAATACGCTCGTGCAGATAAAAGCATCGGGCGGCGTTTCCTCTCTTACGGAGATGCGCAGCATCGTTTCCCGAAGCGTTGAACTGAAGTATTACACGCCGACCGAAACGCAATGTTGGGACAAAGCCTATGAAACGTTTGAATCATTACCATAAAACAATATTTAATTAAAGGAAAACTATCATGAAAGAGGAACGCATACACAAAGCCTATGAAATAGCCCGCGAGCGCTATGCCGAGCTGAATGTGGACACAGAGGAGGTATTGAAGCAGTTACAGGATTTTCACCTTTCGATGCACTGCTGGCAGGCTGACGATGTCGCCGGCTTCGAGGTGCAGGCCGGAGCCTTGTCGGGTGGAATACAGAGCACCGGCAACTATCCGGGCAAAGCACGTAACATCGACGAACTGCGCAACGACATTCTGAAAGCTAAAAGTCTGATTCCCGGCACACATCGCCTGAATCTGCACGAAATCTACGGAGACTTCCAGGGTAAAGTCGTAGACCGCGACGAAGTGGATGCCTCGTATTTCCAGAGCTGGATGGAATGGGGAAAGGAGAATAACACGAAGCTCGACTTCAACAGCAGCAGCTTCTCACACCCCAAAAGCGGAAGTCTGACGCTGTCCAATCCCGATGAGGGCATACGTCGCTTTTGGATTGAGCATACCAGACGCTGCCGCGAGATTGCCAACGCCATGGGTGAGGCTCAGGGCGACCCGTGTATCATGAATTTGTGGGTGCACGACGGTTGCAAAGACCAGAGTGTAAATCATTACCGCTATCGTCAGTTGCTCTGCAACAGTTTGGACGAGATTTTCGAAAAGCCTCAGCCCATGATGAAAGACTGCATCGAGGGTAAGGTATTCGGCATCGGACTGGAGAGTTTCACCGTAGGCAGCCACGATTTCTACACGGCTTATGCCGCCCGGCACAACAAGATTCTGACCATCGACACAGGCCACTACCATCCCACGGAGAGCCCGGCCGACAAGGTGAGTGCCGTATTGCAGTTCGTTCCGGAACTGATGTTGCACGTGAGCCGCCCCGTGCGCTGGGACAGTGACCACGTGACAATCATGGACGACCCGACTCAGGAGCTTTTCTCGGAAATCGTGCGTGCCGGTGCGCTCAACCGTGTACATTACGGTCTCGACTATTTCGACGGAAGTATCAACCGCATAGGTGCCTACGTCACGGGAAGCCGTGCGGCACAGAAGTGCATGACCCGCGCTCTGCTCGAACCGACAGCCGCCATCAGCCAACTGGAACTTGAGGGGAAGGGATTCCAGGTTCTTGCCTTGCTTGAGGAGTGCAAAGCCATGCCCTGGAATGCAGTATATGATGAGTTCTGCGTTCGCAACGGGGTGCCTGCCGGACAGGACTTTATTGCAGAAGTGGAACAGTACGAACATGACATAACAAGTAAAAGATAAATGAAAGACAATAGTTTGAGGAGCACCATTGCGGTCTCCCTGACCAATTATCTGGATGCCGGTGCCATCGTTGCCGGAGCCAGCGGACTCACGCTTTGGCAAAAGTATCTGAATCTCTCCGAAGTGCATTTGGGTTGGCTCAACTTTATCAGTGCCAACTGTCTGGGAGCCGCATTGGGAGCCATCATAGGTGGTTTTCTGGCCGATAAGTACGGACGTAAATTCATTTACACCTACAACCTGCTTGTCTACATGGCAGGCGTATTGCTCGTGATGTGCTCCGTAAACTACCCGATGTTGCTGGCCGGTTTTTTGGTTACCGGCATATCCGTCGGCATAGGTGTTCCGGCTTCGTGGACTTATATTTCGGAAAGTTCGGAAGTCAATAACCGTGGACGGAACATTTGCATCTCGCAGATGTCGTGGGGTATTGGCCCGATGGTCATTCTGCTATTGGGCATGCTGTTTGCTCCGGGCGGCTACTTGTTCGGTTGGGTGGAGGCTTTGGCTCAATTCGTCGCCGGCACCTACCTCCCGACGGAAGCCCTGAATGTGTTCAGTTCCCGTATCGTATTCTTCTCTCTTTTCGTCATAGCGTTCGTGGCCTGGAATCTGCAACGCAAACTAGAAGAAAGCAAAGAGTGGGAAGCAAATCGAGAAAGTTCCAAGGCGCAAGGCGAAGACACTGGATTATTGTACGCATTCAAAGTTTTGTTTTCCAACAAGGTGGCGGTTCGCACGGCCGTTTTCCTTGCGACGATTTATCTTACATGGAATCTTGTAGCGTCCGTGTTGGGGTTCTTTCTACCCCATATCTACGAGACTGCAGGAGGCATCAGTAACGAGCAGGCCAACTGGATAGCCAGCACGCAGTGGATGGCAACGGTGGTCACGACATTCGCCTTATCGTTTTTCCTCGACCGCATCAGTCACCGTTCAGTTTACGTAGTGGGACTATTGGTTGCTATCAGTGCGTGGGTGCTCATCGTCACCATTGGGGTAAACAGTCATATCGTACTATGGGCTTTTGCTCTGCTCTGGGGCATACAAAGCGGATTGTCCGTTCAAATATTCTATGCACTCTGGGGCTCGGAACTATTCCCCGCCAAATTTCGTGCCGGTGCTCAGGGGCTGATGTTCTTTGTCGTGCGCGGCTTATCGGCTGTATGGGGAATTGCCTTTACCCTCATTTATGGCAAACATGGCGAGGGATTTACCGTTGCCGCCTACTGCATGATAGCCCTGCTGCTTATCTCTCTGGTTGTGGGTGCCATTGGTTGCCCCGCCACACGCGGAAAATCGCTAAACGAGATAACCCGAGAGCGTTACGGAGATACGATTTAAGGAACTGATAAGAAGTTATAAATCTTCCATTTCTATATAACTATGAAATCAATACTGGAAAACAGACCCGCCTTGAGGGCCGAAGTGGAAAAGGTGGCCGAAATTGCAGGATACCTGTGGCAAAAAGGATGGGCGGAACGTAATGGCGGCAACATTACGGTGAACGTAACCGAGTGGATTGACGATGAAGTGCGCCATATGCCCGCCATTGGGCCCGTCACGCCTATTGGCCTGACGCTGACCCACCTGAAAGGATGTTACTTTTATTGCAAGGGTACAAATATGCGTATGCGGGACTTGGCCCGTCGTCCGATGGAGAACGGCAGCATTATCCGCATACTCGACGATTGCACATCGTATGAGATGATTGCCGACAATCCCGTGTGCCCGACCAGTGAGTTACCCAGTCACTTGGCCGTACACAACTATTTATTGGGCAAAGGTTCGCCTTACCGTGCCTCTGTACATACCCACCCGATAGAGTTAGTTGCCCTTACGCATGGCAGTAAATGGATGGAAAAAGACGTCGCCTCGCGTATGCTTTGGTCTATGATTCCGGAGACGAAGGCATTCTGTCCACGTGGACTGGGCATGATACCCTACATGCTGCCCGGCAGTACGGAGCTGGCCGAGGCCACCATACGCACCATAGCGGACGACTACGACGTTGTCATGTGGGAGAAACATGGAGTATTTGCCGTTGATGTGGATGTCATGGCAGCCTTTGACCAAATAGATGTGCTGAACAAAAGTGCCCTCATCTACATACAGAGCCGTGCCTTAGGACACGAACCAGAAGGAATGAGCGATGAGCAAATGGCTGAAATGAGCCGTGCGTTCAACTTACCCAAATAAACCCCTTACGCCTACAATAAAGACAAAAACAATGAAACGCTTTGCATTTAAGATGTACCTCAAACCCGGATGTGAGGAGGAATACCAAAAACGCCATGCCGCCATCTGGCCCGAACTCAAGCAGATGATTCGGGAGCAGGGTGTCGGTAATTATAGCATTTACTGGGATAAGGATACAAACATTCTGTTTGCTTATCAGGAGTGCACGGGAACAGGAAACTCACAGGACACATCGGACGTTGATCCCATCACCCAACGTTGGTGGGACATGATGTCGGACATTATGGAAGTGAATCCCGACAACTCTCCCGTGACGGTTCCGCTTACGGAACTCTTTCACATGGGTTAATACTTGGCTGTAAATGGTCATGATAAAAGACTGTAATATGACATACTCAAAAAGAATTGCAATATGCTTATTAGCATGTATATGCTATCTTTCTGCTTTTGCTCAACAAGAGCAATATCAGACACAATTAAATATGATAAAGCAAGCATTTGACAATAAGGATATTGCTCTATTAGATGGAATGATTGCCGATAGTTGCACTATTTTAGGTAAATCCGGCAATTTGCTACTGCCTTCGCTCAAAGCAATATATGCAACACTCACAAATAATACAATTGATAGCATGACACTTGTAAGCTCAGAGCCTACCGCTAACGGTGGTACACGATTGACTTACAAAATAAATTATTCAATTTTCGGAGAAAAAGATGCTTGTTTCGCTTTCGATGAGAATGGAAAAATTATTCAATTAGATTATCTGACGGGGGCAAAATCACAGACAGTTAAAAAGGTCTCTGCGAAGAAATCAGCAATCCCAGTTATCTCAATTCCATTTCTTTTGGATAAAAATCACCTGGTAATTCTTAAAGGTCAAGTAAATGGAAAAGAATGTAATTTAATATGGGATTCAGGCGCAAAGCGTTCTATCCTAAATTCTGACTATTTTACAAATTCGGAGTCTGAAAGTGGAACAACAAATCTTGGCGGTGTTAATGGGAAGTCAGCCACAGGGATAGCTGTAGCAGACAGTATTACTCTGAATGTATCTGGTATTACTGTCGAAAATGGCACATTCCTTACAAAGAGTTTGAAACACTTGGAAGCAAACGCAGAAGAAATTCCGATAGCCGGATTGATTGGCATGGATATATTAGGAGGCTATGACATCATTTATGATTACGATACAAAGAAGCTAACCTTAATAGATTCTCAAGCGCAGATACGCCTTCAAGGAAATCCGATTGCAACAGTACCATACAGTCAGTTTGCTTCAGATTATCTGCCATGTATAAAAGTAAATATTGACGGAAAAGAAGTTGAATTAGGAATAGACTGCGGAGCAGGTGCAAATCTAATTCATAAGTCTGCGTTGCCGAAAGGAATACAGTTTGATACGGCACATCTTGCAGGGATTTCGGGAGATATTACCAAACAACAATTCGGAAATATGAACTTTACAATAGGCGATATTTTGTTTGAAGATCAACCTTTTGTGGTAGGTGACATAAGCCATTTGAACCTTGGTATAGATGGACTGCTTGGCTATCCATTTTTAAGTTCACACAAAATGATGTTCAAAAATTCGACCAAAGAACTGATTATATTCTAAGATTGAAATTACGTTAATCAATCTCGGCAATATTGCCGAGATTGATTTTTAATAGCATAGTAAGAACCTTTATTAGTACATGGACTGACTATACAGAAACCACAAAACGGTTTATTGATGCTCTTTGCGCAATAAATCGTTTACGGTTTTTACCGGATTGAATGTCTCCAAAGGCACTTCCACAAAGATAGTAGTCCAATCGCTCATGGCACCATTCCAAAGGCCGGGAAGTTCCAACGCTTTAAGTTCCTTTCCGTTCTTACTCTTATGAGAGATAAATCCGGTAGCGGCATCGACGTAATCGAGAAGATTGAACTTTTCTCCCTTATAGTTTCTTACGCCACATACGAGATCCACTGGGTTGAAGTGTGTACCTTCAGCAAACATCTGCATATATTGGGGATTATTGCAGTCTATTTGGCTACTCTCCAATATCTGCGGGGAAATACTACCATCGGAATTGTATGCGAGGAAGGGCCCGCCACCGGGTTCACCCACATTCTTCACCACACCACAAACGCGCATCGGTCGATTGAGTTTGCTGCGTAAGCGTTCTATCTGCTCTACAAGCGGCATATCACTTATTCCGGGAATCTCGATAGAAAGGCTATAACAAACGAAATGCGTTATCTCTTCAAGCTGAGATTGTGACAGATTACCGGAATCCAACATTTCGAGATAATGGAAAACCTGTTTCTGCAGATTGACAAGAGTACCGGCAATAACCTGCTTCCAAGTGACGATAACGGGTTTCAGATGGTCAGGAACGACGTTATCAATATTCTTTATAAACACAATATCACTCTGCAAATCGTTCAGGTTCTGTATGAGTGCCCCATGACCGCCGGGACGGAAAAGAAGTGAGCCATCCTCATTGCGGAAAGGCGTATTATCGGGGTTGGCCGCCACCGTATCGGTAGATGCTTTCTGTTCCGAAAAACTAACCCGGTAATGCACCCCATATTCCTGTTCATACTCAGGAAGAATGCGCTCCAGCAGGTCTTCGAACAAGGGGCGATGTTCCCCGCTCACGGTAAAGTGAACATCAGTCTCGCCCTGAGACGATGCGTAGAGGGCCGCTTCTACGAGTTGTTCCTCAAGCGGCGTGCGCACCATGTCATCGTAAGCATGGAACTGCAAAAGTCCTTTGGGAAGTTTTCCGTAATTAAGTCCGTCCGGACTGAGCATCGTAGCCACGACGGCCTTGTAATTTCCGCTGTCGATAAGAGCATCTACTCCCATTCCCTCACACACATAGCAAGCATCATCAAGTGCCTGAAAGAAAGCGAAATCATGAATGTGACTAAAGTATTGCTTTTCGGCCTCCGTCGTAGGTTCGTCATACTCTGCATCCAGAAACTCAAACATACTCTTGAACATACGACTGGCAGCCCCACTGGCCGGTACGAATTTAGTGATGCGATGTCCCTCGCTTTTGTATTCCTCCCAAATAGCCATACAACGAGCGAGTTCGGCTTCATCGGGAACAGAAATACCTTTCCCGATGGATGCAGCTCCAGCCAGACGCAAGAAAGGGAATCCGGTTCGGAACTCATGCAATTGCTGTTCAACTTGTGCTTCGCTGATGCCCTTTGCCTTCAACTGGGCCTTGTCTGCCGATGTTATCATAATGCGGTATTTTAGTAGGTATGTACGTTTTCAATGCACAAAGTTACAAATTATTTCCATTTTCCAATTTCCATTTCTCAATATTATTTGTAACTTTGTAAAATAAAGATGTTCGGAAAATGGAATCTATCGACAAAGCAACCTACGAGTTGTTAGCTTCCATGGTTGGAGGCGAAGAAGAGCGCGATGCGATGTTTGGCAACGCGGAAGTGCTGAATACGGGGGTAGAAGCTCTCACAAGGCTACTGCAACAGGTACCTCTTTCATCAATCGGTACGGAGAATTTCCGTTCGCTGTTTGTGACCACGGCGGCCGACATGCGCGTCATTCTGTTTATGATTTCCCGGTGTGTAATAAGAATACGAAATTACGACTGCCACCAACCCGATGAACAGTTGCTGCAAGAGGCAGCTCTGCTCTATGCCCCACTGGCTCATAAGTTGGGACTCTACCAACTGAAATCGGAACTTGAAGACCTCAGTCTAAAGTTTCAGGAGCACGACGCCTATTACCACATTGCACACATGCTCAACCAGAAGAAACGCGAACGTGATGCCTACATCGCCCGATTTGTACAAGCCATAGATGAGCGTTTGCAGCCCACCGGCTTGCACTACCATATTAAACAACGCACAAAGTCCATTCACTCCATTTATCAGAAGATGAAAAAGCAACAGGTGGACGTGGACGGTGTCTACGACCTCTTTGCTTTACGCATCATACTCGATTCTCCGCGCGACCGCGAACATGCCGACTGCTGGCAAGTATTCAGCATCATCACGGATATGTATCAGTTCAATCCCAAGCGTATGCGCGACTGGCTCAGCAAACCGAAATCGAACGGCTATGAGAGCCTGCATATTACGGTACTGGGGCCAGACAAGCACTGGGTGGAAGTGCAGATACGCACGGAACGTATGGACGACATTGCCGAACACGGACTGGCGGCCCACTGGCGATATAAAGGAATCAAAAGCACCGAAGGCGGTATCGAGACATGGTTCGCGCACATACGCACGGCACTGGAAACCGGCGATCGGGACACTGTCACCGGTTTAGTGGAAGACGAGGTGTTTGTGTTCACGCCTCGTGACGACCTCTTTCGTCTGCCCATAGGAGCGACCGTGCTCGACTTCGCCTATGCCGTTCACACGCAGGTCGGCAACCACTGTACAGGAGCAAAAATAGGCCAAAAGAACGTCACACTGAAACATAAACTGCAAAGCGGTGACCACGTGGAGATACAGACCTCCAACAATCAGTCCCCAAAACGAGACTGGCTTGGCATAGCCACCACAAGCCGCGCACGCTCAAAGATACGCCAGAGCCTGAAAGAGGCCGAAGCGGGCCGCACCACACTAGCCAAAGAACTGGTGGAACGAAAGATGAAGAACCGCAAGCTCGAATACGCCGAGGCGACGTTCATGCACACCATCAAGCGGTTGGGCTTCAAAATTGTCACCGACTTTTATCGGGCTATCGCAGAGGAACGGCTCGACGTAAACAACGTCCTTGAAGCTTATCAAGCCCAACAGCGGCATGAACGGGGCGAGGACGAAGTGGAAACACGCTCGGCCGGCGAATTTGTCATGCAAAAAGAGAGCAATGCCCTTTCCGCTCCCGGCTCTTCTCAGTCCGGCAGTCAGTCCGACGTACTTGTCATCGACCAAGACCTCAAAGGCATTGACTTCCAACTGGCCCGCTGCTGCCACCCCATCTTCGGCGATGAAGTATTCGGCTTTGTTTCCGCTACGGGGGGCATCAAAATCCATCGCACCGACTGCCCGAATGCCGAAGCCATGCGCCAGCGCGCCCCCTATCGTTTCGTGCGTGCCCGATGGGCTTCGAAACATGGCACACAATATAGTATCACCCTGCACATCGTCGGGCAAGACGACATGGGCATTGTAAACAACATCACCTCCGTTATCTCGAAAGAAGAGAAGATACTCATGCGGAGCATCAATATTGATTCCTTCGACGGCCTTTTCTCCGGCCATTTGACGGTCATGCTGGAAGATACCGACCGGCTGACCGGCCTGATTCGCAAACTCAAGAACATACGCGGCGTGAAAAACGTGACGAGAGTATAAACATCAGCCTCATACACGGCGATTGTTGTCCGGAGGCAAGCCAAGGATGAGTTTATTCAAAGGCGACCGGTTAATTATTCGCTCACCTTTGAATAATTAACCGGTCGCCTCTGAATAATAAAGTCCTCCCGAGGTCTGGAATAAAAGGATATAAACTTTCGGCACGCATTTCCTCGCAAAATAGCGATAAATAGGGGAATATTTTGTATATTTGCAGTCAGAATAATCACAAACCGACATGAAAAAGCTATTTTTACTATCTACAGCACTATGCCTAAGCGCTTTTGGCATGGCAGATACGATTGAAGTGAAGACCATACGACTGTCACAGCCCTACGTTGCGACAAAACCGTTCCTTACCGATACAGCCGACGTAAACGGAAAAAACTGGGATTATGACCGCCTGCTAACAGACGAGAGCATAAGTCTGCAAGCATGGAAAAACGGTGTGGAAACCAACGAGATGGTTTTACCGTCAGTGGAGACAAACGCCCTGCGTTTGGCAGGCTTTACCGTAGAGAACAGAAGTTTCGCCAAGGCCAAAGTCATGATTGGCGGTATCGCAGACTATAAGGTGTACATTGACGGTCAAGAGGGTGCCGAACAGGATTTGGTACCCGGTCGGCATGACGTGGTACTGAAGTTCCTGCAGAAAACCGGTAATGCAGATACGCTAAATATAAAAGTGGATGGCGGGAACAAACTGACGGTTAATCCCACGGGAAAGGCTCCCTACACACTCCGGACACTCATGTACGGTGAACGGATGGGAGGAATCAATCTGAGCCCCGACGGACGTTTCCTGATATTGAGCAAATATATCACAAAGCATGACGGGAAAAGCGATTGGAAAAAGGAGGTTATCGACCTGCAGACAGGCAAACGCTCGGTAGCCAACTACGACTTCTACCAGTGGACCAGTACGGAACATCGGTACATCGCAAGCAGTACAACCAGCGAAATGGCAACAAAATATGAGATTGTAGATATTGCCACCGGAGAACGCACCCCTCTGTTCATTGACAATCAGAATCAACGAGGTCATTTCTTACCCGGCGAACGTCAGATGCTCATCTACAAGCAAACGGAAGGGCCGCGTGAGGATGCCGAGGTATTTCAGGTGCTGGTGCCCAACGACCGCCAGCCCGGATGGCGCAATCGCTCCAACCTCCGGATTATGGATATTGCCTCGGGACAAGTTCGCCCCATCACACTGGGCCAGCACAACGTTTCGGGAAGCATTAGTCCAGACGGACAGAAAATGCTTCTGCAAATCTATGAAGACGATATAACACAACGTCCATTCAGTTTCAGCACAGCCATACTGCTCGACCTCAATACGATGCAGGCAGACACACTTTTCACACACGACGGATTTGCCGGCGGTGGAAAGTGGAGCCCCGACGGAAAGTTTATCGTATTCTCAGGAAGCCCCGAGGCATTCGGAGGTATCGGCAACCGTACTCCGGAGGGAATGACGGCAAGCATGATACAGCAGGAGTTGTTCCGGATGGATGTTGATACCAAGCAGATTCAGCCGCTAACGGCTGATTTCGACCCGAATATCGGTAAATGGCAGTTCTCAAAGGCTGACGGAATGATATATGCCCTCTGCGAGAATCATGACAATCAGGATATTTTCCGCATAAATCCCAAAACGGCAAAGGCCGAGAGACTGCCGCTTACGGAACGCTATGTCATGAGCTTCGAGTTGGCAGACGAACGTCCGCTGCTTGTTTACTACGGTCAAGGGCATTCGAACTCAGACCGCCTCTATACGTATGACCTAAAAAAAGGAAAGGAGAAACTACTGGAAGACCTTGATGCCGTGCGCATGAAGGACATCGAATTGGGTGAGTTCGGTGA
Organism: uncultured Prevotellaceae bacterium; assembly: GCA_947176535.1. Classification (GTDB taxonomy): domain Bacteria; phylum Bacteroidota; class Bacteroidia; order Bacteroidales; family Bacteroidaceae; genus Physcousia. Next base: position 26,643 of record CAMWQU010000022.1, read on the forward strand.
CTGGAACTTCCAGGCCGAACGTGGTGATACCATATACGGACGCTACTACCTGCCCCCTCATTTCGACCCGTCGAAGAAATATCCGATGCTCGTCTATTACTACGGTGGATGCTCCCCAGTCGGCAGATACTTAGACAGTTATTACTCGTTCCACGGATGGGCAGCCATGGGATATGTGGTATATGTCATACAACCGTCAGGATGCACGGGCTTCGGTCAGGAGTTTGCCGCCCGCCACGTGAATGCTTATGGCGACTACACGGCTGATGACATTATCCAAGGTACCAAACGCTTCTGCGAAGAGCATCCCTTTGTGAACAAGGATAAAATCGGTTGCTTGGGAGCATCCTACGGTGGATTCATGACCCAATATTTGCAAACGCAGACCGACATATTTGCCGCAGCCATGAGCCATGCCGGCATCAGCGATCCCACCAGTTACTGGGGGTACGGCTATTGGGGATATTCGTACAGTGCCATTTCTGCCGCCAACAGTTATCCGTGGACAAACCGGGAACTATTCACCGACCATGCACCGCTGACGCTGGCAGACCGTATCCATACTCCCATCCTCTTCATGCACGGAGCAGATGACACGAATGTGCCCATCAACGAGAGCATACAATTATTCACAGCATTGAAGATTCTGGGACGCCCGACAGCCTTTGTCACGGTGAAAGGCGAAAATCATCATATTCTGACCTACTCGCGTCGCATCAAATGGCAGAATACCATCTATGCTTGGTTCGAGCGTTGGCTCAAGGATGACCCGACTTGGTGGAATACTATGTACCCCGAGAAAAACCTCTAAGGCACACCGATGACAAAGGACATTGAGCACAAGTTAGCTTTCGACGAGATACGAACACTATTGAAAGGACATTGTATCAGTCGGTTAGGCACAGACCGGGTGGATGAGCTGGCATTTATGACCGATGCCGAGACCATCAACTTCCGGTTGAGGCTTGTCGATGAAGTCAAACAGATTATAGATACTCAGCTACAACTTCCCGGAGAAGATTTCTTCGATATGCGATTGCCCATACGCCGCATACGTGTCGAAGGCGTCTATTTGGAAGAGCATGAAATGTGGGATCTCAAGCGTTCACTCGATACACTTCACTCATGGATTGCGGTTATCAGAGACGAAGAGGAACCCTATCCCAACCTCAGCAAACTTTCCGACGGCGTATTCACGTTTCACAGCGTTACCCGCCAAATCGAAAGTATTCTGGATAAGTACGGGCACGTAAAAGATACGGCCAGTCCGGAACTTGCACGCATCCGTCACGAACTTTCGAGAACGGAAGGCAGTGTGAGCCGCACCCTTCATAGCATTTTGGAAAGTGCCAAGAAAGAAGGGCTCATAGAGCAGAATGTAATGCCCACTATACGCGACGGACGTTTGGTTATCCCTGTTGTTCCGGCCCTGAAACGTCGTATCCGGGGTATTGTACACGGAGAAAGTGCAACCGGAAAGACTATCTTTGTGGAACCTGCTGCTGTAGTGGAGGCCAACAACAACCTACGTGAACTGGAAGCGGAGGAGAAACGCGAGATTATCCGCATATTGCAGGCATTCACGGACAATATCCGAAATAACATTCCCGAATTTCTGCGGGCTTACGAGTTTCTGGCAGACATTGAGTTGGCACTGGCTAAATATAGGTTGGGTACACAACTTGATGGCATCATCCATCAGGTGGAAAACCGCCAGTTCATCGACTGGACGTTGGCACGCCATCCTTTACTTGAGTTAAAGTTGCGCCGGCATCAGAAGAAAGTCGTTCCTTTGGACATCACCCTTACCCCCAAGGAACGCATTCTCATCATCAGCGGCCCTAATGCCGGCGGAAAAAGCGTTTGTCTGAAGACTGTAGGACTGGTGCAATATATGCTTCAATGTGCCCTGCCTGTTCCTGTCGGCGAGAACTCACGGATGGGTGTCTTTGACGATATATTCATCGACATCGGCGACGAACAGAACATCAACGACGACCTGTCCACCTACTCGTCCCACCTGCTGAACATGAAGCTGATGATGAAAGAATGCTCGGCAAAAAGCCTGCTCCTCATTGATGAGTTCGGAGGTGGAACGGAACCTACTATCGGCGGAGCATTGGCGGAAGCCATGCTACAACAATTTGTGGAGAAAGAAACTTTCTCAGTCATCACTACGCACTACCAAAACCTCAAACACTTTGCCGACAGTCACGAAGGAGTAGTCAATGGTTCCATGTTGTACGACCGACAACAGATGCAGGCCTTGTTCCGGTTGGAAATGGGTCATCCGGGAAGCAGTTTTGCTATCGAAATCGCTCGCAAAATCGGCATACCCGAAAGTGTCATTGCCAGGGCTTCGGAAATTGTGGGACAGGACTATATCAATGCAGACAAATACCTGCTTGACATTGTACGGGATAAACGCTATTGGGAGAGCAAACGCCAGTCCATCCATCAAAGAGAGAAAGAGATGGAACGTACCTTATCCCGATACGAAGACGAAATAGTGGAGTTGCAAAAGAAACGTAAGGACATCATCTCCAGTGCCAAGCAGCAGGCAGAAGAAATCCTCAACGAAAGCAATGCCTTGGTCGAAAATACAATCCGTGAAATCAAGGAAGCACAGGCTGAAAAGCAACGTACCCGTGAAGTTCGTCAGGAGTTGGACGCTTTCCGCATGGCACTCTCGCAAGAGGAACAGAGCAAGTCAGATAGCATAGACCGGAAGATGCAACAAATCATTGCCCGCAAGAAACGACAGGAAGAGCGAAAACTGGAGAAAGAGGGAAAGGCAAAAGGAACCCCGTTTTCCTCCTCGTCAGCCGTATCTGCCCCTTCGCCCACACAGAAGCCCAAAGAATCCCTTTTTGTCCCCGGCGCACAAGTTTGCATCAAAGGAGAAAGCACCATTGGAACGTTTGAGGAAAGAAAGGGTAAAAAGGCGATTGTGCTATTCGGACAGATTAGAACGACACTGCCATTAGATATGCTGGAAGAAGCACCGAAAATGAAGAAAGCACCGACAGCGGCTCCCTCTTTCAATTCTTTCATTAGCCGACAGACACTTGACCAGATGCACCAAACGCAACTCAATTTCCGTCCCGAAATTGATGTCCGTGGTATGCGTGGAGACGAGGCTATACAGACTGTTACAGCTTTCATTGACGATGCCACACTTGTCGGAGCAGCACGAGTTCGCATTCTTCATGGTACGGGCAATGGCATTCTGCGCACGCTCATCCGTCAGCACCTGCGTACCGTCCCTCAAATACTAAGTGCACGGGACGAGCATGTGCAGTTTGGTGGTGCCGGAATTACGGTCGTAGAATTCCGCTAACAGTTTCAGAAGGTCTCGGTACTAAAACTTAACCAACTGACAAAAGGCAGAATAGGATCGTTCTATGCGTGCTAATTGATAAGGTTCAATGCGCAACGAGAAAGTTCCTTTCACCTCATCCAGTCCGTAATACGTCTTCAACAGACTGGCCAAATTGAAAGAAAGTCCATCATTCTGCTTCATTAGGAAATGAACAATCCGAATGAGCAGAGAACGATCATGATCAACAAACTTCACCGTGTGGAACAGTGCATAAGCAACCGGCTGCGTGGGAGTACGCAAAAGGTAAGGTATGCGCTTCTCCCCTTCTTCAACCCCGAACTTTCGGAAAAGCCACTGCACATCCTCATATTTTGTCATTGCAGGCAGCAATCGACTTAATGCTTTCTGTATATTCACGTCTGTCGTTGTCCCACTTTCTTGCGCTTGTTCGGTAAGAGGCAGAGGAACAGCAATCCCCGACAACACCTTATTCCCAGCACGCAGTTGCTCCCAGAAAACTCTTGCTCCATGTGAGCGCAGATGCAGAGTCCCCGATTTAAGACGCTCAGCAACCGTCTTCAACATTGTCACCAGAAAGGCTTTGGCATCATAAGCAACCAAGATGGAAACCAAGGCCCATGCGTCAGCCTCCCCCAACATCGGCAAAAGACGTTCCCCCAATATATACCCCGCTGTACGGAAGTGGGCATGAGTGAGCCAATTTAGATAGACAAGAATCCCCTGCCAGTCCCTTTGTTCTACAAGACATTGCAGACGATTGAAGATGACAGGGTTATAATGCTTATCCATACTTCCTTGAGCCTCTTGTCGGATTCGAACCAACGACCCCGAGATTACAAATCACGTGCTCTGGCCAACTGAGCTAAAGAGGCGGGTGGGAAAGCAAACCATATCGCGCCGCTACAACCAAGTACCCTTGCTGCGGTCAAGCCCTGGGGGATTCCGAGGGAGCATGCCGTATGGGACTTTCCCATGTTCGTTTCGGAGTGCAAAGGTATAAAAATACTTTTTATCTACCAAATCTCAAGCACATTTTTCTCCATTATCTTATATTTTCTGTTATTTGCTTACCTCTATATGGTTGGTTTGCACTACCTTTGGCCGTACAAAACAAGACAATATGGAAACACGAAAAGAGATAGCAGCAGAAAAGAAACGCTGCGGCAGTCATAATTGTGCGCAAGCCATTCTTACAACTTATGCCGACGTGGCCGGTCTGGACGAACATACGGCCATGCGGTTAGGCGGGGCTTATGCCGCCGGCATGGGCAACGCAGAAGGAACCTGCGGCGCGTTGGTGGGTGCGGGCATGATATTGGGAATGCGTAATGCAGACCACACACGCGCCATGAAACAAATGGGGCAGATTATGATAAAGTTCCAGCAACGCAACGGCGCAACGCAGTGCAAACTCCTGAAAGGTATCGGCACCGGTCATATGTTGCGCGAATGCCCGCTCTGCGTTCAGGATGCGGCAGCACTCTTGGAAGAACATATAGCAAGCAACAAAGATGAATGTTAATCGAGAACTCGTCTCTTACATTGAGGCGGAAATTCTGCCGCGTTACGACCTGTTCGACCGTGCCCACCGTCGTCCTCATGCCGAGATGGTCATACACCGCAGCCTCAAACTGGCCGAACGACTGAACGCAAATGCCGACATGGCCTACACCATTGCGGCTTACCATGATACCGGACTTGCCGAAGGGCGCGAACACCATCACAAAGTTTCTGCCCGTATCATCCGTAACGACCAAAATCTGCGTCGGTGGTTCAGCGAAGAAGAAATCAACATCATGGCCGATGCGGCAGAAGATCACAGAGCCTCAGCCGACCGTCCGCCGCGCACTCTCTACGGCCGTATTGTGGCCGATGCGGATCGTCTTATCGACCCGGAGAGCATCATCCGCCGAACGATTCTGTACGGACTCGACCACTATCCCACCCTCTCCCGCGAGGAACATTTCCAACGTATGGCCGACCATCTGCACAAAAAGTACGGGCGTGGCGGCTATCTGCGTCTATGGGTTGAACAATCAGACAACGCTTATCAGTTGGAGCAACTGCGCCTCATCATCGACAAAGAGGAACTAATGCGACAATGGTTCGACAAACTTTGGGAACAACTACCTACACCATCTACGTCCCTTTGAACAGACGAGCGTAAAATTCGGCTTTTTGCTCTATCCGCATCGGATAGGCACGCGAAGAAGACGGCATACGCCACCAACGCAACACTCTGCCGAAAGCCTCGCCCTCAGTATATTCACCAATCCGGGGCATGGCAAAAGAAATCTGCAACTGCAACTGCTCGCTGGCTTTCCCTCCCGTTGTGACGATGTCGTGGCAACCGGGCATCTGTTCCAACAATGCACAAATGTCTGTGGCTTCAACAATCTGCAAATGCTCATCAGAGGCATTATCTTTCAACCGGCACACACGGGTAGCCGTGTCAAAGAAAGCAAGCCCTTCGGACCGGGCAAACTCAATGATACGTTCACGGTCAAATCGTTTAGCGGTTCCCGCCTTCTTTTTCCGCCCCCCGATACTGTCCAAACTGCATCCGTCACTTTCTTGTCTGCTCGGCACCGCTTCGTCCTGCACAACAAAATGCTGAGCGTCGCCAAAGTGAATAAGTCCCATGATGCGCCAAAAGTCGTTTATAAAATTGGGATAGAAAAAATCCATCGACCACCGCGCTTTGGGAGGAGGAAAACTGCCAAGAAACAAGATACGTCCGTTCGGTGGCAGGAAAGGCTGGAGGGGATGCGTCTCAAAAGTCATACGCTATTTGCCGTTCTTTTTTTGACAAGTATAAATAAATTGACTTTAACAAGCCCCGCTTCCTTTATTTTGTCTCAGCAACGTTACCGGACTTTGTTATTCTCGGGAAATACGACACGCGGTACAAACGTACGCGCTTCTTCGAAATCCATAAGTGCATAAGACATGATGATGACCGTGTCGCCCACTTGCACCTTACGTGCGGCTGCTCCGTTCAGGCAAATACAGCCCGTACCGCGCTCCCCCTTGATGATATAAGTCTCGAAACGCTCGCCGTTGTTGTTGTCCACCACTTGCACTTTCTCGCCGGCAATCATTCCCGCAGCATCCATCAAGTCCTCATCAATAGTGATGCTACCCATGTAATTCAGGTTTGCCTCCGTCACGCGGACGCAGTGAAGTTTAGACTTCAGAACCTCTATCATCATAACCTTAACTTTCTGACTTTTTTTACTATTTCACTTATATCGAATATGGTCTATCAGCCGAATGGGCTGACTGCCGCAGAACACCGTGATACATCCGACAATGTCGTCGCTGTCGTCCCAGGAGGTGACATCAGCCAGTGTCTTACCGTCCACGATGTTATAATACTGTACCTCAAGTTCGGGCACCTCATTGAGCGTACTTACCACCTTATCATGAACGGCAGAAACGGTATCTTCCTTTGCCCACTGACGACTTTCCGCGAGTGTCCGGTAAATATGACTTGCAATCTGTCGTTCCTCAGCAGATAGCAATGTATTGCGACTGCTCATGGCCAGTCCGCTCTCCTCCCGGATAACGGGACAGGGCACAATCTCCAACTTCAGCCCCAAATCCTCCACCATACGACGGATAACGGCAATCTGCTGGAAATCCTTTTCCCCGAAATAGGCCCGGTCAGGCTCTACCATCATAAATAACTTGGAAACAATCTGGCAAACGCCATTGAAATGTCCGGGACGGAAAGCCCCCTCCATCACACTGTCCGTAGGGGGATAACTGAACACGCGGGTATCCGGTTCCGGATAAATCTCCTCCACCGACGGCGCAAAGACCACCGTTGCCCCGCAAGCCTCAAGCAATGCACAATCGGCCTCCAGCGTGCGCGGATATTTCTCCAAGTCCGTTTTATCATTGAACTGCGTAGGATTGAGGAAAACACTCACTACCGTACAATCGTTTTCCGAAACGCTGCGACGTACCAGCGACGCATGTCCCTCGTGTAACGCTCCCATCGTGGGCACCAGTCCCACTGTGCGCCCCGCGTTACGAGCCTCACGGAGTTCGGCCTGCAACTCAGCTATGGTGTAAATACGCTTCATTTTTTGAATCAGATTCTTAAGAGTTCTTCTTTATCTAAATCTAAAAGCGGTGCAAAATAACGCATAAATATCGAAACGGCGAAATAAACGGGCGAATAAATCGCTAAAAAAGGTGAAATATAAGTATTCATGGGGCCAGTGTCGCTTTTTTTTACTAACTTTGCACTGCGAAAACTACACACAATAGAGATGAAAGCGGAGAAGATTTTGTTTATCGCGCAGGAAATAAACCCCTACGTACCGGAGTCCGACCTCACTAAGATGGGTCGTGACCTCCCTATTTATGCACTCGATCAGAACCGGGAAATCCGGACATTCATGCCCAAATGGGGCAACATCAATATGCGGCGCAACCAGTTGCACGAAGTCATTCGCCTTTCCGGCATGAACATCGTTGTCGATGACACCGACCATCAGCTCATCATCTGGGTCGCTTCCATCATGGGCACCCGTATGCAGGTCTACTTCATCGACAACGAGGACTTCTACGCCAAGCGATTGGCGGAGCTGGACAAAGAAGGCCATGAATATTCCGATAACATCGAGCGAGCCGCCTTTTACGCCCGCAGCGTACTGGAAACCGTGAAGAAACTGCGTTGGACACCCGACGTCATCCACTGTCAGGGTTGGATTTCAGCCTTTATCCCCGTCTACCTGAAGACGGCTTACGCTGACGAACCCTGTTTCCGCGATTGCCGCGTAGTGTTCTCCCCCACTGCCAATCACCTCACGTTGCCCACCGGTAAGGAAGACTTTGCCAACATCCTCTATTACCGCACGGCAGATGCCGACTGCGTCAAGGAATTTGCAGACCCCATCACCCCTGACGACTTCCTGAAAATAGGTATAAAGTACGCCGACGGCATCACATTCTCCCAGCCCGTCCCCTCGGACGAGGTCGTCGAATATGCCCGAAGCATCAACAAACCCGTGTTGGAGACAACCGACGGACAACCGGACGGTTACATTGACTTCTTCGACCGGATATGGAACGAACACCACAAAGAAAACCCCGAAGACTGATCTGCCCATGCACCTCTCCTCCAAAGCCGTTTCCACATGGCTCTTCGCCCTGCTCCTCGTCACCGCCTGCGACGACAACACCGCAGACCTTGGCATAAACGCCGAGTCAGACGAGATAAGCAATTCCATCACGACCTACGACGTTACCACGCGTTCCCACAAGATGGATGCCGTGGTGGCGAACAGCACGATAAGTTACCTCGGCAGCATTACCGACCCCGAAACCGGGAGCGACATCACGGCCGACTTCGCCGCACAGTTCTACACGTTCGAGGACTATAAGTTTCCCGCGCAGGAGTTCATGCTTGGTGATGTTAATGGAACGGCCACACGAGGAATCATACAGTGCGACTCCTGCGAAGTGCGCCTCTACTTCGACGACTTCTATGGAGACGACAACAACCCCATGAAACTGGAAGTCTACGAACTGCGTAACGACAAGTTCCTGGAGGAGACCGAAACCTACTACACGGATATCGACCTCACCCAGTTCCTTCCCGAGGACGCCAAGCCCATCGCTTCCCGCGTATTCACTCCCAAGGACTACAACGTAGACGATACCAACCTGTCCGGCACGAAGTACAATTCCAACCTACGCGTTATGTTACCTCAAAGTCTGGGACAGCGCATTATGGAAAAATACTATCAGAATCCCGAAAACTTCTCGGACTCTTACCACTTTATCCGCAACGTCTTCCCCGGTCTCTATTTCAAGATAACCGGCGGACAGGGCACCATGCTCGCGGTCTACGTCGGCACGCTCAATCTGTTTTACCGCTACGCTGACGAGAACGATACCAGTTCAAAAATCAACAACGGACTGACCCGCTTGGCCGCAACTCCGGAAGTGATACAGAGTACGCATTTCACGAACGAGAACGTAGAAAAACTGGTAGAAGATGCCACATGCACTTACCTCAAGACTCCCGCAGGCATCTGTACGGAAATGACGCTGCCCATCGACGAAATTTTCGCCGGACAGCATGCTAACGACAGCATTTCTCTGGCCACCATCACCCTCACCCGCTACAACAAGCCGCAGGACAAGTACCAGCTCGGTACGCCCGGAACGTTGCTCATGGTGCGGAAACAGGACATGCAGACGTTCTTCACCGAGCATCGTGTGTCAGACAACCGCACTTGCTACACCACCACCTTTGCCTCTAACTACAACACTTATACCTTTGCCAACATCTGCCGCCTTATCTCCTACTGCAAGCACGAGAAGGACGACGCTCTGAAGCGCACCAATGAGGAACGTCGGCAAGAGGGACTTGAGGAAATGACAGAGGCCGAATGGATGGCGGAGCATCCCGATTGGAACCGCGTGGTGCTTATTCCCGTCATCACCAGCACCAACACCAGTGGCGCACAAGTCAGCGTCACCCACGACCTCAGCCTCAACAGCATACGCCTTGTGGGCGGAGACACGAAAATCAAGATGCAGGTAGTTTACAGCAAATTCTATCAGGAGTAACACCTACATTCTGTTATAACTTCATTACAGCATAGCGGCATCGGGTCTAACCCGGTGCCGCTTTTTTTATTTCCTTTCGTCCGTTTCGCCTTTATGCGATACCGTCTTTCCCCCGTGTCCTTAGCACGACGGGATTATTCAAAGGCGACCGAATAATTAACCGGAGGCGACCGAACAATTATTCGGTCGCCTCTGAATAAACAAATCGTCGAATGGTCTTGGGTAAAGATGTATCAGGAAAAAATACAATTTCGCTATAAGGCCAAAGGAATGGCAAGGAGAAGCACGACGAGGTAGGTAAACAGAAGTGTGAATACCAACAGATGCACGTCAGCATAAAGGAAACCGGAAGGAGTGTAAGCCGTGGAATAGAACTGACGTTCACCTGCCATGCGGCGATTGATGGAGTTATAAGCAAGATAGACAAGTAGCCCCACTATCAAACCGAGAATGGCCCCGCAAAGGATGTCGCCGGGAAAATGAACACCCAAATAGACACGGGAATAAGAAGACACGCAGGCCCAAAGTAAGAGGAAGAAAGAAAGCAGGCGACTGCGCAAGACGAGGGAAAGGAAAGCGAAGAGGGCAAACGTGTTGGCGGCATGACTGCTAACAAAGCCGTAACGTCCGCCAGTGTAGCTCCATACGGTATCGAGTGTGTGGAGAAAAGTAGCATCATGCGTAGGACGCCAACGCATGACAAGCGGTTTGATTAGTCCGCTGGAGAGACGGTCGGCCAAAGCCACGGTAAGCAACATCGCCGTAACGATGAGTGCGAAGCGACGCAAGTCACTATTTCGGGCAATGACGTAAACGAGAATCAGCAAAAGCGGAATCCATGTCGTCGTTTTGGTAATGAGCCACATCACAGCGTCCCAATACACCGAATCGCAACCGTTGAGGGCGACAAACAAACTGTTATCTATGTCTTTCAGTCGTTCAAGCATGGTTTCCGCAATTCTCCAGCCCGGAGGCTAAATTATCTCTATCTGCCGTTTCTCAATCCATCCTTGCTTGCCGTCGGCCAGTTCAACCTCGGCCCAGTCGCTGAGCGAGTTATCGCGAATGACCACCCGTGTACCTTCGTGCAACACAAAAAGGTCGCTGCCGGAAGCCGAGGGAGTGCTCTTGACGGCGGCCGAGGAAGCCATGACAATGGCTCCGTCGCGCTGCGACAGCCGGAGGCTCTGCGACCACGCGCAGAGGTTGCCCACAAGCGTCATCAGCAGAAAGACAACCGCCAACGTAAAACCGGCTTTCCGCAATCCCATCCGCCGGGCATAGATGTAAAGGGCCAGACTGGCGAGCGAAAGGAGGAAGAGAGCGATGGACAGCCGCGCCCAACTATCGGCACTCATCCAGTTTATCATGGAGCGGTACCACGTGACGAAGAAAAACTCGTGACGGGGAATGACACGGTCGATTGTCTTCGAGCGCGCCATATCGAGGTTGAAACGAATGTCCTCATCGCCGGGGCTCAGAATGGAGGCCCGCTCATACCAAAGAACAGCCCGCGCCATATCATCGAGGCGGTAATAACAGTTTCCCAGATTGTAGCACACCGCCGCACTCTCCCCCATACGGGCAATGCGCAGGTAATATTTGGCAGCTTTCTCGAAGTTCTCCTGAGCATACGCACTGTCGGCTACGGTTTTCAGACTGTCGGAGACCGCCGAATCGGCCATGACCAAACGGCTGTTGATGCTGAAAATAAGAAATAGAAATATCAGTCGTTTCATAGTTTTATCCGTTTTCAATCAGATTGATAACCTCGGTTGCATCGGCATAGAGACGATCCATCGTAGCCGAAGGGTCACCGGGAGCATACTGGGCAAACTCGCAATCGCCGAGTACCTGCAGGAAGCGGCGATTGCTCTCCTCGCTCACTCCGCGCTCTGCCAGACGTTCACCGACATTGTCTTTCGAAAGTTCGGCAACAGGCAGATTCAGTTTATCGCCCACATATCCCCAAAGTGCCCGCGTAACTTCCTCGTAGAACGCCCGCGCATTCCCCTGTTTCAGCAGTTTTGCGGCACTCTTCAGGCGCTTCGAAGCCGCCTTTCCGGCCTTCTTACCGCGACGGCGGGCAATGTCCGCATTAGCCTTTGCCTGACGCTCGAAAATGGCAATCAGCAGGAGGAAGAGCGCGAAGGGGCCGACATAGGAGAGCCAATAAGCGGGTGCGCCGAAGAACGTAGCTCCGGCTGGCTTCACGTTGGCCGGCGACGTCTTGATGTAACGTATATCGCTGTTCAGCACCGTCAAGTCTTCCTGATTCACGGAACGCCCGACACGGTGCCCCGCCGTCTTGGCCACCGCCACATGGAAAGAGTCGGTGCGTAGCATCCGGTACGACTTCGACTGCGTGTCGAAATAGCAGAACTCGACGGACGGAATGCTGTACTTCCCTCCGTGGCGCGGCACGGCCGTGTAATCGTAAACGACGTTTCCCGAAGCTCCGTTGGCCCCGATTCGTGTCTTATCGTTCGTCTTCGGGTCATACGACTCGAAGTCTTTCGGCCACTGCACGGCCGGTGCCTTCATCAGTTTCATGTTTCCCACGCCGTTCACCGTCAGCCGCAGCGACACGGCATCGTTGGCATCCACCTGTTCGGGCGTGAGTGCACCGCTGATGTTGAACTGCGTCCCGACGGCTCCCGAGAAGTTGGCCGGACGCGAAGGCAAAGGCTCCACCTGAAGTTCGATGGCCGGAGCCACCACGGTTTTAGGAATGCGTGTCTGCAAGGCCCCGCCGCCGAAGAAGGCGTCAAAGGGGTCTACATTTGGATTCTGAACGATGGCCTCAAACTCGAACTTTCGGCTCGGAATCGTAACCTTGCCGGTCTTCTGCGGAAAGAGGACATGCTGGCTCAGCACTGTAGTCTGATAATTCCGGCCATTCACCCGCTCCACTTTCAGTTCCTTCTGCATCGGTAGTTCTATCTCCTGCGTGTGGAAACCGTCCAGTTCCAGCGACTCCGGGTTATAGTTGGAACTGATGTTCACCCGTGTGTACAGTTTATACGTGAGAACGACGGCTTCCTGCTCATAAACCTGCCGTTTGCTCACGGAGGCCCCGACATACAAGTCACTGGCCGAAACGGTCGCCCCCCCGGCAGCATTGTCCCGCGTCCGCGCACCGGAATGCCCCGACGAGCCTCTGCCCGAAGCGGCATCTTCCTCGGCATCCCCTTCCAGAATCTGAATGCTTACCTGATTGCTCTTGTACGTCTGCCCGTCGCTCTTTATCGTAGCCACGGGCAACTTGTAGGTACCGGGCTTCCGGGCCTGCAACGTGTAGGTGAACATCACCTGACTGCTGTTGCTCACCTTTCCGTTCACAATCGAGACATTCCGCTGCGTGGAAGTGCTCGGCCCGTACAAAAGCTCAAAGCCGGGGAAATCGCCCACCTGTATGTCATCGACGTCTGTCGTATTCACGATGTAGCTCACACGGACGTTTCGTCCTTCCTCCACCTGTGAGGGGGCCTGAACGGTCACGCGCACCTGAGCGAAGAGTGCGGCGAGCGACGTGTGAAAGATAATGAATAATAGTAATATGTGTTTCATGTTGTCTTATTCCACAATAGCGGATGCAAAGATACAAATAAATTGAGAATTGCGGACGGACTGTCAGCAATTATTTCATTGCTTTTAGCAATAAATAACACTACGGCCCGGCTTCGGAATCGGCGAAGCACGGACGGGAGCCGCCTCCCGGCGGGGACGGGCTAGACGAAATAGAGGGTCAGCACATGCGGTCGCGGTAGTCCTCATAGGCATACCGCCGCAGCAGTTCCTGCGTACCGTCCTCGCGAAGGAGAACAATGGAGGGATGAGGAATGCCGTTGAACATGTTGGTTTTCACGGTCGTGTAGTGTATCATGTCCTCGAAAACAAGCCGCTCGCCAATCTGCAACTCATGGTCGAACCGCCAGAATCCCATGAAGTCGCCGCTCAGACAACTGTTGCCTCCCAGTCGGTAGGTAAACGGAGGCAGGGAATCCGGCAGCATAGCCTCGTCCAGGGTCTCCGCACCACTCACCACAGGGTGGTAAGGCATTTCCAGACAGTCGGGCATGTGACAGGTGAACGAGACGTCGAGCAGGGCCGTGCGTATGCCGTGGTTCTCCACAATGTCCGTGACGGAGGCCACCAGCACACCGGTCTGCCATGCAAAAGCGGAGCCGGGCTCCAGTATGACGCGCAGGTTGGGATAGCGGCTGCGGAGGTTCCGAATCAGCGAGATGAGCAGAGGTACGTTGTAGTCCTTGCGGGTCATCAGATGCCCGCCGCCCAGATTCAGCCATTTCAGGCGCGGCAACCACAGGCCGAACTTCTCCTCCAAATGTTGCAGACTGCGCTGCAGGGCCTCGGCCGAACTCTCGCAATGGTTGTGACAATGGAAGCCCTCCACCGGACACGCCGCCCCTTCATCGAAGAGCGACTGGCCCGCTTCACCCGCCAACTGCTCCGCCAGCACCCCGAAACGGGAGCCGGGGGCACAGGGATTGTACAGTTCGGTCTCTATCTCGCTGTATTCCGGATTGACACGCAGTCCGCAAGAGACGCGTTTTTCCGGATGCTCACGGTTATACTGTTCCACCAGAGGAGCGAAGCGGCGGTACTGGCTGAGACTGTTAAACGTGATGTGACTGCTGCATCGGAGCAGCGTCGGGAAATCCCGCTCGGTGTAGGCCGGCGAATACGTGTGTGCCGGACTGCCGAATTCCTCCAAAGCCAACCGGGCCTCATAGGGACTGCTGGCCGTGGTATGCGCTATGTACTCGCGGAAAATAGGGAACGTGCGCCAGAGGGCAAACGCCTTGAACGCCAGTATCACCTCCGCTCCACTCTCTTCCGCCACGCGACGAATCAAAGAAAGATTGCGGCGGAACAATCTTTCTTCAACCTGATAATATGGAGTTTCCATCATTCTCGGTAAACGGACTATATCAATATACCAGTTTTACATTATCCACCCACAACGTATTGCCGGGACTGCCGATGTAGGCACCTCCGCAACTGGAGTCGAACTTCACGATGATGTGTGTCGGGGTCTCGTTGGCATCGGCCCAGCCTTCCTCGATGATTCTCACCTGCTCGCCCCGGCTGTTGGTGGCATAGAATGCGGCTTCGCCACGTATCAGTCCCATGTAGGAGCGGAAGAAAGGTTCGCCGGTGATGTCGCCGTAGTGAATCGTGAAGGACTTACCCTCCTGCCACTGGGGCACCGAAGCGGAAAAGCGGTGCATCATCGTGCCCACGCGCCATGCGTGGATGTTTCCCTCGCTGTCTTCCCAACGCTTCTGCAACAGGCAGATGGCGTCACACTCGTCCCGTCCGGGCATCACCTTCTTGCGGCTGAAGCCCGTCATACGCACCTTGGCCGAATCGGAAATGTGGACTTTATAATCGAATTTCAGGGCACGCGGACGACGCTTGAAAGGAACGCCCACGTTCAGGTAGCGCATGGGGTTGCTACTGCTGGTGATTGGCTCCACCATCGAACCGAGGAACAGCGAACCGGCAGCCAGCACATGGATATTCACCAGACCGAGCACCTTCACACCCTCCACGTGAGTGCGGAGTTTCACACACGAACCGTCGTTGTGCGCATCCTTGTAGACGCTGCTGTTGGTCTTCGATATACCGCTCACGTGGGCATAGATGTTGCTCGTAGCCCAGGGGGAACCGCCCATGTTGGTGTAGGCATTGGCCGTGTACTTCATGTTGGGGCCTACCTCCACTAGGTGTTTCGTATTGCCGCCGATGATGCCGCTTTCCTTGATGGTACGTGTCACCCATGTCTCGAAGTCGCCGTACTTTATCAGCTCTTCCTGAGCCTGCGCAACGCCAATCGTCGCCGTCAGGAGGGCAATGGTCAGAAATCGTCTTGTAGTCATATTCGCATCGTTTTAGGAATAAACATGCGACAAAATTACGAATAATCTGCGAAAAGCACGCAAACAAAACGGAAAAACTTTCATCCCCAAGCGGCACGGCGGGCAGCGAAGCGGACAGAAATCCGCACATACATAAAAAAACGAACCGGAGGCTACGTCTCGTAGGTACGCATCCTCCGGCACACTTATAATAAGGGTTCTTCTGTCGCCACTCCGGCGACTGATACAGCATAATGAATGACTGCTCTTATTTCACAACCGTTTTCCTGCCGTTAATGACATAGATACCTTTTCGGGGCTTCGATACACGGTGAAAGAATATATAAAAATCGTATATAAATTACAAAAATCATCAATCAGTACATTGTGTTTACCAAATATTATTTGTAATTTTGTAGTAAAATTACGATAATAGATAAAATATTGCGGTATGATACGAGATTTTTGGGTAAAGAACTATCTTTCCACTCGCGACAAGCAGGAATTAAACTTCGTGGCAAAAGGCCCATCTTCGGAACTTGTCACCGAAGTTACTGATGGTGTGTTCTTATACAAGTTGGGCATCCTATATGGTTCAAATGCTTCAGGTAAGTCGAATATGTTGATTGCCATGAACGAGGTGTTCCGTCTGTTGATCATGCCAAAATCGGATGCGACAGTCGAAATTGGCGGTTGCATCCCCTTTGTGCTCACCAAAGATGAGCCAACAGAAATGCACGTGTCATTCTATGCCGATGGTACCCGATACGAGT
>CAMWQU010000023.1 GCA_947176535.1 uncultured Prevotellaceae bacterium
GCTGCTTTAGCTCAGTGGTAGAGCGCATCCTTGGTAAGGATGAGGTCCCGAGTTCAACTCTCGGAAGCAGCTCACGGAGATGAGAATTGAGGGTGAAGACAAAGAGAATGACAACACATTTTTCACTTATAATATTATAAAGTAACTGCTATGGCAAAAGAAAAATTTGAACGTACCAAACCCCATGTGAACATTGGTACTATCGGTCATGTAGACCACGGTAAGACCACTCTGACCGCTGCCATCACTACTGTTTTGGCCAAGAAAGGTCTTTCTGAAGTTAAGAGCTTCGACCAGATCGATAACGCTCCCGAAGAAAAAGAGCGCGGTATCACCATTAACACTGCTCACGTTGAGTATGAAACCGCTAACCGCCACTATGCGCATGTGGACTGCCCGGGTCATGCCGACTACGTGAAGAACATGGTAACTGGTGCTGCCCAGATGGACGGTGCTATCATCGTTGTTGCTGCTACTGACGGTCCTATGCCTCAGACTCGTGAGCACATCCTGCTCGCTCGTCAGGTAAACGTTCCCCGTCTGGTTGTGTTCCTGAACAAGTGCGACATGGTAGACGACGAGGAAATGCTGGAGCTCGTTGAAATGGAAATGGGTGAACTGCTCGCTCAGTACGATTTCGAAGAGGATACTCCCATCATCCGTGGTTCTGCCCTCGGTGCCCTGAACGGTGTACCCGAATGGGAAGCTAAGGTTATGGAGCTGATGGACGCTTGCGACAACTGGATTCAGGAGCCCGTTCGCGACATCGATAAGCCTTTCTTGATGCCCGTTGAGGACGTATTCTCTATCACTGGTCGTGGTACTGTTGCTACCGGTCGTATCGAAACTGGTGTCGTTAAGGTTGGTGACGAAGTTCAGATCCTCGGTCTGGGTGAAGACAAGAAGAGCGTTATCACTGGCGTTGAGATGTTCCGCAAGCTGCTCGACCAGGGTGAGGCCGGCGACAATGTAGGTCTGCTGCTCCGTGGTATCGACAAGCAGGAAGTTAAGCGTGGTATGGTTATCACCCACCCGGGTGCCATCACTCCGCACAAGGGCTTCAAGGCTTCTATCTACGTTCTGAAGAAAGAAGAAGGTGGCCGTCACACTCCGTTCGGTAACAAGTATCGTCCTCAGTTCTATCTCCGCACGATGGACTGCACGGGTGAAATTCACTTGCCCGAAGGTATCGAGATGGTAATGCCCGGTGACAACGTGGAAATCACGGTTGAGCTCATCTACGCTGTGGCTCTGAACGTTGGTCTGCGTTTCGCTATCCGCGAAGGTGGCCGCACCGTAGGTTCCGGTCAGATTACCGAGGTATTCGACTAATCGACGGTAAATACCTTTCAATAAAAAGTCGAGGGTTCGGGACTTCCCTCCCTCGACTTTCATACGGGAATAGCTCAGTCGGTAGAGCACTGGTCTCCAAAACCAGGTGTCGGGAGTTCGAGCCTCTCTTCCCGTGCTAAAATAAAAAGATTATGTTCAGGCAAATTTACAATTATTGTAAAGTATCATACGAAGAACTTGTGCATAAGACCACTTGGCCTAAACGCTCAGAGCTTATGAACAGTGCGGTACTCGTACTCGTTGCTTCCCTATGTATCGCATTGGTAGTTTTCGTTGTTGATCAGGTGTTCCAGTTCCTGATGGAAAACCTTTATGGGGTGTTACGCTAAAAACGATTGAGAGATGGCTGAAACCGGAAAGCAGTGGTACGTTATGCGTGCCATAAGTGGAAAGGAAAGCAAAGTAAAGGAGTACATCGACGCAATGCTTCACCAAGGTGGAGAGTTTGCCAAGCATGTAGCTCAGGTACTTATCCCAACCGAAAAAATCGTATCTGTCCGTAATGGTAAAAGGGTCGTAAAGGAGAAGAACCGCTTTGCCGGCTATGTCTTTGTTGAGGCAGAACTGGTAGGTGAGATTCAGCCCCGTTTACGGGCCGTACCCAATGTGCTTGGATTTTTGAGCGACACCAAAACCAACACTACTCCTATGCCTCTGCGTGCTCATGAGGTGAACCAAATGTTGGGCACCGTGGATGAGTTGCAGGAAATCCCCGAAGATGTAGTAATACCTTTCGAGATTGGCGAGAATGTGAAGGTTGTGGATGGCCCGTTCACCGGATTCGATGCCGTCATTGAGGATATCAACAGCGAGAAGAAGAAACTGAAAGTGTCTGTCAAGATTTTTGGGCGTAAAACCCCATTGGAATTGGGCTTCATGCAAATTGAAAAGCAATAAGCAGTTGTTACCTGTCAGAGCTTTTCAGAAACAAATATTAAAACTTTAAGAAAATGGCTAAAGAAGTTGCTGGATTAATCAAATTACAGATTAAAGGAGGCGCTGCAAATCCATCACCCCCAGTAGGTCCTGCATTGGGCTCCAAGGGTATCAACATCATGGATTTCTGTAAGGCATTCAACGCCAGAACTCAGGACAAGGCCGGTAAGGTGTTGCCTGTAGTTATCACGTATTACACGGACAAGTCGTATGATTTCATCGTAAAGACTCCTCCCGTGGCAATACAGTTGATGGAGGCCGCAAAAGTCAAGGGCGGTTCTGCTGAACCTAATCGCCGCAAGGTTGCTGAGATTACTTGGGAACAGGTGCGCGCAATTGCCCAGGACAAAATGCCTGACCTGAACTGCTTCACTGTTGAAGCCGCAATGACTTTGGTAGCCGGAACAGCAAGAAGTATGGGTATCACCGTTAAGGGTGACTTCTCCGTTAATAACTAAAAACTTCAATTCATCATGAGTAAACTGACAAAAAACCAGAAGTTGGTCGCTGATAAAATTGAAGCAGGGAAGGCATACACCTTGAAAGAGGCGTCTCAACTGGTCAAGGATATTACCACGACTAAGTTTGACGCTTCGGTGGATATCGATATTCGCTTAGGCGTAGACCCTCGTAAGGCAAACCAGATGGTACGTGGCGTGGTTTCACTGCCCAACGGTACCGGTAAGGTGACACGAGTGCTGTGCCTTTGCACACCTGATGCTGAAACTGCTGCTAAAGAAGCAGGTGCCGACTATGTTGGTCTCGATGAGTATATCGAGAAAATTAAAGGTGGATGGACCGATGTGGACGTCATCATCACCATGCCCGCTATCATGGGTAAGATTGGTGCTCTGGGTCGTATTCTGGGTCCCCGTGGTTTGATGCCTAACCCCAAGAGCGGAACCGTGACGATGGATGTCGCCAAGGCTGTCCGTGAGGTTAAGCAGGGTAAGATTGACTTCAAGGTTGATAAGACCGGTATCGTTCATGCTTCTATCGGCAAAGTGTCTTTCGACGCTGAGAAGATTGCGCAGAACGCTAAGGAGTTTATCGGTGCCATCGTGAAACTCAAACCCGCTGCCGCTAAGGGAACGTATATCAAGAGTATTTATCTTTCGAGTACTATGAGCCGCGGTATCAAGGTTGATTCCAAAGCTGTTGACGAGAATTAAAAAATAGACCATCATGAGAAAGGAAGATAAAATAGCAGTAATTGCAAAACTGGGCGAAACATTGCAGCAGTATCCCCACTTCTACTTGGTAGACGTGGAGGGCATGAACGCTGCCTCTACAAGTGCACTTCGTCGTAAGTGTTTCCAGAGCGAGATTAAGATGGTGGTCGTTAAGAACACCCTCTTGCATAAGGCTTTGGAGGCATCTGAGATTGATTTCTCTGCATTGTATGGCACGTTGAAAGGCACGACCGCAGTTCTGTTTACGAACGTGGCCAATGCTCCTGCCAAGATGTTGAAGGAACTGAAAGCTAAGAAAGCCACAAAACCCGAACTCAAAGCTGCTTATGCAGAAGAGGGTATCTATGTGGGTGCCGACCAGTTGGATGCATTGTGCTCCATCAAGAGCAAGAACGAGGTTATCGCAGAGATTGTTGCCTTGCTGCAGTCTCCTGCCAAGAATGTACTGTCGGCTCTGCAGAGTGGACAGAACACTATCCACGGGGTTCTCAAGACTCTGGGCGAGAAGGCCGAATAATCGGTTGCATTGCCGCTTAAGATTAACAAAAAGTAAGTATAAACAAAACAAATTTTGAATAAAAATGGCAGATTTGAAAGCTATTGCTGAAGAGTTGGTAAACTTGACAGTGAAGGAAGTTAATGAGTTGGCAACCATCCTGAAGGATGAGTATGGAATTGAGCCCGCTGCTGCAGCTGTTGCTGTTGCTGGCCCCGCTGCTGGCGGTGCCGCTGCTCCCGCAGCTGAGGAGAAGACTGATTTCGATGTTGTTCTGAAGTCAGCCGGTGCTAATAAGCTTCAGGTCGTTAAGGCCGTTAAGGAGGCTTGTGGCCTGAACCTGAAAGATGCTAAGGATCTCGTGGACAACGTTCCCAGCACGCTGAAAGAGGGCATGCCCAAGGCTGATGCTGAGGCTCTGAAGAAGACCCTCGAAGAGGTTGGCGCTGAAATCGAGTTGAAGTAAGATTACGATCCTGTAAAGGATTACGGTAAAGGATCCTCTGGTAGGGGGTTCTTTACCTTTTTGTGTCTATGAATAACCCAAGATGACAAAATAAATTATAGATGGCTTCTAATATAATTAACAACAGAGTAAATTTCGCATCTGTAAAGAATCCGATGCCTTATCCGGATTTCTTGGAGATACAGTTGAAGTCGTTCAACGATTTCCTACAATTGGACACACCGCCGGAATTGAGAAAAAACGATGGACTGTATAAGGTGTTCTCAGAGAACTTCCCCATTACAGATACACGTAACAACTTCCAGCTGGAGTTCTTGGATTACTATATCGACCCTCCCCGCTACAGCATAGAGGAGTGTTTGGAGAGAGGTTTGACCTATGCCGTGCCTTTGAAGGTTAAGCTCAAACTTTATTGTACCGACCCCGAACATGAGGATTTTGATACCGTAATTCAGGATGTCTTCTTGGGCCCTATTCCTTATATGACGGACAACGGCACCTTCATCATCAATGGTGCCGAGCGAGTTGTGGTTTCGCAGCTCCACCGTTCGCCGGGCGTATTCTTTGGTAGTAGCGTGCATTCGAACGGTACGCAGCTCTATTCCGCACGTATCATTCCTTTCAAGGGGTCGTGGATAGAGTTCGCTACGGACATCAATAATGTGATGTATGCCTATATTGACCGTAAGAAGAAGTTGCCCGTAACTACATTGCTTCGTGCTATCGGTTTCGAAAAAGATAAGGATATGCTGGAAATATTTGTCCAGACGGAGGAAATCGAGGCTACGAGAAATAACCTGATGAAGTACATGGGACAGAAACTTGCTGCCCGTGTACTGAAGAGCAGAATTGAAGACTTCGTGGACGAAGATACGGGCGAAGTTATTTCTGTAGAGCGTAATGAAGTGGTTCTGGAGCGTGAATCGGAATTGACGGAGGATAACATCGAATTGATTTTGGATAGTGGTGTTGAGACCGTACTGATTCTGAAAGAGGATTCGAACACGAGCGGATATTCTATCATCTTCAATACGCTGAACAAAGATACTGCAAACAGCGAAAAAGAGGCAATTCTGCATATTTATCGGCAGTTGCGTAATGCCGATCCTGCTGATGATGCCAGCGCACGTGAGGTTATCTATAATCTCTTCTTCTCGGAGAAACGTTATGACTTGGGTGAAGTCGGTCGCTATCGCATCAATCGTAAACTGGGACTTGATACTGATCCCGGTGTACGTGTTCTGACCAAGGAGGATATCATCGAAATTATCAAGTACCTTATCGAGTTGATAAACTCGAAGGCTGCTGTGGATGATATCGACCACTTGAGCAACCGTCACGTTCGCACGGTTGGTGAGCAGTTGAGTAATCAGTTTGCAATCGGACTGGCTCGTATGGCCCGCACGATTCGTGAGCGTATGAACGTGCGTGACAATGAAGTGTTCACTCCCACGGATTTGATTAATGCCAAAACGATTTCGAGTGTAATCAACAGCTTCTTTGGAACAAATGCTTTGTCCCAGTTCATGGATCAGACCAACCCGTTGGCCGAGGTTACGCACAAGCGTCGTCTTTCTGCCTTAGGTCCCGGCGGTCTGTCGCGTGAGCGCGCCGGTTTCGAGGTGCGTGACGTACACTATACGCACTACGGCCGTCTCTGCCCCATTGAGTCTCCGGAAGGCCCTAACATCGGTTTGATTAGCTCACTCTGTGTTTTTGCAAAGATTAACGACCTCGGTTTCATTGAAACTCCCTACCGCATCGTTAAGGACGGTAAAGTGGATTTGACAGATGAGGGTATAAAATATATGACGGCAGAAGAGGAAGAAGGACGAATTATCGGTCAGGGAAATGCTCCGCTGAATGATGATGGAACGTTCATTCGTTCTCGCGTAAAGTGTCGTCAGGATGACGATTATCCTGTAGTTCCTCCTTCGGATGTGCACTTGATGGACGTGGCTCCGCAGCAGATTGCGTCAATCGCTGCTGCCTTGATTCCTTTCTTGGAGCATGACGATGCCCACCGTGCATTGATGGGTTCGAACATGATGCGCCAGGCCGTTCCTCTGTTGCGCACAGAGGCTCCTATTGTAGGTACCGGTATTGAAAAGCAGGTTTGTGAGAATAGTCGTACCATGATTACGGCTGAGGGTGATGGTGTAGTGGACTATGTGGATGCCACAACTATCCGTATTCTGTATGACCGGACGGAAGAGGAAGAGTTTGTTAGCTTTGAACCCGCCCTCAAGGAATATCGTATTCCGAAGTTCCGTCGTACCAACCAGAACATGACTATTGACCTCCGTCCCATCTGTAATAAGGGTGATCGGGTTAAGAAAGGCGATATCCTGACTGAGGGTTATTCTACCGCTGATGGTGAGTTAGCTTTGGGTAAGAACCTCTTGGTGGCTTATATGCCCTGGAAGGGTTACAACTATGAGGATGCTATTGTTCTGAATCAGCGCATCGTCGAAGAGGACATCATGACGAGTGTGCATGTGGAAGAATTCTCATTGGAGGTTCGCGAAACCAAGCGCGGATATGAGGAGCTTACAAGCGATATTCCTAACGTCAGCGAGGAGGCTACAAAGGATCTTGATGAGAATGGTATTATCCGCATTGGTGCCCGTGTGACTCCGGGTGACATCATGATAGGTAAAATCACACCTAAGGGAGAGAGCGATCCCAGTCCTGAAGAGAAACTGCTTCGTGCCATCTTCGGTGATAAGGCCGGGGATGTTAAGGACGCTTCCCTCAAAGCCAATCCTTCTTTGAATGGTGTGGTTATTGATAAGAAACTCTTCTCTCGCGCCCTCAAGACCCGTTCTGCAAAGTTGCAGGACAAGCCCCGTCTGGCTGCCATCGACGAGGAATTTGAGAATAAGGTAGCTGACCTGAAAGCCATCCTCGTAGACAAACTTTTGGAACTGACGAAAGGACTTACCTCACAAGGGGTGAAAGACTACATGGGTGCTGATGTAATACCTTCTGGCAAGAAGTTTACGGCGGGTGTACTCGATAGTTTGGATTATACCGCTATTCAGTTGTCTGGATGGACAAAGAAAGAGCATACGAATGAGCTTATCTCCCAACTGGTCATCAGTTATTTGAAGAAGTATAAACTGCTGGATGCTGAAATGAAGCGTAAGAAGTTTGCCATCACTATCGGTGATGAACTGCCTGCAGGTATTATACAGATGGCCAAAGTCTATATCGCTAAGAAGCGTAAGATGGGAGTCGGTGACAAGATGGCCGGTCGTCACGGTAACAAAGGTATTGTGTCGAAGATTGTCCGTCAGGAGGATATGCCTTTCCTCGCTGATGGTACCCCAGTCGATATAGTATTGAACCCCTTGGGCGTGCCTTCGCGTATGAACATCGGTCAGATATTCGAGACCATTTTGGGCGCTGCAGGTCGGAATTTGGGTGTGAAGTTTGCTTCGCCCATCTTTGACGGTGCAACGCTTGAAGACCTCGATGTATGGACAGATAAAGCCAACCTGCCCCGTTATTGTTCAACGCAGCTTTATGACGGTGCGACAGGTGAACCTTTCGACCAGTTGGCAACCGTAGGTGTGGCTTATATGCTGAAACTTGGTCACATGGTTGAGGACAAGATGCACGCACGTTCTATCGGCCCGTACAGTCTCATCACGCAGCAGCCTCTTGGCGGTAAGGCCCAGTTCGGTGGTCAGCGTTTCGGAGAGATGGAAGTTTGGGCCATCGAGGCATTCGGTGCATCTCATGTATTGCAGGAGATTCTTACCATCAAGTCGGATGACGTGGTAGGTCGCAGTAAGGCTTATGAAGCTATTGTGAAAGGTGAGCCCATGCCTACTCCCGGTATTCCGGAATCTCTGAATGTGTTGCTGCATGAGCTTAAAGGCTTAGGTTTGAGTGTGACCCTCGATTAACGGATAATAAAAAATATAATTATGGCTTTTAAGAAAGAAAGTAAGATAAAGAATAATTTTACGAAGATTACCATCGGATTGGCTTCTCCCGAGGAAATTCTGGAGAATTCGTATGGTGAGGTCCTGAAGCCCGAGACCATCAACTATCGTACCTACAAGCCCGAACGCGATGGTCTGTTCTGCGAGCGCATCTTCGGTCCTACGAAGGATTATGAGTGCCATTGCGGAAAGTACAAGCGTATCCGTTACAAAGGTATTGTTTGCGACCGTTGTGGTGTGGAAGTTACGGAAAAGAAAGTCCGTCGTGAACGCAGCGGACATATCGCTTTGGTTGTTCCTGTGGCTCACATTTGGTATTTCCGTTCCTTGCCGAACAAGATCGGTTACCTTTTGGGCGTGCCTACAAAGAAACTGGATCAGATTATCTATTACGAGCGCTATGTTGTTATCCAGGTGGGTGCCATGGCCGGCGTGAAGATAGATTCTTTGGGTCGTCCTTTGGAAGATAATGATCTGCTTTCCGAGGAAGAATACATGGAGGTAATGGAGCATGTTGGGAAAGATAATGCTTATTTGGAGGATAGCGATCCCAACAAGTTCATTGCAAAGATGGGTGCCGAGGCTGTTTATGATATGTTGGTTCGCGTAGATCTTGATGCTCTGTCTTTCCAGTTGCGTGATCAGGCCAACCAGGAAGGAGCTCAACAGCGTAAGAACGAGGCTCTGAAGCGTCTGCAGGTTGTGGAGTCGTTCCGTGCCAGCCGCAACCGCAATCGTCCTGAATGGATGATTATGAAGATTCTTCCCGTGATTCCTCCCGAACTGCGTCCGTTGGTTCCTCTGGATGGTGGACGTTTTGCCACGAGTGACCTCAATGACCTCTACCGTCGTGTCATCATTCGTAACAATCGTTTGAAGCGTCTAATAGAGATTAAGGCTCCGGAAGTCATTCTGCGTAACGAAAAGCGCATGTTGCAAGAAGCTGTCGATAGTTTGTTTGACAACAGCCGCAAGAGCAGTGCCGTGAAGACGGAGAACAATCGCCCCTTGAAGTCCCTTTCCGATTCACTGAAAGGTAAGCAAGGTCGTTTCCGTCAGAACCTGTTGGGTAAGCGCGTAGACTATTCTGCCCGTTCGGTTATTGTAGTTGGCCCTGAGTTGAAGATGGGCGAATGCGGTTTGCCGAAATTGATGGCAGCGGAACTGTATAAGCCGTTCATCATTCGCAAGTTAATTGAGCGTGGCATCGTGAAAACGGTAAAGAGTGCAAAGAAGATTGTAGACCGCAAGGAACCGATTATATGGGACATTCTGGAGCATGTGATGAAAGGACATCCGGTTCTGTTGAACCGTGCCCCGACACTGCACCGTTTGGGTATTCAGGCATTCCAACCTAAAATGATTGAGGGTAAAGCTATTCAGTTGCATCCTTTGGCATGTACGGCATTTAATGCAGACTTCGACGGCGACCAGATGGCCGTGCATTTGCCTCTGAGCAATGAGGCCATTCTTGAGGCCCAGTTGCTGATGCTGCAGAGTCACAATATTCTGAATCCTGCTAATGGAGCACCTATCACCGTGCCTTCTCAGGACATGGTGTTGGGCTTGTACTATATCACCAAGTTGCGTCCCGGTGCAAAGGGCGAGGGGCTTACATTCTACGCTCCCGAAGAGGCAATTATTGCTTACAACGAGCATAAGGTAGACATCCATGCACCTATCAAGGTTATTGTGGATGACAAGTTGGAGGATGGCACTATCGGTAAGCGGATGGTGGAAACTTCAGTTGGTCGTGTTATTGTAAATGAAGTTGTGCCGACAGAGGTTGGTTTCTTTAATGAGGTTATTTCTAAAAAGAACCTGCGCGACATCATTACGCTTGTCATTAAGACGGTGGGTGTGGCTCGTGCCTGTGAGTTCCTCGACGGTATCAAGAACCTGGGTTACAAGATGGCCTACGAGGGCGGACTGTCATTCAACCTTGGTGATATTATCATTCCGGAAGCAAAGAAAGATTTGATTCATAGGGGTAATGATGAGGTAGAGCGCATAGCTCAGGATTATGGTATGGGCTTCATCACGGACAAGGAACGTTATAATAAAGTCATTGACGCATGGACTCACATCAACAACGACCTGTCAGAAATCCTGATGAAGGAGATGAAAGAGGCCGATCAGGGTTTCAATGCTGTTTACATGATGTTGGATTCCGGTGCCCGTGGTAGTAAGGGACAGATCAGTCAGTTGTCAGGTATGCGTGGTTTGATGGCCAAGCCTCAGAAAGCCGGTGCAGAGCCTTTGATTATCGAAGACCCCATTATCTCCAACTTTAAGGAAGGTATGAGCGTGCTGGAGTACTTTATCTCTACGCACGGTGCCCGTAAGGGTTTGGCCGATACCGCTCTGAAGACGGCCGACGCCGGTTATCTGACTCGTCGTCTGGTGGATGTTTCTCACGATGTTATCATCAACGAAGAGGACTGTGGCACGTTGCGTGGTTTGGTATGTACGGCACTGAAGAATGGTGATGAAGTTATTTCTTCACTGTACGAGCGCATCTTGGGCCGTGTTTCCGTACATGATATTATTCACCCCATTACGGGCAAACTCATCTGTGCTGCCGGTGAAGAAATCAATGAGGTTAAGGCTCAGGAAATCGAAGATAGCCCCATTGAGAGCGTGGAAATCCGTTCCGTGCTCACTTGTGAGTCTAAGCATGGTGTCTGCATGAAGTGTTACGGCCGCAACCTAGCCACCAGTCAGATGGTGCAGAAGGGAGAAGCCGTTGGTGTGATTGCTGCCCAGTCTATCGGTGAGCCCGGTACACAGCTTACACTTCGTACATTCCACGCCGGTGGTGTGGCCGGTAATGCAGTGGCTAATGCCATGATCGTTGCCAAGTATGACGCGAAACTGAACTTTGACGAACTGCGTACCGTAGACTTTATTGATGACGAAGGCAAGGCTGCTCAGATGGTTGTGGGTCGTTTGTCTGAGGTTCGTTTCGTAGAGCCCAATACTGGCATTGTGCTATTGGCTCAGAGCGTACCTTACGGTTCTACGCTGTACTGCAAGGAGGGCGACCTCGTGAAGAAGGGCGAAGTGGTTGCCAAGTGGGACCCCTTCAATGCCGTAATCGTTACCGAAACGCCCGGAAAGGTTCAGTTCGAGAATGTCGTAGAAGGCGTTACCTATCGTGTGGAGACGGACGAAATCTCAGGTCAGCGCGAGTTGATTGTTACGGAATCGAAAGACCGTACCATCGTGCCTTCCGCTCACATCCTTGACGAGAACGGCGAACTCATCCGCACCTACAACTTCCCCATCAATGGCCATATCGTAGTAAACGACGGTCAGTTGGTGAAGGCCGGTGATGTGTTGGTTAAGATTCCGCGTGCACTGGGTGGCGGTGGTGGTGACATCACCGGTGGTCTGCCCCGTGTTACAGAGTTGTTCGAGGCTCGCAACCCGAGTAATCCCGCTATCGTTGCCGAAATCGACGGTGAAATCGCAATGGGTAAGTTGAAGCGCGGAAACCGTGAGATTATCATTACATCGAAAGTCGGAGACGTCCGTAAGTACCTTGTGCCCCTGTCGAAACAGATTCTGGTGCAGGAGAATGACTACGTGCGTGCCGGAACACCGTTGTCCGACGGTGCCATCACACCGGCTGACATTTTGGCCATTAAGGGCCCCACTGCCGTACAGGAATATATCGTGAACGAGATTCAGGATGTGTACCGCCTGCAGGGTGTGAAAATCAACGACAAACACTTCGAGGTTATCGTTCGTCAGATGATGCGCAAGGTGCAGATCAATGAGCCTGGTGATACTCGCTTCCTTGAACAGCAGATTGTTGATAAACTGGACTTTGCAGAGGAGAACGATCGCATTTGGGGCAAGAAAGTGGTTGTGGACAGCGGCGACTCGGAGACCATGCAGAAGGGTATGATTGTTACGGCTCGCAAGTTGCGTGACGAGAACTCTATGCTGAAGCGTAAGGATATGAAGCCCGTGCAGGTGCGCGACGCAGTGCCCGCAACAAGTACTCAGATTTTGCAGGGTATCACACGTGCTGCATTACAAACCGGTAGCTTCATCTCCGCAGCTTCTTTCCAGGAGACAACGAAGGTGCTGAACGAGGCTGCCATCAACGGAAAGACCGACCGTCTGGAAGGCATGAAGGAGAATGTGATCTCCGGCCATCTGATTCCTGCCGGTACGGGTCTGCGCGAATTTGAAAAGATTGTGGTAGGTTCGAAAGAAGACTTTGACCGTGTCATGACAAACCGTAAGGCGGTTCTTGACATGAACGACGAGCTCTAATAACGGGCGACCGGCAATAGAATAAAACGAGGGAGAGGCAGTTCCGAAAGGGACTTGCCTCTCCCTTTTTTTGTACCCATACGGGAGCAGGGGCGAACCTTGCTATTGTCTTAGCCTCGACATTACTATGGATTGTGTCCCGATAATAGTAGGGACGTTATGCGGGATAGTATGAGCCCGTCACTTTCGCCGGATGGAAAAAATGCAAAGCCTTTTCCTGCATCCACTGGAAGATGTGGGAAAAGGCTTTGCAGGGCTCAATAGTCTGTCAGTCAGAGTTTGTTTTCGCGCTCCGTAATGTCGGCGTCATCACCGGTCACTGCGCCCAGACTGCCTTCTGCGGCCTGAATGCAGATGTAGGTCATGGGTTCGGCTGATGTGCATTTGATGTTGCGGTCGCAGTTTGTGGCAACACGGATGACGGAACCTTCGGCGATGTCAAAAAACTCGTCGTTTATTTGGAATTTACCGGCACCGGAGAGGATGATGTAATTCTCCTCATTGTTGCGGTGGCTGT
This sequence comes from uncultured Prevotellaceae bacterium, assembly GCA_947176535.1. Taxonomy (GTDB): domain Bacteria; phylum Bacteroidota; class Bacteroidia; order Bacteroidales; family Bacteroidaceae; genus Physcousia. The sequence goes on from CAMWQU010000023.1 coordinate 13,202, forward strand.
GAAAGAACGGCACGGCAGCTCCGGTGGGGAGGGTGCCGAAAGAGATTTCACACGAAGTTGCGCCGGTAGCATCCTTTACGAACTGTTTGCCTTCGAAAGTGTGAAGATTTCCTACTGAGGCATGGGCGAATTTCTCACCCTTGTTGAGAAGTTTGATTTCGTTCATAGCTTTGTACTTTCAATGAATTTGTTTAACTTTGCGGCGGAAAGCCGCTTCCCTTTTGATAGTGCAAAATTATAACAATATTCTTTAATATACAAGAACTTACGATAAGGTAAGAAACTTACTGTCAGGTAACTATTATTGACTATGAATGAATTGCCATTACAAGAAAATTTGAAAAAATATGCGCATATAGACTCCTGCCCGATACGGAATGTCATTTCACGTTTCTCCGGGAAGTGGTCGATGCTTGTTCTGTGTGTGCTTGCCGAGAATGAGGCGACCCGTTTCAATGCCATCGGCAAAGCCATTCCCGACATTTCGCCTAAAGTGCTGACCGAGACGCTTAAAAATCTGGAGGCCGATGGACTTATCGTCCGCCATCTGTATGCCGAAGTACCCCCTAAGGTGGAATATTCCCTCACTGAACTCGGACGTAGCCTTATGCCGCATCTATCTGCCTTAATTGGTTGGGCATTGGAGAATTTTGATACTACCGCCAAACGGTAGCTTCATTATCATGTGAGAATTGCGAGATTAGTTGTAGTTTATATCGCGTAGTCGTTTGTAGACCTCCACGTCCATCGGCAATGTAATCTTGAAGTTCAGCATGCTACCTTCCACCAGATGGAGCGGCCCGTACTCCACCTCGTTTGCTAAAGTAAAGAGAGACTGCGATGCCTGTATGCCTTGCAGTTTGGCTTTTTGGATAATACCCAACAGACTATTCATACGGAATGTGATAGGTGTCTGTGCCCGTATCAGCTGTTCACGCGGGATGTAACCTTGCGTTGTCGTTCCGTTCTTTGTCTGGGCATACGATTCGTGGCTGTAGAGTGCAGTTACTGCATTGCCATATTCCTTGCAAGTGAGAATGTTACTGCTGATAATTCGTTGAGATACAAAAGGTCTGACACTCTCGTGCACCACCACAATCGTGTCCCCCGTTGTGCCTGCATCTGCCAAAGCATATATGCCGTTTATGAGCGAGTTGTGAGCGGTTTCGCCCGATGCAACACATCGGTGAAACTTTGTGATGTGTCCGAGAGCAACTTGCTTCGCCACATAACTGTTCCATTCCGGATTGCATACCACCCATATCTCGCTAATCTGCGGATGCAACTCGAAGTTTTTCATCGTATGCAGCAAAATGCTTTCGCCCTCTGCCTCAATGAACTGTTTGGGGCGTGCCGACTGCAAACGCAAACCGTTTCCGCCGGCCAGTAATAGCGCAATGATGTTGGGATTATCGTTTCTCATAATAGGCGGGTAGCTGACGGCGAAACTCGGCGCAGAATGCTTCGTGTCGCCGGCGTGTGTAGAAGCGAATCGGTTCGAGTACCAAAATCTCAAACAGCGGGAATAGTACGGGCATCCCGACCAATAGCGACAGGAAGAGTACACCTACGCGCAGGTCGAACGTCAGAATATTGGTGAGTGGCATCAGGGGCAAACTACGCATCCGGAAATCGTGCCGCAGCGACGGGGGAATGTTGTTGCCGCAGGTCGCCTTGAGCCGGCCAAGAAAAGCCTGTAACTGCGGGGTCTGCGCCTCCTGACCGTGCGTGTAGGCCCGATAGAAAAAGAGGTACAGCTTCTCGAACCACTCGCCGCGCCGCCAGTGCAACCGTTGGAAACGCCGGTTCTGCCGGTCATACGTGTCAAATTCGCTTTTGGCATCACCAAAGGCAAACCACAAGTGTATGTTACGGTAATAGTCGGCCAGGGCGCATTGCCGGGCATGACAGATGAATCCTGCATAGGCGCACAAGACCCAAACCCACCATCCCAGTTGCGGCTGCATGCGTAAGGTCAGGCCCAGATAGATGCAGAAGAACCAAATGTCGCCGGCCAGCCCGTCGAGCAGGCGGCCTATGAGTGTGCGTTGGCCCGTCATGCGTGCCAGTTGGCCGTCGGCGCAGTCATACCAGTTGGCCCACACCAGCAGTCCCATACCGATGAGATTCATGCGCAGCTCGTTGAAGTAGAAGAAATAGCCGGAAGCGGCTCCAATCACGATGGACAAGAGCGTGACGATGATGGGGTGGACATGCAGGCTCCGGAAGAGCAGTGCCCACAAGTAGCCGGGTGTGCGGGTGACATACAACTCGAAAGCACTTTCCGTGTCTTCCGATTTCATGGTGGCCTGCACTTTTTCCTTTAAGCTCATTCGTGTAGCATATTTATTGCAAAGGTACGAATAAAAATCATTTGTGGTTCGTATTTCACGATTATTTATGTATATTTGCACACGGAACAATCTATTATTAACTAAAAAGCAATGAAAAAGTTATTTGCAGTAGTGATGGCTGTGGCAGCCATTTCTTTCGCGTCTTGCGGAAACAAGACCGAGAAAGCAGTGTGTGAGGACTCTTGTGCTCACTCGTGTGATACGTGTGTAAATGTGCAGAAATGCGATACTTGTGCCGATTGCCACAAGTGCGATACCTGCGTTGATGCCCACAAATGTGGCACCTGTGTGGAAAAGACCGCCCCGTGCGCCTCACCTGAGCAGTGCATCGGATGTCCTAAGAAAGGCGAGTAATCGGCCAGAAACCTTACCTGCATGTTGAAAACGAGGGGGCTTCCACCGCATACGCGATGGAAGCCCCCTCGTTTTTTTGTTTCTGCACGTGGCGGACTATTCGCTGATGAAAGTCGATGCCGGCAGTCCGGCCCCGTTCACGAGATTGGCCTGCGTGAAAGGTTGCCATCCGTAGCGGACGAAGCGCGGCCGTTTTACCTCTTTGGAGGTCAGGCGTACACGGTTGGCGACAATCTCGGCATTCGCCGGGTGGAACTCTCCCTCGTGCTCGGCCACCTCGAACGTGCGCAGCGGCAGATTATCGTCTGTGTGCAGTCCCTCGGCATAGTCGAAACTTACCCATGCCTCGCTGCCTTTGAACTCTACGGAGCGGAACAGAGGGCCTGAGGGGACGACGTCTGTGTAGCCGTAGTCATTGTGCAGGGCCAAAACGGCCAGACGATGTCCGATGGGGCGTTTGTTACGCGGATGTACGTCGGTGGCATTGCCTAAATCCGACGAAACGGCCATGCCCGAGTGGGGTACTGCGGCGAGCAGGCGACGCTGAGAATCGCGGAACCACGGCCACGAAGGCCGCTCGATGCTGCTGAGCTGAACGTAGTAGAACGGCAGGTCGGGGTGCTGCCATGCGCTGCGCCAGCTTTGGACAAGCAGGGGGAACAATCGTGCGTGAGCATCCTTGTTGTGCGCATTGCTTTCGCCTTGATACCAGATGACACCGGTGATGGGTAGCGTCTTCAGCAGTCGGATGCTGGCTTCGTAGAGGTAGCAGGGCTCGTAGGGGTGACGTTGAAGGGGCGCATGACCTTTCCCCATATTCTGTTCGGCCCGTCCACGCACCCAGTCCTGGATGAAGTCGTTCCGTGTCCAGTCCCGCAGTATCTCCGGGAACTGGTATTCCAGAGTCGTGCGGTCTATCCACGCCTCCGTGCCACTTCCCCCTATGGCATTGTTGATGATGCCGATGGGGCAGTGGAGGCTATCCTGTAACTCGCGGGCAAAATAGTAGCCGATGGCACTGAAACGGGGCGATGTTTGTGGCGAACAAACCTGCCATTCGGGACTTGTGTAGTAGAGTAGTTGGTTGATGCTGTCCAATGCCTCGGCCGACCACGTGACGGCATCGGTGCGCCAGCGTGCCTCTAAGTTGAGCAACTGTATCTGCGCATTGTCGGATTGTGGGATGTCCTCCTCGCCGGTGCTGCTCTGCCGGAGCTGAAACTCCATATTGGATTGTCCCGAGCAGAGCCAAAGCTCGCCTGCGAGAATATTCTGAAGACAGATTTCCCGCTTGCCGCTGCTCACTGTCAGCGTGTAGGGGCCGCCGGTGGGCAGGGGATTTACCGTTACCTCCCATCGCCCGTCGTGACCCGTCTTCGCGTGGTGCCGTTGGCCGTTGATGCGTAAGGTGATTTTATCGCCGGCATCGGCCATGCCCTGAATCCGGAACGAGCGGTTGCGCGGCAGCACCATGTTGCTGCTGAAGTAAGGCGGCAGTTGCAGACCGCCGTAGTTACCCGTGATGGCCCGGTAAACGGTTTCCGCCATGATGCCGTACCCCTCAAGATTGGGGTGTATGGCATCGGGAAAGAGTTCGGGCCGGTGGTGTAGGGGAGCATAGAAGTCAATGAGTTCACAATGTTTGCGTTCCGCTACCTGTTCGATGGCGTGCTGAATCTCGCGATGCCAGTCGCGCGTCCCGCTCAGGAAGCGGTGGTGGCGGTGCGACAGCGGGGTCATACGGGCCACCAGAATGCGGCATTTCGGATTCGACCGGCGCACGGAGTCGATGAGCGCACTGTAGTCCGTGATGAACTCGTCCCGGTAGTTCGGCCACGCCCGCGGGTCGGTGTCGTTGATGCCGAGGTGTATGACGGCAATGTCGCCGTGAAAGTCCATGGCCTCGCGGAACTCCGGTTGGTCGAAGTAGGGGCGGAACGCCCGGCGGAGCAGGGTAGCCCCCGGTTTTCCGAAGCGTCCTACTTCGTATTCCTCGCCCAACAGCCGTTGAAGTTGGGCGGGATAGGAATCCTCGGCCGGATGTTGCAGTCCGGTGCCGTAGGTGATGCTGTTGCCGATGCAACTTACCCGGATGGGCTTGTTCTCTGCCCGCATGGCAATGGCAAGCACTATGCAGAATAGCGTATAGATGTAAGTGCGTTTCATAGGTCTTGGTAATTTAGGTTACGGTTATTGTAATGTGGTGAGATTTCCTAATCTCCGGTGCAATTCTTTGCTGTCACAAAAATAGTGTTTTTGGTGCGATTCTCCAAATATCGCCGGCGATAAGTTGCGGATATTCGCAAGATAAAATCGCACTTTCTTCCCCCGTTCCGATACCCCGGCGCAGGGCCCGGGCGTCTCCCCGCCTCGGTCCCGCTATGGACGGAGCTCCGTCCATAGCGGGACCGAGCCTTGTCCATAGCGGGACTGAGGCCCGACGACGGGGGGAGCACTATCCGACCTGCCGACTTACGTGCGTGTGCGCGCACGCGCGTTACCTATTATATATACCTCTCTTGTCGGGGGAGGCTTGGCTGCCGGCAATCGGAAAAACGAGCGTCAGCTTAATTCGTGCGGCGAAAGTAGTGAACATATTGTGGAATATTCGTAACTTTGTGCATCGAAAAAAATCGCAACAACTATGATGAAAGTAATCACATTTCTCGTCTCAATGACAATGGCAACCGCAGTGTCTGCGTCCACGCCTCTTGCCTGGACGGATGCGTCGGCGCATACCCCCATGCAAGGTACTCCTACCGTAAAACTTCGTCAGGACACAACCCTTGTGGTGTGGCACGGGCAGCGCGTCGGCTTACAGGCCCTTCTCATTCCCGATGCGACACTCAGCGGCAAGACACTGCGTCCGCGGGTTAAGAGCGGCAAAGGCATTGATGCCGAGGCACGCTTCATGCGATATACGCTCACCAACGATTTCCGTTCGTGCGGGGTGCCTCCGGAACTCGAACCTTGGCAGGTGGCTGATATTATCGATCTTGACACGGCAATCACCGTAACCTCCGGTTTCAATTATCCGCTTTGGGTGACCCTTGAGGTGGGACGCAAGGCCGTTCCCGGAACCGTTGCCCTTGAACTCGTGGATGAGAGCAACGGCAAAGTCGTGGCCGAGATACCCGCCAAACTGACCGTTTTGCCTCTCACGCTTCCGAAACCTTCCGAACCGGATTATTTCCATCTCAATCTTTGGCAGCAGCCCTATGCCGTGTGCCGTTACTATCATGTGGAGCCGTGGTCGGCCGAGCATCTGCGTCTGCTCAAACCCTATGCGTCGCTGCTTGCCCGTGCAGGTCAGAAAACGATTACGGCTATCATGTTCTACGAACCTTGGGGAGAGCAGAGCAACGATAAATTCCTCCCGATGGTGGAGACCACGAAGAAGAAAGACGGTTCGTGGGCATACGATTATACGAACTTCGACAAGTACGTGGAGTTTATGGATGCTATGGGAGTCGGCCCGATAATCGAATGTTTCTCGATGATTCCGTGGGAGATGAATTTCCGTTATCGCGATGAGGCGGCCGGAGGGGAATACGCGTATCTCAAAACCTCTTCCGATACTCCTGAGTATGTGGATTTGTGGGGAAACTTCCTTTCTGCGTTCCAGAAGCATCTCGACAAAAAGGGATGGAGCGGGCGCACGGTCATGGCGATGGACGAACGCGGATTGGCGGACATACAGCGTGCTATTGCTCTAGTGGAACAGTATGCCCCGAAGCTGAAAGTTTCGCTTGCCGGTTACTATCATCCTGAACTGACCGACAAACTCTATACCTATTCCATCGAAGCAACTCCTTGGCCTGCCGATGTACTCAGGAAACGTCATGAACTCGGTCTCGTGACCACTTACTACACCTGTTGTGCTACGAGTGTCCCTAACATTTTCAGCAACTCCGATCCGGCCGACGCTGCCTACATCATGGCTTATTGTGTGGCAACCGGTGCCGACGGTTATCTCCACTGGAGCTATCAGAATTGGACTGACAATCCGTTGGCCGATACCCGCTTCAAACTTTTTGCACCGGGTGACACCTATTTCATCTATCCCGACGGACGTTCGTCTATTCGCTATGAGCGTATGGTCGAGGGTATTCAGATGGCCGAGAAAATCAAAGCGCTCCGCAAGATGATTGAGGCACGCGGCGACATGAAGCTCATGAACGAACTCAATCAGGCATTGCTTCCGTTGCAGATGGGTAAACTGTCAAAAGTTGTCACTACGGCCTCTGTTGTAGAGAATCTGCAAAATGCCTTGTCGTCGGTATCTGCCCGGTTGGCCCGGTAGTGCTATACGTAGCTGCTTGAAGTCCTTTTTGAGGAGTATTCTGTCGTAGTAGGACGGCTGAATACTTCCATTCTAAGTGGGAAAAGGTTAATTATTCTTAAAAATGTATTAAAATATCTACCCGCTCTAAAATAACAGAAAGAAAAAGATTGCTTATTCGGATAGTTTTTGTAACTTTGCACCCCGAATGGGTATATAGTGCCTTTCCGTGAACAAATAGGAATATAAAATACAATAATAATATAAATATAAAACTAAAAACAAAATGCCTACAATTCAACAATTGGTAAGAAAAGGCCGGTCTGTGTTGGTAGACAAGAGCAAGAGCCCCGCTTTGGATAGCTGTCCTCAGCGTCGTGGCGTTTGCGTGCGCGTTTATACCACCACACCTAAAAAGCCTAACTCGGCGATGAGAAAGGTCGCCCGTGTTCGTCTGACAAATCAGAAGGAAGTGAACAGCTACATTCCCGGAGAGGGACACAACCTGCAGGAGCACAGCATCGTGCTGGTGCGCGGCGGTCGTGTTAAGGACCTCCCTGGTGTACGTTATCACATTGTGCGCGGTACGCTCGATACTGCTGGTGTGGCAAATCGTACCCAGCGTCGTTCCAAGTACGGAGCAAAGCGTCCCAAGGCCAAGAAGTAAAGAAAACAACTAAAAAGTAAAAACCGTTTTGAGTTGTAAACTAAGGTTGAGTAAGGTCGCGGAGGCGACACTGAAGAACGAAAGAATACAGCCCCGAACACAAAACCCAAAACAAAATGCGTAAAGCAAAACCAAAAAAGCGTGTCATTCTTCCCGATCCCGTTTTCGGTGACGTGAAGGTTTCTAAGTTCGTAAACCACCTGATGTATGACGGAAAGAAGAGTATCTCTTACACCATCTTCTATACCGCACTTGAGTTGGTTGGCCAGAAGATGAGCAGTGCCGAGAAGCCCGCTCTTCAGATTTGGAAAGAAGCTCTTGACAAGATTACTCCCCAGGTGGAGGTAAAGAGTCGTCGTATCGGTGGTGCAACGTTCCAGGTGCCCACGGAAATTCGTCCCGACCGTAAGGAGTCTATCTCTATGAAGAATATGATTGCCTTTGCCCGCAAGCGTGGCGGTAAGACCATGGCTGACAAACTGGCTGCCGAGATTATGGATGCCTATAACGAACAGGGCGGCGCTTTCAAGCGTAAGGAGGATATGCACCGCATGGCTGAGGCTAACCGTGCATTCGCACACTTCCGCTTCTAATAATTCCTAACTACAAGGATTTAAGAAAATGGCAAAACAAGATTTACATTTGACCCGCAATATCGGTATCATGGCCCACATCGATGCCGGTAAGACTACGACTTCCGAGCGTATTCTTTTCTATACGGGAAAAACCCATAAGATTGGTGAGGTGCACGAAGGTGCAGCTACCATGGACTGGATGGCTCAGGAGCAGGAGCGTGGTATCACCATCACTTCTGCTGCAACTACGGCCTATTGGACATGGAACGGTAACAAGTATAAGTTTAACCTCATCGACACTCCGGGACACGTGGATTTCACCGCTGAGGTGGAGCGCTCTCTGCGTGTGTTGGACGGTGCTGTGGCTGCTTATTGTGCAGTTGGTGGTGTAGAGCCTCAGTCTGAGACTGTATGGCGTCAGGCCGATAAGTATAACGTTCCCCGTATGGGCTACGTGAACAAGATGGACCGTTCGGGTGCTGACTTCTTCGAGGTTGTTCGCCAGATGAAGGATGTGCTCGGTGCTACCCCCGCAGTTATCGCAGTTCCTATCGGTGCTGAGGAAAACTTCAAGGGTATTGTAGACCTCATTCAGATGAAGGCTATCCTGTGGCACGATGAGACCATGGGTGCTGAATACAGCGTGGAGGAAATTCCCGCTGATATGAAAGACGAGTGCGACGAGTGGCGTGCAAAGCTCATTGAGCAGGCTGCCGAGCAGGACGATACACTTATGGAGAAGTATTTCGAGGATCCCGATAGTCTGACCGAGGCTGAGGTAATCGCAGCTATCCGTAAGGGTACGCTGAGCCTGGACCTCGTGCCCATGACCTGCGGTTCTTCATTTAAGAACAAGGGTGTGCAAAAGTTGCTCGACTACGTCTGCATGTTCTTGCCCTCTCCCTTGGATACTCCTGCAATCGTGGGTGTGAATCCCGAAACCGGTGAAGAGGAAGACCGTAAGCCCAGCGAGGATGACAAGACCGCAGCTTTGGCCTTTAAGATTGCCACCGACCCCTATGTTGGTCGTCTGACTTTCTTCCGTGTTTATTCGGGTAAGGTTGCTTCCGGTTCTTATATCTTCAACGTTCGTTCCGGTAAGAAAGAGCGCGTGAGCCGCCTCTTCCAGATGCACTCTAACCACCAGAATCCCGTAGAGGAGATTGGTGCAGGTGACATTGGCGCAGGTGTTGGCTTCAAGGATATTCGCACGGGTGATACGCTCAGCGATGAGGATGCACCAATCGTACTGGAGTCAATGGACTTCCCCGATCCCGTTATCGGTATCGCCGTAGAGCCCAAGACACAGAAAGACCTTGATAAACTCTCCAACGGTTTGGCAAAACTGGCTGAGGAAGACCCCACATTTACTGTACGTACCGACGAGCAGAGTGGTCAGACTGTCATCAGTGGTATGGGTGAGTTGCACCTCGATATCATCATTGACCGTCTGAAGCGTGAATTCAAGGTTGAATGTAATCAGGGTAAGCCGCAGGTAAACTACAAGGAGGCTGTTACGAAGACTGTAGAGCGTCTGCGTGAGGTTTATAAGAAACAGTCCGGTGGACGTGGTAAGTTTGCTGATATTATCGTAAACGTGGGTCCCGTAGATGAGGACTATAAGGAAGGCGGACTGCAGTTCGTAAACTTGGTTACGGGTGGTAACATTCCTAAGGAATTTATTCCCAGTGTTCAGAAGGGCTTCGAAAATGCCATGAAGAATGGTGTGCTCGGTGGTTATCCTATGGACAGCCTGAAAGTGGAACTGCTTGATGGTTCGTTCCATCCCGTAGACTCTGACCAGCTTTCGTTCGAAATTTGCGCCATTCAGGCCTACAAGAATGCTTGTTCACAGGCTAAGCCTGTACTGATGGAGCCCATCATGCGTCTGGAGGTTGTTACTCCTGAGGAGAACATGGGTGACGTTATCGGTGACCTTAACAAACGTCGCGGACAGGTGGAAGGTATGGATACCACTCGTACAGGTGCCCGTCTGGTGAAGGCTATGGTGCCCCTGGCAGAGATGTTTGGATATGTGACTGCACTCCGTACCATCACTTCCGGTCGTGCAACATCTAGCATGACTTACGATCACCATGCTCCCGTGAGCACCGGTATCGCCAAGGCTGTTCTGGAGGAAATTAAAGGTCGCGTAGATTTGGTATAAATAGGATAGAGGCTGCCGCCGAACAAATGACTCTTTGGCGGCAGCCCATAAATAAACAATGTAGAATAACAAAACTTTTTCAAAGACATGAGTCAGAAAATTAGAATCAAATTGAAGAGCTACGACCACAATTTGGTCGATAAGTCAGCCGAGAAGATTGTGAAGACCGTTAAGGTTAGCGGTGCTATCGTAAGTGGCCCCATTCCCCTTCCCACTCACAAGCGTATCTTCACGGTAAACCGTTCTACTTTCGTAAACAAGAAGTCTCGCGAACAGTTCGAGTTGAGTTGTTACAAGCGTCTTATTGACATTTACAGCAGTACGGCTAAGACGGTGGATGCACTGATGAAGTTGGAATTGCCCAGCGGTGTGGAAGTAGAAATCAAGGTGTGATAACACACGAAAAACTTTTATATTAATTATTAACAATAAACTGAAATGCCAGGATTATTAGGAAAGAAAATCGGAATGACATCCGTATTCAGTGCCGAGGGTAAGAATGTACCATGCACTGTTATCGAAGTAGGTCCTTGTGTGGTAACTCAGGTAAAGAACATGGAGAAGGACGGTTATGTTGCCGTTCAGCTCGGTTACGAGGAAGCTAAGGAGAAGAATACCTCTGCTCCCATGAAGGGACACTTCCAGAAAGCCGGTACCACCCCCAAGAGACACTTGGCCGAGTTCACAGGTTTCGAACAGGAACTGAATCTGGGTGACACTGTCACCGTGGATTTGTTTGCAAACACTACCTATGTAGATGTAATCGGTGTCTCAAAGGGACGCGGATTTCAAGGTGTGGTAAAACGCCATGGATTCGGTGGTGTTGGTCAGGCAACACACGGTCAGGACGACCGTTTGCGTAAGCCCGGTTCTATCGGTGCCTGCTCTTATCCCGCAAAGGTGTTCAAGGGACTGCGCATGGGTGGCCAAATGGGTAACAAGCGTGTCACCACACACAATTTGCAAGTATTAAAAGTGATTCCCGAACAAAACCTCTTGATCATCAAGGGTAGTGTTCCCGGATACAATGGTTCAATCGTTAGCGTTCTGAAGTAAAATGGAAGTTAGTGTATTAAATATCAAGGGTCAGGATACCGGTCGTAAGGTATCTTTGAACGATGCTATCTATGCCATCGAGCCCAACGATCACGCCATCTATCTGGATGTGAAGCTGATCATGGCTAACCAGCGCCAGGGCACAGCAAAGTCGAAAGAAAGAAGTGAAATCGCAGGTTCTACCCGCAAGCTTGGTCGTCAGAAAGGCGGCGGCGGTGCACGTCGTGGTGATATCAAGTCGCCCGTACTCGTAGGCGGTGGCCGTGTATTCGGTCCTCAACCTCGTGATTATGGTTTCAAATTGAATAAAAAACAGCGTATTCTTGCCCGCAAGTCTGCATTGGCTTACAAGGCACAGGAACAGGCTATTCTCGTGGTAGAAGACTTCACTTTGGAGGCTCCTAAGACGAAATCGTTCGTTGAAATCTTAAATAATCTTAAAATTTCCGACAAGAAGGCCCTTTTTGTTTTGCCGGGAACGGATAAAGTTGTATATTTGTCGTCTAGAAATATCGAGCGTGTCAAAGTGATGGCCGCATCTGCGCTGAACACTTATCGGGTGTTGGATGCAGATGTTATGGTTGTCTCAGAGAGTTCACTGCCCGTTATCGAAAGCAACCTAAACAAGTAAAAGGAGTTGAACATGTCATACATAATCAAACCTCTGGTCACCGAGAAGATGACTCAGATTACGGAGAAGCAGAACAAGTTCGGCTTCATTGTTCGTCCCCAAGCAAATAAGATTGAGATTCAGAAAGAGGTAGAGGCACGTTACAATGTGACTGTGGTTGCCGTGAACACGATGGTTTACGGTGGCAAAGCTAAGCAGCGCTACACAAAGTCTGGTCTCATCAAAGGTCGCACGAACGCCTTTAAGAAAGCTGTCGTAACTCTGAAAGATGGCGATACAATTGATTTCTATAGCAATATTTAATAAAAGATGGCAGTACGTAAATTTAAGCCCACAACACCAGGGCAGAGGCACAAAATTATAGGTACGTTCGAAGAAATTACTGCATCGGTACCTGAAAAGTCTCTCGTCTACGGTAAACGCGCTACTGGTGGCCGTAACAACGTCGGTAAGATGACGATGCGCTATATTGGCGGCGGTCACAAGAAGAAGTTCCGCTTTATCGACTTCAAGAGAGAGAAAGATGGTGTTCCCGCAACTGTAAAAACAATCGAATATGATCCGAATCGTTCGGCTCGTATCGCTTTGTTGTTCTATGTTGATGGTGAGAAACGTTATATTATTGCTCCCAACGGATTGAAAGTTGGTGACAAGGTGATGAGCGGTGCAGAAGCAGTTCCCGAAGTTGGAAATGCACTTCCTCTCCGTAATATTCCCATTGGTACCATCATTCACAATATCGAGCTTCGTCCCGGTCAGGGCGCACTCCTCGTTCGTTCCGCTGGAAACTTTGCACAGCTGACTTCCCGTGAGGGCAATTACTGTGTGATTAAGTTGCCTTCAGGTGAGACTCGTCAGATTCTCAGTGCTTGTAAGGCTACTATCGGTAGTGTCGGAAACTCGGATCATGCACTGGAAAGCTCGGGTAAGGCTGGTCGCTCACGTTGGCTGGGCCGTCGTCCTCACAACCGTGGTGTTGTCATGAACCCGCACGATCACCCGATGGGTGGTGGTGAAGGTCGCCAGTCAGGTGGACATCCTCGTTCACGTAAGGGCTTGTATGCAAAGGGTCTCAAGACACGTGCACCGAAGAAGCAGTCGAACAAGTACATTATCGAGAGAGCTAACAGTAAGAAAAAGTAACCAGGCAAGTTAATAGTGTAAATTATGAGTCGTTCATTAAAGAAAGGTCCATACATTGAAGTAAATCTTGAGAATAAGGTGCTCGCCATGAACGAGAGTGGCAAGAAAACCGTAGTCAAGACATGGGCCCGCGCTTCTATGATTTCGCCCGACTTTGTCGGACATACCGTAGCAGTGCATAACGGAAATAAATTCATTCCTGTTTACATTACAGAGAATATGGTAGGACACAAGCTTGGTGAGTTTGCTCCCACTCGTAAGTTCGGTGGCCATGCAGGTCAGAAGAAGAAGTAAGCAGGAGATTAATAGACAACAAAGAGTAATAATATAATGGGAAAAAGAAAGAAATTAGCTGCTGAGGCAAGAAAGGCAGCCAAAAAGACCCAGTACTTTGCAAAGCTAAAGGACGTGCCTTCTTCTCCCCGCAAGATGAGATATGTGGTTGATTTGATTCGCGGCATGGAGGTAAACAGAGCTCTTGGCACACTGAAATTCTCAACAAAGGCTGCTTCTGTGGATGTAGAGAAAGTTCTTCGCTCTGCTATTGCCAACTGGGAACAGAAAAACGAACGTAAGGCCGAGGATGGCGAATTGTTCGTTACCCGCGTGTTTGTAGACGAGGGCGCAACCCTCAAGCGTATGAGACCTGCTCCTCAGGGTCGTGGTTATAGAATCCGCAAACGTTCGAACCACATTACCTTGTACGTCGATACTAAGAATGATTAATGATTAAGTAAAAGTATGGGACAGAAAGTAAATCCTATAAGCAATCGTTTGGGTATCGTCCGCGGTTGGGATTCAAATTGGTATGGTGGTAAGAACTTTGGAGATGCTTTGTTGGAAGACAGCAAAATCCGTAAGTATCTGAATGCCCGTTTGGGTGATGCCAGCATTTCCAAGATTGTCATTGAACGTACATTGAAATTGGTGACTATTACGGTTTGCACAGCCCGTCCTGGTCTGATCATTGGTAAGGGTGGCGAGAAAGTAGATAAGCTGAAAGAGGAACTGAAGAAAGTCACGGATAAGGAGATCCAGATCAATATCTTTGAGGTGAGAAAGCCCGAACTGGATGCTACGATTGTTGCTACAAACATCGCTCGTCAGATTGAAGGTAAGGTTTCTTATCGTCGCGCAATCAAAATGGCTATTGCCAACACTATGCGTGCCGGTGCCGAGGGTATCAAGGTGCTCATCTCCGGTCGTTTGAATGGCGCGGAAATCGCACGTAGTGAAATGTTCAAGGAAGGTCGTACTCCGTTGCATACATTCCGTGCCGACATTGACTATTGTAAGGCAGAAGCCCTCACAAAGGTGGGTTTGCTTGGTATCAAAGTTTGGATTTGCCGTGGAGAAGTGTTTGGTAAAAAAGACCTTGCGCCTAATTTTACACAGCAGAAAGAAAACAATAGTCGTGGCTTTGGCAACGGTTCCAAGGGAGGCTTCCGTCGTAAGAGGAACAACAACCGCTAAAAATTAAATTATCATGTTACAACCTAAAAGAACAAAATATAGAAGACCGCAAAAAGGTCGTTGCAAAGGCAACGCTCAGCGTGGAAATCAGTTGGCTTTCGGTTCTTTCGGAATTAAGTCGCTGGATACGCACTGGATTACGGCTCGCCAGATTGAGGCTGCCCGTGTTGCTATGACACGTTACATGCAGCGTGAGGGACAAAGCTGGATCCGAATTTTCCCCGATAAACCTATTACGAAGAAGCCTGCTGACGTTCGTATGGGTAAGGGTAAGGGAGATCCCGTTGGCTATGTATTCCCCATTACCCCCGGACGCATAATTTTTGAGATAGAGGGTGTTTCTTATGACATTGCCAAGGAGGCTCTTCGCTTGGCTGCTCAGAAACTGCCTGTAACCACAAAGTTTGTAGTAAGAAGAGATTACGATAAAAACGCATAAGTATGAAAGTCGCAGAAATTAAGGAGATGTCCACTCAGGATTTGAGAGAACTGATTCAGACGGAAAAGGCTAATTATACGCAGATGTTGCTGAACCATACAGTCTCTCCCCTTGAGAACAATGCTCAGATAAAGACGGCACGTCGTAATATCGCTCGTTTGTTGACGATTCTTCGCCAAAGAGAACTTAACAAATAAAATGGCCTACACACATGGAAGAAAGAAATTTAAGAAAAACAAGAACGGGTGTCGTAGTTAGCGACAAGATGGATAAGACCATTGTGGTGGCTGCTAAGTTCAAGGAGAAGCACCCGATTTATGGCAAGTTCGTCAATAAGACGAAGAAATACCATGCCCATGATGAGAAGAACGATTGCCATAAAGGCGATACGGTGCTGATAATGGAGACTCGTCCTCTGAGCAAAACAAAGAGATGGAGAGTAGTAGAAATTGTAGAAAGAGCTAAGTAATCATGATACAAGCAGAATCTAGATTAGTAGTAGCAGATAATAGCGGCGCAAAAGAATGCTTGTGCATTCGCGTACTTGGGGGTACACGTCGTCGCTATGCCTCTGTTGGTGACGTGATTGTCGTTGCTGTGAAGAGCGCAATTCCCACCAGTGATGTTAAGAAAGGTGCAGTATCGAAAGCCCTGATTGTACGTACAAAGAAGGAGGTGCGCCGTCCCGACGGTTCATACATTCGTTTTGATGATAATGCTTGCGTGTTATTGAACAATGCAGGTGAGTTGCGTGGAAGTCGTATTTTCGGTCCTGTTGCTCGTGAATTGCGCGCAGTAAACATGAAGGTCGTATCTCTGGCACCTGAAGTTCTTTAATCTAAGTATAAGAATTTAAGTGATGAGTAAGTTACATATTAAAAAAGGCGATACTGTTTATGTAAACGCTGGTAACAACAAGGGCAAGACTGGCACCGTGTTGAAAGTGTTTGTTGAAGAGAAGCGCGCCATTGTGGAGGGCATAAATATGGTTTCGAAAAGCCAGAAGCCCAGTGCAAAATATCCTCAAGGGGGTATTATCAAGCAGGAAGCTCCTATTCACATCTCAAATCTGAATGTGGTAGATCCTCAAAGTGGCAAGCCTACTCGTATTGGTAGAAAACTTAATGCAGAAGGAAAACGGGTCCGTTATGCTAAAAAATCTGGAGAGGAGATGAAGTAATGGCAAATACCGCAAGCCTTAAGAAAGAATATACGGAGCGGATTGCTCCGGCTTTGATGAAGCAGTTTAATTACTCTTCATCTATGCAGATTCCCGTACTAAAGAAGATTGTGATTAATCAGGGTCTTGGTATGGCTACTGCTGATAAGAAAATTATTGAGGTGGCAATCAATGAAATTACGGCCATAACCGGTCAGAAAGCTGTTGCTACTGTTTCAAAGAAAGACGTAGCTAATTTCAAGCTACGTAAGAAAATGCCTATCGGCGTGATGGTAACTCTCCGTCGTGAGCGTATGTACGAGTTTTTGGAGAAGTTGGTGCGTGTGGCTTTACCTCGTATCCGTGACTTTAAAGGTATTGAAAGCAAGTTTGACGGTCGTGGCAATTATACGCTCGGTATTCAGGAACAGATAATTTTCCCCGAGATAAACATCGACACTATAGATCGTATTCTCGGTATGAATATAACCTTTGTAACGACGGCTCAGACCGATGAAGAAGGATATGCTCTGCTGAAAGAGTTTGGTTTGCCCTTTAAAAACGCTAATAACGATTAAATAAAGATATGGCAAAAGAATCAATGAAGGCTCGCGAGGTGAAAAGAGCAAAACTCGTGGCCAAGTACGCTGAAAAACGCGCCGCTTTGAAAAAGATTGTTAATACGGGAGGCCCCGTAGAGGCTTATGAGGCAGCACGTAAACTTCAGGAAATTCCACGCAATGCAAATCCTATCCGGTTGCACAACCGTTGCAAACTGACCGGTCGTCCTAAAGGTTATATGCGTTTGTTTGGAATCAGCCGTATTCAGTTCCGTGAGATGGCTTCTGCAGGCTTGATCCCCGGAGTGAGAAAGGCAAGTTGGTAAGCATTATTGTTTAATATTGTCGGGATAGTCCCGATTAATTAAAATTTTATAAAATGACAGATCCAATAGCAGATTATTTGACACGGTTGCGCAATGCAATTCAAGCAAAACACAGAGTTGTGGAGTGCCCGGCGTCAAACTTGAAAAAGGAGATTACGAAGATCCTTTTCGAGAAAGGCTATATCTTGAACTACCAGTTTGTTGAGGATGGGCCTCAGGGAACTATCAAGATTGCCTTGAAGTATGACAATGCTTCAAAATCGAATGCAATCAAGAAGTTGATTCGTATTTCGAAGCCTGGCATGCGTAAGTACACTGGTTACAAAGACATGCCAAGAGTTATAAACGGATTAGGTATTGCAATTTTATCGACATCCAAGGGTGTAATGACAAACAAGGAAGCCGCAGAACTGAAAGTTGGTGGTGAAGTTCTTTGTTTTGTATATTAATTAGGGAGGATTGAATTATGTCTAGAATTGGAAAACTACCTATTACAATCCCTTCAGGTGTAACTTTGACTATCAGCGATGATAATGTGGTTACTGTAAAAGGTAAGGAAGGTGAATTGACTCAAGCTGTTCATCCCTCTATTAAATTGAATTTCTCAGATGGTGTTTTGAATCTGGAAATAGATGAGAACAATGACACTGTGGAGAAAAAGCAGAAGCAATCTTTCCATGGTTTATATCGTGCCCTCATTAACAACATGGTTGTGGGTGTGTCACAGGGATATGAGAAACAGATGGAACTTGTTGGTGTAGGTTACCGTGTTTCAAATCAAGGTAATCTCGTTGAATTCTCTTTGGGCTATACACATAGCATATTTATTCAGTTGCCTTCTGAAATCAAGGTAGAAACAAAGTCAGAGAGAAACCAGAATCCACAAATCATCTTGAAATCCTGCGACAAACAGCTTTTAGGGCAGGTGTGTGCCAAGATTCGTTCTTTCCGTAAGCCTGAACCGTATAAGGGTAAGGGTATTTTGTTTATTGGCGAACAGATTCGTAGAAAGTCTGGTAAGTCTGCAGGTGCTAAGTAACATTAAAACGTGAAAATCATGACAACAAAAATAGAAAGACGAATTAAGATCAAGCACAGAGTTCGTAATAAGATTTCTGGTACTGCAGAGCGTCCACGTATGTCAGTGTTCCGCAGCAACAAACAAATATATGTACAGATTATCAATGACCTTGCAGGTGCTACCTTGGTAGCTGCTTCTTCATTGGGTATGGAAACTTGTCCCAAAAAAGAGCAGGCTGCTAAGGTTGGTGAACTTATTGCAAAGAAAGCTCTTGAGGCAGGTATCACAACAGTAGTGTTTGACCGCAATGGTTATCTGTACCATGGTCGTGTGAAAGAAGTGGCTGATGCAGCTCGTAACGGTGGACTTAAATTCTAAAGAATTATGGCATTTAATAGAGTTAAAATAAATAGCGATATCGAATTAAAGGACAGATTAGTTGCTATCAACCGTGTTACGAAAGTGACAAAAGGAGGTCGTACTTTCACGTTCAGCGCAATAGTTGTTGTTGGAAATGAAAACGGCATCATTGGTTGGGGCCTTGGTAAAGCTGGTGAAGTAACTGCGGCTATTGCTAAAGGTGTGGAAGCTGCTAAAAAGAATTTGGTGCGTGTCCCTGTTGTTAAGGGAACAATTCCTCATGAGGCTACTGCAAAATTTGGAGGTGCTGAGGTGTTGATCATGCCTGCTTCTCCTGGTACAGGAGTTGTTGCCGGTGGTGCAATGCGCGCTGTGTTGGATAGTGTTGGAGTGAAAGATGTTTTGGCTAAGTCAAAAGGATCTTCAAATCCTCACAACCTTGTAAAGGCTACAATAACAGCTCTGTCCGAGATACGTGATGCAAAGACTATTGCTGCTCAGCGTGGAATAAGTCTTGAAAAAGTATTTAGAGGCTAATAAGGAGGTATTATACTATGGCAACTATTAAAGTTAAGCAAGTAAGAAGTCGTATTCATGCGCCTCGCTACCAGAAAGCCACACTCGACACTCTGGGATTGCGTAAGATGAATCACGTTGTAGAGATTGAAGATAATGCTTCTAATCGTGGTTTGATTCAGACCGTTCATCACTTGGTTAAGGTGATTGACTAATTAAAAATCAAAAGTTAATTCGATAAAGATATGAAATTAGATAATTTGAAGCCTGCTGCAGGTTCTACTCATTCCCGTCGTCGTATTGGTCGTGGACCGGGTTCTGGATTGGGTGGTACGTCTACTCGCGGTCATAAGGGAGCCAAGGCTCGTTCTGGCTATAAGAGAAAGATTGGTTTCGAGGGTGGTCAGATGCCTTTGCAGCGCCGTCTACCCAAATTTGGATTTAAGAATATTAACCGTGTTGAGTATCAGGTTGTAAATCTGTCTACTCTTCAGGCTTTGGCTGATAAGGGCGTTACAACAATTGGTATAGCAGAGCTGAAAGCCAATCGTGTCATCAAAAGTGAGACTTTGGTGAAGGTATTGGCTATGGGGACGCTGACGACCAAGGTTGATGTTACGGCTAATGCTTTTTCTGCTGCTGCAGAAGTTGCTATTCAGAATGTAGGTGGCACGGTTACTAAATTGTAATAACTTAAATTATGAAGTTTATAAAGACAATTAAGAATATATGGGCTATCGAGGAGTTGCGATCCAAACTTTTGGTAACCCTCCTTTTTGCTGCTATATATCGGTTTGGCTCGTTCGTGGTGCTTCCTGGAATTAACCCCGAGAAGTTGACAGCCTTGCGTGAGCAGACAAGCGAAGGCTTGATGTCTTTGTTGAATATGTTTTCTGGCGGTGCATTCTCTAACGCATCTATATTTGCATTGGGAATCATGCCTTACATTTCAGCTTCTATCGTTATTCAGTTATTGGCCGTTGTTGTTCCTTATTTCCAGAAAATGCAACGTGAGGGGGAGAGTGGTCGCCGTAAAATAAATCAATATACGCGTTATTTGACCATCTTTATCCTTCTCTTCCAAGGTCCTTTTTATTTGATGACTCTTCAGCATCAGGCTGCTGGTGCGCTAAATCCCAATGTAAGTTGGACTGCATTCATGATTTCCTCAGCTGTCATCTTGGCAGCAGGAAGTATGTTTATTCTCTGGCTGGGAGAGCGTATTACAGATAAGGGCATTGGTAATGGTGTCTCTATCATCATTATGTTGGGTATTATTGCTCGTTTCCCTCAGGCATTTAGTCAGGAATTGGTGTCCCGTTTCACTGCTCTTTCCGGAGGTGGACTTATTATGTTCTTAGCAGAACTTATAGTCCTTTTTGCTGTAGTCTTGGCTGCAATATTGTTAGTTCAGGGAACACGTAAGGTGCCTGTGCAGTATGCTCAGCGTATGGTACGTGGACAGCAGATTGGTGGTGCACGTCAGTATATTCCGTTAAAGTTATTTGCAGCCAATGTAATGCCTATTATTTTTGCTCAAGCGATTATGTTTATTCCGTCGAATCTGATTGGTTTTATTGCAGAGGGTAGTGGATTTTGGACACGCGTGGCAATTGTAATGTCAGATTACACCAGTTGGCAATACAACATGGTATTTGCGTTTTTAATAATAGCATTTACTTTCTTGTATACTGCAATTACGATGAATCCTGTTCAGATGGCAGAAGATATAAAACGTAATAATGGGTTTATTCCTGGTGTGCGTCCTGGAAAAGAAACAGCGGATTATCTGGATAGTATCATGACTCATATCACGCTTCCTGGGTCTGTATTTCTTGCTTTTATTGCATGTATGCCCGCATTTGCAGGTTTACTTGACGTAAAGCCGGAGTTTGCACATTTCTTTGGAGGTACATCTCTTCTGATATTGGTTGGTGTTGTCCTTGACACACTACAACAGATAGAAAGTCATTTGTTGATGAGGCATTATGATGGCTTATTGAGTTCTGGTAGGATTCATGGTCGTACAGGAGTGTCAGCCTATTAAGGAGTATCTATGAAGATATTTCTGAAGACAGAGGATGAGATTGAATTGATGAGGGCGGCTAACCTTATGGTTTCAGCAACGCTTTCAGAGATCGGAAAGGTGATAAAACCTGGAGTGACAACGTCACAACTGGATAAGATTGCCGAAGAGTACATAAGAGACAATGGAGCGGTTCCCACTTTTAAGGGATTTCCAAATCCATGCGGTGGTGAAGCGTTTCCTGCGTCTATATGTGCATCTGTGAACGATGAGGTTGTACACGGGATACCTAATGATAGCCCCCTGAAAGAGGGTGATATTGTTTCGGTTGATTGTGGAATACTTTTAAATGGTTATAATGGTGACTCTTGCTACACTTTTTGTGTAGGTGAAATCTCAGAGGAGGTTCAGCATCTGCTTAATATAACAAAAGAGGCACTCTATTGTGGTATAGAGACAGCCTTGGTTGGAAAGCGGATTGGAGACATCGGATGTGTGATACAAGAACATTGTGAGGCTCATAACTTTGGCGTTGTCCGTGAGTTTGTTGGTCATGGGATAGGGCAGAAGATGCATGAAGATCCACCAGTGCCTAATTATGGGCACAGAGGGAATGGCCCTCAGATACAAAACGGTTTATGTATTGCCATTGAGCCGATGATCACAATGGGTAGTCCTAAAATCTATATGGCGAAAGATAGATGGACAATAAAAACTTGTGATGGAAAGCCTGCTGCACATTTTGAACATACCATTGCAGTTCATCAGAGGAAAGTTGATATCCTATCTTCGTTTGAAGAAATAGAGAAAATAGAAAGCAAAAAATAGAATACAAGAAATGGCAAAACAGTCCGCAATAGAACAAGATGGGGTTATCGTAGAGTCCCTTTCAAATGCAATGTTTCATGTAGAATTGGAAAATGGGCATGAGATAACGGCACATATTTCAGGAAAGATGAGAATGCATTACATCAAGATTCTACCAGGAGATAAGGTAAAAGTTGAAATGAGCCCGTATGATTTGTCAAAGGGGCGAATAGTATTCAGATACAAATAAAGAACTAAATATGAAAACAAGAGCTTCTATTAAGAAACGTACTCCAGAGTGCAAGATTGTCCGTCGCAAGGGACGTTTGTATGTAATTAACAAAAAGAACCCTAAGTTCAAGATGCGTCAGGGTTGATAAACATTGCAAGAAAAGTATTTGATATATGGCAATAAGAATTGTTGGTGTTGATTTACCTCAGAACAAGAGAGGCGAAATCGCTTTGACCTATGTTTATGGTATAGGTCGTAGTAGCTCTGCTAAGATTTTGGACAAGGCTGGAGTTAATCGTGACAAGAAAGTAGTAGACTGGACTGATGACGAGGCTGCCAAGATTCGTGAGATTATTGGGGCCGAATATAAGGTCGAGGGTGATCTTCGTTCGGAGATTGCAATGAATATTAAGCGTTTGATGGACATCGGTTGCTATCGTGGTGTTCGTCATCGTAACGGTTTGCCTGTTCGTGGACAAAGCACAAAAAACAATGCCCGCACACGTAAGGGTAAAAAGAAGACCGTTGCAAATAAGAAAAAGGCTACTAAATAATAAATAAATATGGCAAAGAAAACAGTCGCAGCTAAGAAAAGAGTAGTGAAAGTTGATGCTATGGGTCAGCTTCATGTACACAGCTCTTTTAACAACATCATTGTGTCTTTGGCCAACGGTGAAGGTCAGGTTATTTCTTGGTCTTCTGCTGGTAAGATGGGTTTCCGCGGTTCTAAAAAGAACACACCGTATGCAGCCCAGATGGCCGCTCAGGATTGTGCAAAGGTTGCATATGATCTGGGTTTAAGAAAGGTAAAGGCTTATGTGAAGGGTCCTGGAAATGGTCGTGAATCTGCTATTCGTACAGTGCATGGTACAGGTATTGAGGTAGTTGAAATTGTAGACGTGACTCCACTTCCTCACAATGGTTGCCGTCCTCCTAAGAGAAGAAGAGTATAATTATAGAGTTAAGATGCAATAAAGAAACTTGCAACAAACAGGTCTCTTGGCTTACATTTCCTTTCTGTGACCGCGGCTGCTACCCTGTTTGATTGCTGAAAAAGTAGAATTATGGCTAGATATATTGGACCAAAAACAAAAATTGCTCGTCGTTTTGGTGAGCCTATCTTTGGTGCTGACAAAGTTCTTTCGAAAAGAAACTACCCTCCCGGTCAGCACGGAAACAACCGTAGAAGAAAGACTTCTGAGTATGGAACCATGTTGGCCGAGAAACAGAAGGCCCGCTATACTTACGGTGTATTAGAGAAACAGTTCCGTAATATGTTTGAAAAGGCCGCTCGTACGAGTGGAATCACTGGTGAAATTCTGATACAGAATCTGGAGAGTCGTCTTGATAATATCGTATATCGCCTTGGCATTGCTCCTACTCGTGCTGCCGCTCGTCAGTTGGTAAACCATCGTCACATTACGG
Organism: uncultured Prevotellaceae bacterium; assembly: GCA_947176535.1. Taxonomy (GTDB): domain Bacteria; phylum Bacteroidota; class Bacteroidia; order Bacteroidales; family Bacteroidaceae; genus Physcousia. The sequence goes on from CAMWQU010000023.1 coordinate 36,775, forward strand.
TTGATGGGAAAGTTGTTGGTATTGCCTCTTATAGTGTTGTTCCCGGTCAGATTGTAGGTGTGCGTGAGCGCAGCAAATCTCTTGAGGTTATCGAGGCTGCTTTGGCTGGTTTCAACCACTCTAAATACCCTTGGCTAGAGTGGGATGAGAATAGTAAATCAGGCAAGTACTTGCATAAGCCCGAACGGGCTGATGTTCCTGAGAATATCAAAGAGCAGTTGATAGTTGAGTTGTACTCTAAATAATAGAATCATAATGGCGATATTAGCATTTCAAAAACCTGAAAAAGTTATAATGTTGGCTGCGGACGAGAAGTACGGCAAGTTCGAATTCCGTCCTTTGGAAGGTGGCTTTGGTACTACCGTAGGTAATGCTTTACGCCGAATTCTGCTGTCATCATTGGACGGCTTCGCAATCAATACCATTGCTATCAATGGCGTTGAACATGAGTTTGCTACCGTTCCTGGTGTAAAGGAGGATGTAACCAACATTATACTGAATCTGAAGCAAGTTAGGTTCAAACAAATAGTTGACGAATTCGAGAATGAGAAAATTAGTGTCACTGTTGAGAAAACGACTGAGTTGAAAGCTGGTGACTTTAACAAGTATCTGACTGGATTTGAAGTGTTAAACCCAGAGTTGGTTATTTGCCATTTGGATCCTAAGGCGACGATGCAGATCGAGATATCCGTTAATAAGGGGCGTGGTTATGTTCCGGCAGATGAGAATCGTGAATTCTGCACTGATGTTAATGTAATCCCTATAGATTCTATTTATACTCCTATTCGCAATGTGAAGTATGCAGTCGAAAACTATCGTGTAGAGCAGAAAACTGACTACGAAAAGTTAATCTTAGAAGTTACGACGGATGGATCAATTCATCCGAAGGATGCTTTGAAAGAGGCTGCTAAGATATTGATTTATCACTTTATGTTGTTCTCTGATGAAAAGATCACGTTAGAGAATTCCGATGGGGAGAGCAATGAAGAATTTGATGAAGAGATTCTGCATATGCGTCAATTACTCAAAACGAAATTGGTGGATATGGATTTGAGTGTTCGTGCTCTCAATTGTCTAAAAGCCGCCAATGTGGAAACCTTGGGGGATCTCGTTCAGTTCAACAAAACGGACTTACTGAAGTTCCGCAATTTCGGTAAGAAATCTCTGATGGAGCTTGATGATATGTTTGAACGTCTGAATCTTTCTTTTGGAACAGACATCTCTAAGTATAAACTTGATAAAGAAAATTAAAAAATGAGACATAATAAGAAATTCAATCATCTTAGCCGCACCGCTTCTCACCGCGATGCTATGCTTGCTAATATGGCGATCTCTTTGATAATGCATAAGAGGATCAATACAACCGTGGCGAAGGCTAAGGCTTTGCGTAAATACGTAGAGCCGCTGATCAATCGCTCGAAGCAAGATACTACGGCTAGTCGTCGTGTCGTATTCAGTTATTTGCAGAATAAATATGCTGTAACCGAACTTTTTCAGGTTATTTCTGAGAAGGTGGCTGAGCGTCCTGGTGGTTATACTCGCATCATCAAAACTGGTTTTCGGCAAGGTGATGCTGCTGCCACTTGTTTCATTGAACTTGTGGATTTTGACGAGAATATGGCTAAAACTCAGAAGAAAGCTAAGCGTACTCGTCGTAGCAAGAAGAATACAGTAGTCTCAGAAGCTCCTGTGAGTGATGCTGCAGAGGCTACTGTAGAAGTGAATCCTGCAGAATAAATGTTCGTTGAGCTAATTTCAGGGGTTACAAGGACATCAAAAATTGCTCATTAATAAAAAAATAATCATCATCTGATAAAGAGAAGAGTTTGATATAATTTTGTATCAAGCTCTTTCTTTTTAAATTGCCATTGTATTTCGCTGAAGACTAATTGCAAACCAAAAAAGTAGGCAGACAGTTTTCCCTCTATATTTACGGGGGCAATAATGCCGAGCAATATGCTCCTCCAACAGTTTCATTATCCTTTGGCTTGATATCCCACTATGGTTCCTTAACAGCGTTTTGAGCCTTTGGTTTAGACCTCCTATGACCACATTTCTATTCGAAATGCACCGTCCGGATAATGTTCATAGATCCATAGATAAGGCAGATAGAAACGGATGGAACGGTATGTCGCTCTCGGTAGCGGATGAGTATAGTGCATGCGTCTGTTAGCACCTATTGACTTCTCGGCAAGAAAATCCCTTCATCTTTGTTGCCATAGGCAAGTTCGGTACGGAAAATATCTTCCGGAATCCGGCTCAGCTGCATAACAAGCCCCGAAGTTCCACAGAAGTCTCCAGGTCAGGCTTTGCTGGACTATCTGTATCATATGATATTGGCACATCTGTACCGGATAGGTTTTCAATGCCGGAAACAGTCCGCGCATACTGTCGCAGACGATACCATAGATTCTGAAACCGTGGCTCTGCAGCCTTCTACGCCATCCAGATAATCCAAGACGTTTTCATTATTATTACTGTCCGATGAAAGTCAGAAATTGCTAAAAGGTATGACTCGAACGCTGGTTTTACGGTGCTCGAGTCTTCTTTTTTAAATTACAAGCCCCCTCAGTCAAAAAGAGATGGTTCTGGCGGTACTCCGGAGGCTTCAGAAAGGATGATTTCCCACTCCTTTTCGGGATTATTAAACAGACTGAAGAAGTCTATGTAGTACATGAGAGTTATTCTGACCATTGTTGCCAGGCCTGAGAAGCTCCATTGACGTCTCAGTCCTTTTTGCATCACCATCATCAACAGGTTTGCAATGAGCGTTACCCATATCTGGATTTTGATCGCATTTGCACTTTCTCCATAAAAGTATTTCAATGGGAAGTTCTGCTTTATCTGTTTGAATAGTAGTTCAATCTCCCACCGTTGTCTGTATATGGCAATAATTTCATCCGGGTCAAAATCCATATCGTTTGTCAGCAATGATATAAGTTTGCGTTTTTTTGTATCCACATAGGTGATTATACGCGATTTGTGGCGTATTGTTTCTCCGCCCTTGGTCTGCTTTACAAATTCCACACCTTGTATTCGGAGTTCCATCAGACCATCCGGAGTCTGATACATCGTGTCTGTCAGGATGCTGTATTTCAGATTTTTCTTCATTTTGGTGACGTATATCACGCCGCGCTCAGTAAGCTGCTGGAACTTTGCATAATCGATATATGCACGATCCATTGCCATGATGTCGCCTTTACTCAGCGAAGTTGGTTTGGGCATGAAAGAGTCATTTGTTGCCGCCGAGGTGAATTTTATATCGGAGGAACTCCCTCATTGGCATTGATGACGGTATGTACCTTGATGCCTCCTTTCTTCTTACCGGTCTTTGGATGGCGGCCGACACCTTTGAAAAGTAGATTGGAGAACAGCGTTATTGTCGTTGAATCTATAATCTGAAGTCGCTTCATCCATTTTGGGGGCTTGCCGCTTCGGCTGTCCGATGAAAGGACGTGCCGGTAAGTAGCATACAGGTCTCGGTAAATGGCCTCGAATATGGCTTCCGGACGTCTTGCATTGGCATCTGCGAGTGTACTGCGTCCGATCTTGAAGGTGATGCCCAGGTGTGCCAGTTTGCGTGTCTCTGCAAGCAAAGAGGCTGTTATCTCACGTAATGAGTCGAATCGCATTATCACGGCATAGAGCATCACCACCAAATGAATCCAGCAGTTGAAGCGTTTGGTGTATCGCTCACCACCGTTTTCACGGCTGAAATCAAGAATTTTTGACTTGTCAAGTAATTTTATCACCTGACCATATAGCGGCTGTCCGCTAAAATGACTATTTTTGCGCATGGTTATTGAGTTTTGTTTGACGACAACTAAATAACCAAAAAGGCCTGATTCCTGCAAATGGAATCAGGCCTAATTTTTTCTGACCTTAAAAAGTTTTATCGGACAGCAATATTTCATTATGTACAAATCTATGCCACAATATTTTGTTCCGGAATGTATCCTTTATTATTACAAGTCCGAAATGGCGCCCCCAGTAGGTGGTGTCCATATTTATGA
>CAMWQU010000024.1 GCA_947176535.1 uncultured Prevotellaceae bacterium
TTATTCAAAGGTGAGCGAATAATTAACCGGTCGCCTCTGAATAATGTAGTCCTGCTACGCATGGAACACGACCGTCGGCCCGCTTCGCCCTTATGCTCCCGACGAAATGAATGCGCAATTTCGGTACAAGGCGCAAATCCTGCCGAATTTATTTGCATTTTCGCCATTTATGGGTTACTTTTGCACATAAAGCAAAGAAGCCTTCCGCTATGAATGTATTCCGACATCCGTCCCGCTTCGTCCTGTTGGCCCTCCTCGGACTGACAAGCACCCGGGCTGTGGCCGACCGTCAGGTCAATCCTCGGCTGCAGAAGGACTCGTTGGCCGTGGCGGAAGTCCCCCTGTGGACGGGCACTCCGGCAGGACGTCTGGCGCAGAGTGCCCATCCCGTGAAGATGGCGGTGAAAGGCAGGAGCCTGCGCGTCACCTCGAAGCATGAACAGATTCTGCCTATCTACACGCAGGGCGGAGCTTTGTACCTCGTCATGCAACTGACACCCGGCGTGAACTGGCTCAACGGACTGCCCCGGGGCCGGTACCGCATCAATAACCGCACTGTAAGTATTCGTTAAAAGAGCCATGTCACCTGTTGAGATAGACATCGAGGCGATTGTCCGGAAGCGGGCAGGAGCGCGTGCGAAATACATTCCCCGTTTCGTCTTTTCGGCGTTGCGACGCCTTATCCACGAGGACTTCCTCAACGTCTACCTGCGTCAGGGACGCGAGGGCGTCGATTTCTGCCAGGGCGGACTGGACTACCTCGGTGTGACGGTCACGGTGGAGGGATTGGAGAATCTGCCCGCCAAGGGCAGCCCCTACTGCACCTTCGTCTGCAACCATCCGCTGGGTGCCATCGACGGAGTGACGCTGGGTGCCGTGCTCGGTAAGCATTACGACGGGGAAATCCGCTACCTTGTGAATGACTTTCTGATGAACCTCCGCGGCCTCGCCCCGCTGTGCGTGCCCGTGAACAAGATAGGAGCGCAGTCCCGCAACCTGCCGGAAATGGTGGAAGCCATCTTCTCCGGCCGGAACCACGTCATCATGTTCCCCGCCGGGCTGTGCAGCCGCCGCACGAATGGGGTAGTGAGAGACCTGCCGTGGCGCAAGACGTTTGTCATCAAGAGCCGGAAGTATCAGCGGGACGTGGTGCCCATCCACTTTGTGGGGCAGAACTCCGACCGCTTTTATTCGGTGGCGAACTTCTGCAAGCGGTTCCACCTGCCCAACCTTGCCATGGCACTGCTGCCGGACGAGATGTATCGCTCCGTCGGGGGGCACTACACGCTGCGCATCGGGAAACCGATTCCGTGGCAGACGTTCGGGCCGGAGAAAACGCCGATGGAATGGGCGGATTTTGTGAGAGAGGAAGTTTATAAGATATAAGGGAGGAGAGAAACGTTATGGAGAAAATCATTGAGCGCGTGCCGCGTGAGTTGCTGAAGAAAGAACTGACGGAGGAGAAGCGTCTGCGTTTCACCAATAAGAGTGACAACGAGGTGTATATCGTCACGTGGCAGGACTCGCCCAACGTTGTGCGCGAAATCGGCCGCCTGCGCGAAATCGCTTTCCGCGATGCCGGCGGCGGTACGGGAAAGGCACTCGACCTCGACGAATTTGATACCGGGGAACATCCTTACAGCCAACTCCTCGTGTGGGACCCGGAACATGAGGAAATTCTCGGAGGCTACCGCTACCTGCTGGGCAAAAACTGGCCCGTGGATGCCGAGACCGGACAGCCCCGTCTGGCCACGAGCCATCTGTTCCGCTTCAGCGAGAAGTTCATGCGCGAATATGCTCCCTACACCATCGAACTGGGACGCTCTTTCGTCACTCTCGAATACCAAAGTACCCGCATGGGGCGAAAGGGGCTTTATGCACTGGATAACCTGTGGGACGGTCTGGGGGCGTTGGTTGTCATTGAACCCTCGGTGCGCTACCTGTTTGGGAAATTCACCATGTATCCTTCCTACGACCGCATGGCGCGTGATATGATTCTCTACTTCCTGAACAAACATTTCCCCGACCCCGACAACCTGATTGTGCCGATGGAACCGCTGGTTTTGGAGCATGACCCCAAGATGTTTGAGGAGTTGTTCGTGGAGGCCGACTTCCGCAAGGACTACCGCATACTGAACCGCGCGGTGCGCGACCTCGGGTACAACATTCCGCCGTTGGTGAACGCGTACATGGGACTGAGCCCGACGATGAAGCTCTTCGGGACGGCCATCAACGACGGATTCGGCGACGTGGAGGAAACGGGAATTTTGATTGCCGTGGACGAGATATTGCAGGAGAAGCGTATGCGCCACATCGACACATTTGCCGCCGAACATCCCGAACAGATATTCAGCGGTGCACATCGTATTTTTTACAAAATTAAACCGTAGCGAGGCTCATGCCGGTGACTTTTCGGTAGAGGTCGAGGGCGAACACGTCTGTCATGCCCGAAATGTAGTCGAGCACGGCCAGCATGCGTTCGTAGAGTGTGGGAGCCAGAATCTCGTACTGCGGACTGACGCGGCTGATGAGAATCCGGGAATAGGTGCGGTCGCTGTGGGTGACGGCCTCCAGCATGAGGTCGAGCAAGCGAGTGATGACCTTGTGACCGGCAATCTCGATGTCCACCACCATTCGGGCATGGTAGATTTTGGCCACGGACGTCTCCACACACTGCCGGTAGGCCCGGTCGGGTGTGGGACTGATGTGGTCGATGAGGCTGCCCTCGAACGTGCCGTCGAGTATGCGCTCCTCGTTCTCGGTGAAGACACGGACGCATTCGCTTTCCAACAGACTGATGACCACTGAGCGCAGGTAGACAATCTGTTCGTTGGCGTCGTCAAGCGTGCTCAGCCGTGCTTTTATCTCCTGTTGTTTCGCTTCGTCGAAGAACGAGATGAGCAGGTGCGTCGTCTCCTCCGTTGTCAGTATCTTGAGTTTGTGGGCGTCCTCGATGTCCATGATTTGGTAGCAGATGTCGTCGGCGGCCTCCACGAGGTACACTAATGGGTAGCGGGCATATTGCTCACCTCCTTGCGCATTGCGCACTTTCTTGATGCCCAATTCCTGCGCGATTTTGCGGTAGTCGGGCAGTTCGCTTTGGAAGAATCCGAACTTGCCTTTCTTCGAGGCCTGACTGCTGGGGTAGGGGTACTTGACGATGCTCGCCAACGTGGAGTAGGTCATGACGAAGCCCCCCTCGCGGCGGCCCTTGAAGTGGTGGGTGAGCAGACGGAAAGCGTTGGCGTTTCCTTCGAAGTGAACCAAATCCTGCCACTGCTCGGGAGTGAGGGAATCGCCCGTTTCATCGCAGAAATAGGATTCGTACTTGCGGCCGTTCTCTTCACTGAAGTAGGCACCGATGGCGCGCTCTCCGCTGTGCCCGAAAGGCGGATTGCCCAAATCGTGGGCGAGGCAGGCCGCACTTACGATGCTGCCCATTTCCGTGAGGTGGGTCTTTTGCAGGTGGGGGTGGCGTTCGAGGAGCAGACGGCTGACATCGTTGCCTAAACTGCGTCCTACGCTGCTGACCTCCAGGGAGTGCGTCAGACGGTTGTGGACAAAGATGCTTCCCGGCAGGGGGAAAACCTGCGTCTTGTTCTGCAGGCGGCGGAAAGGTGCGGAAAAAATAAGGCGGTCGAAGTCACGTTGAAATTCCGACCGGTCGTCTTCGCGGTGCGGTGCCTTTTCCTGCCCCAAACGCTTGTTGGAGAGTAACTGTTCCCATTTCATAATGCAAAAGTAACGTAAAATCTTATCTTTTTCAAAGAAAAGAGCGGGAATATGTCATAAAATCATTATTTTTGCACGCTAAAAGATTCCTAAACTCCTAAATAAGCATTTGAAATCATGACGGAAGTACGCATCATCAACGGTTCACACCATGCTTTGCCGCGCTACGCCACCCCGCAGTCTGCGGGCATGGACTTGTGCGCGAATCTCGACGAACCGGTTACGCTCAACCCTTTGCAGCGCTGTCTTATCCCCACCGGGCTGCGTATGGCACTGCCGGCCGGTTATGAGGCACAGGTGCGTCCCCGCAGCGGACTGGCCCTGAAGCACGGCGTCACGGTGCTGAACACGCCGGGAACCATAGATGCCGACTATCGGGGCGAGATATGTATCATTCTGGTGAACCTCGGACAGGAACCTTTTGTCATCAACGATGGTGACCGCATCGCCCAAATGGTGATAGCGCGCCACGAACAGCCGGAACTGGTGGCTGTGGAGGTGCTGGACGAGACGGAGCGTGGAGAAGGCGGATTCGGGCATACCGGATGGTGAGCGGAACGAAACAAGAATAAACCGGAGGAGTGAGAGCGTGAAGAAACTGTTGCTTGTCATCATAGCGTTGTTGCTGGCGGTGGGGCCGGCCGGGGCGAAGCGGCGGAAAGTCCGTTCCGCAGGTGCGGTGCCTCGTCTGACGGCGTCCGATGCCCGTCGCCTGTCCTATTGCTATCAGGAAGGCATCAAACAGAAACTGGCGGGACGCCTGACCGAAGCGCACGACCTCTTTCAACATTGCCTGAACATCAATCCCGATGACCCGGATGTACTTTATGAACTGGCCTACCTCAAGTTCTACACGGGGCAGGATAGTCTGGGAACGGAACTCTTCCGCCGGGTGGTGGAGCTCGACGGGAGCAATCCGCGTTACGTGCAGATGTTGGCTGCCGCCTATCTGGCGCGGAACGAGAACGATAAGGCCATCCCTTACGTGGAGCGGCTATCGCAGTTGCAGTCCCGGCGCTCCGATGTGCTCTATCAGTTGGTGGAGCTTTACAAGGCCAACGGACAGACGGACGATGCCATTTCTGCTCTCGACCGGATAGAACTCCTCGAAGGCCGCAACATGCACACCGGACTTCAGAAGTATTCGCTTTACTTGGATAAAGGCGAGAAAGAGAGTGCTTATGGCGTGCTGGTGGATTTACAGAAAGAAAATCCTTACGACCTGCGCGTCTCGCTCATCTGCGGCCGCTGCTACTTGGAGAACAACGACCCGAAGAAGGCTCTGGAATGTTTTGAGGCCGTCCGGGAAACCGACCCGGAAAACGACGACCTGCGGCTGGCCATGATGGAGTATTACGAACACATCGGGCAACCGGAGCGCAGCATACACCTGCGGGATTCGCTGCTCTATGCGCCGCGCACGTCGCCCGAACTGCGGCGGTCACTGGCCAACATGGTGATACAGGAACTGAACGCAACGCCCGAAACGCGCGAACGCATACGACCCATGCTCGACAGTTTGGTGCGCTTGTCTCCCACGGTGGAGATGTACACCGTCCGTACGGCCTACCTGATGAAGATACAGGCCTCGCCCGACACCATCGCGTTGTCCCTGCGCGACTTGTTGCGGGTAGACCCGCTGAACGACATGGCGCTCTCCCGCCTGCTGGTTTATTACCTGAGCGAACGGGATATGGAGAACGTGATGGAAATCTGCCGCATGGGCATCAATGCGCATCCGGAGTCCCTGATGTTCTATCTGTATTTGGGCATTGCCCAATCCCAGTTGAAGCAGACGGAACAGGCACTGGAAACACTGCACAACGGATTGAGGCAGGTGAATGAGAATGCCAATCCGGAGCATGTCTCGGAAATGTACGAGATATTGGGCGAGCTTTACAACGAACAGGGACGCTGGCAGGAGTCGTTTGCCGCTTACGACAGTTGCCTGGTCTATAACAGCGAGAATGTGGCGGCCCTCAATAATTACGCCTACTACCTGAGCCTGCGCAACGAGCGGCTCGGCGAGGCGGAAAAGATGGCCTACCGTGCCATCAAACTAGCACCGCTGAACAAAACGTATTTAGATACGTATGCGTGGGTGCTCTTCATGCAGGAAAACCACGTTATGGCCAAGTTCTACATCGACCGCGTGGTACCGCCCTCCGCGCCCGACAGCGTGCTGCTTGCCGACGAGGAACTCCATGCCGACCTGCTGGAGCATGCCGGAGACATCTATATACAGAATGGTCTGGAGGAGCAGGCTCTGCGCTACTGGTCGCTGGCCTTGCAGAAAGGTTCGGAGAGTGCCTTGCTTGAGGAAAAACTGAAACAGAAGAAATATTTACGAGAATGAGAATAGTACGATTGATGATTATGCTCGTGACGGCGGCAGTCCTGACCGTGTCGTGCCGCTCGTCGCGCCATGCCAACCGGGAAAGCGATGCCGTAACGGGGGCTTCCGCGGTTCATACGCCCGATATAAGTACCGCAGAGCCGGAGCAGCCGGAAGCGGAACCCAAAGGGCACAGCGGGAACAAAGTAAGCAAAAAGGACAAGAAAGGGCGTGTGGAGAACGTGAAAAAGCGGAAGACCGACGTGGAGACCCTGACTGCCAAACTGAACCTGACGTTGCAATCGGGTTCGAAAAACGTGAAGTTGGGCGGCAACTATCGGCTGAAGTACAACGATGTCGTTCAGATAAACCTCGTGTTCACGCTCCTCGTCAGCGTAAATGTGGGAACGATGGAACTGACGCGTGACTACATCCTTATTCTCGACCGCATGAACAAACGCTATTGCAAGGCGGCTTACAGTGACATTCCCGCGCTGAGTGAGGCCGGAATAGATTTCGACACTTTGCAGGCCATCTTCTGGGGCGATGCAGCCGAGTCGAAGACAAAGGCACTGACGTGGACGTATGACAACTGGCAGCCGCTGGGCAACGGAACGTTCCCCGGCCGGATTGCTTTCGCGACGGGCGCGTCGGCCCATCAGGCCATTTTCAGCTTCTCCCGGCTGCAGGCCGCTGACGGTTGGCCCACCCGCACGGAGATTTCCGCCAGTTACACGCCGGTGTCTTACGACAGTGTCATGTCGGCCCTGATGAATGTTGTCAAGTAAAGAAGATATGTAAAAAGAAAAAGCCATGCCGAATAAGAAATTCATCCTGTTATTGTTTGCTATGCTGACCGGTGTAGTCAATATTCAGCATTCGGCATTTGTATTTCCTACCCTCAGTGCGCAGAACAGCAAGAAGGTGAAGGAACTGAACAACCAGAAGGCCAAGTTGCAGCAGGAACTGAAGCGCTCGCAGAATGCGCTGACCAAGACGCGCCGCGATGTGAAGAAGGGACAGCAGACCATCGAGTATCTCGACCGCGAGATAGAGGTGCGTGTGCAGTACATCCATGAGACGGAACACGAATTGGACAGTCTGGAACATCTGGTGGACAGTGTGCAGCACGAGATTCACGTGCTCGACTCCGTGTTGGCGGTGAAGAAGGAAAAGTTCACCCACGCCCTGCGTCAGGCGCAGGGGTACCGGAAGGTGAACAGTACGTTACTTTTCGCCCTGTCGGCTAAGGATGTGACACAGATGTACCGACGCCTGCGCTATACCCGCCAGTATGCTCTCTATGAGCGGGCGCTGGGTGAGGCCGTGCAGGCGAAACAGATAGAGATGCTGGAACTGCAAAACCGCTTGCTGGCCCTGAAGAGCGAGATGAACCGCAAGATGGCCATTCTGGTGGAGGAACGCGCCAAACTGAGCCGTCAGCAGGTGGAGCAGCAGACTCAGGTGAAAGTCCTGCAGAAGAAAGCCGGTGCCTTGCAGAAAGAGGTGGCCGCCCGGCAGGCTCAGATAGCCGCCTTGCAGAAGAAGATAGACGAGGTGGTGGCCTTTGAGATAGAGCAGGCGCGCAAGAAAGCCGAGGAGGAACGCCGGCGCAAGCAGGCGCAGAACAAGGGCAAGAACGTTGCGCCGACGAAGCCGACCGCCCCGACAACAACGGGAGGCACTAAGGGGCAAGGCTCGAAATGGCTTACGCCCGAGGAGCAGAAACTCAACGGAAGTTTCGGACAGAACAAGGGCCGCCTGCCCGTCCCCATCACCGGCGACTACATGATAGGGGCGCACTACGGGGCCAACACCTCGGGCCACTCCCACGTGGTGCTTTGCAACAAGGGCACCAATTACGTCGGCCGTCAGGGTGCCCGTGCCCGCACGGTCTTCGACGGTGAAGTTTCGGCCGTGTTTGCTTTCGGCGGTCTGAAGAACGTGCTTGTGCGCCACGGCAGTTACATTTCGGTCTATTGCAACCTCTCGTCCGTCATTGTGCGAAAGGGGCAGCGTGTGAAAGCCCGCGACCTGCTGGGTACCGTGGCCGATGACGGTAACGGACGCTACGTGCTGCACTTCCAGCTTCGTCAGGAAACCAAATTGCTGAATCCCGAGGTCTGGATAGGGAAATAATCTACCGTTTTACGAAAGTCTCCCCGACGACCGGTTTCGGTCGCCCTATGGACTCGTCCTCGTCCATACTATTGTCGAGGCTCCGTCCATATATGGACGAACCATGGTCGTCGGTAGGTCTCCGGAAAACCTCCGGAACAGATTTATAGCGAGAGGCCCACGAGCAGGCGCAGATACAGTTCGATGCCCTCCCGGATTTCAGGGATTCGGATAAATTCGTCCGCCGTGTGGCTGCGCCGGCTGTCGCCCGGGCCCATTTTCAGACTGGGGCACGAGAGCAGAGCCTGGTCGCTGAGCGTCGGACTGCCGAACGGAGTGCGGCCCAATTCCACGGCCCGCCGCACCAACGGATGCTCCCGGTCGATGCGGCTCGATGACAGCCGTGTGCTGCGCGGCGTCACCTCGCCCCTCACGTGCGCGCGTATCCTATTATATATGTCCTCGTTCGTGTGTAGCTCGTTGGTGCGCACGTCCACCACGAAATGGCACTTGTCGGGCACGACGTTGTGTTGCGTGCCGGCCTCAATGACGGTGACGGTCATTTTTGTGGGGCCCAGCAGCGGACTGACTTCCGGGAACTTGGTGGTGCGAATCCACTCGATGTCCTCCAAGGCATGGTAAATGGCGTTGTCCCCTTCGTTGCGGGCCGCGTGTCCGGCACGTCCGTGCTCCGTCACGTCGAGCACCATCAGCCCCTTTTCGGCAATGGCCGGTTGCATGCACGTGGGTTCACCCACCAAAGCTACGTCGATGGGCGGAAGCAGGGGTAGGGCACGCTCGATGCCGTTGCGGCCGCTCACCTCCTCTTCGGCCGAGGCCAGAAACACCAGATTGTAGTTCCGGGGCACCGAACGCAACTCGCAGAACACGGTCAGCAGGGCCACTAATGAGGCCCCGTCGTCGTTCGCCCCCAGTCCGTAGAGCGTGTCGCCCTCCAGGGTCGCCTTGTGTGGCTCGTGCTGCCATCCGCTGACGGGGCGCACCGTGTCGATGTGGGCGCAGAGCAGCAGTGTTTTCCTTTCCCCGTCGTAGTCCGGAGCCACGCACCACAGATTGTTGGCCTCGCGCTGCGGGCAGAGTCCCCGCTCCCTCATGTATTGTTCCAGCAGGTCGGTCGCCTCCTGCTCCTCGCGGCTTATGCGCGGCGTTTCTATCAGTTGTTTCAGCAGTTCCACTGCCTCTTGGGTAAGTCGGTCGATGGGCATTCTTTTGGGATTAGGGATTAGAGAATAGGGATTAGGGGTTATGCCTGCAAAGATAAATAAAATAGGTAAATATTGCATCTTTTTCTTGGTTCTTTTGCGCTTATGTGTTATATTTGCATACACAATTAAATTAGGGATATTATGCTTAACGAAACTCCCCTCAGTCGCCTGATTCATTCTCAGGCAAAGCGATATGGCAAACGTACGGCCTTGATGTATCGTGACTATGATCTCGGCCGTTGGTGCGAATACTCGTGGGACGAATTTTCGCATCGTGTGCGTCTCGTCAGCAATGCGTTGCTCAGTCTGGGGGTAGACGTTCAGGAAAACATAGCCACGTTCTCGCAGAACATGCCCGAATGTCTGTTCGTGGATTTCGGCGCCTACGGCATACGGGCCGTGACGATTCCTTTCTATGCCACGAGTAGCGAGGCGCAGGTGAAGTACATCGTTTCCGATGCCAACATCCGCTACATCTTCGTGGGAGAGCAGTACCAGTATGATATCGCCGTGCGTGTGATGCAAATCGGGCCGCAGGTGAAGAAACTGATTATCTTCGACCCGAAAGTGAAGAAGAACCCGCAGGACCGGACGAGCATCTACTTCGATGAGTTCCTGGCTTTGGGCGAGGGCTTCCCCTATGACGCGGAGGTGGAGCTACGCTCCTCGGAACTACAACCCGATGAGCTTGCCAATATCCTGTACACCAGTGGAACGACCGGTTTGTCGAAGGGCGTGATGCAGACCCACCGTCAGTATTCCGCAGCCTTCCGTGCCCATGTTCCGGCACTGCCGCTGTCCGACAAAGATGTCATTCTCGACTTCCTGCCTTTCACCCATATCTTCGAACGGGCGTGGAGTTATCTCTGCATCAGCTACGGATGTACGTTGGCCGTGAATCAGCGGCCGCAGGATATTTTGCAGTCCATGCTGGAGGTGCATCCCACGTGTATGTCGGCCGTTCCCCGCTTCTGGGAGAAAGTGTATGCCGGCGTGCTGGAGAAGATAAATTCGAGCAACGCCGTGCAGCGCACCCTCATGCTCGACGCCCTTCGCGTGGGCAAGGAGTATAACGTTAAGTACCGCATGCGCGGACTGGTGCCGCCCATCGGACTGAAGATGAAATACAAGTTCTACGAGAAGACCATCATTGCTCTGTTGCTGAAAAACCTCGGTCTGGAGCGTCAGAACTTCTTCCCCACGGCCGGTGCCACGGTTCCGGTGGAGGTGGAAGAATTTGTACACGCCTGCGGCATAGGTATGTTGGTGGGCTACGGACTGACGGAATCGACAGCGACTGTGTCGTGCGACCGTTGGAACCGGCCCATCACACTGGGCTCGGTGGGGCGTGTGCTCGACTGCGTGGAAGTGAAGATTGGCGAAAACAATGAAATTCTGCTCAAGGGCGACACCATCACCCGCGGATATTACCGCAAGGCCGAGGTGACAGCCAATGCCATTGATGCCGAGGGATGGTTCCATACGGGCGATGCCGGTTATATGAAGGATGGCGAACTCTTCCTGACCGACCGCATCAAAGACCTCTTCAAGACGAGCAACGGCAAGTACATCGCTCCGCAGATGATAGAGACCAAACTTGTCGTAGACCGTTATATCGACCAAATTGTCATCATTGCCGATCAGCACAAGTTCGTCTCGGCGCTTGTCATTCCCAATTATGACTTGCTTGAGGACTGGGCCAAGAAGAATCATGTGGCCTTCGGAAGTCGTGCTGAACTCTGTTGCAATCCTGAGGTAGTGCAACTGGTGATGGAGCGTATTGAGACGCTGCAACAGGAGTTTGCTCACTACGAACAAGTGAAGCGCATCACGCTGCTGCCCGAACCGTTCAGCATGGAGCATGGCGAACTGACCAATACGCTGAAAGTGAAGCGCCCCGTAGTTTATCAGAACTATAAGGCGGAAATTGATAAAATGTATGAGGAATAGGGAGTTCGGACTTCCCTGTTTCCTTAAAGAGCTTAGAGAATGATCACAATAGAACAACTGAAAGAGGTGAAGGAGCGCGTGGAGCAACTTCACCACTACCTGAACATAGAGGCCAAGCAAGTTCAGTACGAGGAGGAACAGTTGCGCACGCAGGCACCCGGATTTTGGGACGACCAGAAGCGGGCCGAGGCGCAGATGAAACTCGTGAAGGGTCTGGAGAAGTGGATTAAGAGCTATGCCGCCGTGAAATCGTCCTGCGACGAACTGGATTTGGCTTTCGAATACTACAAGGAAGAACTGGTGACCGAAGCGGAAGTGGACGAACTGTATCACCGCACCGCAGCGGCCATAGAAGACCTGGAACTGAAGAATATGCTCCGCCGTGAGGAGGACGTGATGGATGCCGTGCTCAAGATTAACGCCGGAGCCGGCGGTACCGAGGCGCAGGACTGGGCGCAGATGCTCATGCGTATGTATATGCGCTGGGCCGAGTCGAACGGTTACAAATGTGTGGTCAGCAATATGCTTGACGGTGATGATGCCGGCATCAAGACGTGTACGCTGGAAATTACGGGTGAGTTTGCCTATGGCTATCTGAAGAGCGAGAACGGCGTGCACCGTTTGGTGCGTGTATCGCCCTATAATGCCCAGGGCAAGCGCATGACGTCGTTTGCCTCCGTCTTCGTCACTCCGTTGGTGGATGATAGTATCGAGGTGAACATCGAGCAGGCGCGCATTTCGTGGGATACGTTCCGCTCCAGTGGTGCCGGCGGTCAGAATGTGAATAAGGTGGAATCGGGTGTGCGTCTTCGCTACCAGTACAAAGACCCTTATACCGGTGAGGAGGAGGAAATCCTGATTGAAAACACCGAGACCCGCGACCAGCCCAAGAACAAAGAGAATGCCTTACGCCTGCTGCGCTCCATGCTTTATGACAAGGAACTGCAACACCGTATGCAGGAACAGGCCAAGGTGGAGGCCGGAAAAAAGAAGATAGAGTGGGGCAGTCAGATAAGGAGCTATGTATTTGATGACCGCCGTGTGAAAGACCATCGCACAAACTATCAGACCAGTGACGTGACGGGAGTGATGGATGGCAAGATAGACGCTTTCATCAAGGCCTATCTGATGGAATTTGGTGCGGAAGAGAACTGAAGATGAAGTGAGCCTCGTCTGTGACGCAGGTTGTTAGCTTTTTATGTAGATGGCACAGGAGATAGAACGGAAATTCCTTGTCGTGAGCGAGGACTACAAGTCGCAGGCTTACGCTTGCAGTCACATCCGGCAGGGCTACATCGCCACTCGTCCCGGACGTACCGTGCGGATTCGGATGCGTGACGAAAAGGCTTATCTGACTATCAAAGGGCCGGCCGGTAAGGACGGTCTTTCGCGGTATGAGTTTGAGACGGAGATTCCGACCGACGATGCGCGTGAATTGCTGTTATTGTGCGAACCCGGCATCATCGACAAGCATCGTTATTTAGTGAAAAGTCCCGATGGACTGCATACGTGGGAAGTGGATGACTTTCATGGCGACAACGAGGGCTTGGTTGTGGCCGAAATCGAACTCCGGACAGAGACGGAGGCATTCGGGAAGCCCGCTTTCGTGGGGAAAGAAGTCACCGGCGACCGTCGTTATTACAACGGTCACCTGAGGGCTAACCCTTATAAAATCTGGAAAGAACAGCAACAATAGCGGCTGCCGTCAGCGCGCCTATGCAGTTGGCGACAAAGTCGAGCCACTCGCCGCTTCGGCACGTGGTAAGATACTTTTGTGCCAGTTCCAACAAGCCGCCCAATATCGCAGGCAGCAGTACAACGCCTATTGCCAGTCGCTTGCGTGAGACCGTGTGGTGCTGGCGCAGATACTCCCATCCGATAACAGAACCTACCCCGCCGTACATGACAAAGTGTACCCATTTGTCCAGTAGACTGATGTTGGGAAGGTGGGGGACTTCGGGTATCGGAGCCAGAGAGAGAATGATGACGATGGCTATAACGGCATGACTCAGAGGGTATCTTTTGAGGTAGCTTGCTTTCATAATCTATAGTTTATGTTGCAAAAATACGAAAGTTTTTGTATTTTTGCGACGTTTTTTGTAAGAATTGTAAGCAAACTATGGAAAAAGTAACCGGCAGAGGCCGTTTTGCCACTCACTTGGGAGTGGTTCTTGCATCGGCGGGTTCTGCCGTGGGGTTGGGCAATATCTGGCGTTTCCCCACAGTGGTCGGCGACAATGGCGGCGCGGCCTTTATTCTTGTCTATTTAGGTTTCGTGCTTTTCTTGGCCCTGCCTGTAATGGTATGTGAGTTCCTGATGGGACGCAGTTCGCGCTCCAATACGGTGGGGGCATGGAAGAAACTCGCTCCGGGCTCTCCTCTTGTTGCCGTGGGGTATCTGGGCGTCCTGGCCGGTGTGCTGATATTGTCATTCTATTCGGTTATAGCCGGTTGGACACTGGACTATACCTATCTTTCGCTGACCTGTCGCCTGTCGGGCGAACAGAATTTCTCCGAGGTCTTCTCCTCTTTCGTTTCGAATCCCTGGAAACCTTTGGTCTTCCTCTCCCTTTTTCTTTTGCTCACCCACTGGATCGTGGTGCGCGGCGTGGAACGAGGCATAGAGAAGTATTCCAAACTGATGATGCCCCTGTTGCTGCTGATTATTGTAGTCTTGGTTGTCTGCTCCGCGAATATGCCCGGAGCAGAGGAGGGACTGACTTTCTTGCTTCGACCGGATTTCTCGAAAGTCACCCGGAGCGTGGTGCTGAACGCAATGGGGCAGGCTTTTTTCTCACTTAGTGTGGGTATCGGTTGCCTCACCACCTATTCTTCGTATTTCAATCGAAGTACCCGGTTAGTTTCATCGGCTTTGAGCGTTTGTATGATAGATACCGTGGTGGCCGTGATGAGCGGTTTCATCATCTTTCCCGCCGTATTCTCCGTGCAGGGTGTGAGTGTGGATGCCGGACCGGGTCTGGTGTTCATCACCCTGCCCTATGTCTTTAATATGACTTTCAGTGCAGTGCCTGTTTTGGGCTATATCTTCTCCGGTCTGTTCTACCTGTTGCTTGTTTTGGCGGCCCTGACGAGCAGTATCTCGATGCACGAGATTTCCACGGCTTTCCTTGCAGATACCTATCACATGAAACGTCGGCACGCTGCCTGCATCGTGACAGCCGTCTGTCTGGTGCTGGGCATTGCCTGTTCGCTGTCATTTGGGCCTTGGAAGGCATACACGTTGTGCGGGATGGGCGTATTCGACTGGTTCGACTACTTATCGGCAAAACTGTGTATGCCTATTGGCGCACTGTTCATCAGCATCTTTGTGGGCTGGATAATGCCTCAGCAGGAAGTCCGCGACCAACTTACCAACTGGGGAGCCCTGCCGGTACGGCTTTACAGCCTCTTCCGCTTTTTGGCCCGTTGGGTGGCACCGTTAGGAGTGGCGATAGTTTTCATCAACGAATTATTCGGCTAACATGGAGCAGAGAGGAAATTTCACAAGTAAGATAGGCGTGGTGCTGGCGACGGTCGGTTCTGCTGTCGGTCTGGGCAACGTCTGGCGTTTCCCTACGGAGGTCGGGAACAACGGCGGAGCCGCATTTATTTTGATTTATTTAGCTTGTGTTCTGTTTATCGGCGTGCCGGTGATGGTCAGTGAATTTGTCATCGGCCGTAGCACGCATGCCAACACGATTACCGCCTATCGTCGTCTAGCCCCCGGTACGTGGTGGCGCGTGGGCGGCATTCAGGGCGTGTTTGTTTCGTTCCTGATTTTCTGTTACTACATCGTGGTGGCGGGATGGACGCTCCACTATACGGTGGCTTCTTTCCTCAATCAACTCTCGGCAGATAAAGATTATACCGCCTATTTCCAAAACTTTGTCCGCAGCCCTTGGGAACCCGTTGTTTATGCCATATTGTTCATACTCATGGTGCATGTCATCATTGTGCGCGGCGTGGAACACGGTATCGAGAAATTCTCCAAACTGATGATGCCCCTGTTACTGCTCATCATCGGGGTGCTGATGGTCTGTTCGTTTTCGATGAGCGGTTTCTCCGAGGGTATTGCTTTTCTGCTTAATCCGGATTTCTCTAAGGTGACTGCTTCTGTCGTATTGAGTGCGGTGGGGCAGGCTTTCTACTCGCTGAGTCTGGCAATGGGATGCCTGTGCACCTATGCCTCCTATTTCAGTTCCGACACCAATCTGGTAAAGACGGCCTTGAGCGTCAGTCTTATAGATACCTGCGTGGCTGTGCTCTGCGGCTTCATCATCTTCCCTGCCGTCTTTTCGGTGCCCGGAGTGGAGGCAGATGCCGGGCCGGGTTTGGTATTCATTACGCTGCCCCACGTTTTCAACACTGCTTTTCATAATGTCCCCCTCATCGGCTACCTGTTCTCCCTGTTGTTTTATGTCCTACTGATGTTGGCGGCCCTGACGAGTGCCATCTCGCTGCACGAACCCATTACGGCCTACCTCCACGAGGAGTGGCACCTCTCCCGGAAACGTGCGGCGTGGATAGTCACGTCCGGCTGCATGCTGTTGGGCGTGGTCTGCTCGCTGTCCATGGGCGTATGGAATGACTTCCGCATCGGCGGCCTCTGCATGTTCGACCTATTCGACTTCGTGTCCGCTAAAATCATTCTCCCCTTGGGCGGCATACTTATCTGTTCCTTCGTAGGTTGGAAACTTAACCGTCAGTTGGTGTACGACGAGGTCACCAATCGCGGGTCGCTGCGTGTCCGCCTCTTTGGTGTCTATATCTTTCTGGTGCGCTGGGTGGCCCCTTTGGCCATCGCCGTCATTTTCTACAATGAATTGTTCCGCAAGTAAATCCGATAGTCAGGATGGCCTATTTTGAGCCTACATCCGGCGAGCGCAGGGGCGTGGTCGTGTTGGGCGTGGCCCTATTGTTGGGATTCGCCATCCTTCTGTTTGTGCAGTTGAGTGCCCCGCAGGCTTCCGGAGATGCCGAAAAGCCCGGAGAAGCGGGGACGTCCCTTCGGAGTAAACGCTCCTCTCAGTTGTATTACGCCTGTCCCGAACGGAAGGTGGAAACTTTTGACTTCGACCCCAACGAAGCCGACTCCACGACGCTGTTCCGTTTGGGCTTTGCCCCTTTTCAGGTTCGCGGCATCTATCGCTACCGAAGCATGGGAGGCCGTTACCATGAGCCCGCAGATGTGCAGCGCATTCCCGGCATGACCAACGAACTTTGGGAGCGTCTGGCCGGCCACATCCGCATCCATCGCCGCTATCAGTATGTGACACCACCTCCGCGTTCCCGCGACCGCCTTGTGAGGAGCGATTCTCCGGTTGAGGCTGTCTCCCGGGCGAACCGCGATACGCTCCGTTTTCCGGAAAAGTTGAGGCCGGGGCAGACTGTGTCTCTGAACGAGGCCGACACCACGGCTCTAAAGAAAATTCCGGGCGTCGGTTCCTACTATGCCGCCCGTATCGTGCGCTACCGGGAGGCACTGGGTGGTTATGCCTCGGCCGAGCAACTGCTGGAAATCGAGGGCATCCCCGATGACATCGGACAATGGGTTAGCGTGGACACCGCGCACCTGCGGCGCATCGACGTCAATCACGCCACGAAGTCGCAGCTCGTCCGCCATCCCTATCTTCGTGTCTATCGCGCCGGCGACATCTGGCAGTGGCGCCACAACTATGGCCCTCTCCGCTCGGCCGACGATTTGCGCCGGCTCCCCAACTTCACGGACGACGATGTTCAGCGCCTGCTGCCCTATCTTTTGTTTCGGTAATAAATAGCTTGTTTTTGTAAGACGGGCGTCTTTCATGTGAAAGACGCCCGTCTTATTTTTATGCCTCCGCGTTGCCGGTCGGCGGGAGGCGTGTTCCACCCTTTCCAAGTCGCCTCGGAGGACGAAGAAACCGCCAAGTGCAGACTTTTTGCCTGCCGGGCGTAAGAATCTCGGAAAAAAGTTGTATTTTTGCAGACACGTATGGAATACCTTTTTGGGAAAAGCCTGCAGGAATTGCGTGAGGTAGCCGCCCGTGTGGGGCTTCCCGCGTTTGCCGCCCGACAGATGGCCGAATGGCTGTACAGTCGTGGCGCGACCTCCGTGGACGAGATGACGAACCTTTCGAAGAAGGGCCGAGAGTGTCTGACGGCGTTCTGCGAGGTGGGGCGAAGCGGCCCTGCCCTGTGCCAGACATCGGTGGACGGGACGCGCAAGTATCTGTTCCCGACGAGGAACGGACACTTCGTGGAGACGGTTTACATTCCGGACGGCGACCGGGCCACGCTCTGCGTCTCCTCTCAGGTAGGTTGCAAGATGGGCTGCCGCTTCTGTATGACGGGCCGTCAGGGCTTTGAGGGCAGTCTCACCGCCGGCGAAATCCTGAATCAGATATATTCCCTGCCCGAGCGTGAGCAACTGACGAACGTGGTGTTCATGGGGCAGGGAGAACCTTTCGACAATCTCGACGAAGTGTTGCGCGCGACGGAGATTCTGACGGCCGATTACGCCCTTGGATGGAGTCCCCACCGCATCACGGTGAGCACCGTGGGACTGCGAAAAGGCATGGACCGTTTTCTGACGGAGAGCCGTTGCCATCTGGCCGTCTCGCTACACAACCCGTTTCCCGACCAGCGTCGCCAGATGATGCCCGCCGAACAGGCTTATTCCCTTACCGACATGATAGAGCGATTGTCCCGCGAGGACTGGACGCATCAGCGCCGGCTCTCGTTTGAATACATCGTCTTCGCGGGGCTGAACGACTCAAAGGCCCATCTTCGCGAACTGGTGCGCCTGCTCGCTCCGCTGCACTGCCGCGTCAATCTCATCCGTTTCCACACCATCCCCGACACGCCTTTCCACGGAGCCGTGGAGGAAACGATGATTCAGATGCGCGATTACCTCAGCCGCCACGGTCTCACCTGCACCATCCGGGCCAGCCGGGGCGAGGACATCATGGCCGCCTGTGGCCTATTATCAACCGCCAAAAAAGAAACGAAATGAGAAGCAACCTTTTGTTTATTGCGCTAAGCCTCACCCTTTTCTTCTTCGCGTCCTGCAAAAACGGTCAGTTTGCCGGCCCTCAGGCCAGTGGCCGGCCCTATGAAGTGCTGGTCGTCATGGACAAGGCGGAGTGGGAGGCTCCCGAGGGACGTGCCCTCTTCGATGTGCTCGACACCGACATTCCCGGACTGCCTCAGCCTGAACGTTCGTTCCACATCTCGCAGGTGTCGCCCAAGGATATGAATCGCACGCTCTCCATCTTCCGCAACATCATAGAGGTGGACATCAATCCGGCCATCTACACACGGACACGCATGAAGTTTGTGCGGAACCCGTATGCCGAGGGGCAGGTAATCCTGCGCATCCGCAGCAACTCGAAGGAGGACTTCGCGCGGTACGTCACCGAACACGGGCAGGACATCATAGACTTCTTTACCAAGATGGAAATGAACCGTCTGTGTAAAGACCTCGATAAGAAGTATTCCAAGCTGACAAACGATTTGGCAAAGGAGATTTTCGATTGCGAACTGCGTGCTCCCGAGGAGCTGAAGAACTACAAGCGGGGCAAGGACTTCTTCTGGACGACCAACAACACGGCCACGGGGATGGTCAGCATCATGATGTACAGCTATCCCTATGAGGGCCCCGAGACGTTCAACAAACGTTACATTCTGCATAAGCGCGACTCCGTGCTGCGCGTCAATATGCCGGGTAGCGACCCCGATATGTTCATGCAGACCGACACGGCTTTCACCGACGTGCGCCCCATTGTCGTACACCATAAGTATGCCATGGAGGCCCGCGGACTGTGGTTTATGCGTAACGACGCCATGGGAGGCCCCTTTGTGGCCCACTACCGTGTGGACACGGAGAACAACCGCGTCGTGGTGGTGGAAGGCTTCGTGTTCGCTCCGGAGAAGATGAAGCGCGGCCTGATGCGTCGCATGGAGGGTTCGCTCTACATGCTGCTGTTGCCCGAGGAGCAGCAGAGCGAGATAGAAACGTCGCTTGAAGAAGAGACGGAAACGGCCGAGGAGAGTTGAGGCGGACGACGCCGCAACGCATGGCCGGTAGTTAGGACAGAATAAAAACAAGTATTACAAAGATATGGAAGATAGGAAAATACGTGTTGGCATCACCCAGGGTGACACCAATGGCATAGGTTACGAAATTATATTGAAAACGTTTGCGGAGCCCGCTCTGCTGGAACTTTGCACCCCCATCATTTACGGCAATCCTCGCATTGCCACCTACCACCGCAAGAGCATGGAGCTGACGACCAATTTCGCATCGGTGCAGCAGGCTGACGAGATTCTGCCCGACCGTCTGAACATGGTTGTGGTGGACGATGCCGAGGTGAAAATCGACCTGGGGCAGTCTTCCCCGGAGGCCGGACAGCAGGCGTTGAAAGCCTTGCAGCGCGCCTTGGCCGACTATAAGGAGGGAAAGATTGACGTGCTGGTGACGGCTCCCATCAACAAATACGGCATTCAGAGCGACGAATTCCGTTTCCCCGGCCATACCGAGTACATACAGGCCGAGGTGGGGGAGGGCAATGAGGCCCTGATGATACTGATGAACGAGCGCCTTCGCGTGGCTCTCGTCACCGCCCATCTGCCGCTGAGCGAGGTGCCCGCCGCCATTACCGTGGAGCGCATCATGGCCCGTTTGCGCACGCTCCATCTTGCGCTTTGTCGCGATTTTGCCATCTCCGGCCCTCGCATTGCCGTTCTCTCCCTGAATCCCCATGCCGGTGAGAACGGGCTGTTGGGTAAGGAAGAGACGGAAGTCATTGCGCCCGCTATTGCTCAGGCAGCGGAGGAGGGCATATCCGTATTCGGCCCTTACGCCGCCGACGGATTCTTTGGTTCGCGGATGTATGAGCACTACGATGCGGTGCTGGCCATGTATCACGACCAGGGACTGACCGTTTTCAAGACATTGGCGATGGAGGATGGCGTGAACTATACGGCCGGTCTGCCTCTTGTGCGCACCAGTCCCGACCACGGCACGGCCTACGACATCGCAGGCAAGGGCGTGGCCGATGAGAACTCGTTCCGGCAGGCCATATACACGGCCATCGACGTATGGCGCAACCGCATCCGTTACGATGAGGCGCGAGAGAATCCGTTGCCCAAACTTTACAGCGAGCGTCGGGAGGACACCTTTGGTTCACGTCCGCGTCGGGATTCCGAATCGGGAAATGCTCCGCGCTATCGCAGAGAGGGCGACCGGCACGACCGTCCGAAACGCAATGAGTAAGCGCGCCGCACGCTGACGAACAATCCGGAAGAGGATGCCTGCACGAACCCGCAATCTGTTTTTCTTCATCGGCGTGACGGCCATCGTCGTCATGCTCTGTACGTTCGATATGTCGTGGGCCGACATCCTCCGGCACGTTCGTCGTGCGGGCATAGTGTTGCCGGCCGTCATCCTGCTGTGGCTACCCATCTACGTGATGAATGCCTGTTCGTGGCGTGCCATCCTCAATGACGGCAAGACCGCCGGGGTGGGCTTCCTGCGCATCCTGAAGTACACCATTTCGGGCTATGCCCTCAACTATGTTACCCCCGTCGGCCTGTTGGGCGGCGAGCCTTACCGCATCATGGAACTCACCCCCTACGTCGGTAAGGCCAAGGCGGCGAGCAGCGTCATACTCTATGCCATGATGCACATCTTCTCGCACTTTTGTTTTTGGCTATTCAGTCTGGGCGTCTTCTTCGTTCGCTACGGCTGCACGTTGTCGGGGCCGTTGGGGCTCCTGCTGGCGGCCATCACGGCCTTCTGCCTGCTGGGTGTCTATTTCTTTCTGGAAGGCTACCGCAACGGATTGGCCATGAGGGTGCTGCACTTCTTTTCCCGTTGGCCCTTTTTGGGGCGGCGGGTACGGGCATTCGCGACCTCCCATGCCGAGGGCATACGTAAGGTGGATGCCCAGATAGCGGAACTTCACGCCCGCCGTCGTTCTACGTTCCACCTGAGTCTGTCGCTGGAGTTCCTTGCCCGCCTTGTCGGATGCTTCGAGCTGCAACTCATTCTGTTCGTCTTCACGCGT
This sequence comes from uncultured Prevotellaceae bacterium, assembly GCA_947176535.1. Classification (GTDB taxonomy): domain Bacteria; phylum Bacteroidota; class Bacteroidia; order Bacteroidales; family Bacteroidaceae; genus Physcousia. Next base: position 21,408 of record CAMWQU010000024.1, read on the forward strand.
GACATCTCCTACTGGGATTGTCTGCTCATGCAGGCCTTCATGTCGCTGTTTGCCAACCTGCTGTTCTTCATTCCCATGCAGATGGGCACTCGTGAGGGCGGTCTGGCCATCGTCACCGGTGGTCTGCACATGAGCGGGGCTTACGGCGTACTGACGGGACTGATAACCCGCCTGCGCGAACTCTTCTGGATAGCCGTCGGTCTGCTGCTGATTCGTGTGGGCAATGCCGGCCCGTCGGCCCCGTCCCGAGAGTAAGACTGCCGCTGTTCCCCGTGTGGCCTCGCTTCCGTCCATAGCGGGACGAGCCTCGATCCCGCTATGGATTCGCCCTCGTCCCGCTATGGACGGAGCCGCATCCTCCTATACACGTGTGTGCGTACACGCGGGCGCGTTTCCTTTGAATAATGAGGGCAATCTTCTTGGAACCCGGCAAAAAATGTGTAACTTTGCATTCGGTAGGTTACTAAATACTGCAATATGATAGACCAGATTATCGAATACAACAAGACATTCGTGGCCAGCAAGGGCTATGAACAGTACGTCACGGACAAATATCCCGACAAGAAACTGGCGGTGCTTTCCTGCATGGACACCCGCCTGACTGAACTGCTCCCGGCGGCACTCGGCCTGAAGAACGGCGACGCAAAGATCATCAAGAATGCCGGCGGACTGGTGATTTCGGCTTTCGACTCGGCGATGCGTAGTCTCGTTGTGGCCATCTACGAACTTGGTGTGGAGGAGATTATGGTGGTGGCGCACTCTCACTGCGGAGCCTGTCACATGAGCTACAATCACTTCCACGAGCAGATGATTGCCCGCGGCGTGACGGATGAGACGCTCGATACGATTCGCAAATGCGGCATCGACCTCGATACGTGGCTGGAGGGTTTCAAGGACACTCCGACGTCTGTCGTCAAGACCGTGAACACGATTAAGACCCATCCGCTTGTCCCGAAAGACATTGTGGTTCGCGGGTTTATCATTGACTCGGAAACCGGTCTGCTTGAGGAGATAAAGGACTGAATCCCGGATTTTAATTCAGCCGACGGAATGGGATTGCCCGAAAGCGGAGCTCGGAAAGCCCTCAAAGACCTTACACTGGAGGAACTGTGGGCCTTGTTCCCGATAGTTCTGACGCCGCATCGGCCGGAGTGGAAGGGATGGGCCGAGGAAGAAACTGCGGCCCTTGCGGAACTGCTGTCGGATTTCTCGCCGGTTATCACTCACATCGGCAGTACGGCCATACCCGGCATTCAGGCCAAGCCCATCATTGACATCCTTGTGGAAATCGCTCCACCGGTGGAATGGGCGCGGATAAAGGACTTGATGGAACGCGCCGACTACCTCTGTATGTCGTCTTCCGAGGGGCGTATGAGCTTCAACAAAGGGTACACGCCGGCGGGCTTTGCGGAAAGAGTGTTTCATGTTCATTTTCGTGTTGCCGGAGATAATGATGAAATCTGTTTTCGTGACTATCTGAATCACCATCCGGCCGTTGCCCGCGAATATGAGGCCCTGAAACTGAGCCTGCTGCCGAGGTATCGGAACGACAGGGACGGTTACACCGAGGCCAAATCGGAGTTTGTCCGTCGGATAAGGGAGCAAATTGAAAGCGATAAGTAACGGAAGAACACGTAGAAAAACGAAAACGTCTACCCGCGGGTGGACGTTTTTCGTTTGAAGAACTTGATTCGCTTTACGGTATGGCCGATGGCGATAAGCAGAAACAGGAAGCCAATCTTGCCGTGAACTGCCCCGGGGACGGAATGAAGCCGGGTGCCGACGTAGTGAAAAAGAGCCACAACTGTGCTGATGAAGGCCAGCAACGCCAAGATGGCCAGGCCGTGTGTCACCCGTGACTTCTGTTTTCGCAGGCGTTGAACCCAGGAGTTCCATCCGAAATGCAGATACAAATGCCAAGCGATGTTGGCGAAAAACAGCGTGCCAATGCCGGCATGGAGCCACACCCACAAGGCTGTGCGGCCGCCCGTCACTTCAAGTTGTATGCCTGAAAGGAGTATCGCCACCGCCGAAACGGCGAGCAGCGTGTCGCATAGTCTGAGTTTATCCGCTTTGGTCATTTTATTGTGAGAGGGCACAGAATCCCTGTTTGTTGAACTGATAATACATTTCGATGCGTTCCGGAGTGTCGTTTTCAAGCAGCAGAAGCAGCTCCTTGGCGAACTCCAGGGTTGCGGAACCGTTGGCTGTCACGATATGCTTGTCGCTGACGGCCTGAGCATGGACGTAACCGTCGGGGTTGGTGTAGTTGTTGCCACCCCAAAGTCTCAACTGCTCCAGGCCGTTGCCGGTGTGCCGGATGTTGTTGAGAAATCCCAGTCGGGCCATGAAAGAAGCGGCGTTGCAGATGGCACCGACAATCTTGCCCCGTTCGACGGCATTTCTGATTATCGGTGCAGCTTTCTCTGCGATGGGCGTAGACCATCCGAAGCCCCCGATAAGCACCAGTGCGGCATAGTCGTCGGGCAGCGTCCCGAACGAATAGTCCGGTAACGTCCGGAAACCGCCGATTGACTTTACCGGCTCCAAGGTGGGCGCAACGGTTTTGTTGATATACCGCGGTTGCTGCTTCAGCGCACACTCATCCGAGGCAATGGCCTGTGAGAGAAACACGGCTTCATGCGCGGCGTAGTCCGGCAGAAGAAGATAAAGAACCTCGTTGCTCATCGCTTGTCTTCGTATCGTATGGATTGATTACAGCCCCTCATTCTTTCCGGGGACTTTCCAGCTCGGTACGCCGGAGTTGGCCGGGTAGACGGCGGCAAGATGGATGTGCCACGCCAGTGTGCTGTAAGCGGGAATGCTGCCGGTGACACTGCCGCCGTAAGCCAGACGGTGAGGGACGTAGACGAGCCAGTCGTCGTCCTGCACCATGTACTGAATGGCCGTGCTGAAGCCGACAACGAAGGGAGAGACGGCGGAAAGCTGAGGAGCGGCCGTCGCCTTGTCGAACTCTCCGTAATAGGTCTGCGTGAAGACCTCCTGCATGAGGCTGTCCACCAAAACATTGTCCGGATTATAGAGCTTATAGACCGTGGGCATCATCCACCCCCGGAAGCTGATGCGCACGGAGTCGCTCCACTTCGGGGCGTAGTCGCCTGTTCCGCGTCCGATGATGCGCACGCAGATGCTGTCTGTGTAGTCCCCGGTGTTGTATTCCTGGGACTGGTCGAGACGCTTCAACTGTCGCCATTCGCAATGTTCCTCCCACGCATCTCCCCATTGCGCCTTGGCCTCGCGGATGGCGGTTCGGGCAGAGTCGGTGACGGAAAGATACCATGCTGCGTTGCGTGCCGCCCAGTCGTAGTAGGGCGTGTAGACCTCTTCGTCTTCCGAGCAACTTGCACATGCCAGTACGACGACGGCGAGGAGGGAAAGGAATTTCTTCATAGGTAATCTTCTGTTAGTTGTCGATTCTCTTCAGGAGAGACGTGATGGAAACTTTGTCCTCGATGATGGAGCGCAGGTCGGCGATGTTCACACGATGCTGTTCCATGGTATCGCGGTCGCGCAGCGTGACCGTGTTGTCCTGCAGGGTCTGCTGGTCTACGGTGACGCAGTAGGGGCAGCCGATGGCGTCCATGCGGCGATAGCGTTTGCCGATTTGGTCTTTCTCCTCGTACTTGCAGTTGAAGTGGAAACGCAGGTCGCGGATGATTTCCTGTGCTTTCTCCGGCATGCCGTCCTTCTTGGTGAGGGGGAACACGGCCAGTTTCACGGGAGCCAGTGCGGCGGGCAGTTTCAGCACCACGCGGCTTTCGCCGTTCGGCAACTGCTCCTCGGTGTAGGCGTGACACATGACGCTGAGGAACATACGGTCTACACCGATGGAGGTCTCGATGACGTAGGGCGTGTAGCTCTCGTTGCTTTCGGGGTCGAAATACTCAATCTTCTTGCCGCTGTACGCTGCATGCTGACTGAGGTCGAAGTTGGTGCGCGAGTGGATGCCTTCCACTTCCTTGAAGCCAAAGGGCATGTGGAACTCGATATCTGTGGCGGCGTTGGCGTAGTGGGCCAGTTTGTCGTGGTCGTGGAACCGATAGTTTTCGGTGCCGAATCCCAGAGCCTGATGCCAGGCCATGCGAGTCTGCTTCCAGCGGCCGAACCAATCCAGCTCGGTGCCGGGCTTCACGAAGAACTGCATTTCCATCTGTTCGAACTCACGCATACGGAAGATGAACTGGCGGGCCACGATTTCGTTACGGAAGGCTTTTCCAATCTGAGCAATACCGAAAGGCAGTTTCATGCGCCCGGTCTTCTGCACGTTCAGGTAGTTTACGAAGATGCCCTGTGCCGTTTCGGGACGCAGGTAGATGGTGGATGCGCCGTCGGCCGTGCTGCCGACCTCGGTCTTGAACATGAGGTTGAACTGGCGCACTTCAGTCCAGTTGCGGGTGCCGCTGATGGGGCACACGATTTCCTCGTCGAGGATAATCTGGCGGAGTTCCTCCAGATTGTTGTCATTCAGTGCGGTTGCGAATCGCTCGTGCAGGGCGTCGCGTTTCTGCTGATATTCGGCAACGCGAGCGTTCGTGGAACGGAACTGCGCTTCGTCAAAAGCGTCGCCGAAGCGTTTCGCAGCCTTGTCCACCTCTTTCTGAATCTTCTCGTCGTACTTGGCCAACTGGTCTTCGATGAGCACGTCGGCGCGATAGCGTTTCTTGGAATCCCGGTTGTCGATGAGGGGGTCGTTGAACGCATCCACGTGTCCCGAAGCCTTCCACGTCGTGGGGTGCATGAAGATGGCAGCGTCGATGCCCACGATATTCTCATGCAGGAGCACCATCGACTGCCACCAGTACTGTTTGATGTTGTTTTTCAGCTCCACGCCGTTCTGGCCGTAATCGTACACTGCGCCCATTCCGTCGTAGATGTCGCTGGAGGGGAACACGAAGCCGTATTCCTTACAATGTGAAACTATTTTCTTGAAAACATCCTCTTGTTGTGCCATAGCTATTAAGTCTTAAATTATTATTCCGTGGCAAAAGTACAAAAAAATAGCGGACTTTCCGCATACGGCCCTCTTTTTTTCACTCCTTGCGCCTGCGCGACCGCTGCGCCGCTCTGCAGACGGCCAAAATGAAAGACGGGCGTCTTACAGCAACAAGACGGGCATCTTATCAGTGTAAGACGGGCGTCTTTCGGCCGGAAGACGCCCGTCTTATTTTTCCGTGAATGTAGCACCCGTGGCAAATAATCAGGTTGCATTTTTGCGAAGAACGCAAAAAATGAGTATCTTTGCAACTGAAAATGACGCGTGAGCGTAAAGCCTTCTCCCGGCCGGTGCCTTGCGGACGCCGGAAAGGCTGTGTAATCGTAATTTGTTGAAATAATATATACATCATGAAACGTATCTTTCTTTTCGCCCTGGCTTTGATGCTGACTGTCGGAGCCATGCAGGCCAAACGCTATGCGTACAAGAGCGTGGAGGGCGACCCCATGCAGACGAGAATCTACACCCTGCCCAACGGACTGCGGGTATATTTGTCCGTGAACAAGGAGAAACCGCGCATACAGACTTTCATCGCCGTTCGCACGGGTTCGAAGAATGACCCGGCCGAGACGACGGGACTGGCGCACTATCTGGAGCATCTGATGTTTAAGGGCACGCGGCAGTTCGGAACGGACAATGCCGAGGCCGAGCAGCCGTTGCTGGACGAGATAGAACGCCGCTACGAGGAGTATCGACTGATTACCGACGAGGCCGTGAGACGGCAGAAGTATCACGAGATAGACAGCGTGAGCCAGTTGGCTGCGCAATACTTCATTCCCAACGAATACGACAAACTGATGGCTGCCATCGGCGCGCAGGGCACCAATGCTTTCACTTCCAACGACGTGACCTGCTACGTGGAGGACATTCCCTCCAACGAGATAGAGAACTGGGCGCGCATTCAGGCCGACCGTTTCCAGAATATGGTCATCCGTGGTTTCCATACCGAATTGGAGGCCGTGTATGAGGAATACAACATCGGCCTCGGCAGCGACATGAATAAGTTGTATGAGGCCCTGTTGAACAAGCTCTTCCCGACCCATCCCTACGGAACGCAGACAACCATCGGGACGCAGCAGCACCTGAAAAACCCCTCTATCACGAACATTAAGAACTACTTCGCGAAGTGGTACGTCCCCAACAACGTGGCCATCTGCATGGCCGGCGATTTCGAGCCGGATGAAGTGATGGCCGTCTTGGAAAAGCACTTCGGACAGTGGCGGCCCGGCTCCGATGTCGCTCAGCCTCAGTTCCCGAAGCTGGAGCCCCTCACCGCTCCCGTGGACAGCACGGTTGTGGGTCTGGAGGCCGAAAGTGTGTGTGTCGGTTGGCGCAGCGACCGCGCCCAGTCGTTGCAGAACGATACGCTGGAACTTATTGATGCGGTGCTCTCCAACGGCAAGGCCGGCTTGCTCGACCTCGACCTGAACCAGGAAATGAAAGTCATGGTAGCCCAGTCGGGCGTGGAAGCTCTGCTCGACCACGGCATCTTTATTCTGCTGGGCATGCCGAAGGAGGGACAGACCCTTGAAGAGGTGCGTGCCTTGCTACTGGGTGAGATAGAGAAGCTGAAGCGTGGCGAATTTGACGAAGACCTGCTTGCTGCATCGCTGAACAATAAGAAGCTCCACGAACTGATGGAACTGGAACACAACGGTACCCGTGTGAGAAAGATGATGGAAGCCTTCATCAACGGCGTATCGTGGGAACAGCAGGTGGGACAGATGGAACGTCTGGCTAAAATCTCGAAAGCCGACCTTGTGGAGTTCGCTAACCGCTTCTTCACGGACGGTTATGTCACCGTCTACAAGCGTCAGGGCGAGGATACCACGCAGAAGAAGATAGAGAAACCGGCTATTACCCCGATTCCTACCAACCGCGACCGGATGAGCGCATTCGTGCAGGAAATTCAGCAGAGTCACGTGGAACCGATTCATCCGCAGTTCCTCGACTTCAAGCGCGACCTGTCGTTCTTCGACACCAAGAAGGGTTTGCCCGTCATCTACAAGCAGAACAAGGAGAACGACCTCTTCCATCTCAACTTCCGTTACCGCTTCGGAAAGGAGGACGACCGTCGTTACGACATGGCCGCCTCGTACATGGACTATCTCGGCACAAAGAAGAAAACGGCCGCCGAGGTGAAACAGGAATTTTACAAACTGGCCTGCAACTACTCCGTGAGTGTAGGCACAGACGAGATACAGATCGGCCTCAGCGGACTGAGCGAGAACATGCCCCAGGCCCTTGCTCTGCTGGAGGATTTGCTGCGGAACGCTCAGGTGGACAAGGAAGCCTATGACGAGATGGTGGGGCTGGTGCTGAAAGAGCGTCAGGACAATAAAGCCGACCAGCAGGTGTGCTTCTCCGCCTTGAGCCAGTATGCCCAGTACGGCCCTCACAATCCCCTGCGTGACAACATGACCGAGCAGGAGTTGCGCGAGACAAATCCTCAGGTTCTGCTCGACCTGCTGAAGAATATTTCGCAGTACGACCATCAGGTACTTTATTACGGCCCCATGAGCGAGGCCGACCTCAATAAGTGTGTGACGAAGTTGCACGCCACCAAGAAGCAACTGCTTGCCGTGCCCGAGGGCGAACCTTACTGTCAGCAACTGACCACGCTTCCCGAAGTCTTCATTGCTCCCTACGATGCCAAGAACATCTATATGCGCATGAACTACAACGAGGGACGCAACGCGAATCTCGACCAGTACGCCACCATATCACTGTTCAACGAATACTTCGGCGGCGGCATGAACGGCATCGTCTTTCAGGAACTGCGCGAGGCCCGCGGTCTGGCTTACAGTGCAGCGGCCTACTATCTCACGCCTTCCAAGAAGGGAAATCCCGAAAGTTTCTTCACGTACATCATCACACAGAACGACAAAATGATGGATTGTGTACAGCAGTTCCGTGAAATCATCGACCGTATGCCGCAGTCCGAGGCTGCCTTCCAGATTGCCAAAGACGCTCTGTTGAAGCAGATGGCCAGCCGGCGTACTACGAAATACGGAGTTATCTCGGCTTATCTTGCCGCCCAGAAGCAAGGCTACGACTTCGACATCAATGAAAAGATTTACAGCGATCTGCAGGGCCTTACCCTGAAAAATATTGTCGATTTCGAGCAGTCGCACATTGCCGGCAAGACGGGCCGTTACATCATTCTCGGCGATGAAAAGGAACTGGATATGAAATCCCTTGAGGAAATCGCTCCTGCCGTTCACCGGCTGTCCCTTGAGGAAGTATTCGGCTACTGATGAACCCGCTTTCCCGTTAATCGCCTTTCTTCACGAACCATCCTACATGCTAATCAGAATATGTCCGATACTGTAAAACCCACAGAGGGAATCACGCACCATCTGAACCAGATGTATCAGAAGTGGTTCCTCGATTATGCGTCCTATGTCATTTTGGAACGTGCCGTGCCGCACATCGGCGACGGATTCAAGCCCGTGCAGCGCCGCATCATGCACTCTATGAAGCGCATGGACGACGGCCGCTTCAATAAGGTTGCCAATATTGTGGGTCACACGATGCAGTTCCATCCCCACGGAGATGCCTCCATCAAGGATGCACTGGTGCAGTTGGGACAGAAAGACCTGTTGGTCGATTGCCAGGGAAACTGGGGTAACATACTGACGGGTGACGATGCGGCCGCCGGCCGTTACATTGAGGCCCGTCTCAGCAAGTTCGCTCTCGACGTCGTCTTCAATCCGAAGACTACGGAATGGAAACTTTCGTATGACGGCCGTAACAAAGAACCCATCACGTTGCCCGTCAAGTTTCCTCTTCTGCTGGCGCAGGGAGCCGAGGGCATTGCCGTGGGGCTCAGTTGCAAGATACTGCCCCACAACCTGAACGAAATCTGCGATGCCGCCATCAGTTACCTGCACGGCGAGGAGTTTCACCTTTATCCCGACTTTCCCACGGGCGGCAGCATCGACGTATCAAAATACAATGACGGACAGCGCGGCGGCAGTGTCCGGGTGCGTGCGAAAATCGAGAAGCGCGACAACAAGACACTGGTCATAACGGAGATTCCTTTCGGCAAGACGACCGGTACGGCCAGCAAGCCCAGCCCGTTCATCGACAGCATTCTGAAGGCTGCCGAAAAAGGAAAGATAAAGGTGCGCAAGGTGGAAGACTTGACGGCGGCCGGTGTGGAGATACTTATCCACCTGACTCCGGGTGCCTCGTCGGACAAGACCATCGACGCCCTGTATGCCTGCACGGACTGCGAAGTCAGTCTCTCTCCCAACTGCTGTGTCATAGATGACCGCAAACCCTGTTTCCTCACCGTCAGCGACGTTCTGAAGAGGAACACGGACACGACCCTGGGCCTGCTGAAGCAGGAACGCCTCATCCGCAAAGGTGAACTCTTAGAGGCCCTGCACTTCGCCACTTTGGAACAAATTTTTATCGAGGAGCGCATCTATAAAGACCGTCAGTTCGAGAACGCGAAGTCGATGGATGCAGCCTGCGAATGGATAGACGAACGTCTGACCCCGTGGTATCCCAAGATGGTGCGCGAGGTGACGAAAGACGACATCCTGCGCCTGATGGAAATCAAGATGGCCCGCATCCTGCGCTTCAACAAGGACAAGGCCGAGGAAAACATAGCCCGCATCAAGGACGAGATAGCCCAGATAGACAAGGAACTGGCCAACATGGTGGAGGTGACCTGCGACTGGTTCCGCTTTATTAAGGAAAAGTACGGCAAAGACCATCCGCGCCTCACCGAAATCAAGAACTTCGACACGATTACCGCCGCAAAGGTGGTGGAAGCCAATCAAAAACTGTACATCAACCGCGAGGAAGGCTTCATCGGAACGGGCCTGAAAAAAGACGAATACGTCTCCAACTGTTCCGACATCGACGACGTCATCATCTTCTACAAGGACGGCACGTACAAGGTTGTCCGCATTGCCGACAAACTGTTTGTGGGCGAAACGGAGCGTTCGAAGGCGGAGAAGCGGAAGGTGGAGATTATCCACGTGGCCGTCTTCAAGAAAAACGATTCGCGCACGGTCTACAATGCGATATACCGCGATGGCAAGTCGGGAGCCTATTACATCAAGCGTTTCAATGTGACCAGCATGACGCGCGACCGAGAGTATGACCTCACACAGGGCAAACCGGGCAGCCGCGTGGTCTATTTCACCCCGAATCCCAACGGCGAGGCCGAGATTGTGAAGGTGACGCTGAAGCCGAATCCGAAACTGAAGCGAGTCTTCTTCGACAAGGACTTCTCCGAGATAGCCATCAAGGGCCGTCAGAGCATGGGCAATCTGGTGACGAAACTCGATGTGGCCTCCATCAAACTGAAGAGCCACGGCGGCAGTACGCTCGGTGGCCGTCAGGTGTGGTTCGACCCGGATGTGAAGCGTCTCAACTACGACGGACAGGGCACCTACCTCGGCGAGTTCAACAGCGAGGAACAGATACTTGTTATCCGCCGGAACGGCGAGTTCTACGTGACGAACTTCGACACGAACAACCACTATGAGGATGACGTGCTGCGCATCGAAAAGTACGATGTCGGCAAGGTTTGGACGGCCTGCCTCTTCGATGCCGACCAACAGGGCTACGCCTACATCAAGCGTTTCACCTTAGAGGCCGGCACCCGCCATCAGAGCTACCTCGGTGAGAATCCCGACAACCGGTTGATACTGCTTACCGACACCCCTTATCCTCATCTGCTGGTGACGATGGGCGGCAACGACGACTTCCGCGAGCCGCTCGACATCGACGCCGAGACTTTCATCGGCGTGAAGAGCTTCAAGGCCAAGGGCAAGCGCATCACCACCTGCCATGTGGCAAAGATTGAGGAACTGGAGCCTACCCGTCAGCCCGACCCCGAACCCGTTACGCCGCCCTCCGTCCCCGCATCTGCCGACGGCGAGGAGGAACCGACTGACGACGAACAGAGCCAGCAGGAGGCGGCCGACGAGCTGAACGGACAACTGCGGTTGTTTGAGTAATCCGCTCTCCCCCGAAGTCTCTTTCCCCGATGCCCACGTATGAAAAAAGGTTATAGTTTCATCGCAAAAGCCCTCTGTCTCGTCCTTCTCTTTTCTCCGCTGCGGGGCAGAGCCGAGGAGGGAATGCGACAGACCACCCATGCGACGCTCTTCGGCCTCGGCCGGGTGAACCATCTCGATACCTATCTTTCTCCTTTGGAATACAAAGGCCCCCAGGCGACCTTTCTTCACCGGACAGACCGCCTGCTGCGGCGCAACCCCAACATCCTCTATCAGACGTGGACGCAAGGCGAGTTTTCCTATGCTCACAATCCCGCCGGGAACGTCCACGACATCGGCGGAGCCCTCCATTACGACATGGGATGGGGCCGGATTTGGAAGAATCTGCTTTTGCCGAACCTCGACGTTTCCGTCTCCGGACTGGCCGGCGGGACGTTCGGTTTTCTCTACAACGAGCGGAACGGCAACAATCCCGCGCAGGCCCGTGCCCAGCTCCGCCTCTCTGCGGCCCTCGGCGGAGACTATCGTTTCCGCATCCGGCGGCAGACGCTGACCCTCCGCTATCAACTGCATCTGCCCCTCCTCGGCATGGCCTTCCTTCCCCGCTACGGACAGAGCTATTACCACCTGTTCGTGCAGGGTCAGAGAGACCATAACCTTGTCTGCACCCACGTGGCCGATGCCTTCTCCCCGTGCCAGTTGCTCACGCTCGACATTCCCGTCCGCCGTTCCGTGCTCACTGTCGGCTACCTCAGCGACATCCGCCAGTTGCAGGCCAACGGCCTCAAGCAGCATCAGTATGTCCGCTCGTTCGTGGTCGGTTACACCCGCAGTCTGAGCATCGTGCGGCGGAAAAACGAAAAGTAAAGCCCAAGACCATGAGACGCCCGATATTTCTCCTGCCGCTTCTTCTCCTGTTGCTCCTCCCCCTCGCTACCTCCTGTGTCCGGGAAGACACGTTCGACAACACGCCGGAGGGCAACTTCGAGGCCCTTTGGAAAATCATAGACGAGCATTACTGTTTCCTCGATTACAAGGCCGAGGCCATCGGGCTGGACTGGAACGAGGTGCACACCCGTTACCGTCAGCGCATATCGCCATCCATGAGCAACGTGCAGTTGCAGGAAGTCCTGACGGACATGCTGTCGGAGCTGCGCGACGGCCACGTGAATCTCTACACTTCGGCCGACGTCTCGCGCTACTGGCACTGGCACGAGGACTACCCGCGCAACTGGACTCAGGAACTGCGCGACCGCTATCTCGGCACGGACTATAAGATAGCCGCCGGCATCTCCTACCGCATACTGGAGGACAACATCGGTCTCATCGTGTACGAAAGTTTCTCGTCGGGCGTCGGCGAGGGCAATTTGGATGACGTCATGTACTACCTGCGTTCGTGCGACGGCCTGATTGTGGACGTGCGCGGCAACACCGGCGGGCAGCTCACCTACGCGGAACGCCTCTCCCAACGGCTGACTAACGACCGCCTGCTGGTGGGCTATTCGCAGTACAAGACGGGGCGCGGACATGGCGACTTCTCCACTCCGAAGGCGGAATACCTGCAACCCTCCACGGGCGTGCGCTGGCAGAAGTCCGTCGTCGTGCTTCAGAATCGCGAATGCTATTCGGCCTGCAACATTTTCCTCCGCAACGCCCGCGTCTGCCCCCGTGTCACCACGCTCGGCGACCGCTCCGGCGGTGGCAGCGGCATGCCTTTCTCCTCCGAACTCCCCAACGGTTGGGCCGTGCGTTTCAGTGCCTCTCCGTCTTTCGACAAGGATATGCAGCAGATAGAGTTCGGCATCGAGCCGGACATCGTCTGCTCCCTCTCCGCCTCGGACGCACTCAAGGGTACCGACACACTCATCGAGGAAGCCCGCCGCTTGCTGAAAGACTATAAATAAGGAACGCGCCCGCACGTGCACGTGCGCACGTGTAGGGCAGGACGCCTCCTCGTCCATAGCGGGACCGAGGCTTGTCCATAGCAGGATTGAGGCTCGTCCATAGCGGGACGAAGGCCCGACCATAGTAAGGCCGCGGGCGAGGGGATAGGGTGGTGCTGCTGCACGGCAGGTGTCTGACTGGTGCAACCACTTATGTTTGGTCGCTATTTTTGTGTAGTGCATGGATGAACGGAAAAGGGTAAAAGTGCTCGATAACGGGCGAAAACTGATATTTTTACCCTGTTTCCGCCCGCTATCGACGATTTTTCGAGAAAAAACTGTATATTTGTGGCAAAAATAGAAGGCTATGCAAAACTCAATTATCGGTCGTAAGGAAGAGATTGCCCTATTGGAGCGATATATATCCTCGGGACATTCCGAGTTCATCGCCATTTATGGGCGCAGACGTGTGGGTAAGACCTTTCTCATACGTCGGTATTTTGAGAACAGATTTGCCTTTGACATGACGGGCATTATAGAAGGCAAGAAAGCGGAGCAGATGGCCGCTTTTGGCTATGCGCTTAAGCAGTATGGCTACAAAGGGCGGAAACCTGTTACGTGGTTGGATGCGTTTTTTGCTTTGCGCGATTTGTTGGGGCAAAAGATAGAATCGGGGAAGCCATGTGTGGTATTCATTGACGAAATGCCATGCCTCGACACACCCAAGTCGGGCTTCGTCCATGCCCTGGGACACTTCTGGAACAGTTGGGCTGCATGGCAGGCGGAAATAAAACTGATAGTCTGTGGTTCTGCGACTTCCTGGATGGTGCGGAACATCATTGACAACCACGGGGGATTACATGACCGCGTAACGCACGAAATGGCACTGAAACCTTTTACGCTCCGTGAGACTGAGGAGTATTTCAAGGCTTTTGGCTTTCCGTGGTCGCGTCTTAGCGTCTTGCACACGTTTATGGCTGTGGGTGGTGTGCCTTATTATCTCAGTCTGTTTAATCCGAGCGAAAGTCCTGCGCAGGGTATAGACCGTCTGTTCTTCTCCGAAAGTGGAGAATTGCAAAAAGAATACAGACGGCTGTTCGCTTCCCTGTTCAGAAATCCGGAGCCTTATCTTGCCGTAATCAGAATGTTGGCGGCAAAGCCATCGGGCATGACACGGGAAGAAATCTGTAGACGGTTAGGAAGCAGTAATAACGGGCATCTGAGCGACCTGCTGACCGACCTTGTGTATTGCAACTTCCTGCGTTCGTATAAGGTTCGAGAGAAAAAACTAAAGGACAATTCCTCCATCTATAAATTGGTGGACTTTTATACATTGTTCTACCACTCGTTTGTTGGCAAGGCATCCATGAATACGAATTACTGGACGCGTCTGCAAGGTACGCCCACGGTGAACACTTGGCTTGGACTGGCGTATGAGCGTGTCTGTATGGCGCATGTACCGCAGATTAAAAAAGCCTTGGGCATCGGTAGTGTGGTGACAGAAGCCTATTCGTGGCGTAGCCGGGATGTAGAGCATCCGGCTCAGGTCGATCTGCTGATAGAACGTGCCGACAAGATGATCAATCTCTGTGAGATCAAATACAGCGAGACTGAATACAGCTTGTCGCAGGAAGAGTATCTGAACATTGGGCGCAGGGTAGAGAATTTCAGGGCTGCCATACAGACACATTACGGTATCGTGCCCACACTCATTACGACTTTTGGCCTATCAAAAGGGATGTATGCCGAGTCCATCCACGCTTCGGTGGTATTGGACGATCTCTTTTCTGATTGATATCCTTTTGCCGTGTTTTTCCGATTATTTATTGATTTTCTGTTCCGTTCTTGTGCGTATTCCCAAATAATATTGTACCTTTGCTGTCAGAGGTTATCCGTCAGGACGGGCTTGAAAAAGACAAAGATAATGTATAACGCTTAAAGAAGAAAGGAACACAACACGAAGTAGACAGTAATGAAAAAATGAACGGTGAATGCGGAGTCCGGAGGATTCCCGTCACTTCCGCAACGAGTATTATGTCCGGCTCTGTCACATGGCTGACTAAAGGACACTAATTTATTAACTCAGAAGGAAGCGATTCACCCGTTCGATATACCATAAAACTTGAGTTATCGCTCTTGTTCTCTTATCCGAAAAGTACCAAATTGAGGTTGCGGAGAATGAGTTCGCGATGGGCTCACGTCCCGTATAGGGGCGTGACCTTTCGTCCTACTTATTTTGCAATCGGGCCTGGTACTGCCTCGGATAAGAATAAGTAATCGGACAGGGTCACGCCCCTTTCTTTTATTTATTCTATTGAAGATGAAAAGATTATTATTTTCTCTCGTGGCACTTGCCCTAACGAGCATTTGTTTTGCCCAGGACGTTCTCGTCAAGAAAGACGGAAGTACCATTCTCGCTAAAATACTGCGCATTACGGAGACCGAGGTGGAGTACAAGAATTATGACAATCCTGACGGCCCTACGCGCGTCATCAGCATCAGCAGTCTGCTGCGCATCAACTATCAGAATGGGCAGACTGAAACGTTCGCAACCGCGTCCGATGATATTGTGACAAAGGAAACGGCCACGAGCTTTTCTAATGACCAAAAGTTGTTACAGATGTATAATAGTATGCAGAATACGGCTATGACCAAGAGAGCGAGAAAACTTAAAATAGTGGGAGGGGTAGTAGGAAGTGCACTTGTGGTAACAGGTCTAATTGTAGGCGCCACTTTTAGAACTTATGATCATTCTGGGCGTTTTTCTCATCATAAATATCGTTGTGGTCACATTGCGTCAGGATTAACTATGATTGTTGCAGGAGGTGCTATTTGGACAGGTTGTTATATTCCTGCGAAAAACCTTGAAAAGAAATCTAAATATTCAGTCGATGCCTCTCCCGTATTCCAACAGGAATTTAATGTGGGCAAGCATGAGCGTTTGATGGTAGGCGTAGATATGCTTAACGATAACACGATGAAGCACCAGACTGTCGGTATGGGCTTACGCTATAACTTCTAATAAGATAAAATTATGAAATATACATCTTTATTACTTTCTCTGTGTTCGGTTGCAGTATTGGCTTCTTGCTCTTCGATGCGCAGCGGCGGTGACGGCATAACCGGCACGGAAGTATTCACTGTCAATGAAAGTTACAACCGTATGGATTTGGAGGTAGACCCGCAGAGCATCACCTACACCATCG
>CAMWQU010000025.1 GCA_947176535.1 uncultured Prevotellaceae bacterium
GGAAAGCATCGGCCCGGAGAGATGCGCAAGCTGTATCACTACGAGAGCAACAACTACCTCGGCGAGATTCCTGAAGCCGATTCCACCTACGCCGTCATCGGTCTGACCAACGAACACCAGCTCACGATACTGGAGACCACATGGGGCGGCCGTCACGAACTGGCTGATTCTACGGGACTGTTCGACTACGGCAGCCTGATGCAGGTGACCTTGCAGCGCGCCCGCACGGCTCGCGAAGCCTTGCAGGTGATGACAGGGCTTGTGGAGAAGTACGGGTACCAAAGCGAGGGAGAGTCGTTCACCATCGCCGACCCCAACGAGGTGTGGGTGATGGACATGATCGGAAAAGGCCCCGGCGGCGGTGCACCGGTGTGGGTGGCCGTGCGCATTCCCGACGACTGCATTTCCGGACATGCCAACCAAAGCCGCATACATCGCTTCCCGCTCAAGGACAAGGAGAATTGCATCTACTCGAAGGATGTCATTACGTTTGCCAAGAAGAAAGGTTATTTTTCAGGCAAGGACGAGGACTTCTCATTTGCCAACGCCTACAATCCGCTGGACTTCGGCGGCGCACGCTACTGCGAGGCTCGTGTGTGGAGCTTCTTCAACAAGTGGGCGGCCGTGGACATGAAGCCTTACCTCAAATATGCCATGGGCGAAGACCTGAAAGCGGAGCCGTTCCCCCTGTATGTGCAGCCTCGGCAGAAACTTTCGGTACAGAATGTCAAGGACATGATGCGCGACCACTACGAAGGTACGCCGATGGATCTCCTGACGGAGAATGACCTCGGCAGCGGCCCGTTCAATATGCCGTACCGCCCCACTCCGCTGACATGGGAGAGTGACGGAAAGACGTATTTCAACGAGCGTCCCATCTCCACACAGCAGTCCAGTTGCATCTACGTCGCCCAGTTGCGTTCGTGGTTGCCCGACTACGTGGGTGGCGTGCTATGGTTCGGTAACGATGACGCCAACATGGTGGCCATGGTGCCCATTTACTGCTGCACGATGGACGCTCCCGAGTGCTTCAACGAGCGCACGGCAGATACGTTCCAGTTCTCCTTCAAGAGTGCTTTCTGGATGCAAAACTGGGT
Source organism: uncultured Prevotellaceae bacterium (assembly GCA_947176535.1). Classification (GTDB taxonomy): domain Bacteria; phylum Bacteroidota; class Bacteroidia; order Bacteroidales; family Bacteroidaceae; genus Physcousia. The sequence goes on from CAMWQU010000025.1 coordinate 1,098, forward strand.
ATCGAACATGGTCTATCTGCGCTACAATATCCTCTTCAGCGAACTGAAGAATGTACGCGACAAACTGGAAAGCGACTTCAATGCCATGCAGCCCGACATTGAGAAGAAGGCGTTGGCCATGACGGAGGCAGAGGCACGCAAATACCTCTCTGACTACAGCTATCGACAGAGCGAACGGATGATGGATAGTTGGATGCAACTGGCGCAACTCATCATCGTGAAATACAACGACATGGCTGTTAAGAAAGTGGACAAACAGGGGAATTATCAGAAGACGCTGGGAGGCAATCAGGTTCCCGTAGACCGACCGGGCTATCCTACCAACTATCGGCGTGCCATCGTGAAAGCGACCGGAGATAAATATCTTATGAAAGAGTAGAATGTATAATTAAATGTGTTTTATATGGATACGGAACTAATCAAGAAGTGTGAGGCGGAAGCCGGAAAATGGCTTATTTCCGATGTTTACGACGCAGACACCAAGGCGGAAGTCAAGGCGATGCTTGACAATGAGGACAAGACGGCTTTGGTGGACGCTTTCTATCAGAGTCTGGAGTTTGGTACCGGCGGTTTGCGCGGCATTATGGGTGCAGGCACCAACCGTATGAACAAGTACATTGTGGGCATGGCCACACAAGGCTTCGCCAACTATATCAACAAGGCATTCCCCGAAGGCGGAAAGAGCGTTGTCGTGGGACACGACTGCCGCAACAACGGCCGTATGTTTGCCGAGACTGTGGCTAACATTTTCTCGGCCAACGGTATAAAAGTGTATCTCTTCGAGAGCCTGCGGCCTACCCCCGAGGTATCGTTCGCCATCCGGCATCTGGGAGCTGTGGCCGGTGTAAACGTCACAGCTTCCCACAACCCGAAGGAGTACAACGGTTACAAGGCTTACTGGAGCGACGGCGCACAGGTGATTGCTCCCCACGACACGGGCATCATCGACGAGGTGAACAAGGTGAACATCGAGGACGTGAAGTTCGAGGGGAATCCCGACCTGATAAAGATAATCGGCGGCGAGGTGGACTACGACTACATGACGGCCGTACTTGAGGCACGCATTGATGCCGAGGTCATCAAACGTCAGGAAGACCTGAACATCGTTTACAGCCCCATGCACGGTGCCGGACGCGTGATTACGCCGCTTTGCCTGCGTAGCTGGGGATTCAAGAACATCAACGTCGTACCCGAACAGATGGTCATCGACGGCAATTTCTCCACCGTCGTCAGTCCGAATCCGGAAAATGCCGAGGCCATGACACTGGGCATGAAGTGGGGAACGAAACTGAATGCCGACCTGGTAATTGCCAGTGACCCCGATGCCGACCGTCTGGCCATCGTTTGCCGCGACCCGAAGGGGGAGTGGATAATCATCAATGGCAATCAGACGTGCATGATGTTCTGCTATTACATCATCAAGAACCGAATTGCCCTCGGACAGATGAAGCCGACCGACTTCTTAGTAAAGACAATCGTGACGACCGAGGTTATTGCCGAAATGGCAAAGAAGAATAACGTGGAGTTGCGCGATTGCTACACCGGCTTTAAGTGGATTGCCCGCGAAATAGCCATCAGCGAGGGAAAGCAGAAGTACATCGGTGGCGGAGAAGAGAGCTTCGGATTCCTGCCTTACGACAAGGTGCGCGACAAAGACGCTCCGGCTGCCATCTGCCTCATCTGCGAAATTGCCGCATGGGCCAAAGACCAAGGCAAGACACTATTCGACCTGCTCATTGATATCTACAAAGAGTATGGCTTCTCTTACGAGCATACGGTGAACGTGGTACGTCCCGGAAAGTCGGGAGCCGACGAAATCAAGCAGATGATGGTGGACTTCCGCGGAAGCAAGGCTCCGAAGGAAATAGCCGGCAGCAAGATTGTGCTGACCAAGGATTACCAGACCTTGACAGCCACCGACGACAAGGGCAACGCCACAAAGCTCGATATGCCCACAACTTCCAATGTCCTGCAATGGTTCTGCGCAGACGGCACAAAGGTTAGCGTCCGTCCGAGCGGCACCGAACCTAAGATCAAGTTCTATCTGGAAATAAAGGGACACATCGGTTGCGCGGGTTGTTATCCCGGTGCTGTAGCCGATGCTCAGGAATGTGTGGAGGCCATCAAAAAGAGCTTGGGCTTGTAAATGACCGACCTGTATTTCGCATATTGCCAAGGGGACATCCTACTCACCGCAGAGGGGAATGTCCCCTTTGGCACTTCCGCACCTGTGGATTTCCAACCCTGGGAACACGTGACGGACATCACCCATACCTCCCTCCCCTGCGAAGAGAGAAATACGGATGCGGTAAGGTGTCACATCTATCGGCTCGACAGTCCGGTTACCGGCCGCGCAGACTTACAGATGATGGGACTCCGGAAAACTTTCGATATCCTCTCCCCTGCTCTCTACCAGTTGGCGGGCAAGTGTGCCGAACTCGTCTATTGGGATCAAAATTCCAAATACTGCGGTTGCTGCGGCGCGCCGATGCAGTGGCATACCGACATTTCCAAACATTGCACCGGATGTCGCAAAGAGCTGTGGCCGCAGTTGGCTACGGCCATCATTGTCAGAGTGACACGAAAGAACCGGGAACTCGAAGATGAGATTCTCATGGTTCATGCACACAACTTCCGTGGCCACTTCTATGGCCTTGTTGCCGGTTTCGTTGAGACGGGCGAGACGTTGGAAGAATGTGTCTGCCGCGAAGTATGGGAAGAAACGCATCTGCGTGTCAGGAACATCCGCTATTTTGCCTCTCAGCCGTGGCCCTATCCGGCCGGACTAATGATTGGTTTCACGGCCGAGTATGCAGGAGGCGAGCTCCAACTCCAACGCGAGGAACTGGGCGGCGGCGGATGGTTCAGAAGAGATGCACTTCCCGAAATGCCCAATCGCTCATCACTGGCCCGTTGGCTCATCGACGACTGGCTTAATCAAGAAACATAGAAAGTACAAGAGAATGAAACGACTGTTTATTGTGACTGCAACCCTTTTTTCCTTACTCCCCATACCCCACTCCGGCTTATCGGCCAAACCGAACAGGGAGGTACACCTCAAATGGATTCACACGAGCGACGTGCATGCTTCGCTTTTCAGTTACGATTACCTTCGCAAGCGTCCCACATCCGGCGGACTGTCCGCAGTCTATGCCTACGTGCAGCAACAGCGGAACAAATGGGCCGACCGGCTCATTCTGACCGACGGCGGCGACTGTCTGCAAGGTCAGCCTACTGCCTACTACTACAACTTCGTCGATACGATTTCGCCTCACGTCGTAGCTGAAGCCATGAACGAGATGGGCTATCTCTGCGGTGCCATGGGCAACCATGACATAGAAACGGGCCATGCGGTCTACGACCGGTGGGTGAGCCAATGCAACTTCCCGATTCTGGGTGCCAACGTCATAGACACACGAACGGGCGAACCCTATTTTCGTCCTTACATAACCGTCAAACGGGCCGGAGTGAAAATCGTCGTTCTCGGCCTGCTCACCCCCGCCATCCCCAACTGGTTGCCCGAACAACTATGGTCGGGACTGCGATTCGAGGAGATGGTCAGCTCTGCCCGCAAATGGGTCAAGATTATTCAGGAGCGGGAACATCCCGACCTTTTGGTGGGTCTGTTCCACAGCGGTTTCGATGGCGGTATCGTCACTCCCGACTACCACGAGAACGCCACCCGCGAGGTGGCAGAGCAAGTGGCTGGCTTTGACCTCATCTGCTACGGTCACGACCACCGGGCACTAACGCAATACTTGCAGAATCCTGACGGACAGCCCGTTGTTACCATGGGGCCCACCAGTCAGGGCAAACGTATCGCCGAGGCCGATATCGTCCTGACCTTCCGTAAAGGTAAACTGGTGGAGAAGCGCATCACTGCCGACACTCCGTTTGTGGAGGAACAGAAGAAAGGAGAACACGGAAGCGAATCCGCTCTCTCCTCAAAATGCCGCGAGGCCAAGCAGGCCTTTGAACAGCGTTTCGCGCAGCAGCGGCAGACGCTGAAAGAATGGGTAGACCGCCCTATCGGCACGCTTGCAACTCCCCTTTGGGAACGCGAGGCATTCTTCGGTTCAAGTGAGTTCATCGACCTCATCCACCAAATGCAACTCGACCTCACGGGAGCCGACATTTCTTTCGCCGCTCCCCTGTCATTTGACTCCCGACTACCCGAAGGGACGCTCCACGTCAGCGATATGTTTGCCCTCTACAAGTATGAGAATCTGCTCTACACCATGCACCTCACCGGACGTGAAATCAAAGGTTTCCTTGAGATGAGTTACGGCCTCTGGACCAATCAGATGCACGGGCCAGACGACCACATCCTACTTTTAGACACCATTCTCGATAACGGGCGACGCAATGGTCTGAAGAACCTTGCCTACAACATGGATTCGGCAGCCGGCATCCGCTACGTGGTGGATGTTTCCAGGCCCGAAGGCGACCGCGTCATCATCGAGAGTATGGCAGACGGCACTCCGTTCTCCCTCGACCGCAAATATACGGTAGCCATCAACAGCTATCGGGGGAACGGTGGCGGCGAACTCATCACACGCGGTGCCGGCATACCGCACGAGGAACTGAAAAGCCGCATCATTGCCACCACCGACAAAGACCTTCGCTTCTACCTTATGCAACGCGTCATCGAACAGAAAACTATCACCCCACAGCGGCTCAACCACTGGCGATTCGTACCCGACGAGTGGGCACCGGAGGCACTGAAACGTGACCGAAAGATACTATTCCCCACTGAGAAGAGCCAGTAAATAATATAATAAGGAACCGCGCGTGCGCGCCCGTGCACACGTGTATAGGAGGACACGTGTCCGTCCATAGCGGGACGGACACGAATCCATAGCGGGACGAGGGCGAATCCATAGCGGAACCAAGCCCCGACCATAGTATGGACTGCCGGCCGACGACGGGGGGGCAAAAAAACTGCAAGTTCTTTCTGCATCCGAAGATGCGAAGAACTTGCAGTTGCTGTCAGGATAAGAGAGAGACTGTCTTTCCGTTGATACGTTCCGGAAAGACAAGCCTCTGCAATGGACTTATTTAATCACCAGGGCACGGTCTATCAGGTCTTTCAGTCCCAGTGCATGGGCCGACGAGGCCGTGCCGAGCTGACGCTGCAACTGGCGCAGAGCCTGCAGAGCGTAGGGGCGGACGCTCTCGGAGTACCCGAGGAGGCTGATGAGCTGCTTGACGTAGGTCGTCTGCAGGGTCTGGCGATAGACGGAGAGGTCGCGCTGTCCGGCATCCTTCATGATGAGGCGGTTGAGGTCTGCCAGAAATTCATCGGCCTTGTAGAGGTCGTTGAGGTTGCTCACGCGGTTAAGGAGATTGTAGATGCTGACTATGGCCACATTTTTCATAAGTTTGTTGGGATCGTCCACTAATCGCTTGATGTAGGGAAGGTCACGCAACCACACGGGTTCGGTGAGGATGTTCCGTTCTACGTATTTCATGGCTTCCAACTGCTTCTCGCGAGGCTGCGGACGGAAGACATCGCCCGGCTGATCGACAGTCTTGAAATTCTCCAACTGACCTCCGATGTTGTTGATGACGTGGTTGTTGTAACGCATGAACTGGTTCCGTATCTGCTGATACATCGTCTTCAGATTCTCGTTGTAGATGTCGTTCTCCTCGTAAGTCCACTCGGGCAGGTTCTGCAGCTCGCGCTTTAGGTTCAGGATGCCGTATTCGCTGGCCTTCATGGCATCGTCTCCGAGGTCTTCGGTCTGTCGGCGCGGGTCGTCCTGCAAGGTTTCACCGTCACCCCACCAGAGGCGCGGATTGTTCTCCACATCCTCTTTCTTGAAGAGGGCGGCCAGTGCCTTGTAGTCCTCATCCTCGTTCTGCGCGTCCAGCATCGGGGTGTAGCCCCACTCGATAGCCCACTCGTCGTAGTCGTTGATGCGGGGGAAGATTTCGTTCTGCGTCATGCCGTCGCCCGGCTGAGCCACGTAGTTGAAGCGGGCGTAGTCCATGATACTGGGCGTGTGGCCGTGTTTGCTCACCCATTCCTTATCTCTCAACTTCTCCACAGGCACGGTGCTGCTGGCTCCGAAGTTGTGGCGCAGACCCAGTGTGTGGCCCACTTCGTGACTGCTGACAAAGCGAATCAACTGTCCCATGAGTTCCTCGTCGTAGTGCATCTTGCGGGCGGCTTCGTCAATCGAACTGGCCTGCACCATGTACCAGTCGTGTACGAGCGACATGACGTTATGGTACCAACAGATGTGGCTCTCCAGAATCTCACCCGTGCGAGGGTCGCTCACGTGAGGGCCATACGCATTGGGAATGGGCGAGGCGAGGTAGCGGATGACGCTGTATCGTGCGTCCTCCATGGACATGGTGCTGTCCTCCCCCTCCGGCCATTCAAGGGCATAGATGGCGTTCTTGAAACCGGCCTTCTCGAAAGCCTTCTGCCAGTCGTTCACACCGGCGATGAGGTATTTCCGCCACTGCTTCGGCGTGGCCGGGTCGATGTAATAGACAATGGGCTTCATGGGCTCCACGAGCTCGCCGCGACGCATCTTTTCCACATCTTCAGGACGCGGTTCCAGACGCCAGCGGCTGATGAACACTTTCGGCTGCACACGCTGCTGGTCGTCGGAGTAGCTGTTGTAACCGTGTGTGAAAAAGCCCACGCGACGGTCGTAGTATCTGGGCAGCATGGGATTGGAGGGAAGCAGGACGAACGAGAGGTTCAGACCGAACGTGACCTTGCCGGTGCTGCGTACCGAGGCCAGTGAACCGGAGTTGGAATTGTAGGTCTTCACCATGCGCACCTCGGTGTTCAGCGGGAATGTCTTGATGTCCTCGACATACGAGAGGCCGCCCAGCATGTTGGTAATCTGGAAGCTCGTTTTTGTCCACTTGTTCAGGCCCGTAGTGGGGTTGTCCTCGTTGAGGAAACTGTTTACTTTAATCTTGTACAGGCTGTCTTTGTGGCTCTCTATCTTGAACGATGCGATGATGGGATTTTCGTTCGAGACAATAATGGCCTTGTTGATTTTCTGAGTCGTGTCGCTCACGTTCACGAATAGTTTCACGCGCATGAGCAACTGATTGTCCACGCCCGGCTCGAAGTAGACGGTCTGCTGATTCAGCATCTCGCCGCCGAACTCGCCGCTGCCTGCGGGCGTGGAGGTGTAGCGCGTGGTGGTGAGGAAGTCGCGGCCGATGAGCGAGTCGGGAATGAGGAAGAACCAGTCGTTCTCAACCTTCTGTACGTGGAACATTCCCTTCCGGTCCACTTTAGGCTGAGGAGCAGGTTTGGCCGGAGCCGGCTGCTGCTGGGCTTCTCCTTTTTTCTTTTTCTTCTTCGATTTCTTCGCTTTCTGTGACTGCGTTTGCTCTTGCTTCGGCTTAGCGTCCGATGCCTTCTTCTTGGCACTCATGCCCGGAGCCAACAGCATCAGGGAGAGGACGGCAAGGAATAGTTTCTTCATCGTTCTGATTTTTTTAGGTTTGTAAGGTGCATGATTTATGCGTTATAATTATCTCGTTAATGTCTCGCGTATAGGGTCGTTGGGCGTTGTTTCCTGATAGTATGCGCTTTTCGCAAGGTAAATCGTTGTTCGACACGCAAGGTAAATCGTTGTTCGACAGCACAAAGTTAAGTAAAACTATAATACTATGCAATACATAGTACATATTTTAACTATTTTTATCATCCCCCGCTTCCGTTGGTGTAACGCACTTACGCGGCACGAGCAGCGAGGAGTCGCCATAGCTGAGGAAACGGAAGTCGTGCTCAAGGGCATACCGGTAGATGCGTTTCCAGTCGTCTCCGACAAAAGCGGAAACCAACAGGAGCAAGGTGGATTGCGGTTGGTGGAAATTTGTTATTATGCGCTCGACGATGCGATATTCGTAGCCCGGTGCAATGATGATTTGCGTCGAGGCATGCAGTACATCGAGGCCGTGACAGTCCATATAGTCCAGCAGGGCCTGCAGGGCGGACAGCGTTTCCACTTCTTTTTCGCAGGGGGCCGTGTCGTATGGTTCCCACTGGCTTACATGAAGCGGTTCATCCTTTCCGGAGCAGTCCGAAGCGGCTCTTGTCCGCAGTTGCCTCCCCATCCAATAGAGGCTCTCCAAGGTGCGCACACTGGTTGTACCCACGGCAATAGCGTGTCCGCCATGCTTGATAAGTTGCTTTATCGTTCTCCGCTGTACGGCAATGTGCTCGGTGTGCATGTCGTGGTGGCCGATGTCTTCCGATTTCACGGGACGGAATGTACCGGCACCTACGTGCAGCGTCACTTCCTCACGCTCGATGCCCCGCCGGTCAATCTCGTTCAGCACCTGCTCCGTGAAGTGCAGGCCGGCCGTTGGCGCAGCTACGCTTCCCTCGATTTTCGAGTACACGGTTTGATACGTCTGCTTGTCGCTCTCTTCCGTCTTGCGGTTCAGGTAGGGCGGAATCGGCAGTTCGCCCATGGCCTCCAGCACTTCCGACCACGTGTAACGCTCGTCCCATGTGAAAGACACCGGAATGCCCGCATTCGCTCCCTCACTTACTATCCGCGTCTGCTCGGAGGACTGCGAGGATAGTCCTTTTTCCGCAGTCACAAGAATGTCCCGGCCGTCGATTCTGACCTTTGCCATCAGCGGGCCTTGCTTCCATTTTTTCAGTCCGCCCACCATGCAGTGCCACATCGTCTGCCCGCGTCGGGCAAAGTTTTCCTGATATTCCCGGGGAGCAAGCGGTTCCAGTACAAGTATTTCCACACGCGCCCCCGTTTCCTTATGAAAAAACAGGCGGGCCTGAATGACTCGTGTGTTGTTCATTACCAGCAGACTACCCTCGGGCAGCAGAGCGGGAAGGTCGGTGAAGCGGTGTTCGGCAATATCGCCTTGATTGTACACCAACAGTTTGCTGCGATCACGCTCCGCCAGTGGAAATTTGGCTATCCGTTCGTCCGGGAGCGGGTAGTTGTACTCCTTTATTCTGATATTTTGGGGAATGTCCATATAGTTAAAAAGTAAATAATCCATACAAAGATAGGAAATAATTGCTGAATTTTAATTATCTTTGTCCACATAATAACCAATAAAAACCTTAAATCACTAAATTCATGAGAAACTCATTGACTTTGTTATTGGCTGCAATGATGTGCGTGCCAATGAGTACAACAGCTCAGGATTGGAATCGTGAGAAATATCCCGACTATCGTCCCGACAGTAGTCTAGAGCCCGAATCCTCCCTGTTGAAGTTCGGTAAGGCCAACACACGGAAGAAAGCCAAGGCCGCGGCAGAGGCTGCCGGTTTGCCCGACCATGTGAACAATGCCTCCACGAAGTACTTCCCTCCGGTGTTCAATCAGGACGGAGGTTCATGCGGTTCGGCATCGCGTATCTGCTATATGTTCACCCACGAAATCAATTCGTACCGTGACATCGACAGCAGTACGCCCGAAAACAATTATCCCAGTCACTTCGTATGGCTGCTGACCAACGGTAACTCCGGAAAAGACCAGTTCGTCACGAACGTCGGCGTGCCCACATCAGCCACTTATGGCGGCCGTACATATAGTAAGCTGTTCGGCAATCAGAACGAGAGCAACGAGGACTTCGGTTGGATGACCGGTTACGACAAATGGTATTCGGCTTTCTTCAACCGCATGACCAAGCCCACTCAGGTGCCTTATAATCTGGGTACGGAAGAAGGCCGTCTGGCAGCTAAAGCGTGGCTCTACAATCATGGCGGTGACACGTCTTTCAAGGCAGGAGGACTTATCGGTCTCGGTGTAGCTTCCGCCGGTAACTGGCAGAAAATCCCGAAGACGCCAACGAATGACGCCATCGGAGTCACCAATATGTCGTATGTCAAAGCATGGGGTACTCAGGTAGACCATGCTGTTACGATGGTGGGCTACGATGACCGCGTAGAGTTCGACCTCGACGGAAACGGTATCTACGGCGAAGAGGATAAGGATGAGAAAGGTGCCTGGATTATTGTCAATTCATGGGGCCAGGGTTGGTGTAACGGAGGATTCATTTATTGTCCTTACGCCCATGCAGGCCCAGCATTCAAGGATGGAAAACTTACCGGTTTCTGGAATGGTGAACTTTACCACACCCGCAAGGACTACCGCCCGTTGCGCACCATCAAGTTGAAGATGGATTACAGCCGGCGCAGCGAAATGCTCCTGCAGGCCGGTATTAGCCGCGACCTCAATGCCACAATGCCAGAGTCTGTCATTTCGATGGACCATTTTAGATATGCAGGTGACGGTAAGAACGGAAACTCCAACCCGGCACCCGAAGTGCCGATGTTGGGAAAATGGGCCGACGGCAAACTGCATGACGAACCCATGGAATTCGGTTATGACCTGACTGACCTGACGAGCGGATTCGACCGCAATCAGCCGTTGAAGTACTTCTTCATTGTCAATACCCGCAGTTGGGGACTGGGCAACGGACACATCTACGAGGCTTCCATCATCGACTATGAACACGACAGCGAAGGCGTGGAAATGCCTTTCGACCTCGGTGAAGCCGGTCAAGTGGAGATACAGAGCGCAGGCGCACAGACGATTATCAGTGTGGTTGTGCAGGGTGCTGCTTTCCATGCTCCGCTCAACCTCAGCGCATCCGGGAACGTGCTCAAGTGGGATGCTCCCATGAAATCCGGCCACACGCTGGAAAGCTATGCCGTGTACAAGGATTCGGAGAAACTGGCTACTGTTGGTACCGACACCCGCAGCTTCGCATTCACAGAGGGAGGCATCTATGGCGTATCGGCTGTATATGAGAACGGGGCCGAGAGTGAGCGGGCAATCGTTGCCACGATTGTGGAGAAGCAGGAAGAGAATCAGGTGGTGAACCTCTCGAAGTCCGGATTCAGCATTCCCGACATCTTCAACTCTACCTATAACGAGTGTACCATTGAGTTCTACATCAAACCCAATAGTCTGCTCAATTACAACAACGCTTTCGGTCCGGGATGGGGCACATTCCTCGCTCACTGCAACAGCAGCGGTACTTTCACGGTGGGATGGAACAACGGGCACCGTATTGACAGCAGCACGAAGCTGACCCGGAATGCGTGGACGCATATAACCATTGTCGTACAGGATAACAAGATGACGCTCTACATGGGTCGGAACAACGTTGGTTCCTGCACAAGCAGCACGTACTCCGGCATAGGTGGTTTCGGCGATCTTGTCTTTAGCGACAGCGAGTCCAGCAATTACTACCACGACGCTTCGTATGATGAAATCCGAATCTGGAACAAGGCCCGCACGGCCACGGAGATACAGAACACGTTCAACCGTGAGTTCTACGGCGAGGTGATGCCCGAAGGTCTGATGGCTTACTACAAGGGCGATGTCATAGAGATAGACGGCAAGAGCTACCTGCGCGATTGCGTGGGAGGCCACCATGCCCCGCTCGCAAACAACAACTTCGTACAGGAGAAGCCCTCCAAGGCCGCACAGCTCCTTCGTGTCAAGGATTCGAAAAACAAACTGAGCATCAACGAACCCACGGAGGCCGTATGTGCCGGTATTCCCGTGACATTGTCTACAACCCGCGGCGACGGCATCTGCACAATGTCGTGGAACGTTCCGGAACTGGGCATTTCCGACTTGCACGTCGTCAATCCCACTCTTACTTTCTCCAAGCCGGGCTCTTACGAGGTTATCGTAACCGGCTATGACTACGAGAATCCCCCACGTGAGATTTCTGACACATGCACAATCACCGTACTTGAGGCTCCTGCTTTGGATGCACACTTCACGAGCACAGCTACCGAGGTTCCTTGCGGCGACCGTGTAAGTTTCCATATAAGCAATCCCGTACAGGGTTATGCGTACAGTTGGTCGATGCCCGGAGCTGAAATAGAGAGTGCGAACACGCTCAGTGCGGCTGCCGTATACCGGAATTCGGGTGTCTATACCGTCAAATTATCCGTCACCTCTCCGGCAGGAAACACTGTTACCGAAGAACAGCAGATAACGGTGACAAAAGTAGCTCCCGTGGCCGACTTCTCCGTTAGCGAGGGTGTGGTAATGAAGGGAGAGAAGGTGCGCCTGAATAGTCTGTCAAAGTACAACCCGGACGAACTGCAATGGAAGTTGAGCAGTGCGGTTCAGAACTATATTGTGAACAATGCGGAGCGTTATAACTTCACGGCCGAAAATCCCGGCGTGTACGACGTGACGCTGACTGCCTCTAACGAAATGGGAGAGAACAGTATGACACGGGAACGCGCTCTCATCGTTGTCAATGCAGACAGCCACAACGGACTGACCTTCAGCACGGGTGCGCAGGTAATGCTTTCCAAGCCCCTTATGTCAGAGGCCGCCAAGACGCTCACGATAGACTGGTGGATGAATCCCACTCGACTGACAGCATCCTGTCAGGGTATCGGAGAGAGCACATCCACTTTCATGCTGCGTACAGACCGGAACGGAAAGATGTATCTGCACAACGGTTCGGGCGTCGTCAATAGCAATGACGGTTATGTTATCCCCGGCCAATGGCACCACTACGCAGTGACCTTCGCGAGAGGTGCGGTGCGTTTCCTCCGCGACGGCGTGCAGATTTCGGCAGCCTCCAACGCCGGAACTTCCATTACATTGCCCTCGACGTTCTCCATCGGTACCCTGTCGGCCGAGATGCTGGGCACTATCGACGAATTCCGCATCTGGGGTTCCAGCCTTACGAGAAGCGCAGTTCAGGACGTTTGTAACCAGCCGATGGACGACCCCGAAGCGTATGTGACGGGCGACCAGAAGTCACAGAACCTCCTGCTTTACTATCAATTTAACCAAAGCGGCGGCGACATCATAGACGCCACGTCCAACGGAAATACGGGCTTGCGCATTGGCTTCGGCCCCGACGGTGATGCCTGGGGCTTGTCGAAAGGCGTCTTCTGTCTGAACTTCGACGCAAAGCAGGATGACATTATCATCGACGGCATAGAGGATATAGTTTCTGAGAGTGTGACCGTTAAGCCCACGAACGAGAAGTGCTACGACCTGAGCGGTCGCCAGCTCGACAGCCGCCGCTTGAAGCCCGGCCTCTACATCATCAACGGACGCAAGGTGCTTGTCCGCTAAGCACTGACGCTTCGGCACAAAAACGGACGTGTGCGCAGTTTCGCGACTGTGCACACGTCTTTTTTTGTTTCAGGGCCTATACTTTGAGCAAGAAAAAAGAAGAGACCGTATCTTTCCTGCCGCTCTATGGAGGTAGCGTAACAGACAACGAGGGAAAGTCGCACGCGATTCTCATGGCAGGGGCTACACTTAACGATGGTCTTCTTATGCCGAGCGCATTCCGCGTTCAATATATCGAAAGTCTGAAAGGAAAGACTGTTGAACAGATGATAGCGTGGGACAAACAGCAAGGCAACTACATCATCGAAGTGGATAGTTCCCGGGAGCGGGCACAGACTTTGCTCGCCCTGCAGAAATTGGCATACGCCAACGGAGAGCCCGTGACGGTCAGTGGCGGTACGGATGTCCGCGAAGGCCGCTTTTCTCTGAAGCTACGTGCCGAAAAGCCCAACCCGAATTTCAATTCATCCAAGGAGGAGAGCGACGCCAATCCACGCTATCTTACCATAGCAGACCCCAATTTGCGGGGGCGCGGACTTTGCGACCGCTTCTACAAGGAATACTCCTACTGGGTGCGGAATGCGAGAGTTGTCAAGAAGACGGTGAAGATGTCTTTGTCGCAGTTCCTGACCATCGACAAAACAAAGCGGGTACATATTGATGACATCACCGGCTTCATCAAGAAGATGCAGTTCAAAGTGAGCAAGAATGACGGATTCGGTTTTGTAGACATGGAGATTATGTACATTTAACCTCAGTGTGGATGTGCCTCTATCTTCCAGTCCGAAGTGTTCCCGCTAAATAGCGGGCCTTCAAGATGCGTGGTATAACCTCGGCGAATGGAGAACTTAGGGAGCAAAGTCGTTGGTATCGTCTGTCCATATTCATCTTTAATGTCGCATGACGCTTGCACATCATCCAAACCGCCTAATGGACATAGCATGTCTGAATACGAATATACAGTACGATATTTATTGACAAAAACAGGAACACTTCCACCATTTTCTGCAAGCGTATAACCCTTTCCCATCAGCGACATCGTTTTGACTCGCTTACCGATGTTAATCGTACCTATTTTCCGCGCTTCTTCTCCTTTTGGTAGGTCAACAGACTGAGACAGGTCTGTGCTTAAAACGTGCATACAACCTGTGACCGGCAAGAAAGTGAGAGGCATGGTAGGTTTTCTATGGTCTGTGACCGTTATATTCAATTCACAGCAAACAACGCCATCCGTGTATGACACCTCATCGTCATTCCATACAAGTTCCTTTTTCCCAGCGTCATAGTGAATACCGTGCGGATCATACGGGTACCAAGAGTATATTCCCTCATCATTCACCCAACCGTAGATGCCTTTAATCCACAATAACTTATGTCTACCACGGCGCAAATCAACAGCAAATTCCGCCCCATATCCTTTCGCAACAAATGTGTACGCACCTATGAATTGACCGCCCGGCGTATAGTCAAACAGATAATAAGTTCCTTTTTCTTCCGTAGAAAAAGACATAGGAGTTATGCCTATTGAAAGAACGTCGTCAATAGAGCCTTCTTCTTCGGGCGTTCCGTCTGTAGAAATTTCCGGTGTGTCACTCTCGCAAGATACCAGCACGACAGCGAACATACAAGCAAGCACGATTACAGACATCCGGCTTGCGAAAGAGAATGCTTTCTTTTTCATGATTCTGCTTTTTTGATTGGTTTGATGATGTAGCTTACCACCATAACGAGAACGAGCCGTAGTTTATTGTGTCTTTTTCTTGACTTTTGAGAATGGCATTGATGTCTCACTGCAACTGACATATTGCCCAACTCGCAAAGCACGCTATCGAAGACGGGCTTTGATCCTGCTATTGTCTGGCCTTGATCCCGCCCGGGACGAGACTTCGTCCCGCTATGGACGGGGGCACGTCCTCCTAACGCGTGCGCATGTGTACATGCGTATGCGCGATTCCTTAAACTATATAGGATTTGCCCTTGATTTTGAAACCCAAATGCCTTTTTATATAAATATTTAGAGCGTAGCGGAAATGGCAGTAACAATATCAGGAATGTTCGGCAGCGGCAAGACATACTTCGCCGACGCGCCGGTAATCATCGACATCGAGGGCCTACAATGGAGTCAGAACGGAGCGACTGCGACCAGCCCGTTCACAATAGTACGTGTGGAGGTAATATACAAAAATAAGGTGGTGGGAGATTTCCGCGAGGACACGGGCGGACAAACCACGGCGCACTTCGACATCAGTTCGGCACTGCGAGCGATATGGAGTGATTACGACTTCGGCGCACCGGGCGCGGAGGTGAGCAAGGCAAAGGAGACACTCGCTGTCGGCACGGCGCAGACCGTGACCCGAGAAATGCGGGAATATTCTCTGCGGGTCTATACGGAGTACATGGATAGTACCGACCAGGCGTTCATGCAAACCTACGCCGGGGAGTTCCCGGGCGGGAAGTGCGTCATGGGCGGACTGACACCTGGTATCCACACCCCCGGCTGCCTGAAGAGGAGGTTAGAAAGGCACACAGCTATACAAAGAAAGCAGGAAAGGACGAATGATGTATCCTTTCCTGCTTTCGCGAATAACTGCAGTTTAGAAGTGTATTTTATTTAGGTGGCATCTTATTCCCCGGACGTCTCGCCCTCGACTATACTATGGACGGAGCCTTGACAATAGCGGGACGAAGCCTCGACAATCCTATGGACCGGGGCGCGGCGTTCAGGCGATGAGGTCAGGCACTGTGACAATCTCCACCGGACAATGGTCGCTCCCCATGATTTCGTTGTGTATGCCGGCCGACTGCAAGTGGGGTACGAGACGGTCGGAGACAATGAAATAGTCAATACGCCACCCGGCATTCTTCTCACGGGCATGAAACCGGTAGCTCCACCATGAGTAAGCCCCTTCAAGGGTCGGATGGAAGTGGCGGAACGAATCCGTGAATCCGCTCCGGAGCAGTGTCGTCATCTTCTCGCGCTCTTGGTCGGTGAAACCGGCGTTCTGCCGGTTCGCTTTCGGATTCTTCAGGTCTATCTCCTCGTGGGCCACATTCAGGTCACCGCAGAGGATAACCGGTTTCCGAGCATCAAGCCGAAGCAGATAGTCCCGGAAGTCGTCCTCCCACTGCATACGGTAATCGAGGCGCCGCAGACCGTCCTGACTATTGGGCGTGTAGCAGCAGACGAGGAAAAAAGATTCGTATTCCAACGTAATGACGCGACCCTCATGGTCGTGTTCGTCAATACCTATGCCGTAAGTGACGTCAAGGGGCTGGTGACGGGTGAAAATGGCCGTTCCCGAATAGCCTTTCTTGTCGGCGTAGTTTCCGAAGAAGTGGTAGCCCGGAAAGGACAACTCAAGTTGTCCCTCCTGCATTTTTGTCTCCTGCAGGCAGAAGAAGTCCGCGTCCAGCAGTTCGAACGCTTCACGGAAATTCTTGCCCACCACGGCACGCAGACCGTTTACATTCCAGCTTATGAATTTCATTGCTTCCTTTCTTCCCGCTTATCGTCCGACTGCAACCTTACGTCCGTTCACGATATAGATGCCCGGTGTCAGTCCTTGACTGAACTGTCCGTAAGGCACTTGCCGACGGACTAGTACGCCATGCAAGTTGTAGACGTCCACAAGTTGGGCCATCACTTCCGCCGCGTCAATGCGATCCGGCTGTCCGTAATCATCGTCTTCGGGGTCTTCTATGTCGTCGGAAAGGTCGTACTTGTCGAGTTTCGAGTAGATATAGTTCGCCCGCTTGGTAAGCCAACTCTTGGCATTCGCGGTGTGCTTGTCGTAACTATTGCCGTCGCCCCACCCGCTTTGGTGGTAAACCTGACCGTAATGTTCGATCGTATTGTCCACACCATCCTGATTGTGAACCAGTGAGGGACGGGCATACGCATAGTATTCGTCACAGTATTCGAGGAGTTCGTCCAGCTTTCCGCTTTCCATGAAGTCCGTCCACAGGCGGTAATATGCTTTCTTCACCTTCTCACTGCCTCGCAACAACTGCTTGAAGAAGACAGAGCCCTTGTTACTGCTTGACATATAGTAGAACAAATCCACTTCGGCCGCCGTGATGAAGTAGTTATGGTCTCTTTCGTATCCGAATGACCAGTCGAAGTCCCACACGGGGCCCAGATTCCAGAGCGAATCAGCCAAAACGTCCTCATTGTAGAGGAACCAGCTCTTCGGGTGCATGAGTTCCTCGTTGCGCACAAGGTCGGTCACGAGCATGGCACGCACTACACTCTCCACGTCAAACTTAGCCTCATCGCAGTACCACTTCATGTCAGAGGTAAGATTGTTGAAAGACCCCATGATGTCATTCTTTGTCAGAATGGTGACAGTCTCGGGGTCCGAAAAGTCGGGTTCCTTGATTTTCGTGGCAAGCGAATAGGTGGACTCGGTGTAGATAGTCTCGTCGGTGTACGTGTCGAGTTCGAGCATTGCGGCCTTGGTCTCGTCCGCAATGTCAATGCTGTTGTTATGGAATCCCACCTTCTCCGTAAAGTTGTAGGAGCCGCGATACTGGTTGTTGATGTACAGTTCCACCGGCACAATGTGGTTGCATCCCCGGGTTTCCACCATGTCGGCCACTTTCATGGCAATGGCATTGGTCGTCATGGAGCCGGTCTGTTTGTTGGACAGCAGCACCCACGACTTGCCTTTCGTCATTCCCAAAGGCTTCTGTTTCTGCTCGAACTTGATGCGATAGGGGTTCTTGCTGTTGTAGGCGTTAGTCCACGTAGAATTACCGCGCCCCTTGATTTGTATGGGCGTCTCTTCCATATCGGGATACACACCTGCGCCGTCAATCTTGATGGTGGCATCCTCATAGTAGGTCTTGCCGTTCTTGCCAATCCACATGCTGCTACTCCACGTCTCCTTGTCACCGAACCAAATGTCGATGCGCGGCACGTTGTATGCCGAAGTCGGATGATCGGTCAGATAGTCCACCGTCACCTTGTATTCCGTACCGTAAGGTTCAAAGCCCTTTCGGTATTCGGCCGGAGAAATGAGTACGGGGTCCTGCTCCTCGTAATCGGGATTCTTCGTCACCTTGTATAGGGAAAACTCGCTCATTACGAGATAGTTTTTCCGTTGAGACTTCGTCAGTTGCAGTCTCAGATGTTTGTAGCTTCCTTTCAGGTCGATAACCGGGCTTCCATACGTGCTTCCGGGCAGTGTCGGCAGGTTATCATCTTCGGCCGTAAATGCCCGGATGTCAGTCCAGTCCGTTCCGTTTTCGCTGCCCTGCAGGATGAGTCCCAGCGGTGCATAGTCATTGCTGCTCCGGGTGGTGTACTCAAACTTCAGGTGATGCAACGCTTCCGGCAGATTCATTTCCAGGTAAGGCCATTCGCTCGTACCGTCGCCGTAGTAACTCTTTTCGTCCCATGTCAGCTTCGTGTACGTACCGCTTCCCCACGTCGAGTGGAAAATGGTATTCGTATTGTTGTCGAGCAGGTTGGCCGGGTCGTCGCCATAGTTGCTGGGCGCATTGGTGGAAAGCATATCGCTTGTAAGGTTCACCTTATCGGAAATCCACTTTTTGCCTTCGTCCTCGTCCGGAGTACTCCAAACCTCGTCGCTCACTTTCACAATCTTATAGATGTACTGTTTGGGGTAAGCCAGCGTATATGTCACGGGATTGTCGAAGCGCAGACGTGTTTTCTTACTGTATTGCCGTTTGCCGTCGATGTAGGCCGCAGCCCCCTCCGGCAACTGGAATGACGGTGTGAGCCGCTTGCCTATGCACCCTACACTGACGTTCACTTCCCGCTTATCCGCGTCTATCGTGCCCTCGGCATCGGTGAAGAGTTGGTCGTTGAACTTGTTGTTGAACTTGTAACTGATAAAGTGCGGCAGTTCGCCCTGATACGTATTCTCCTGACTGCGGATGTGCGACTTGGCGATGACAACCGTCGTGTCTCCGGTCAGCGTCAGGGTGATGTATTTATTGCTCTCTTCCCAGTTCTCGATGTACTCTCTCGGGAAAATCATAGAAGAGTTGTCTTTCAGTTCAAAAAAGACCGTGTCGTTCTGCGCCCGACCGGGGAGTGCGGCACATAGAGCCCATAAGAGGGGTAATAATTTCCTTTTCATAGTATGGTGTGTTTCTTTATTTCAGGTATTTTGCCAGTTCGCTATGGTTTCGTTTCAGTCCCTCGGCAATGCCCTGCGCATTCAGCAGCGCACCCTTTTTGCCGGTGTGGGTATGATCATTTTTGTAATAAGCCCGAGCTTTCTTTTCTCCCAGTTTATCGAGAGCGTCGGCCGTGATGTTGTGCAGGTCTACAAACTCGACCTCCGTCATGTTCACCACATCGCGGTACCATTGGCCGAAGGAATCGTTCCTCCGTTCTATCTTCCCTTTCGTCCACTCGTTCCGCGGAGTCAGGCTGACCAGAATAGGCGTGGCCCCCTTCTCCCGGACGTCATCAATCATTTTCCGCAGATACCAACCGAACGTATAGACCACCTCGTTGCGCACTTCCTTGTCGGTTCTGACGCGATAGACATGACTGGAATCCGCCGTCCCCATGATGTCGTTACGGGCCTTTCCCGAATCCAGTTCCTTGCCGGCATCGTTGTGGCCGAACTGGATAAGCACGAAGTCGCCGGGCTGTACGTCGTTGATAACCTTGTCCCAACGTCCCTCACGCAGGTATGAACGGCACGAGCGACCGGCCATTGCGGCGTTCATGATTGTAATCTTGTCCGTATCGAACACCGTGTCGGCCAGACTACCCCAGCCCCACATGCCATCCTCGTCCTTGTCCGTGTTCTTCACGGTGGAGTCGCCGGTTATGAACACTACGGGCTTGCCTTTCTGCCGCTGCACACCGGTGCCGGGCAGGTCGGTCTTCATCATCTGCCTCAGCAGAGCCACTTCGGGGTGGTTGCAGCACATCAGTCCCTCGGCCGCGCTGCGGGCATTCAGCCGTGCGCCGAAAGCCGAGGTATGTATGCGGTCGAGATAGAAGTGGTAGTTGAACTTCCACTCCGACATCTTCTCATATTTCTGCGACGAGATTTCGTTCAAGTCTACGAAAGGGCAGTTCAGTTCTTCGGCAATCTGTCGCGCCCACAGACCGAACGTCCCGTCCACGCGGGCCACGCGACGCATACCCCGACCTTTGGGAGCCGACGGGTCACCACCCTCGTAAGCGTTGCGCGGTGTCAGGCTCATCAGTATGGGATGCGCGCCCAGTTCCCGGGCCTCACGCACGAAGCGGCGCAGGTACTCTCCATACGAATACACGGTCTCCTTGGCCCCCGTCTCCTTGATGGTGACGTTGAGACTGTCGGTAGCTGAAATTCCCCGGATGGATGCCCGTGCCCGACCGGAGTCGAACGGGCCATTATCGTTGTGTCCGAGTTCTATAATCACGTAGTCGCCCGGTCGTATGCCTTTCTTCACATCGGGCCACAGACGGTTGTAGAACGTGCGGCTCGACGTGCCGCCAAGGGCCTGATTCTCCACGGAAATGCGCTCTTCGTCAAAATATTCGTGAGCGAAGTAACCCCATCCCCATTGTCCGTTGTCGCCGTTGCCCAGCGTGCCCGTCCGCATGGTGGAGTTGCCCACCAAAAACAGTACCGGATGGTCTCCCTTGCGGCTGCTGCCGGCCACGGGACGTGCCGTCTGCACTTTCTCCAGAGAATCCAGAGTGAGGTCTGTTACGCCATTCACGTCCTCCATGGGGCGTAGTGTAGTCTGAGCCGCGACTGCCATTGTCAGCCACAGGCCACAGGCGAATAGAAGGTTTCTTTTCATTCCGAGCTTACTATATCTCGGACAAAAATACGAAGAAAAAGCGATACGGCAAAGTTTTTTCGGCTTACTTTTGCGCTACGGCCGCCATTCCCCCGTTTTGAAGTTGATATCGAACTTCTCCATGTAATGGAACTGGCATTTGTCGCCGTCGAACGTTATGGGGAAGATGATGATTTTGGACTCGGGCAACGTCGGGTCCATCCAGCGGTCTCCGACGTAGAGATAGGTCGTCTGCTTGGTGCCGGCGATGGTCAGAATGGCTGCCGCCTGCGTGCGGAAAGCCGTTTCGTCACCGATGTTCTCCAGGGGCGTCCACCCTTGCGTGAGGTCGGTGGTGTGCGACACCTTGCACTGGTTGGGTGCCCAGCCCGAGCAGGCGGAACTGAACATGAAGTAGCGGTCGCCGACGCGCACGATGGCCGGTGCCTCACGGCGCTGACCGGGGAAAAGTTGCGTATGCGCTATGGCCTCGTGGTAGTCGTCAGAGAGGCGAAACAGTCCGAGGTGCTGGTTCTCCTCGGTGGTGGAGATAAAATAAGTCGTTCCGTCCACGTCCTGAAAGACATTGCAGTCGCGGCTCTTGATGCCCATCGGGCGTCCGCTCCACACCAGACGGTAGGTGCCGTCCACGGAGTCGCTCTCGAAACAGGCCGCCTCGGAGGCTCCGTAGTTTCCTGCCTCGTAGTGACACCAGACGACAAACTTCCCGGTCTTCGGGTTGCGCATGAGCTTGGCGCGCTCAATCATGCGCGAGCGGCCCAGCTCCGGCGTAGTGACGTGGTTTTGAATGATTTTACGCTCAAACTTCCACTTCACGAGGTCTTTGCTCGAATACAGATTGACATCGGGGAGGACGCGAAACGCATGCGTGCGGTCTTCGCCCACCATATACCAACGGCCGTTGTGACGGATGAAACCCGGAGCATGAGCCTGCACGACGTTGCCGTCCGTATCGTGCCACAACTGACCGTTCCGGATGGTTGTCCATCGGGCGAAAGCCGTGCCGGAGTTGAACATGGAGAGAATGAGTAGCAGCAGAGTGATAATTCTTTTCATAGGGGTTAAATTTGAATGTGATTACGTAGGTTAGACACGCCCGATGCCGAAAGGTTGCATCCGGCGCGAAATTTTATGACTCCCCGGCCGCCGTACTGCGTGCCGGGGAGTCGTAAAGACAAGATTTCAGTGTATCGTTATTCGCCGGCATACCGCGCTTTGTTCACACCCCGGATGTAGACGGCGTTCTCCTCGTGTGCGTCGGCGATGCTGTCCGCGGCCTCGTCCCAGTTGCTCTCGCCCTTGACGTAGTAGTAATCGTCGTAGCCGTAGTCATGCCAGTAGTGCTCGTAGTTGCGCAGGCGGAAGTGCGTTTCGGGTCTCAGCGTGTAGTAGTCGGCTATGTCGCCCGAGAAGTAGCTGTAGTTGAGGCGATAGTTCGCGATGGCGCAGTCGAGGTAGGGATCATCGAAGCGCAGGTAGATGACGCCGTCCCGCACGAACCAGTCGAAGTAGTGCACCACCCTGCCGCGACGGTAGTAATCGACCTCCGTTCCTCTCCCGCGGTAGGCATTGTAGGACGAGGGGATAAACTCGATTTCCGAACCGCGCGCCTTTTCGTTGCCGTACCACATATCCAAGTCTCCGAACCAGTGTCCGCTGATGTTGCTTGCCACCATGTAGTCTTCGTCGATTTCGCAACTGCTGAGACCGAACAGGGCCACGAACAAAAGGCCCATCATCCACATCTTGTTTTTCATCCTTTTCATAACCGTACTTTTTAGAGTGTTGCGTAATGTTTTCTTGTGGCAAAATTACGCCTTTCGCCGCAATCCGCAAGCAGACTATCCCTATTCTCCGACGGGAAATCCCTATCCGTGCGGAAAAATCCCCCTCGCCACGCACGAGATTGCCGCCGGGCCTACGCAGGATGGGATTATTCAGAGGTGAGCGGTTAATTATTCGCTCACCTCTGAATAATTAACCGCTCACGACCGAATAATGTAGTCCTCTGCACCCGGACGGCGAAACGCCTGCATCCGGGAGGCTCGTTTACGGCCCGACAAGCGACGATTTTAGGCCGAAATTGCATAAAACTTACTATTCTGTGCAATTATTTCAATATTTTTTCGTATCTTTGTGCTCGAATACATGATTCAACGGCAATATATATACATATTTAATATAATATAGGAATATGAGTTTAAAAATTGTTGTACTTGCCAAGCAAGTGCCCGACACGCGCAACGTGGGCCCCGATGCCATGACTCCCGAAGGCACCGTGAACCGCAGTGCGCTGCCTGCCATCTTCAATCCTGAGGATTTGAACGCACTGGAGCAGGCCCTCCGACTGAAAGACCAATTTCCCGGCACTACGGTGCAGATTCTGACCATGGGCCCCGGCCGTGCTGCCGAGGTCATACGCGAAGCCATGTACCGCGGAGCCGACGGTGGCTATCTGCTCACCGACCGTGCTTTTGCCGGAGCCGACACGCTCGCCACGAGCTATGCCCTCGCTACGGCCATCAAGCACGTATGCCCCGATGTAGACCTCATCATCGGCGGTCGTCAGGCCATCGACGGCGACACCGCACAGGTGGGCCCGCAGGTGGCTGAGAAACTGGGTCTGAACCAGATTACCTACACAGAGGAAATCCTCAGCGTGAGTGATTCCAAGATTACCGTCACCCGCCACATCGACGGTGGCGTGGAGACCGTGGAAAGCCCGCTGCCCTGCGTGCTGACGGTGAACGGAAGTGCCGCTCCCTGCCGCCCCCGCAACGTGAAACTGGTGATGAAGTACAAGCGTGCGCTGGCCCCCATGGAGCTGCCGCAGGGCGTCGCCTACGAGAAACTGCCCTACGCCGACCTGTATGCCAAGAAGCAGTATCTGCGCATCGGACAACTGACGACAGCCGACGTCAATGCCGACCTTTCGCAGTGCGGTCTGGCCGGCTCGCCCACAAAGGTGAAGGCCGTGGAGAACATCGTTTTCAAGGCTAAGGAGAGTAAGGTGCTGACCGGTTCCGACGAGGACATCAACGGACTGGTTCAGGAGTTATTGGCAAGTCACACTATTGGATAATGAATAACGTTTTCGTTTACTGTGAGCTTGAAGGCACTAAGGTTGCCGAAGTAAGTCAGGAACTGCTCACCAAAGGCCGCAAACTGGCCAACACGCTGGGTGTGCAGTTGGAGGCCGTGGCTGCCGGTAGCGGCATCACGGGAAAGGTGGAGAGCCAGATTCTCCCCTACGGCGTGGATAAGTTGCATATCTTCGATGCAGAGGGACTTTCCCCCTACACCTCGAAACCTCATACGGCCGTGCTGGTGAATCTCTTCAAGCAGGAGCAGCCGCAGATCTGCCTGATGGGTGCCGACGTGGTAGGCCGCGACCTCGGCCCTCGCGTATCGAGCGCGCTGCACAGCGGTCTGACGGCCGACTGTACCGCACTGGAGATTGGCCCTCACGAAGATAAGAAAGCCGGAAAGACCTACGAGAATCTGCTCTATCAGATTCGTCCCGCTTTCGGTGGTAACATCGTGGCTACGATTGTCAATCCCGAGAACCGTCCGCAGATGGCTACCGTCCGCTCCGGCGTGATGAAGGCCGAGGTGCTCGACCCCAACTACAAGGGTGAGGTCATCATCGAGGACGTGGCGAAGTTCGTACCCGAGACGGAGTACGTGACCAAGGTGCTCGACCGTCACGTACAGGCTGCCAAGAACAACCTGAAAGGTGCTCCCATCATCGTGGCCGGCGGTTACGGTGTGGGTTCTAAGGAAGGCTTCGACCAGCTCTACGAACTGGCCCGCGTGCTGCACGCCGAAGTGGGTGCCAGCCGTGCTGCCGTGGATGCCGGCTTTGCCGACCACGACCTGCAGATTGGTCAGACGGGTGTCACTGTGCGTCCCAAGGTGTATATCGCCTGCGGTATCAGCGGTGCCATTCAGCACGTGGCCGGTATGAAGGAGAGCGGCATCATCATCTCCATCAACAGCGATGAGAATGCCCCCATCAATCAGATTGCCGACTACGTCATCAACGGCACCGTGGAAGAGGTGGTTCCCAAGCTCATTAAGTATTACAAACAGAATAGCAAATAAGGAGAAGGCAGATGGCAAACTATTATAGTGACATTAAGGAAATCCGGTTTGAACTGGAGAACAGTCCGCTGATGCAACGCATCGTGGAACTGAAAGAACGTAACTTTGCCGACAAGGATCAGTACGACGAGGCTCCGCAGGATATGGCCGATGCCATGGACTCTTACGACCGCGTGCTCGACATCGTGGGCGACATCACGGGCAATGTGATTGCTCCCAACGCAGAAGCGGTGGATGCCGAAGGGCCTCACTGCGAGGGCGGACGTGTACGTTATGCCGAGAAGACTTACGAGAATCTCGCTGCCATGCGTAGCGCAGGGCTGAACGGAATCACGATGCCCCGCCGTTACAACGGTCTGAATCTGCCCGTTACAGTTTATACGGCTGCCAATGAGATTGTTTCGGCCGGTGACGCCGGTTTCGAAAACATCTGGAGCCTGCAGGACTGCATCGAGACACTGTATTGCTTTGGTAACGAGGAGCAGCGCCGGAAGTATATCCCCCGCGTATGTCAGGGCGAGACCATGTCTATGGACCTCACCGAGCCTGATGCCGGTTCTGACCTGCAGAGCGTCATGCTGAAGGCTACCTACGACGAGGAGAACCAGTGCTGGCGCCTGAACGGCTCTAAGCGTTTCATCACCAACGGTGACTCGGACATCCACCTCGTACTGGCCCGTTCCGAAGCCGACACGCGCGACGGTCGCGGTCTCTCTATGTTCATCTATGACAAGCGGGATGGTGGTGTCGATGTACGTCGTATCGAGAACAAACTGGGTATACATGGTAGCCCAACCTGCGAACTGGTTTACAAGAACGCAAAGTGCGAACTCTGCGGTGACCGCAAACTGGGTCTCATCAAGTACGTCATGTCTCTGATGAACGGTGCCCGTCTGGGTATCGCCGCACAGTCTGTGGGCCTCTCTCAGGCTGCTTACAATGAGGCTCTTGCTTACGCTCGCGACCGCAAGCAGTTCGGTAAGGCCATCATCGAGTTCCCTGCCGTGGCAGAAATGCTGGCTAACATCAAGGCTCGTCTGGATGCCGGTCGTGCCCTGCTGTACCAGACCGCACGTTACGTCGATATTTACAAAGCACTGGAGGATATCGCCCGCGACCGCAAACTGGAGCCGGAAGAGCGTGCTGAACTGAAGAAGTACAGCCGTTTGGCCGATGCCTTCACACCGTTGGCAAAGGGTATGAACTCGGAGTATGCCAATCAGAACGGTTACGACTGCATTCAGGTTCACGGCGGTTCAGGCTTCATGCTTGAGTATGCCTGCCAGCGCATCTATCGCGACGCCCGCATCACCAGCATCTATGAGGGAACCACTCAGTTGCAGACAGTGGCCGCTATCCGCTACGTCACCACGGGTCTGTATAGCCAGATTATCGAAGAGATGGAGCAGCAGCCCGTTGCTCCCGGCTACGAGGACTACATGACACGCCTCAAGGCTATGGCCGAGAAACTCAACGCTTGCATCGCTCTGGTGAAAGAGGCTCAGAACAACGACATGCACGACCTCTGCGCCCGTCATCTTTATGAGATGGTTGGTGACATCATCATGTCTCACCTGCTTCTCATTAACACCCAAAAGGCTCCCGAACTCTTTGCCAAGAGCCTCTCGGTTTACATGAACCACGCCGAGGCTGAAGTTGAGAAGCACAACAAGTGGATTAGCCGGATAAATATTGCCGAACTCGATAACTATCGGCAGGCATAAATCCTGAATAATACGCAAACAAAAAAGGGGCGCGTCGGCAATGCCGACGCGCCCCTTTTTCTCATTCCAACTCTCAATCACTCTTCACAATTATAGTGGATATTGCCGTTACAGCAGTTCTCTCTGCTCAATTCTGCCTGACCCGTAAACTGCTATAGGTGTATGCGACTATTGGAACAAAGCCATCCCGAGTACGATAAAGCCCTACTTCCTAAAAACGGCTTAGGCTATAACACCAGATTTCTCGAAGCGTTACAGCCTAATTATCGGATTATGCAGACTAAGTCTTACTCTTCAATTGAAGTCTGTACCATTACCAATAATTATTTATTATCACCAAGTTACAGACATTCTCTAAATTTATATTCAGATCATTGTCGTTCTAATGTTCCTATATACTCACGTACAGGCGCGTACATATGTAGGCTTATCTCATAGGAGCCCACGTCCTGCACTTGGTAAATTGTATCGTTGTTTGTCAGTACCAAATTCTGCCCATTTAAAGAGCCTGTTGCCCAATATACCGCTGTCGTGTTTATCTGCCGCTCATAGTCGTTCCCCTTGCTCCTGTGCATGATGAATTTGCCATCATTGAGCAAGAGCCTCCAACCTCCATCAACAGCATATACACTATCCTTGCAGACAACAAACCTCTTGCCTATATGCTCGTACTCCCCTGCCGTGAATTGCAATATCTGTGTAGTATGCTCGACAAAGTGCATCGTGCTCTGTTCGTTGTGTATGATGCTCAACTCTCCATGATTGTCCTTAACAGCTAATGTTATGCTGTCCCGGATAGCAAGATCACTTCCCACGAAGAAAGTTGTATCCTTACCATAGGTCAGCGTAGCACCAAAGATGCTAATATAAGGCTGAATATCTTCATAATACACTTCGTCGCTAGCTATCATGCCGGGAGTGATGCTAATAAACGTGCCAGTATAGACAAGGGTGTTCTCTCTTTCCCCGTCATCAGAAGAACATGAGGCTAGTAGCACCACAAGTAGATATAACCATTTTTTCACAATCCTTCTTAATCCGAAAGGCGGCAAAGTCCTATTTTTAAGACTTTGCCGCCTATAGTTTATTAAATATCAATCATGGTTTCTTACTCCTCGATTGCAGCCTGGGCGGCAGGAATAGCAATCGAGTTTTCAGATAGTTGGACTGCGTTGGTCAACAATTGGTCAACATTTTTGGGGGGTGTTGATATGAAGTTCATTCCAAATAAATTACTTGTTAATTATTTGATTACTTGACTTTTATACACCCTTATTAGCTCGTCTTTGTCGACCAGTTGAGATTTGAGCGAATCAATCTGGTCTTTTAGATCTGCTATACGGGCGTTTAGGGTTGATTTATTCTCCTCCATACTCTCAATCTTCTGTTCTTGCTTCTCGATTTGGGAAGAGAGAGCGGCATCACCTATATAATTAAGGGCATTGCCGTTTCCCATTGCCACAGCTGCCATGAAAGCATAGACGTTTTCAGGAAAATCACAATATAATGCAAAGAAATTGAAATCAAGAACCCGGCAAATCTTGACAAGCTTGGCAGTCTCAATCGTCTCTCTTTCAAAGATACGATTGACGTGCTGCTGGGGAACCTTAATGAGCCTTCCAAATTCGGATTTGCTCATATTGAGTTCCTCACGGCGCTTGTCGATTGCCTGTCCTATGTGGACTTCTTTGAGTTCAATATTAAACATTAAACAGTGATTAAATCTTAAAAACTTAAACAGTCTATTGTTTGATTAAACAATATTTGGTAACTTCGCGTTTCTTAATTGCTGGTTACATGGTTGCAAAGTTAATCATTAATCATCAAACAAACAAGTTTTTCATGTTAAAAATATCGTTATGTGCGAAAATAACCAAAAAATTCGTCCGACCCTTATGGGCTTGAATGTGGGGGATTCAGTGATTTTCCCTATTGCACGACTGAAAAGTGTGCGTACACAGGCATCTGAACTGGGTGCAATATACAGCAGGCAGTTTACAACCAAAACTGACCGGGTAGCCCATACTATCGAGGTTACACGTGTCTCTTGATAAGAGAAGACATCATGGGACCAATACAATTCCTTGATCATCTTATCCCCTATGACACTTTTGTTAACGACTTGGCATCGAGAGTAGTCAGACTCTTACAGGCAGATAAGAAAGATCCTGAATTTATAAGTCAACGCAAGGCTTATGAGATTTTTGGCAGACGTAACGTGGATCGTTGGAGACGTCAAGGAAAAGTCCAGCCAATAAAGAGGCCGGGCAAAATAGAATATCCTATGTCGCAACTTCGACTTCTTCAAAGAACCGTTCAAGATTATTTTGATTGAGAGGATAACTTATCTAAACAAAATTTGGTTTAGTTGGCATTGATTAAACTATCGTGTGGAACGGGAAAAAGGAATATTCAAAAACGATGAGAGAATTTGAGCCGACATGCCGTCCGGACGGTGTGTATTCAGTTAAAAGAGCGTGTATGGAATTGGGCGTATGTCATAAGACTTTTCTGAAATACAGGATAAAGGGACTCATCCAGCCTCTTAATCCAAGCAATCATCGTAGACCGGTCTTTTCAGGCTCGTCTATTATTGAATGTTGGAAAAAACTTACGAAGATATGATAAGCGAAAGAACCATTCAACAGGTGCGAGATCTCGACATTGAAAGCGTGCTTAAACCTTACGTGCAGCTAAAAAAGAAAGGGTCAACGCTTATGGGATTATGTCCTTTCCATTCAGAGCATACTCCATCGTTCTCTGTATCACCTCAAAAGAATCTTTATCACTGTTTCGGATGCTGCCGTGGCGGTGACGGTATAAGCTTTGTAATGGAAAAGGAGAATCTGACTTTTCTAGAAGCTGTAGAGAAGATCGCCAATGACAACAACATTCCAATCGAGCGTATCGAAAAAGATCGCACAGAAGAAGAAAAATCTGCCTATCGACACAGGGAATCCTTACTTGCAGTCAATGACCTGGTACACCGCTATTTTGTAGATTGTCTAAGAACCGGTATGGATGAAGAGTCAAGACATGCCAGGGATTATTCATACGGTCGCTGGACAGAGGATTTCTGCGCTGAAAGCGGTATTGGCTACGCTCCACGAAACGGCAATGCCTTCATTGAGTATTGTAATAGCAAAAGTGTACCGACAGAGCTGTTGCAGGAGGTAGGACTCGTAAAAAAAGATGATACAGGGATAACCTATGCGTTTTTCAGGGAAAGAATAATCATACCGATACGGAATAGATGGGGGCGCATCATCGGGTTTACAGGGAGATATATTGGTTCATACAAAAAGACCGCAAAGTACCTCAATTCATCAAACTCAGCAATCTATGACAAAGGTACATCCCTATTCGGGATAGACAGGGCTGCAAGGAAGAAAACTTCAGATATTATAATAGTAGAGGGTGCTCCTGACGTTCTTCGCCTACAGAGCGTAGGTCTTGATAATGTTGTGGCCACTCTTGGAACCTCATGGAGCAGCGCTCAGTTTGACCTGCTCAGAAAGATAACGAAGTCCGTCTGCTTTATACCTGATTCTGACGTCGCGGACGGCAAGCTATTCGGTCCCGGCTTTGAGGCTGTAATGAAGAACGGTGCGTCTGCTTTACGGAAGGGACTTGAAGTGACTGTCAGGGAACTGCCATTTGCGGAAGTTCCGATGTCCAGTGAGGAACTTAGGGAATTGTACCCTGACATGGCGGAGCCACCAGAGGACGCACCAAGGGTAAAACCGGGAAAGAATGACGCGGACAGTTATATCAAGAAAAAGGAGGATTATTTTAACCTACCTGAGAAATATTTTGTGGTATGGCTTGCAGAAAAAAGATTTTTTGAAGCAGACTCCCTTGTGAAACAGAGAGCTGCTGTATCAGAGATAGCAGGACTGATGACCTGTATTAATGATCAGCTCATAGTCGAGCAATGTATCGAGCAACTTAGCAAGATACATGGCCGCACAAAATTCTGGCGAGATGCCATCAGTCAGGCGAGGGGTGAGAACAGAAAGAGGAAAGATGCCACGTCTCCACTCGATGAACGTCAGCGCGATATTGAAGACCTACGCAATGCCGGACTTTTTATCAGGGATAACTGCTACTATACCATCGGCAGCGAGGAAGAAGATCCTGTGATAATATCCAACTTCGTGATGGAGCCAATGTTCCATATCGGTGATGACAATAACGGCACCAGAATCTTCATCCTGAAGAATGAAGCCGGAGACCGACGGCTCCTGGAGATAAGGGAATCCGAAATGTGTTCCCTCAATGCCTTTCAGCAGAAGGTGGGTACCCTCGGCAACTTTATTTGGCTTGCCAAGATAGAAAAGCTCAATCGGGTAAAGAGGTATCTGTATGCGAAGACCGATACTGCCGAGAGGGTCAGAAAGCTTGGCTGGGACAGCATCAATGACTTCTTCGCATTTGGCAACGGCATACTTACGGAAGGAACATTCTTTCAGGTTGACGATATGGGTATAGTCCGAGGCTCCAACGGCAAGGCGTTCTATATCCCGGCTACGTCGAAAATGTATCGAAATAACCCTGAAATATACCAGTTTGAACGTCTGATGGTACATGAGAATCGCAGCGGAGTATCGATGAGGGTATTTGCTGAGAAACTTATATCGGTATTCGGAGAAAACGCACGTATAGCTCTCTGCTATCTTTTCGCCACTGTGTTCAGGGATGTGATATTCAGACGTACCCGGCATTTCCCGATACTCAACCTGTTCGGAGAGAAAGGAACAGGCAAGACGACACTTGCCACATCCCTTCAGTCATTCTTCATTCATGGCATTGACCCTCCGAATCTTGGTGTCACGTCAGTTCCGGCAATGAACGACAGGGTCTCGCAGGCTGTCAACACCCTTGTCGTATTCGATGAGTATAAGAACGACCTTGATATACGAAAGATCGCTTATCTCAAAGGTCTTTGGGGAGGCGGCGGTCAGACAAAGAAGAACACCAACACAGACGGAATGGCCGCTCAGACCATAGTCAGCACAGGGATAGCCCTATGCGGTCAGGACAAACCGACACAGGATATGGCGCTATATACCAG
>CAMWQU010000026.1 GCA_947176535.1 uncultured Prevotellaceae bacterium
GTTTTAATAATTCCTTTTGTATTATTAGTTTTATATTTTTATAAGAAAAGAAAAACATATACGCAATATGTTTTAGAACTAGATAAGTTAAATGCTGATAACTTAGAAAAATATAATGAGAACCTTAATAATTTATATAAAGAAGGACAAAATGTAGAACAGGCTATCCTTGAATTAGACATAACTCATCCATATATAATAGCTAAAGAGGATATTATATCACAGAATCCTAATTTTGAGGAAATTATTAGTCAAATTGATAATTTTATACCTAAAGAAAACAGTAATGTAGTAAAAGCAGTAAAAAAGGATCCTCTTTTAGAGGAAGCTGGACGCTTAATCATACTATCCGGAACTGCTTCAGTGAGTCTTTTACAACGTAAATGTGTAATAGGTTTTAATAGAGCCGAAAGAATAATGAATCAATTAGAAGTTATTGGTGTTGTTGGTCCGGCTAATGGTAGTAGTCCTCGTAAAATATTAGTTAATGTTGATGGTTTCAAACAATTATTAAAAATGGATTTAATATAGTAATGTTCATGTAATTCTCATTTACTAACAATTTGTTTATTCAACTTTCTTTTAATAAAATCCCGTTTTA
Source organism: uncultured Prevotellaceae bacterium (assembly GCA_947176535.1). Taxonomy (GTDB): domain Bacteria; phylum Bacteroidota; class Bacteroidia; order Bacteroidales; family Bacteroidaceae; genus Physcousia. Next base: position 602 of record CAMWQU010000026.1, read on the forward strand.
AGCAAGGACAAAAATACCCCGCAACTTTCCGACGGAAAGTTGCGGGGTATGTATATGAAAAGATAGTGTGTTTATACCAAGTGGCGGATGATTTCTTCGCGGTCACCGGGTAGATAGTCAATGACAGGAATTTCTATCATTGTGTAGCATCCGGACTGCTGGCGCATGGAGGCGCGGGCTACGTTTACGAGAACTTGGGCTGTCAGCGCGGGATTGTTTATCTTCATGTTGAACTCGAAGAGTTGATTATGAGTCTGACCGCTCACACCCTTTCTGACAAGGTTTACGCCGTGACCCACATCGTTGAGGGCATCTACGCTCGGCACTTGGAAGACGTGCGTTTCGTCGGAAGCAAAATAGGGATCGGCCTTGATGGCGGCAGTCACTTCGTCGAGGTTGGCACCCTCTTCCAGTTCCACGTAGACCATGCGGCGGTGGATGCCCTGACCTACGGGGATAGTCATGGACAGTGCGTCACGGACGCCTTCCTTAGAACGTACGCAGACGCTGTGACCCATGGAACGACCGGGACCGAAATTAGTGTAGGTGATACCTTTCGGAGCCAGACTTTCCAGCATGGTGCGTACCACACTGTCGCTTCCGGGATCCCAGCCGGCAGAGATGATGCTGACGGCTCCTCCCTCTTTGGCAGCTTTGTCGAGCGAGCGGCGCAAATCGACAATCTGCGTGTGGATGTCGAACGAATCCACCGTGTTAATTCCCTTAGCCAAATACTGTTTGGCATATTCTTCGACGCTGCGTGTGGGGGTGGCCAGAATGGCTACATCCACGTGGCCCAGTTCGTCGATGTCTTTCACCACTTTATAGTCGGCGAGTTCCTGAGGCCGGTTTTCCGCTCCGTTGCGGCGCACGATGCCGGCCACTTCCATGTCGGGAGCTTCTGTTAAGGCCTGCAACGTGTACTTCCCGATGTTGCCATATCCTACGATGGCTACTTTGATTTTCTTTTCCATATGATTATTGTGTTTTAGTTTTCTTCAGAGAACATGGGGTCCCAGGCGGGCAGACGGACGGGCTTCTGTCGGAGCAGGTCGAGCACCGACTGAGGGCAGTAACGCTTGTTTACGACCACGCGGAACATGTATTCGCGGAACCATTCGTCGGTCATGATGAGGTGGCCGGCGTAACCGTATGACGGGCCCCACGAATTTTCCACTTTCCACTTTGTCGGTTTGCCGTTCTCGTCCAAATCGACAGCCACAAGCGTCATGGCATGACTGCTGCCCGAATCGCGTGTCTGTATGCGTTGTTTCTTGTTCATGCCGAATGTAGTTCCCAGCAGACTGCCGTAGTCGTAGTTATTCACGTCGAGGAGTCCGTTTGAGCGATTGAGCTGTTTGCCGACGTCGCACGAGAAGTACATGGGTACGCTGTCCTTCAGCGAAGCGATGACAATGGGAGCGAGTTCGTCGATGTCGAGGTTGATGTAGAGCCAGTTGTGACCATCATACACATGTCTGTCCATGTCAATCTCGTAGACCTTGTTGTAGGGCCGGCTGGGATCGTTCATCAGCATCACGTAGTCTGCGTTCAAGTCTTCTTCCGGAGCGCACACTTCCTTGTAGAACGAGATAGGTGTGTAGGTCTTGGGCTCGCTGAGCAGCTTGCCCTTTTTGTCCTTGGGAGCCCATGTAAACTCCTTTACGGGCTCACCGTAGGCTGCCACCAGCATCCGGTATATGGTCTTCATCTGTTCCGTCTTGTAAGCCTCCAGTTGCTTCTTGCTTTGTCCGGCCTCGCTCTTTTCTCGGATATTGATGGCTATTTCGCGCAGTTTGCGCTTTAGATGACCGTTGAACTCACTGGTGTTGTTGGCCACGTAGGTTTCTGCCATGACATCCTTAGGTACCAATCCGTATTTCATAACAAGGTCGGCCACGCCGGTGTAGGTGCCGCCGTCGCTCAGCGGATTCTGCATCAGCCACTGCACCTGCTGGGAGTCGATGTCCTCCTTGCGCGTGTCAATGATGCTTTGCAGAAAGAGGTTGGCTTTCTCCAACTGGTCGTAGAAGAACGTGTAGGCGTGGCTGAACATGAAGTTTTCGATGTGGAGGTTCTTCATGGCCCGCTGACGCAATACGTTGGTTCCTGTAAACAGCCAGCAGCGTCCCGAGCTTTCCTGATTGGTGATGCCCGAATTTTTCACTTCCACGGAAAACCACGTGTCGTTGGCCTGCCGATTGTTTCCCACAAGGGCCATTTTCTGAATGCTGTTGCTGCGTATGGCGTTCTGCAACGCACGCTCGGCCGGTGTCACCTCACCTTGACTTTCGAGTTGCTTCAGCACTTCGGGGGTTATTGACTGCTGTGCGTTCATCATGCAACAGCAAAAGAGTCCTAAAAAAGTTGTTTTTGCTTTCATATTGTCAATATTTTTATGCAAAGTTAGTACAAAATGATAATAAATGCTATCAAAGTGTCATTTTTTTTGAGGGGATATTTTAGATTAAGAGGATTAGGAAATAGGAATTAGGGGATTAGAGTGGGGAAGGATTTTCTTGCGAGAGAAACGGTTTTTGCCCTGACGGTGCAGAAAAGTCGGGATTTTTATGTACATTTGTCTCATTGTATTAACTAAATAGAAAACAGAAGAAAAATGAAAAGAAGCATGATTCTGTTATGGTTGTCGATGGCAGCCATAGCGGCAGGGGCACAGGATGTCAGCCTTGATGGCGAATGGAAATTCCGATTGCCCGATGATTCGGTAACGGCAAAAATGCCGGAGACGCTGAAAGCCGAACGGACGGTAGTGGTTCCGCACACGTACAATCTCATGGACGGTCTGGAGGATTACGCCGGAGCGGCTGTTTACAAGCGCGTGCTGCCCGTCACGGATGATATGCGCGGAAAGACGGTGCGTGTTCACTTCACTGCTGTGCATCACGATGCGGTGGTCTTTGTGAACGGGCAGAAAGTGGGTGAGCATTTGGGAAAGGGATATACGCCTTTCAGTTTCGATGTCACCCGCTACATTGATTTCGGTCGGGACAACGTGCTGGAGGTGCATTGTTCCAACGCTTACACGAAGCATGCACTGCCCTACGAGCGTTCGTTTGACTGGAGCAACGACGGCGGCATCTACCGCAGCGTGAAAATGCACGTGAGCGGACGGCATACCATCCGGTACGTTCACGTTACGCCACAGGTGAATCTGGCGGATTCGACGGGTATAGCCGACTTTGATGTACGGCTGTATGACGGGAAGGCGAACCGTGTGACGGTGAATCTGTCCGTTTTGAACCGGCAGACGGGAGAAAAGGTCTATGAGGCCACGCAGACGCTGACGAAGAAGAAAGGAGAAAACAGTTTCAAAACCAAGGTCGATATGGGAAAAGTCATGCTCTGGCATTTCGATACGCCCAATCTGTACGATTTCTCGCTTACAGTGATGGACGGTAAGCAGGTGAGCGACGAGAAGACAGACCATTTCGGATTCCGCAGCTTTGGCATCGAAAACCGGCAGTTCTGCCTGAACGGCGAAAACGTGCGTCTGCCGGGCATCGAAAACATGCCGGGCAGCAATCCCCGCTACGGCATGGCCGAGACGTTGAGTTTCATGGACAGCACGGTGAGGGTGATGAAGAATATCAACTGCTGCATCACGCGCTTCCATTGGGTGCAGGACGAAAAGATGCTTACACTTATGGACGAAATGGGCATCTTGGCGCAGGAGGAACTGCCGTGGTGGCAGAAGCCTTATAAGGAGCTTACTCCCGAATTGCGTCAGGTGGCCCGCGAAACCATCGAGGAGATGATAGAGGCACACTATAACCATCCCTGCCTTTTTGCCTGGGGCTTGTCCAACGAGGTAGGAGGCAACCATGAAGAGATACGCCGACTGGCCGAGGTGGCCCGTTCCATGGACTCAACGCGTATGCTGGATGTGCTTTGCAACAAGACGTATGCTAACTTGGAGAAAGACCCTTCCTTCGTCCTCGACATTCCCACGTGGAACGAGTACACCGGTACGTGGCACGGCAAGAAGCGCGAGGAACTGCCGGAACGCTTCAATCTGCTCGATAAGGCGTTGGGCGACCGTCCGCTCTTCATTACCGAAGGCGGTCTGTGCGAACCCACGTTCCCGGGCGGCGATGCGCGCCGTGTGGACGACTTGATTTATCACGTCGGCTGGTGGCAGAGAACGCCGTTCGTCTGCGGTTTCATCTACTTCTGTCTGCAAGATTATCGCACGCAGATGGGTGAGGAGGGTCTCGGCAAGTGGCGCATCCGCCGGCATGGGGTGACGAAGGTAGACCTTACGCCGAAGTCCTCTTACAACGTGTTGCGACAGATGTCGTCGCCTATCGACATTACGAAAGTCGGCCCTGCGCGGGGTACTAAAAAGCAAAACTCGTTGGCCGGTCAATATGAGGTGGACTGCCTCGACCGCGGAGCAAGTATCGTGCTTTCCGTGAAAAAGAGCGTTCCCACCTACATCCTGCGTGGCTATGAGTTGAGATACACCGACGGCGACGGACGCGAGCAGAAGATTCTGCTGCCGGATATGATACCCGGAGAGTCCTATCCCATGGTCATCGAAAACATGAATGACCGGTTTGCTTTTGAAATTTTCCGGCCAAACGGTTTCAGTGTGATTGCTTACTAAGCCATCCCTTTTCGGAATGGAGTGCCCGCCACCTCGCCGACGACTGCTTTCGGTCCCGCTATGGACGGGCCTCCGTCCATAGCGGGACGAGGGCTCGACAATATATGGACGGAGGCCCGTCCTCCTATACGTGCGTGCGCGCGATTCCTTAAATTATGGAATGTGCGTGGAGCGGCTAATCCCCGGAGCGGGAGTTGAGAAAAAGAATGTCGTAGTTCCGTTGCATCTGGCGGAGCAGTGTTTCAAGAGGTAGCCCCAGTTCGCGGGCTACCTCTTCGTATAACTGGGAAATGGGCGACTGCGTGTCGTCGTCGGTTTCGAGAAGCATACGGTCGGTGGGGCAGGCCAGAATGGCGTCGGAATGGTGATAAATACCGAAGCTGAAATAAAAGCCATGAGGAAGCAATTGCCGCAGTTGCGTGGCGTGTCCGCGAAAGCCGTGCCAAATCCAGGGTTGCCGTGCCCGCAGTTCGTGACGTATGCGCAGTATGTCGTCTATGCTGCGCACACAATGCAGGAAGAGCGGTTTCCGCAACTGCTCGCTGAGGCGGACTTCCTGACGGAAGACCTGAAGTTGCAGGTCGTAGGGGGTGGAACAGGTGCGGTCGAGTCCGCTTTCGCCGATGGCTAAAATCCTTTTCCCGTTTTCTTCAGAGAGGGAGACCGTGGCCGATTGCAGGTGCCACGGGTGCAGGCCTCGGGTATCTATGCCGTCCTGAATGACGCGTTCGCCCCTCAGTGAGGGATGATGGGCATGGAAATCAATGTAGCTGTCGGGTGTCAAATTCTTGATGGTCAGTTTTCGAGGTACATCGTGTTGCGGTTGTCAGGGCACAGGGTCGTAACCGCTTCCGCCCCACGGATGGCACCGCAAGAGGCGTCGGACGGCCAGATAAAGGCCGCGTATGGGGCCGTGCTTCCGCAATGCCTCCACGGCATACTGGCTGCACGTGGGAGTGAATCGGCACGAGGGAGGTGTCAGTGGAGAAATCACACGCTGGTAGAAGCGGATGGGCAGGATGAGTAAGGCCGAAAAAAAATGAGAGACTGCGGAAACGATAGAATGAGAAAGTTGGATGAATCGTTCCCTTGCTATAAGAAAAAAGTCTTTCCCTTCGTTTTTCATTCTTTGTTTTCTTCTTTCCTTCGTATCTCTTCCCCGATGCGTTGCAGCAGGTTTTTCATTTTTGCCTCCACGGTCGGTAAGCCGCTCAGTTCGTTGCTCATCCAGATGAACGCCATGTCGATGTGTTGTTCACCAAGCAGGTCGAGTAACAAATGCTTGTTCAGGCGATAACTTTCCCGGATGAGGCGTTTGGTTCGGTTGCGGTCTACGGCATGCTTGAAGTGGCGTTTGGAGACGGAGATAAGCAACTGTTCCTTGTGTGTTGTCTCCGTTTTCAGTTCCTCAGTCGCTACCCTTTTATAAACGGCTCGCAGGGGGTAGGCCGTAAATGAATGGCTACCTCCTGCGAAAAGTGCTTCTATGCGTTTCTTGCTACACAGCCGCTCGGACTTGTGAAAAGTAAATCGTCCGGGATTCACCCTCGTTAGTTTTCTGTTCCTTTATTAGCTTCTTTGATATACTCGTCCAGTGCCGAAGTGATGCTGGCATGCTGGGGGGTGGGTGCTTCGAGCTGTACGGTCAGTCCGGCCTCCTTGGCCGCTTTAGCGGTGTGCATGCCGAATGTGCCGATGGCGATGTCGCCCTGCTTGAAGTCGGGGAAGTTCTTCAGCAGAGCCATGATGCCGCTGGGACTGAAGAAGATGAGCATATCGTAGTCGAAAGGTTCGTCTTTAGCGAAATCGTTGCTGACGGTGCGGTACATGATGCCCTGCGTGAATTGCAGTTTCTTGCTTTCCATCAGTTTCTGTATTTCGTCGTTGTGCACGTCGCTCATGGGTATGAAGTAACGCTCCTGCTTGTGTTTCACCATAGTGGGAAGCAGATCGTTTATCTTGCCCGTGGAGCCGAAGAATACTTTCCGCTTGCGGTATTGCACGTATTTCTGTATATACAATGCCACCGTCTCCGTAATGCAGAAGTATTTCATGTCCTCCGGAATGGTGATGCGCATCTCCTTGGCAAGGTTGAAAAAGTGGTCGATGGCATGGCGCGATGTGAAGACAATAGCCGTATGACTGAGGATGTCAATCTTTTGCGCTCTAAATTCGCGGATGGTAAGGCTTTCAACCTTGATGAACGGCCGGAAGACAATCTCTACGCCGCGTTTCTTTTCTATGTCAAAATATGGTGACTTGTCCGAAGAGGGTTGGGGCTGCGACACCAAAATCTTTTTAACCATAAAAATGTCCTACTGTTTAACTATAAGTTTCTTGTTACTAAAGCCAATACTTTCCACAAGCAGGCTATAGGCATCAATTCCAACGTGCAAAGGTACGCAAAAAGATGGAAACAGCCATATATTTTCGGGAAAAAGATGTTTTGGGTCTTGAAAGATAGCAAGATTTTGACAATGAGCACAAGACAAAGGGAAATTAAGATGCTTTTTTCGAACGGAATTTGCAGAAAAACGACAACGGTAACGAGAGGAAAAAAGGAGATGGATTCAACGATAAGCAGGAAGCGGTTGTTGCTCGTCCAGTTCTTTTGTTGAGGCTTTGAAAAGAATATCCAGTTGATGAAACTGCTGAAAAGCCACTTTATGACGAAATATCCGGCGAAGCATCCGGCATAGATGGCAAGCAACTGCCGGTCGGAACGAGGGTCGGGCAGCATCCCCAGCCCGTACCGGACGTAGGCGAATGTAAATAATCCGCCGATCAGGCAGAGCAGTCCAATGGAAAGTGGGTAAACGTATCTTTCGAAGCCTGTTTCGGCAGTCAGGTGCGTTGGTTGCTCTTTCTGCGTGAAGAAGAAGTCTTTGGCCTGCTGCGCCAGCCGGTTACGTGAATTGACGATGATGGCAACGAGTATGACGAGGTACAGCAGGAGCGACCCAATGATGAGGTTGTCGTCAGTCAGGCGGTAAGGTATGCGCTCGACATGGTGCCAGGGACTGCGGTAGGGTACCTCAGTGTGCATGAGAGGATTCCGGTGGAAGAATCCCTGCGTGAAGTCAGTTTCCGTGGTACTTCCGACCGTTTCGCAGGAATTGCCCCCGGACACGCAGAACGTGTCGGGCCGGGTATGGTAAAGGCTGTCGTTCATATTTTTGCAAACCGTCTCACGCTTTCGTCAAAGAGCGGTGTGGTGAGCACTAGTTCGATGGCTTCTTCGGCCGTCCGGGCCACGCACCAGATGTCGCGGTGCTCCGGGCGCATGAAGTTCTCCTCCATCGAGTGTTCCAGATGGCGCAACAGATGGTCGTAGTAGCCGTTGGTGTTCAGGATGACGATAGGTTTCAGGTAGACACCAAGCTGCTTGAGCGTAACGATTTCGAACAGTTCGTCCAGCGTACCGCATCCGCCGGGCAGCACGATGGCGGCATCGCTGATGTCGTTTATCGTCTGTTTCCTGCTCTCCATATCCGGCGTCTCGATGAGGCGTGTCAGCTCGCGGTGATGCCAGTCCTGCTCAACCATGAAAGTCGGTATGACGCCGACCACCTCTCCGCCGGCTTCCAGACAGGCATCGGCGGAGGCCTGCATCAGCCCCATGTTTCCGGCGCCGTTCACCAGTGTAATGCCCCGCCTGCCCAGTCCGCGACCCAGTTCCCGGGCCGCTTCGTAGTAGCAGGCTTGTATTTTTGTGCTCGACGCACAATATACGGCTACAGAATGAATGTCGTTCATGTCCGATGTCTTTTTATTGGGCTGCGTTTTGCAGGTTGAATGCTTTCTGGATTTGCTCCACGTAATCGAGCTTCTCCCACGTGAAGAGCTCCACCTCCATCTTCTTCTCTCCGTAGTAGTTGGAATGGAAAGTCTTTACGATGGTTTTCGGTTCACGTCCCATGTGTCCGTAAGCGGCAGTTTCCTCGTAGATGGGCTGGCGCAGCTTCAGACGTTGCTCTATGGCATAGGGCCGTAGGTCGAAGATTTGTTTGATTTTCTCGGCTATCTCGGCATCGGAAAGCGATACATGGCTGCGTCCGTAGGTGTCTACGAAGATGCTGACAGGCTCAGCCACACCGATGGCATAGGAGAGTTGCACCAGCATTTCGTCGGCCACGCCGGCCGCCACCATGTTTTTGGCAATATGCCGGGCAGCGTAGGCAGCCGAGCGGTCTACCTTCGAAGGGTCTTTGCCCGAGAAAGCACCGCCTCCGTGGGCCCCCTTTCCTCCGTAAGTATCTACAATGATTTTCCGGCCCGTAAGTCCCGTGTCTCCGTGCGGCCCTCCGATGACGAACTTGCCGGTGGGGTTCACGTGATACTTTATCCGGTCGTTGAAGAGCCGGAGTACCTGTTCGCTCTTGATGCTCTCCTTGACACGCGGAATCAGTATGTTGATGACGTCTTGCCGGATTTGCTCCTGCATGGCTTCGTCGGTGGCAAATTCGTCATGCTGGGTGCTGACGACGATAGTGTCGATGCGCACGGGACGGTTTTGCTCGTCGTATTCGATGGTCACCTGACTTTTGGCATCGGGCCGCAGGTAAGTCATAACACGTCCTTCGCGCCGTATGTCGGCCAGTATGCGCAGCAGGCGGTGAGCCAGGTCGAGCGAGAGCGGAATGTAACTTTCGGTCTCGTTGGTGGCGTAGCCGAACATCATACCTTGGTCGCCGGCACCCTGATTCTGGCGGTCCTGACGATCTACGCCACGATTGATGTCGTCGCTCTGTTCGTGTATGGCGGACAGCACACCGCAGGAGTTCCCGTCAAACATATATTCGCTTTTCGTGTATCCGATGCGGTTGATGACTTCCCGGGCGATACGTTGCAGATCGACGTAGGCATTGGTCTTTATTTCGCCGGCCATCACCACCTGCCCGGTGGTGACGAGCGTTTCGCAGGCCACTTTGGATTCGGGGTCGAAAGCCAGCAGTTTGTCAAGTACGGCGTCGCTGATCTGGTCAGCTACTTTGTCGGGATGTCCTTCGGACACGGATTCGGAAGTAAACAAATAGTTCATCGTTCGATTCAATTTTCTGTTCTAAAATCGAATGCGGAAAGTAAGCAGGCTGTGTCGGCAGAGGGGGTAAGAATGCATGACGATGTCGTCGTTTTAGCATTTTTTATTGTGGTTGCAAGCAGCCCAAATCTATCCACATTTCTTGTTTTCGCCGACAAAGTTACAAAATAACGGCTGCAATACAAAAGAAACTCTTGTCTTTTTATAAGTTTTTTCTTGAGGGACGAATATAAGGAGGGATGCTTTCACTAAAGCATCCCTCATCTTAACTACTAATATTGGGCTTTATAGTTGTTTTTTTTGTTGTATACTCCACACGTTGTTCCGTCTGAATTATATATGTAAGGTCTATGTTCATTATTACATTTCTCATTCTGAGCCCCCATAATAAGTGGTATAGATATTGTAGGTATTGTTATTATTCCCAAAACTATATGCCTTGCATTTACCTTATGTCGATGAGATTTCCACGTTTTAATATTTATCTCATTTATCTTATCTACTTCGTTTTTAGGTAAAATCACTTTTCCAAATTTATAACTATTTACAGAATAAAGTGAAGGAGTTTTTGATACGCGTGCGTCTTGGTTCTCAACCTTAATTTGACTGACATATACTCTATTTCTTGACGTGTCCCATTTACCAAGAGCATAATCAAAGGTATAGGGAATTACAAATTCTACGGGTTCCGGATTGTCGTATGACTGAATAGGGTAAGTTCCGTGTTGTTGTATAAAATCAGGAAACTTCTCAATGTTCTTAACATTTGATTCTCCCAAAGGCAGTTCCCATTTTGAATATGGAGGAATTGACATGATGACACTTGCATCACTTGTTTGCACATTATTGATTGCGTCTTGTACGTTGTTGAATGTAGTGCTGCGTGAAGAGCGTACATCCTTAAAGAGGTCTCTCGAATATCCGTTATATAGGACATAAGACTTTGATTTGTCTATGATGAGTGATTTGTTTGTGGTGTTCACAATCTCAAAAGACACAACAAATGTGTTGTCAATCTTATACCGGACGTCAAAGCCATCATAATGTGTTGTCAATGACTGAGGTTCGATTTTACCCTTTTGATCCATATTCTGAACAGAAAATGACGCTTTATTAACAAGGTATTTTATGTCAGGAGCGAGGTATGTAGGTGCCGCACAGGATGAGAGAAACAATACTCCCAACAGAAATAAATATATGCTTTTAACTGTTTTCATATCGAATTAAAAAAGCGCGGAATTGTTCGATTACGTGAGAAGTCGAGAAGCAAGGACTACACGTCCAAGTATAGCGGTTCAAAAGAACAATAACGCAAGTTAATAAAAGTTTGATGATTTATTTATCCATGTAAAATGGATTATTAACGCTATACGTTTATTGTCAGTTTCTTTCCATGTATGCTTTCCGGGGGGATATGAAAAAGGCGTATAACCACTCTCCGCTTGCCTAACTCTAAGGTTACCGCCAAGTGACCTGCCACATAACAAGCATGGAATAGTTCACGCCTAACGACGCGAACTTTCAGTCTGCTTGTCCTCATGTGTTGAATATTGGCGGTATTCTAGAGTCAGAGAACAAGAGCTAAAAGCTCAAGTATAATATATTTATTTCAAGTCGTGATGAAAATGGAAACGCTTTTTCGGTTGTTTGATTGTGCCGCGCATCTCAGAGCGGCTGATTGTAACTCTCACCGTTGGAATGGCTCTCCCGCGGAGGGACAGTGTTCCGTTTTTCTTTGCGTTCCTTTTATTATCTGTTTGTTACCTCCTTTTTTACTTTGATTACTGATTCGTCCGACTATCGCTTTTATCTGCTTGTCAGTCTGATGATTTAACACTCCTATCCATACAGATAGCTGTCCGCAAAGTTACAAATAATAATTGGAATAAAGAATAAACGGGCACTTTTTAGCGCGTTTTTCCGGTAGAAATTTGTAGCCGAAAGTCATATACGATTTTGCTTTGCCATATTGCGCCGCCGTATGTAATTAAAGATACGTGCGTGCGCATGCGTAGGGAGGACGGGGAATGATCCCGCTATGGACGAATCCTCGTCCCGCTATGGACGGGGGCGAATCCTGCTATGGACAAAGGCCCGTCCTCCTATGGACGGATTTCAGTCGTCCCGGAATCCTGTTTTTGTCGGCTATGCCGGATGCTTTTTCCCGATTTCCTGCAAAGGCAGACGCACGAAGTCCCGTTCCGCGATGCGGGGGTGGGGAAGTGTGAGGTCGGGTTCGTCCATGACGATGTTGTCGTAGTAGAGTAAGTCGATGTCGATAGGCCGGTCGTGGTACTCCCCGGCGGTACTTATTTCTTTTTCTTTCCCAGCATCTTTTTCTCTTCATTTGCCAGACGTCGCTCAACTTTCTTGACATCTTCAGCAGGAGGAAGGCTTTCTGGAATAATACCACGCTCTGTGAGCATCTTGCGCACTGCGGCATTATTGTCAATATGCTCACGTGTGATAGAATTTTCGCCTTGAAGGTCTTTGGCTTGAACATTAACACTTGTCATTTCTGCTGCGAAGTCTTTGGCCTTGATACTGATGGTAGGAAGAAAATCGGCAAGAGGGCGGCTTTGCGGCATTCCCAATTTGCGCTTCATCATGTTGGTGTTCAAACGGAAGAGTGCCTGATCTCCTTTGGAGCGTATAACAGCAAAAGTCTGGTCATTTACTCCACGTTCATACAAGATGCCTGAAAGTTTCCGTTCTGTCTCTTGCAGTTTAGCACGTGCCTTAACACGCTCAACTTCCAATAGGCGTTGCTCTATCAGTTCTGCACGACGAGTTTGAACTGCAAAATAAGTTTGTGCAAAAGCAATCTTTGGCTTTCTTGGGTCGCCATTCTGTGCAACCAGATAGCAGGCATAGCGTGTGAGCATGATGTCATCTATCTCTCGAAAGGCACCACTACCTAACTCAACCTTTTTATTGATGTCAATAAAATGGTTTATGACATCCTGGCCAACGTTGATGCACGCTTCTTTTGCTTTTGCAATAACATTTGTGAAGTTTTGCCACAAGCTATATCCGAATAATTTCTGCAAATCACGTGCACTCCAGCATTCGGTTTCGCCAATCATGCAAACCGCATCTTCGTAACTCTTGAAAAGAGCTATTATTTCTTCTTTCTTCATAAGCAATGATATATGTTATAAAATCTTGCCCTCCGTATTGAAGTCTACTTCCAGTAGATTTTTTTCTTCGTCATTTATATTGACTTTAGTTATTTATATGTGCAAAGATAAACATAATTTGTTAAATTGCCTGACTTGATGTTGAATAATAGCTCATTTTTTAGCGCGTTTTTCCGGTAGAAATTTGTAGCCGAAAGTCACATACTATTTTGGTTTGTCATATTGCGCCGTTGTATGTAATAAAGATACGTGCGTGCGCATGCGTAGGGAGGGCTGGGAATGATCCCGCTATGGACAAAGGCCCGTCCTCCTGTGGACGGATTTCAGTCGTCCCGGAATCCTGTTTTTTGCCGGCTATGCCGGATGGTTTTTCCCGATTTCCTGCAAAGGCAGACGCACGAAGTCCCGCTCCGCGATGCGGGGGTGAGGAAGCGTGAGGTCGGGTTCGTTCATGACGATGTTGTCGTAGTAGAGTAAGTCGATGTCGATAGGCCGGTCGTGATACTCCCCGGCGGTGCTTTTTCGGCGGCGTCCCAACATCCGTTCGATGCGTTGCGTCTGTTGCAGGCAACTGCGGGGAGAGAGTGCGGTGGAGACCCGTGCCGCGGCGTTCAGGAAAAGATGGTCTGAACGGAAGCCTTGCGGTTCCGTCTCGTAGAATGACGAGACGATTTCCACGCGGCCAACGGTAAGTCCGACAAGACGCAAGGCCTCACGGATGAGGCCTTTGCGGTTGCCGAGATTACTGCCCAGTCCGATGTAGAGGCAGTGTCGTTCGTTGTCTTCAGTCATTGATGATGAGCATGGCATCGCCGTAGACGCCGAAGCGGTAACGCTTGTCGGAGAGTGCCTCCTTGTAGGCTTTCATGATGCGGTCGTAGCCACCGTAGGCGCAGGTGAGCATGAGCATGACACTCTGCGGCATGTAGAAGTTGGCCACCATGGCATCCGCCAGTTGGAACTCGTAGGGCGGGAAGATGAAGCGGTTGGTCCAGCCCTCAAATTCCTTCAGTCGGCCGTCGGCCGATACGGCGGTCTCCAGCACACGCTGCACGGTGGTGCCCACGGCGCAGATGCGGTGTCCCTCGGCCTTCCGCTTGTTCACGATGTCGCAGGCTTTGGCGTTCACAATCATTTCCTCGCTGTCCATCTTGTGTTTGGTCAGGTCTTCCACGTCTATTTCGCGGAAGTTGCCCAGTCCGCAGTGCATGGTGACGTAGGCAAAGTCGATGCCCTTGATTTCCATGCGCTTCATGAGCTGTCGCGAGAAGTGCAGACCCGAGCAGGGAGCTGTCACTCCGCCCTCGTTGCGGGCAAAGATGCACTGGAAGTTCTCCATGTCCTCGGCTTCTGCCGGCCGCTTAATCATTTCCTTCGGCAGCGGTGCTTCTCCCAGTGCGAAGAGGGCCTGTTTGAAGTCCTCGTGATCGCCGTCGTAGAGGAAGCGCAGGGTGCGTCCGCGGCTGGTGGTGTTGTCAATGACCTCGGCTACCATGGAGTCGTCCTCGCCGAAGTAGAGTTTGTTGCCGATGCGAATCTTCCGGGCCGGGTCCACCAGCACGTCCCAAAGGCGGAAGCGTTCGTTCAGTTCGCGCAACAGAAATACCTCGATGCGTGCGCCGGTCTTTTCCTTGTTGCCGTACAGCCGGGCGGGGAATACCTTGGTGTCGTTGAAGACGAAAACGTCCTTCTCATCGAAGTATTCCAGAATGTCGCTGAACTGCTCGCGGTGTTCTATGACATCGCTTTTCGTGTGAACGACCATCAGGCGGCAGTCATCGCGATAGAGCGTGGGATACTGCGCTATGCGCTCCTCCGGCAGTTTGTAGTTGAATTGTGACAGCTTCATAGTATATATATCGTTTTACTTTTGTCGATGTTTCTGTGTTCGGGCCGTGGCCTCATGCTTCCGACTGCGGCTCCTGCCCATCCAGCCATGCCTCGAAATCCTCAATCCGCATGCACTGTTCCACACGGACGTCGCCGATGCGCGTGCGGCGCAGACTGATGAGGTGCGCTCCGCTCCGGAGGGCCTGCCCGATGTCGCGGGCCAGTGCCCGGATGTACGTCCCCTTGCTGCATACCACGCGGATGGACAGTTGCATACGTTCGGCATCGAAGGACAGCAATTCCAGTTCGTCGATAACCAGCACCTTGGGTTTCAGTTCCACCTCCTCGCCCTGCCGTGCCAGTTTATAGGCCCGGTGTCCGTCCACCTTGCAGGCCGAGAATGCGGGAGGAATCTGCTCGATGCGTCCCCGGAAGCGGGGCAGCACCTGTTCGATACTCTCCAGAGTGATGTGGTCGGTGGGGTAGACGTTGTCGATGGGTTTCTCCAAATCGAAGCACGGCGTGGTGGCTCCCAGTTGTAGCGTGGCCACGTACTCCTTGGTGTGCGCCTGCAGTTCGTCGATGCGCTTTGTGGCGCGCCCCGTACACACGATGAGCACACCGGTGGCCAGAGGGTCGAGCGTGCCGGCGTGGCCCACTTTCAGCTTCTTCACGCCGAGTCGCTGACATAGCATCCACCGCACCTTGGCCACTAAGTTGAACGAAGTCCACTTGAGCGGTTTATCGAAATAAAGTATTTCGCCGGTCTGGAAATCCATCTCTTGTCTCCCGTTTAGGCCAGTGCGAGCACCAGCAGTCCTACAATGGCGCAATAGATGCCGAAATATATGAGTTTGCCGCGGCGGACGATGCTTATCATCCACTTGCAGGCGATGCAACCGCTGACGAATGCCGCCACGAAACCTACGGCGAGGGGCAGCATACCGATACTTGTCATCACGGCCTCGGTGCCGTGGCGCATGGCTTTCAGAATGTCGAGCAGGGCCTCACCGAGAATGGGAGGAATGACCATGAGAAAGGAGAACTGTGCCAGTTGTTCCTTCTTGTTACCCAGCAGCAGACCCGTGGCAATGGTGGAGCCGGAACGGCTCAGGCCGGGCAATACGGCCACGGCCTGAGCCAGACCTATGACGAACGCATCGCGCAGGGAAATGCTTTCCTTCTGTCGCGGCCGGGCGTAGTAGCTGAACGTGAGCAGTGCGGCCGTTGCCAGCAGACAGCAACCCACGATGAGCAGACCCTCGCCGAAGATGTCCTCCACGTAGTCCTTGAAAAACACTCCCACGATGCCTACGGGTATCATGGACACGAGAATGGCCAGTGCGTAGTGCTGTTCGGCATTCAGTTTGCCGTCCCACCGGAAAAGCCCTTTCAGTATCCATGCAATCTCTTTCCACAGGATAACTAATGTGGACAAGACCGTGGCCACGTGTACGGCTACCGTGAACGTGAGATTCTGTTCGCCGTCCAATCCGAACAGGGCGGACGCAATCGTCAGATGTCCGCTGCTCGAAACGGGCAGATATTCCGTGAGGCCCTGGAGGAGCCCCAGAATCAGTGCTTGCAGTGCATCCATCGCTTTCCTTATTCTTTAGTGTTCTTGGGTTTGTGCATGATGCCGTAGACCATGAAGATGAATCCGAGGAAGCAGACCGCGGGTGCCACCTTGATACGCCGTACACTGAAGATGTCGGGGTTGAAGGCCGTCTCACTGCTGCCGGAGCCCGACATGAGAATGAATCCCAGGACAATCACTGCCATGCCGATGGCCAGCAGAATATAGTTCATGCGCCCGAAGGCAAAATCTCTCTTACTCATAGTTTTTCTATTCTCTTAATCTCTATTCTCTAATCTGTTAATCCCGAATCCCCTCTTAATCATACATATCCCTTTCGCGCATGCCGAGGTAATGGCTCACGCTGATGTAGGTACACAGGAGCGTCAGCAGCAGTCCGCACACGAGCACGGTGACCGTTGTCAGGACGACGTTCTCCAGTGTCACGTATTCGCTCATCGACTGGTCGTATGTCCACAAGGCATGGATTCCGCACAGCAACGTGGCATCCGCCACAATGCCCGACGTCAGTCCAATCCAGAAAGCGCGTGTCAGGAACGGTCGGCGTATGAAGCCCCAGTTGGCCCCTACGAGGCGCATGGTGTGAATGATGAACCGCCGCGAGTAGACAGACAGGCGCACGGTATTGTTGATAAGCACCAGTGTCACCAGCAACAGCAGGGCAGCCAGTCCCAACAGAATGTAGGTAACCTTGTGCAGATTACTGTTGATGCGCTCTATCAGTTCCTTCTGGTAGATGACCTCCGAGACGAGCGGGTTGCTCTTCAGGTAGTTGCTTATCCACAGCAGACTGTCCGTGCAGGCATAGTCGGCCACCATGTGCAGTTCCAGCAACGGCAGGTAGGGATTCTCGCCGAGAAACTCCGTCGGGTCTTGCCCCATGGCCTCGGTCTGCTCTTCCAGTGCCTGCTTGCTGCTGATGTAGGTAATGTCCTTTACCCACGGTCGGCATTTCAGTTTCTTCTTGTAGTCGAGCGTCTGCTGCTCTGACGCATCGTCGCCCATCATCACCGTTACGGTGAGGTTCTGACGCACGCTATCGCCCAGCCGGCGGGCGGTGAGGGCGCAGATGACCGTCAGTCCCATCAGTATGAGTACGAACGTGGTGCTTATGGTGCTGGTGAGTGCCTGCCAGCGCAGGGATATTTTTTTTCTTTTTCTTGGCATGTCCGGCGATGTATTACGGGTTCTGACTTTCAGCCTCCACCTCCACTCCCTTGAGTGTGGCACTGCTGCTTTCGGTGATGCGCACGCGCACGGTCTCGCCGATGCGGTGCTGCTTCCGGTCGAAGATGACCACCTTGTTCTGCTCCGTCCGTCCGTAGAGCTGCTCTTTCGACCGCTTGCTTACCCCCTCTGTCAGCACGTCGTATTCCCGGCCGATGCAACGGGCGTTGCTCTCGGCAGAGAGCTGGTTCTGCAGGGCTATAAGTTCGTTGAGACGGCGTATTTTCACCTCCTCGGGCACGTCGTCGGCCATGTGGCGCGCGGCGTATGTCCCCGGGCGTTCGGAGTATTTGAACATGAAAGCCGAGTCGTAGCGGCACTGCTGCATCAGCGAGAGCGACAGCCGGTGGTCTTCCTCCGTCTCGCCGCAGAAACCGGCAAAGATGTCGGTGGACAGACCGCAGTCGGGCACGATGCGCCGGATGGCCTCCACTCTGTCCAGATACCACTCGCGGGTGTACTTGCGGTTCATTCTTTGCAGCACTTCGTTGCTTCCGCTCTGCACGGGCAGATGGATGTGGCGGCAGACGTTCGGTTCCTCGGCAATCACCCGCAGTGTCTCGTCGCTCATGTCCTTCGGGTGACTGGTGGTGAAACGTACCCGCATTTCGGGCACGGCGCGGGCCACCCGTCGGAGCAGTCCCGGGAAGTCCGGACTTTCGGGAGCGTCGGTGCGGTAGGAGTTCACGTTCTGCCCCAGCAGCGTCACCTCCTTGTAGCCCCGGTCGCGCAGGTCGCGCACCTCGCGCAGAATGCTTTCCGCGTCGCGGCTTCGCTCGCGGCCCCGGGTGTAGGGCACGATGCAGTAGTGGCAGAAGTTGTTGCAGCCGCGCATGATGCTGACGAATCCGCTGATGTGCGGCCCGCAGATGCGCTGGGGGACGATGTCGCGGTAGGTCTCCGTGAGCGAGAGTTCCACGTTGATGGCCTTCTGTCCGAGTTCGGCCTGCGCTATCAGGTCGGGCAGCGACATGTAGCTGTCGGGGCCTGCCACGAGGTCTACTCCGTGGTTCTCGATGAGGTTTTCCCTGACGCGCTCCGCCATGCAGCCCAGTACGCCCAGTATCAACCGGCGACCGTGGCGGCGCAGCGAATTGAAATATTCGAGCCGGCTCAGTATCTTCTGTTCCGCATTGTCGCGCACTGAGCAGGTATTTAGGAAGATGGCGTCGGCCTCCTGCAGGTCTTGGCACACTTCATATCCGGCCATGCCCATCACCGAGGCCACAATCTCACTGTCGGCCACGTTCATCTGGCAGCCATACGTCTCTATCAGGAGCTTCTTCATGCTCTTTTTCCTTACAAAAGGGTATATCACCCCAATTTCGTCTGCAAAGATAGTGAAAACCGAAAGCAGTACAAAGAAAATCGTTTGTTTTTTCAGAAAGTGTCCTGCGGAAAAGCTTTTCCGGAGAAGCGGCCGGATGCCTTGCGGCTCCTGCGGCGATTCGCCCCTGTCGGCTTGTCGGCAAGGCGGCAGGTCGGGGAGGATGGGATTATTCGGTCGTGAGCGGTTAATTATTCAGAGGTGAGCGAATAATTAACCGCTCACGACCGAATAATGTAATCCTCCTAAGGGCCGTTTGGATGTATCGTGAAGATGGGCATACAATTAGGGC
This sequence comes from uncultured Prevotellaceae bacterium, assembly GCA_947176535.1. GTDB lineage: Bacteria > Bacteroidota > Bacteroidia > Bacteroidales > Bacteroidaceae > Physcousia. The sequence continues at coordinate 19,683 of CAMWQU010000026.1, forward strand.
TGACTTCTGCAAAGTCTGCAGGAGTCAGCCCTGAATCTTCTGTCCGTGTCCGGACTATCAGCGTCCGATTATCTCGTAGATGTCGGCCACGCCGCTCACCGTGAGCGATTTGGCGTTCTCGGGCACGGCGATGAGTGTGTAGGGTTTCACCTTGGAAGTGCCAAGGGCGTTGCCTTTCTTGTCCGTCAGCGTCACTTCCGCATGGGCAGGCGTGGCGGTACCGGTCAGAATCACGTATTCCCTGACGCCGGCGGGTATCTCCACGGTGACGTCACCGTCGAGTTTTGCCAGCGTGAGGGGATTGCTGTCAAAGGCGGCGGTGAGGGCCTGCGGATGGGCAGCCGTGGAAGTGAAACCGAGGTTGTCGGGGCGGGGGGGATTGATTTCGAACGTGCGAACAGCCACCCAGTTGCGGCGCTTGGAGCCTTCGAGCCGGCGCAGGCGCACGCAGCGGGCATTTACCGGTTTGCCGGTCCAGTGGATGTCGTAGGTGTTGCGCAGGGTGTCGGTGAGTGCCTGCCATACTTTACCGTCGGTGGAGTACTCTACGAGGGCGAGATCGTAGAAATCTACGTCGTTCACCGAGTTGCGGCCCTGTCGGATGTGCACCTCGCTTACGGGCGTGGTTTCGGGCATGAGCACGCCCACCCAGTCGCCGGCCTTCTGGGCGTAGGCCGAGGTGTAGAACGTCGTAGTATCGCTGTCCAGCATGTTGCGGTCGAGGGTTGTCGAGAGGTTGCGGTAGGTGCCTATGCCGTCGTAGATTTTCGCCGTCTTGCCGGTGAGGCGGTGGAAATAGTCGGTGACGAGGGCCGCCATGGACTTCTCGTAGAACGGCTGAAGTTTCATCGAGCCGGACTTGTGGGCGTTGTAGGCTGCGATGTCGGACGGCGACATGAGGTTGGCAGTGTAGGCTGTCCAGAAGGTTTCGGGGTTGAAGTTTTCGCCCCTCATGCCGATGAGTTCGATGGTGCGCAGTCCTCTCTCACCGAGTTTGCCGAACTCCACCAACCAGGGCCGCAGTTCGGCGAGCAACAGCTTGTTGGTCATTCCTTTTTCGAGCTGTGCGGGCACTTTGGTGATGACCTCAAATTCGTCCTTCAGTGCCTTGTAGGCTTCCGGATTGTCAGTCGTGCCAAGGGCAGGTATCTGAGTCTCCCACGATTCGTCGCGGCGGTAGCCCGTTTCGGTATCGGTGGAATGTATGGCAAAGCGGCGGTATGCTTCGTGAGCCTCGGGGGCCAGTTCGCGCAGACCGCGCTCCCAGTTGTCGATGGGGTTGTAAGCGGGAGTGTTCCAGGCATAGTCGGCCACGCCGTAGAGGCAGAGTTTGGAGGCCTCGCCGTACTCCATGGGGTTACTTACGATGGCACATATTTCCTTGTCCGTCAGCGTCGTGTCGAGTCCGTAGGCAGGCCCCTGGAGCATATACATGCGGGCGTAGTCCGTGACGGGCCAGTTCCACCAGTAGTAGCCGGGACGGCGCGTGCGGTCGGAGAAGAAAGCCTGACTTTGGCGGGTGAGGTCGGAGCACACCACGTCGCCGGTATTCATCACCTCCACGGAGGGGTCGAGCAGTTGGCCCCATACGGCGAGCGGGCCGTTCTCCGAAGGATTGGCCCATGCGCGGGTGTAGTCGGTCGGACAGGCCACAAGACTGCTCACATCGGGGTGCGTCTTTATGAAGTCTTCGTTGAGGCGGTTCATCAGTTCCACCTGACGGGTCGGGTTCGCGCCCTCGCCGCTGATGTCGTCGAAGAATATGGCGAATGACCTTACGCCGAGGTCGTACATCATCTTGAACTTATTGACAAGGTTCTGATAGTCCTCCTTGTTCCACTTGATGTCCTGTCCGGGATGGATGGCCCACACGAAGTCCACGTGGTTGCGCCGTGAGGCTTCGGCCAGTTCGCGGATGTTCTGGGCTTCCTTCTCCGGGTAGGGCAGGCGCCAGTTGGGCGAACTGTGGTAGGGGTCGTCCTTGGGAGCGTAGAAGTAGGTGTTCATCTTGTGTCGTCCGTAGAAGTCGATGAGCGACAAGCGCACCTCGTGGCTCCACGGGTTGCCGTAGAAACCCTCCACCACACCGCGCTTGGGCAATGTGGGATAGTCGTTGATGGTGAGTTCCGGCAGTGCCTTGTCCATGCCGGGATTCTCAAGCAACTGGCGGAGCGTCTGTATGCCGTAGAACACGCCGCGGGCGTCGCGTCCGACAATGTTCACGCCTTTCTTGGTTACGGTGAGCACGTAAGCGCCCGACACGTCCTTCACTCCGGCCTTGTCGGCGGCTTTCTTGTCGGCAGTGAGCGTCAGCGGGGCTCCCTTTGCGGTGAGCGTCAGCGACGAGCAGTCGTCGGCAAAGGCTTTGGACGATTTACCAAGCGTAAAACCGTTGGCCACCGGGAGCACACTGGCCTTGCCGAGGGTGAAGTCGTGGGGCACCGGATTGACGACAAACGGACGGTCGGTCACGTAATGGCCCGGCACCGGATTGACGTTTTGTTTCTCGGAACGTTGTGTACTGAGGTCGAAGGAGTCGCTCTCCTGTCCCATGGCCGGTAGGGCCACAAGGGCTGTCGCGAGTGCCGCAGACAGCAGTCTGAAAGTCTTAGTCATATATAGTAATAGGTATTAGTTGGTTGCAACGGTTTTTGTTCGGTTCGTAAGTCTGAGACTTTTGGTTTATGGACTATAATTATGCACTTGTCGGTAGAATCTACGGAAACAAAGATACTGAAATTTTGCGGATAGCCGAGGATTTCTGCCGGTTTTTTGAGCCCCGGCGGGCAAATAACTGTAAAATAGTTGTTGCGGCCGACGCTATCATTGCGCGTAACTCATCGCCTGCCGGCAGAATCCGCAAACAAGTCGCCAAGATTCCATTGCAGGAATTCCTCGACGGGGACACCGCCCGACCCGACGACGAACGAATGCTTCGGGCTAAACCGTCTGACGAACTCCGGCAGGCCGGCATTGCTTGTCCGCCGACCGCTTTTGACTTCGATGGCGACACACTGCAGGTTGCTCTCAATCACGAAATCCACTTCCTTGTTTCCGTCCCGCCAGTAATAAACTTTGTAGTCCTGCTCTTCGGCTTGGTTCAGAATGTGCGCACCGACCGCGCTCTCCACCCAACGGCCCCACTCTTTCGGAGCGGTATATACTTTCTCGAACGTAACTCCCGACAGCGCGCTCAGTAACGAGGTGTTATAGACATACATTTTGGGAACGGAATTGTACTTTCGGGCGTTGTCATTGGCGTATTTCTGCAAGCCGCACAGCAACTGCGATTCGTCGAGCGTCGTCAGGTAGCCCGCCAGTGTCGTTACATTGCCCGCGTCCTGCAACTGTCCGAGTAGTTTGGTCAGCGATATTTCCTCGCCCGAATACGTACTGCCCAGTTCAAACAATTGCTTCATGAGTTCGGGCTTGTAGATAATCTTCGTCATCAGAATATCCCGTTCAATGGCAGGCGCGATGATGCTGTCTTTGATATATCGCCGCCAACGTGTCTCGTTATCCGTAAGTTGTGCCCCGCCCGGATAGCCGCCGAAGAAGATGTAACGTTCGGCATCCATGCCGAACGCATCGTGCATCTCCCGATAGCTCCAATGCGGCATCCGTATCAGTTCGTAGCGTCCCGCCAGTGATTCGGTCAGTCCGTCTTTCAGCAGCAGACGCGACGAGCCGAGAATGACGACTTTCAAGTTCACATCGTTGAACGTGTCGGCATCCCACTGCTTTTTTACTTCCTCGCTCCAGTTATCCACTTTGTGCACCTCGTCGATGACGAGCAGATACTCCGCATGTCGCCCTAGACGCATACGCGCCCGCGCCGTCTCCCATACTTCGCCAATCCATGCCGTGTTTTCTTTGGCGACACCGTCCGCCGAGACCAGCATATTGGGGATGGTCGTCTCCTGCAGCACCTGTTTCACCATTGTGGACTTACCGACCTGTCGCGGCCCGGAGATAACTTGAATCCTGCTGCGCGGTTCTGTTAGTCGAGATTTTAATTCGTCGAATTGTGCTCTTTTATACATAAGTGTTTCATATATACGCAGCAAAGGTATGTAAAATGTTCAAATCTCGCAAGGATTTTACTCAAATCTATCTCAAAATTTACTCAAATCTGCCTTACGGACACCCGATGAACGGTTAGCATTTCCGCTAAAAGAATATGGTGTAAATGTATTCCTTGGCAGACGGTTTATAATCTTTGTCGAAAGCGTGCATGATATTTACCGTGTCGAGGCGCAGGACATTATTGACATAGCCTTTCATGTCAATTTTCAGGTCGTCCGATGGTGACGGTGCCTCCATGCGCTTTCTATAAGTTACAGAAATGTCAATCCAATCGGAGCTTTTCTGTTTGGACAATAATGTTATCTGATGGACTTCCCCCATCTCCCCTTTATCTATTTTGAACAACCCGTCGTGCAGCATCATAGTGTCGTTGCCTACCACGGCGTATAAGGTCTCTCGATTCTTTGTGTAGGCAGAGAATGACATCCAGGGATAGATTCTTTCAAAGTCACCGTCGAAAGTAACGGTTATGCGTTTCTCCATCTTTTCTTCCTCCGTAAAGTCGTCATTGTCACACCCTTGTAAGAAACCGGCACAGCTTACCCACAGGATGATACCTAATAGCTTCATGGTCTGATGTAATTTTCTATACATAAGCATTTTGTTTGTACCTCGCAAAGGTATGTAAAATGTTTCAATCTCCCCAATAGTTTACTCGGATTGTGCCGGCATCGCCCTTGTTTCTTGCTCCCATCCTTACGGGGGCGGGATTATTCGGTCGTGAGCGGTTAATTATTCAAAGGCGACCGAATAATTAACCGCTCACGACCGAATAATGTAGTCCACTATAGGTTCCGGGGCAATCCTCCGGTTGTATCTCGTTCGTCAAATGCAGAGTACGAGAAAAATAATAGCCTTTTCTCTCGCAAAATCGGTACTTTTTGCGTATCTTTGCGCAAATTATCAAAATAACGACAAATAGACATACGTAGATGGATTTCAACAGAATTACTGCTGCCGAAGCCGCAGCGTTGGTGAAAAACGGACAAACTATTGGACTCAGTGGATTTACCCCGGCCGGTACGGCCAAGATGACTACGGCCGAGATTGCCAAGATAGCAGAAGCCGAGCACAAGGCCGGACGCCCCTACCGCATCAGTCTCTTCACGGGAGCTTCGACGGGCCCGAGCTGCGACGGCACTCTGTCCAACGCGCAGGCCATAGACTTCCGCGCGCCCTATACGACGAACTCGGACATCCGGACGCACATCAATCTGAATGAAGTGAACTACAGCGACCTGAATCTCTCGAACGTGGCAACGCAGATTCGTCAGGGCTATCTGGGCACCGTGAACTGGGCCATCATCGAGGCCTGTGCCGTGGAGCGTGTGGGCGACAAGGCTCACATCTACCTGACCGCAGGCGTCGGCATCTCTCCCACGGTTTGCCGTCTGGCCACGGAAGGCATCATCGTGGAGCTGAATGCGTTCCACGACCGCAGCGGTATGGGACTGCACGACATCTACGAGATAGAGGAGCATCCTTACCGCCGTCCCATCATGATTACGAAGCCCAGCGACCGCATCGGTAAGCCCTACATTGAGGTGGACGCTTCGCGCATTGTGGGTGTCGTGGAAGGCAACATTCCCGACGAGGCCCGCGCCTTCAAAGACCCCGACGCCATCACCACTCAGATTGGTCAGAACGTGGCCGACTTCCTCGTAGCCAACATGCGCGAGGGTAAGATTCCCCCCACGTTCCTCAACCTGCAAAGTGGTGTCGGCTCCGGTGCCAACGCCGTGCTCGGCGCGCTCGGTCACAGTTCCGAGGTGCCCAACTTCAATATCTATACCGAGGTGCTCCAGGACGCTCCCGTGCAGTTGATGCGCGAGGGCCGCGTACTTTCGGCTTCGGCCTGCTCGCTCACCGTCACCAACGAGTGCATGAAGGGCATCTACCGCGACATGGACTTCTTCAAGGACAAGTTGGTGTTGCGCCCGTCCGAAATCTCCAACAACCCCGAAGTCATTGCCCGCATCGGCGTCTGCTCGCTGAACACGGCCATCGAGGTAGACCTGTACGGACACGTGAACAGTACGAAGATTTGCGGAACGAAGATGATGAACGGTATCGGCGGAAGTGCAGACTTCACCAACAATGCCTACCTTTCGATATTCACCTGCGGTTCCACCACAAAGGGTGGTGCTATCTCCAGCATCGTGCCCTTTGCCAGTCACATCGACCATACGAACCACTTCGTGGATGCCGTCATCACGGAATACGGCGTGGCCGACCTGCGCCACAAGAGCGACATGCAGAAGTCGCAGGAGCTCATCAAGGTGGCTCATCCCGACTACCGCCCCCTGCTCACCGACTATCTGAACTATACCCTGAAGAGCGGCGGTCACACGCACCACTGCCTCAGAGCGGCGTTCGGCATGCACGATACGTTCCTGCGCAAGGGCGACATGCGCCTGACCGACTGGGCCGAGTATGTGAAGTAAATATAGTATCGAGGAACAAAAAAACGGGACATGCCTTTTGCAGTCCCGTTTTTTTTGTCTATTTTTGCAGCCGAAAACTAAAATCTTAAACCACTATTATGGACGACTATCCGGCGGAGAATGACAAACGCTTAGGGTAGGGTGGCAGAGACGAAAGGCCGCTCTTTCCCTGAATATCATTTCTCTCTCTTAAAAACATTCAAGGAGGAAAGGCCAATGCTTACATTCTGGAACACGAACCGTGGTCTGCGTACCATCGACCAATGGGAACCCAACTGCTGGGTTCAGGTGACTTGTCCCTCGCAGGACGACATCGACTTTCTGCAAAACACACTTCACGTGCCCGATTACTACATTTCGGACATCGCCGACACCGACGAGCGTGCCCGTTATGACATCGACGAAGGCTGGGTGCTCATCATTCTGCGCATCCCCTACGTCAAGGAGGTGAAGTCGCGCACACCCTACACCACCATCCCGCTGGGTATCATCCTGAAGGGGAACGTCTGCATCACGCTGTGCAACTTCGAGACGAATATGATGATAGATTTCGTCACCTATCAACAGCGGCGTGGCCTGGGGTTCACGGACTCCGTGGACATGGTTTTCCGTCTCTTTCTCTCTTCCGCCGTGTGGTTCCTGAAACGGCTGAAGCAGATAAGTGCCCGCATCGAACAGGCGAAGCTGAACCTCGACCGCAACGTGGACAACGTAGACCTCATTGCGCTTTCGCGCCTGCAGGACAGTTTGACGTATTTCGTCACGTCCATCCGAGGCAACGAAAACCTGCTGGCGAAGCTGAAATTCAAACTGCCTGTCGATGAGCTCGATGCGGATATGATTGAGGACGTGAACATCGAGATGAGCCAGGCGCGGGAGACCACGAGCATCTATTCCAACATTCTGGAGTCCACGATGGAGACCTACGCCAACATCATCAACAACAACATGTCCAAGGTTATGAAGATGCTCACCAGCATTTCCATCATTCTCATGTTCCCGACGCTCATCGCCAGCCTTTTCGGTATGAACCTCGTGAACGGCATGGAAACGTGGGCACTCGGATTCCCGATAGCACTGGCCCTTTGCCTTGTCACTACCATCCTCTTTTTCTGGTACTTTAAGCGTAAATCGTGGTTTTGAATCATTTTTTATGACTAAATATTAGGTTATCCGACAAAATTTCCCTTATTTTGTCGGATAATTGTTTATATTGTAACCCGAATCATTATCTAAAACAAAGAATGATGGACTCTATTGATCAGACCAAATTGAATGAGGCCGAAGTGGAGGCAACCTCCGTTGAAGCCGTTGAGACAAACGAAAATGTTGAGAACGTGGAACAGGCCGAAGTGACGGAAGTTCCCGAAACAACGGAGAATGCAGAGACTGCCGCTGAAGAACAGGAACCTCGCATTCCGCTGATGAAAACCAAGGAAGAGGTGTTGGCCCGCGCACAGGAAATCGCCGCACAGGGCGACGGGGGCAACAAACCGGAACTGGAATTATTGAAACAGTTGTACTATAAATATCACCGGGCCGACATGCTGGCCGCTCAGCAGGCTTTCATCGAGGCCGGCGGAGAGGCTGAGGCCTACCAACCCGAACTCGACCCCACGGAGGAGGCTTTCAAGGAGGCCATGCAGCAGATACGTCAGCGCAGGGCCGAATTGCAGGCTGAGCAGGAAACGCTGCGCAGCGAGAACCTGAAAAAGAAACAGGCCGTCATCGAGAAGATTAAGTTGTTGGCCACCACGCCGGAAGAGGCCGGAAAGTCGTATGATGCTTTCAAGGAACTGCAGGCCGAATGGCGCGAGATAGGCCCCGTGTCGGCCGAGTACGTCTCGGAACTTTGGAAAAACTATCAGCTCTACGTAGAGCAGTTCTACGATATGCTGAAGCTGAACATACAGTTCCGCGAGTATGACTTCCGCAAGAATCTTGAGGCCAAGACGTTGCTCTGCGAGCAGGCCGAGCGTCTGGTGGAGGAAAAGGATGTGGTGAAGGCCATCAATCGCCTGCAGATGCTGCATCAGGAGTGGAAGGAGATAGGCCCCGTGGCCAAGGAGTTGCGCGATGAAATCTGGAACCGCTTCAAGGAGGCCAGCACCGTCATCCGTAAGCGTCATCAGGACTTCTTCGAGGCCCGCAAGGCGCAGGAGGAAGAGAATCTGGCCCGCAAGACTGCCCTTTGCGAGCAGATAGAGGCCGTGGAGACAGCGGCACTCAAGACCTTTGCCGACTGGGATGCCAAGACGCAGGAGATTATCGGAATGCAGGCCACATGGAAGACGATTGGTTTTGCTCCTCAGAAAGTGAACAACCAGATTTTCGAACGCTTCCGCACCGCCTGCGATAAGTTCTTTACGCAGAAGGCAGAATACTTTAAGGCCGTGAAGGAAGAGCTGAACCAGAACTTGCAGAAGAAGCGCGCTTTGGCGGAGCAGGCCGAAGCTCTGGCGGACAGTACCGAATGGAAGCAGACCACCGATGCACTCATCGAGTTGCAGAAGCAGTGGAAGGCCATCGGCGCAGTGCCCCGCAAGGTGAGCGACGAGCTTTGGAAACGCTTCACGGGGGCTTGCGACCGCTTCTTCGAGGCTAAGAGTCAGGCTACTGCCGGACAGCGCGAGGAAGAGCGCGAGAATATGGAGAAGAAACTGAACATTATTGAGCGTCTGAAGGCTTTGGCTGCCGAGGCTGCCGAAACCACATCTCAGGCTGTGCGCGACTTGCAGGCCGAATGGAACGCCGTAGGCTTCGTGCCCATCCGCGAAAAGGATAAGCTGTATAAGCAATACCGCGAGGTGGTGGACGAACTCTACAAGAAACTCAATCTGAGCCAGGCCGAGCGTCGCCTGAACAGCTTCAAGACCACGCTGAAAGTTTCCGCCGAGGCCGGCGCAAACACGCTGTCTCGTGAGCGCGACCGCCTGTCCCGTGCCTACGAGATTATGAAGTCGGAATTACAGACTTACGAGAACAACATCGGATTCCTCTCCGCCAGCAGCAAGAAAGGCAACTCGCTGGTGCAGGAGATACAGAAGAAAGCCGATAAACTGAAAGATGAGCTGAACCTGCTTCGTGAGAAAATCAAGGCCGTGGAAAAAGAAATGAGAGCCCAGAGCGAGGAAGAATAACCAATCATTGTCTCGATAGTCATTCAGTAACTCTGTCTCGGGATAGAGTTACTGAATGATTTTTTATATCGGAGGGCCGGTAAACCTGCGCTTTGTCGTGCTCGTCTCCTGCAAAATAATGATACGATGAAAAGAATCTATTTACTGTTTACATTCGTCTTTGTCTGCCTCTGTCTTGGCGCACAGACCTTTACCGTAAAATCCGGCAACGTTGCCTATCGTTTCCCTGCTGTCGAGGGGCAGAATATGCTTTTCTCCGAGAGCGGGACGAAACTGACTATCAACGGAAAGACATTCCGGGTAGACGACATCACGGAAATACTTGTGGATAATGCGGAGGTTGCGGACAAAACGGTGGCTGTCACCTATTCGGGAGACCGTGCGGAGGTCAGTATTTCGGGCGATGTCGCTCAATATGTGGATGCCGTCGTCACGGGAGCCCACGTGGTTCTCACTCAAAGCGCGGAGGTCGGCGATAACACTTGCGGCGAGATTACTTACACCCTTGCCGGCGAATCGGCAGACGGTGAGTTTTCTTTGAGCGGAACGTATAAGGCATCGCTGGAACTCCTGGGGCTCACTCTTACCAACCCGACCGGGGCTGCGCTTACCCTTGCCGACGGCAAACGGTTGAGTCTGAGTTCGAAAAGCGGCACGGTCAATACGCTCGCAGACGGCGCATCCGGCAGTCAGAAAGGCTGTATCGACTGCAAAGGCCATCTGGAACTTAAAGGCAAAGGCATTCTCAACGTAACCGGAAACAGTGCTCACGGCATCTACGCGAAGGAGTATGTCACCGTGAAACATACGGAAATTCATATTCTCAAGGCCGTGAAGGACGGGATAAACTGCAACCAGTACTTCGAAATGGAGAGCGGTGCGCTTACGATTGCCTCGCCCGGCGACGACGGCGTGCAGGTCTCTTGTAAGGATGATACCGACAGAGAAGATGAAGATACGGGTACGATTACGGTAAAGGACGGCACGCTTACCGTTACCGTTGCTGCCGCAGCAGCGAAATGTCTCAAGGCAGACCATGATATCTGTATCACCGGCGGCACTCTTCGGCTCACGTCAAACGCAAACGGAATATGGGACGCAACCCGGTCAAAGACCAAGGCTTCCGCCTGCCTCGGAGCCGACGGCGACGTGACCATCAGCGGTGGCGTGCTTGAACTCAAGGCGACCGGCAGCGGCGGCAAAGGAATCTCGTGCGACGGCATTTTCCGGAGCGACGGGGGTAACGTAACCGTAACGACAACCGGCGGAATGCTCGTTTATAGCAATGGCACGTTGAACCACAACTACACCTCCTCCGCAGACAGAATCAGCTCGGCGAACAAATCCTCCTCCAAGGGGATAAAGGCGGATGGCGGAGTCGTGTTCAACGACGGAGAATACTACATCACCACGGCGACCAACAATGCCGAAGGAGTGGAGAGCAAGAAGCAATTAGACATCAATGGCGGAACAATTTTCGTCAAGGCATACGATGACGGTATAAACTCCTCCAACGACTTCCGGGTGAGCGGTGGAAACCTGACCGTTATCTCCATCGTCGGCGATGGACTTGACTCCAACGGTAACCTGACCATCAGCGGCGGCTACGTCCGCACGATGGGAGCCGGTGGCCCTGAAATGGGACTTGATGCCGCCACCGAAAGCGGATATGCCGTTTACATCACAGGCGGCACCGTTTTTGCTTTTGGCGGCAGCAATACGTATCCGACCAAGAGCGGTTCCACGCAGGCTTATGTACGGGGAAGCGGCTCAATCAAGGCCGAAACTGAAATTTCCGTCAAGTCGGGCGATGACGTTTTAGCCACCTTTACCGTCCCCGAGGAATATTCGTCGTCCGGCGGCACCTCATTCGGCCCCGGCGGTGGCGGTTGGCGTCCCGGTGGCAGCAGTGGCAGCGGTTCCATATTGGTAAGTTGCCCCGCCCTGACTTCCGGCCAGTCTTACACATTGATGAACGGAACCATCTCGACGACCGTTTCGGCCAGACTTACGAACTAAGCACGTAGAAAAGGTTCTATATATTTTAAGGAATCGCGCATGCGCATGTACGCACGCGCACACATAGGAGGACGGAGCCTCGTCCATAGCGGGACGAGGCTCCGTCCCGCTATGGATTGGGGCCCGACCATA
>CAMWQU010000027.1 GCA_947176535.1 uncultured Prevotellaceae bacterium
AAGGCTTATCTGGTGAACACCGGTTGGAACGGTACCGGCAAGCGTATCTCTATCCCCGACACGCGCGGTATCATCGACGCTATTCTGGATGGCAGCATCCTGAAGGCCGAGACGAAGAAGATTCCTTACTTCGACTTCGAGGTGCCCACGGCTCTGCCCAACGTAAATCCCGCCATCCTCGACCCCCGCGACACTTACGCTACTGCCGCCGAGTGGGAAGAGAAGGCTAAGGACTTGGCAGCCCGTTTTATCAAGAACTTCGGCAAATACACCACCAACGAAGCCGGTAAGGCTCTCGTTGAGGCAGGGCCGAAACTCTGATTCCCGGAACGATAAAATACGATTCAGAAATAACGAAAGTAAAGCGGCTCTCCCATGCGGGGGAGCCGCTTTCTTTGTTTATTAAGAATTTTTATATCCGCCGGTGCGGAAATCTCGCGATTTTCCTCTACCTTTGCGTCCGTTATAGTATAGACACATGATGAAAAGAATCTCTTTCCTGTTCGCATGCCTGCTGGGCGCGTTGGCTTTCCACGCGGGCGAGGCTTTGGCGCAGTTGCATACCCCCGTCCGGTTCGCCGTCACGCAGAACCGCCTTTCGGATACCGAGTTTGAAGTGGTCTTCACGGGAAAGGTGGATGCCGGCTGGCACGTCTACGCTACCGACATCAAGGGCGACGGCCCCACTGCCGCCACGCTGACCCTTGAGACACAGCAGGGAGTGACCCCCAAGGGCAAACTCCGCTCCACGGGAAAGGTGATAAGCAAGTGGGACGAGATGTTCGAGATGGAAGTTTCCTACATGGAAGGCACGGCCTCGTTTGCCCAGACGTTCGTTGTGACGGCTCCGTCCTACGATGTGTCGGGCTACCTGACCTACGGTGCCTGCAGCGACATGAGCTGTATGCCTCCCGGCAATGTAGACTTCTCGTTCCGGGGGACGAATCCCCGTTCCTCCGCTCCCGTTTCGCCGACGGACGGAGACGTTTCGGGGAAGCCGGAAAAAGTGGCCGGGGCAGGCCCCGCCACAATCCCCACGGGGACGGACGCCGATCCCGCTATGGACGAGGCTCCGTCCCGCTATGGACGAGACTCCGTCCTGCGGGCGACCGAAACCGGGGTTCCCGACGAGGCCGGACAAACCGACCTGTGGGCATCCGCGACCGACGACCTGAAAGCCTTCCCGGACGGCACGTCTTCCCCCATGGGTGACCGGAAAGGCGGGGAGGCACTCCAGTGGATATTCCTCCTCGGACTGTTGGGCGGTTTCGCCGCTCTGCTCACGCCCTGTGTGTGGCCCATCATCCCGATGACCGTCAGCTTCTTCCTGAAGCGGAACAAGGACGACCGTGGCCGCGCCATCCGCGCCGCCGTCACCTACGGAATCAGCATCATCATTATATATATGGCCCTGGGCCTGTTGGTGACGCTCCTTTTCGGTGCCAGTGCGCTGAATGCCATGAGCACCAATGCCGTCTTCAACATCTTCTTCTTCCTCCTCTTGTTGCTCTTCGGTATTTCCTTTCTGGGCGGCTTTGAAATCTCGCTGCCCGGCCGCTGGAGCAACGCTGTGGACAGCAAGGCAGCGCAGACCACAGGCCTGTTGAGCATTTTTTTGATGGCCTTCACACTGTCGCTTGTCAGCTTCTCCTGCACCGGCCCCATCATCGGTTTTCTGTTGGTGGAGGTAGCCTCCACGGGCAATCTCATCGGCCCGGCGGCCGGTATGCTGGGTTTCGCCATAGCCCTCGCCCTGCCTTTCACGCTGTTCGCCCTTTTCCCCTCGTGGCTGAAACGCGTTCCGAGGAGTGGCGGGTGGATGAACCGCATCAAGGTGACGCTCGGCTTTCTGGAACTGGCCTTCTCGCTGAAGTTTCTTTCCGTGGCCGACCTTGCCTACGGCTGGCACATCCTCGACCGCGAGGTCTTCTTCTGCTTGTGGATAGTCCTCTTTGCCCTGCTTGGAGCCTACCTGATAGGCTGGTTGCGCTTCCCCCACGACGAGGTGGACGAAGACGAGCCGAACACGACCTCCGTGCTCCGTTTCTTTCCGGCCCTGCTCTGTTTCTCGTTCGCGCTGTACATGGTGCCCGCCCTGTGGGGCGCGCCCTGCGAGGCCGTGAGTGCCTTTGCTCCCCCGATGCAGACGCAGACCGCTTTCGTCTCTCCGTGGGGTGGAACGTCCGCCCCTGCGGCGAGCGGCGGCGAGGCTCCCCGTTTCGAGGACTACGAAGAGGGTATGGCCTATGCGCGTCAGCACGGAAAACCCGTCCTGCTCGACTTTACGGGCTACGGTTGCGTGAACTGCCGCAAGATGGAGGCCACCGTGTGGGCACATCCCGAAGTGAAGCAGATGATTGCCGATTCGTATGTCGTTATCTCCCTCTGGGTGGACGATAAAACCCGCCTGCCGGAGGTGCAGACCGTCGTGGAGAATGGCGCGCAGACGAAGCTTCGCACGGTGGGGGACAAGTGGAGTTACCTGCAACGCCGGCGTTTCGGAGCCAATGCTCAGCCCTTCTACGTGCCGGTGGCTCCCGATGGCCGTCCGCTGTCCGCCTCCTACGGCTACAACGAGGACGTGGAGGCCTTCAAGGCTTTCCTGAAAACCGGTCTGAAAAACTACGAGGCCCTGCAATAACCCCTTCCGATAAATACCTGACGATTGATGAGAAAGATAGTTCTGCTTTTCTGCCTGTTTGCCGCGCTGACGGCCTCCGCCCGTCGGCTGACGCTGATGAGTTACAATGTCCGGAACGGGTGCGGACTCGACGGCATCCGCAATCATGCCCGCACGGCGGCCGTGATAAAGGCACAGGCCCCCGATGTGGTGGCTATTCAGGAGGTGGACAGCATGACTGTCCGGAGTGGCCGGCAGTTTGTCCTTGCCGACCTTGCCGGGAGGACAGGAATGGAATACACGTTTGCTCCCGCCATAGACTTCGATGGCGGCCGGTACGGCATCGGAATATTGTCCAAAGAAAAACCGCTCTCTGTGGCTCGCTATGCCCTTCCCGGGCGGGAAGAGAAGCGGGCACTGGTCGTGGCCGAGTTTGCTGATTTTTACTATGCGTGCACCCATCTGTCGCTCACCGAGGCGGATTGTCTCGCTTCGGTTGCTCTGATAGAGGAAGTGGCCGCCGCTGCCGACAAGCCTTTCTTCATAGCCGGAGATTTCAATGCAACTCCCGACTCGGAGGTCATCCGGCGGCTGGAGAAGACGTTCCGGATTCTGTCGGACACCCGCCGGCCCACCTTTCCCGCCGGCAGTCCGCGGGAAACCATAGACTATATCATGGTGCTGCGTCGCCCTCGTGGGACTGATAAGGTAATGAAATTCAAGGTGGTGGAAGCTCCGGAGGCTTCGGACCACCGGCCGATTCTGGTAAAGATAAATAGTAAGTGAATAAATGATAAGGTTGTTTAGCCTTCGGGAGACTTCGGTCTCCCTTTTTTGTATGTTTCAGCCTTGTAAACGGTCGCAATATTCTTGTTTTATCGCTTTTTTTATTGGGAATTATTTTGTACCTTTGCACCTCGTTATGGCTTCGGAACTATTATTTGTCTGACTATAAGACAGTAAGGTTTTTAAGGATAATAAGGTTTTTAAGGATGAATGTACGAAATTCTGCTATGAATGCTTTGAAAAGGAGCGTTTTCGTGGGGTGTCTGCTGGCTGCACTGTTGCTTGTGTCGGTCGATGTGCAGGCTCAGATAATTAACTTTGAGGTCACTGTAACTCTGAATTATGAGGAGGTGGGGGCCGATGGTCACTCTGAACAGAAGACGGAGATTGTGCCGTCGGGTATGAGGATTTCTACTTTCGGAGTGGAGGGAAGTGCCCGCATCGCTGCCACGCGGTATAATAAGGAATATCTGAACATCCAGAAAGGCGAGGGCGACTGCTATGACCAGAAGAGGGTGGTGGATGGCAGAGCGAGCAACCTGCGGGGAGACTTCCGCGGCTATGCTGTGCTGCAGATAAACTATGCTCAGCTCGATACGGCCATTATGTTCCCCATGCGCCCGCATTATGACGAGGCCTCCAATACGGTTTACTACAAGACCGTGGTGTCGGCCGGCAAGGTGCTGAAAACGATTGTTTCAAGAGGCCGGCAGAAAATCAAAGGTGACAATCAGGGCACGCTGCGCGCTTACGGAAACAAGGTGGTGCTGCGGGGGCAGGTGCGTGTGGACTCGGTTTATGCCCGTGACGACGCCCGCTTTGTGGCCGTCCCCCGACTGGTGGAGCTGAACGGCGACGGGCCGGGCCGGGACAAGGTGGTGAACTACCTCGAACCGATGGTGTTCGACGGAAAGGACTACGAGAAGACACAGTACCGCCGCATGGGCTACGACCTGGAAAACGACCGGTTGAATGACTATAAGATAAACCGAAATCAGCGGATTATACGCACGGAGGCTTATCATAACGGCTTCAAAGGCCAGGAGGCCGCCTACATGCAGACGGGAGAGAACTACCTGTTTACGTATCAGGTAACGTTCGGGCCCATCGACCGTACCAAGAAGTACAATGCCCGTCTGCATCGCTGGTACGAGGATTACAATAAAGTTTACCGGAGCGAGCCCGATTACCTGCTTTGGGACGGCAACCTGCAGGATCCCATGCTCTTTCTCGACTGGAGCAGTGCACGCAGTTTTCTCGAACTGGACCCTCAGCCGTACCGAAAAGAGGAACTTTCGGAACTCTCCCGCACCAACAAATCGGTAAAACTGGACTTCGAAACGGGAAAAGTCACGCTGAACCGCAGGGATTCGCTGACGCAGGCCGAACTGAGCAGTCTGCAGGAGATGCTTCATAACTGGTACACCGACCCGACGGCCGATGTGCGCGACGTCTACGTGAAAGGTTATGCCTCGCCGGAAGGTCGCTACTCCGTCAATAAGGAACTGGCGGCAGACCGTACCCAGACGCTGACGAATATTCTGCGGGAGCAGCGTGGGGCCAATGAGGTGAAAGCCTGGCATCACGATTCCGAAGTGGTAGGCTGGGACGTGGTGGCTGACAGTCTGGAACAGCGGATAGGCACTCCGGAGGCACTGAACATAGCCCGTGAAATCCGGGAAATAACGGTTTCCGTGAAAGACCGCGACCGCCAGTCGCGTCTGATACAGGCAGCTCCGTATTACGAGTATCTGCGGGACAACGTCCTCGGTATGTTGCGCCATGTGGACATTACCATCAACTATATCGCTATCCGCATCCTGACGCCGGCGGAGATATTCGAGAAGTACCGGAACGACTCTCCCAAAGGCTACCGTCAGGGTATTGGTGTGAAGAACTACGAATACTATCATCTGATGAACCGCCTTTACGAGCTGGGACGTTGGGATGAGCTGTACACCATGGCAAAGGCGGCTTACAAGAATCTCGACGTCGTAGGTGAGCAGGCCACAAGGGCTCGTCGCAGGGTGAATCCCGATGCCACCTCGGAGGATGATAAGTATTACATTGAGGAAGACCGCAACAATCCTTACCGTCGTCCTTATTCGTTGGCTGCTTACTATCTTTCTCTCTGTAAGCTGCGTAAGGGTGAGGTCGATACGTTGCTGTTGGCGGACTATCTGGATGAGCATCGCCAGCGTATTGAAAAAGACCCGAACTTGGGACAAGGCTACGGTATATGGAACGACCCTGCATTCGTGGTGAATCACATTCTGATGCACTGCTACGCCCGGAACTTCTCGCGGGCCGAGTATTATGCCCTGAACTGGCTACCCGAAGACCCGAATGACCCTCATTACGAGACGTATCGCAATCTGGCCATGTTTGTGAGCTGCCTGAACGGACACGATAATGATCCGCAGGTGCAGGAGTACATCAAGTCTACCTCGCCCATGAATCATGCCGTAATCGCTGCCTCACAGGACACGGAAGCCGGTTACAGAGAGGCACTTGAGGTGCTGGACGACGCAACGCAGGTGGACTACAAAGACCCGAAGGTGCATTACCTGAAGGCTATTTGCCGCTTCCGCCTCAATCCGTTCAAGAGCTATGAGCATCCCGCCTATCCGTCTTACAATATCTATGACCGCGACGGAGACGAGGATTTCGGGCGCCGCGATTTTGCCGCTCCCATGCTTGAGGCCCTGCGCCTGAATCCGGATTACATGAAGCAGTTGGAGGTGGACGGATATTTCAATGATGCCTATCGTCGTATGGTGAAGTATTTCTGGCACCGCCTGCAGCAGGGGGCGGACTTGGATACCATCGCCGACGAGTATGACGCCCTGCGTCAGAAGTTCGCATCCGCTAATGGAGACAAATAAAGTAGACAAGAAAGAATGAAACAAAGAAGGTTTTTGATAGTTGTCTTGTTCGTTCTTACGGGAGGCATGCTTTCTGCCCGACCCGACTATTCGCCGCAGGAACTGGCAAAGACACAAAGCTACAGGGAACGCCTGGGACATAATAAACGGGACAGCATTGCCGCCGAGAAATTCTACGTGGACTATGTGAACGCTTTCCGTAAGGCTACCGAATCGGGACGCCCCGAGGACTGGAAAGCATGTTATCGTCCGTGGAAGAATCTGATGCGGCTGGCTCCTTATGCCACCTACAACCTCACCAATACGGGAGGCGGTATCTATATGCTGACAAAACTGATGGAGACCGAGACCGATGAGGTGCTCCGCTATGTGTACTTCAAGGACATGATGAATACGCTCCGCTTCCGCATCGACAATCGTGATAACCTCAATGCGATTCCCAAGGATGGCGGAGAAAAGCGCATCCCTCTCTCGTTGGGCAGTGCGCTGATGTGGAAGGCGCACCACTACCGTGCTCAGGGAACGAAACACATTCCCGAAAGGACGTACCGCAAGGATTCGGCTTACCGCTACTATTCAGATGCCTTTGCCCGCATACGTAAGGAGAGTGTGGAGGCAGACAACGAAATTGACCCTGCCTATCTTTCGGAGTATTTCGAAGCCTGCCGTGACCTGTATGTCTCGGATAAGGACAAATATATGGAGCAGTTCCTTACGGACTATACCACCTGTCTGGAGACGTGCGACAAAATGATGTCGGTTTATGCCAATGGCAAGGATGAGGTTCGGTGGGGCTATTATGCCGGAGTGCGTAATAATATAGAGGTGTGGTTCAGCCAGACCGGAGCCGATGACGTAGATAATCTGGAGAGGTTCTACTCAGCACGGCTTGATGGCATGAAGGATAACTATCCGGCCCTGAAGAACGCGATTCATCTGATGATGACGAATGACACGTTGCTGACTTCCGACTTGTTCTATAAGGCTTGCCGCTACTCTTACAAGTTGCATCCTGACTTTGAGAACTGTATCGGTATGGCACAGGCGGAACGAAATCAACAGAAGAATCGTGACGAGGCGATGAAGTATTTCCTCGAAGCCGAGAAACTGGCAAGCACGCCCGGCGAGAAGTTCTTCACCGGTACGCAGATTGCCTTGGCCCTGATGAGCGAGCCGGTTCCGTCGAAGAACTCCATGCCGGAAGAGTATGACCAACTTTCCACAGCGGAGAAGAACGACCTTGTCCGCGAGTGGCAGGCGCGGCAGAATGTGGCTGCACGGAAATTGGATGAGGCCATCGGTTACGGTCGCTCGGCCGGCGTGAACGGACAGAATTTGGCTCCCTATTATCTTTATATGGCGCAGGCTTACCGCCGTTCGGAGGATGCGAAGACCATTGACCTGGCTACGCAGGCACTGAATCAGATTCCGTCGCTCTATCCGGCTTTCCCGCAGAACAGGATAAACGATGAGCGGAGGAATATTCAGAACGTGAAGGCGAACTTGGCAAAGAGGGCTGCAAATGAAGAGCAATATCGGAAGAACAAGGCTGCTTACGAGAAGTGGCAGAAGCAGCAGGCCGAAATCATGGCCAAGCGTAAGGCCGAAGAGGAGTTCTGGTTGAGAAAGAAGTGAACAAGATATAATAACAAGTATCATAGAGTCAGGTAATGAAAGATAGAATCATCGTTGTGATGGTTGCCCTATGCAGCCTGATGTCTGTTGCAGACATAAAGGCACAGGGGACGGTGAGCCCGGAGAACGAGGCTTTCTATAAATCGCTGCTCCCGGCAACGGATGGCACGGACTTACAATTTAAGGAGCGGTTCAGACATCGTTTCTCTTTCCACGTGAATGCCATAGACTGGATGCTGACGATGCCCGGTCTGGGAGTGGAGTTCGATTTGAATAAGAAGCTGGTGTATGATTCGAGCAAGAAGCGTACATGGAGAACCAATCGGACGCTGTTGGTGTTTGGTAAGTATAATGGCAATACGAAACACACGATTACCCCGAAGTACGTTTACAATGTGGCCGGTGCGAGAATCGAGTATCGCAAGTATTGGCGCACGGGAAAAGTGGGGTTGAACGATGTCTATCATAAGGATTACCGCACGATGCACCTGTACAAGCCCGATACGCTTTGGCGTGAGGTGGAGTATGAGGATGAGTTCGGCGATATGCTCGTCAAAAGGGAAGCGTATTTCAGTAAGGAGGATTCGCTCCGGATGGCACGCGGCGAGGAGTTTGAGGGAGACCCCAATCGCAGCCGCCTTGCCAATCGCTACGAGAATGCCCGACGTATAATCTCCACCCGAACGATCAATAATGCCCGCAACTGGAGGGCATACTACATTGGTGCTTTTGCCGGTCTGGACAGATACTCATGGTGTTACGGCAAAAAGGGTGAACAGGGTACGTTGGTGGCTTTGGGAGCTGCCTTCGGATATAGCATTCCGGTTATGGCATCGCGTGCGAATGGTTCCGGTCTCGACCTTGATATGGGACTTAACGTAGGACTTCCCGTAGTGAGGTACGACGGATATAAGTATGTGGATAATGCCGATTATGCGTTTTATGCCCGTCAAGGACGTACACAGGCCGACGGTTGGACGGTGAGTCCCAAATATGCTTTGCGCGATGTGCATGTATCGCTTGTGTATCGTTTCCGTTCCATCAGCCGCAAGGTTTCGTTGGCTATTGTGGATGACTATCAGAAGCGGATTGATGAGTGGAACGAGCGTCAGGACAAGGTGACGAAAGAGAAACTGGCGATGAAGGAAGAGTTCGAGCGCAGAATAGACGAGGCGGAGCGTGCAAGAAAGCAGCAGGAAAGTGCTGCATTCTGGGACGATTGGCAGCGTAGGGAGTATTTGTTGGCGATGAAGGAACTTTATCCCGAAAGAGAACTCCAAGGTCAGGATTCGCTTGACTACATCCGTCTGGTAGTGGAAAAAGATGCTTCCGAGTATGAGTACGGAAAGGTACAGCGTTCGGTTAAGCGTTCGGAGAAGAACGGAACACGCGAAAACCTCGAACAGCGGAAGATAAGCAAGTGGAGAATATTCAGAAAGAGAAAGTAAAGAAATTTATTGCGCTATGCGTTTAAGATATATATTAGGATTGGCGGTAATGTTACTGCTTTCGGCCTGTAGCATAGATGTGGTGTTGGAAGATACTATCCCGCAGGCAGAGTATAAGCTCCAGATAAACTGGGACAATTCCACGACCAAGGTAAAAGCAATTAAGGGAAGAATGACCGGCGTGCCTGCCGGCTCAGTACAGCATACGATGAAGAGCGAGGTGGCGTTTGAGGCTACTCGGACATCTGCCGGTGTGTATGAAACAACGCTTCTCTTGCCCGCTCCCCTGCCTGCTTCTGTACGTTTGTATACGGACGTAGACAAAACGGGATATCCGGTAATGGTATCGGATGGTAATGAAATTATAATTATGATAACCAAATAAGACGAAAGTGCTGATGAAACGTCTTTTATTGACAATGATTATAATCCTGTCGTTGGCGGAAACGGCAACGGCACAGATGTTGGCCCTCAGGACGGATGCTGTTCCGTATATGGCGTTTGCTCCTAACATAGGTGCAGAGATTGTGACGGGAAACAAGACTACGTTTATGGTAGAGGCTATAGGGGCTTACCATTCTTTTGGTACGAATATGATTGCTGTTGGAGCGTCACCGGAATTTCGTTACTGGTTTCATGGTCGTCCCATGAGCCGGGGATTCCTTGGTGCCAGTCTTTTTGGAGCAGCATACAGATGGCATAATTATGAGGAGACTACGCCTATGGCCGAAAGACGGACGTATAAGGGAAAAGTTGGTGCTGCGGCTCTGACTTTCGGATATGTCTGGGGACTCGGAAAGCGTGAACGGTGGAATATGGAACTTCGTGGCGGATTGGGTGCCTATCGGTATAGCGAGAAATCCCGTTATAGCGTGAAAGGGACGAAAGAGCGTCCTGCGGAGAAAGGATGGGCGATTTTACCCTATAAGGTGGGACTTTCGTTTAGCTATATATTACCGGTTGAGCCGCGTAATAAGTAAGTGTTGCTCGTCATAGATTAAAAGTTAATAAGGTAAATAGAACATAATAAATACAAGAATGTATTCAGTGAAATCGCGATTTGCTTGTTTACTATTCCTCTTGTTGGGAACTTCTGTGCGGGATGCTCGCGGCGGAAATTTGCCGAACTTGCTGCTGGGCGTTCAGGAAAGTGTGGTGGAGGACACGGAGAGAACGGAGAAAACATCGTCTGCGCGACAATATTTGATAAATCCGGAAGAATATAGTTTGCAGGGGCGTTACCGTCCCAGAAATGCTTATTGGGGAACAGACTCCATCGGTTGGGTGAAACATGCCTCATTGGGATTGTTCTCCGGTGCTTTTGCGCATATGGGGATTTCTGGTCAGGGTAGTGTGGCAAGAACGAGCGTGGATTTGGGATTTCCTATTGGACTCGTGGCCAACTATCAGTTTGCTCCTATGCATGGTGCCCGCCTGCTTTATCAGTATAATAGATTTATGTATCGTCAGGCAAACGATGTGTCGGTGAATGAACTCGGATTGGGCTATATGTTCAATTTCACCAACTATTTCAAAGGGTATGACCCGAATAAACGTTTGCATGTATCGGCAACGGCTACCGCTTTTGCTGCCGCTTCAAGACGGGACAATGGTACGAACCTGAGTGCTCGTGGCGAAATCGGTTTGCTCTTTGATTATAAGGTGATGAAGGGGGTATCGCTGTTTGCAGAGCCTTATGCGGGAGTGGGAGTCGGAGGCTATATCGCTCCCGGTCGCTATGAAGTTGTAGGTGGCGTGCGTGCAGGTGTATCGGCAGATGGCTACTGGGGCTATATGTTTAACAAGCACGTGAGGGCCGTGACCCACGAGAAATATCAAACCTCGATATGGGGAGATCATGTGTTTATCGGCGGTAGTGCCGGTCTCATGGGCTCGAATGCCGAACGTCTTCCCGATACGCGAAGAAGAATAATAGACGCAAATGCCTATTTAGGTTATCGTTTCACGCCTGTTCATGCACTGCGGCTTCATACTACATACATGAAGGGTTCCGAGGCCTTGCGCCAAAGACACCGTATCATGGGAGAGTTGGATTATATGATTCACTTTACGGATATGTGGCGTGGATATGATCCGAAGCGCGTGCTGCGTATCTTTGGAACGCTCGGTGCAGGTGCTCGTTATTTGCCTCTGAACGGCGGAGCACTGAATGGCGGAACGGATCAGTTGGAACCGATGCTGACGGCAAGTATAGGACTCAGTTGTTATGTTACTCCGCAGATAAGTTTGTTTGTAGAGCCTCATGGTGGAGTCGCTTTCTCGCGAACCGGAGCTGAGCGAGTGGCATTCGGTGGTATTCGTGGAGGTTTGCAGGTAAGTCTGATAGATTCTCATATCTACATGTCTCGCTTTGCCCGTACCCCGGAGGATATAGAGACGGCAAAGAACTGGAAACACTATTCCCACTTCTTCTTGGGTGCGAGTGGCGGCTTAATGCAGAATAATAATCATGACCGGATAATGCCTCTTCGCGTGTTTGCTGGTTATCGCTTTACCCCGGTTCAGTCGTTGCGCTTGCAGGCTACATCATTCCAACCCATGGGAAACGCGTCGGGCAAGGGAGATGTAATGGGAGAACTCGACTATATGTTGAACTTCTCTAACCTCTTCTATGGTTATAGCCCTACTCGAATCTTGAATGTTAGTGCTTACGTGGGTGGAGGTATGAAAACATCCGATGCCGGCAAGGCATTGGCACTCACGTCGGGTTTGGATTTGTTGCTGAGGGTGTATAAAGGCATAGGTATTTTTGTAGAGCCGAATGCCTATGTTTCTTATGCACGTGCTCGCAGTAAATACGAACTTGGCTACGGCATAAACGGTGGTGTCGCCATCAACTTGTACGACTTCGATAAATCTCACATTCCCGGTAACGAGCGTATGAACTTCACGCCTTTCTTCGAAGCGACAACGGGCTGGATGTTCCCTTTGCAGAAAGATGCATTGTTACGAGGCTCAGGTCTCTCGCTTGATGTCCGTCTCGGAACGTGGGCACTTCCTGCATTTGGTTTCCGTGGTTCGTTGGTGGCACAGAACTTTGCCTATTCCCGCTTCTATTCATCGCAGAAGAACCAGTTACGGGGAGTGGCCTCCGGTTATGCTAATGCTTCGCTCATAAAGGCACGCTTGGAAGGCTTGGTTAATCCTTTCAACCTGATTCCGGAGTGGAGAAAGAATGCCGACAATAAGAGATTTGAACTGAATATCTCCGCCGGTATAGAGTTTGGCCGGATGGCAAGAAAATATGTAGCAGGCCCGGGTGGACAGCGCGGATTTTTCTATGGTTTGACATTGGCGCCTCAGTTACTTTACAAGTGCTCGTATAATACGGCTTTCTTTGTAGAACCCCGTTATGAAGTGATGAATCATCATGGTGCTGCTTCCCGCCAGTTTGATAATAAATCAAGAGAGAACGTGGTGACTATAAATGCAGGTGTACGTATTGTTCGCGGTTTGCCCAAACAACGCGCCGAAGAACCTCGCCTTGATTTCAAGAAGTCCCTCATCTGCGGTGTAAATGTCGGAGGTTATAAGGCCATTACGACCTATAAGAGAAATAACGGCGGTCGCCTCGGGGGCTTGTTGGGCCTCAATGTAGGTTACCTATTTACTCCCCTGCATGCGGTGAAACTTAGCCTTCAGCCTTCGTGGTATAAAGCCAAAGGGACTGTCAGCGATAAATATACCTTGGTGGATTATCGGCTTGCTTATATGCTTAACTTCAGCAATCTCTATCAAGGTACTGCGGACCGCAAGGTCGATACTTATCTGCAACTTGGCGGTGTGTGGAGTACGGTCAAGGCTAGAACATCCGGTGCAAGTAGAAAACAGACACCGGGCGTAATGGGCGGCTTCCTGATAGCCTATAACATCAATAAGCAGTGGGCCGTCACGGCAGAGCCCATAGGGCAGATAAGCCTCCGGAAAGGTTTCCTTCCGGGTTATGGCATGAATGCCGAACTGGCTCGTTATAGGGCCGATATTTCAGTAGGAACAATCGTAAAATTCTGATATATGCAAGAGATTCGTAATATTGCGATTATAGCGCATGTAGACCATGGTAAGACAACCTTGGTTGATAAGATGCTTATGGAAGGAAATCTGTTTCGCGACAATCAGCAGACAGGTGAACTTATGTTGGACAATAATGAACTGGAGCGTGAGCGCGGTATTACCATTTTATCAAAGAACGTAAGTATAAACTATAAGGGGACAAAAATCAATATTATTGATACCCCGGGACATAGCGACTTCGGTGGTGAGGTGGAGCGTGTGCTGAACATGGCCGACGGCTGTCTGCTGTTGGTAGATGCTTTTGAAGGCCCTATGCCTCAGACCCGTTTTGTTTTGCGCAAAGCATTGGAGATTGGTCTGAAACCCATTGTTGTGGTGAATAAGGTAGACAAGCTGAACTGTCGTCCCGAGGAAGTGTATGAGATGGTGTTCGACCTCATGTTCGACCTCAACGCAACTGAGGAACAGCTCGATTTCCCCGTCATTTACGGCTCGGCTAAGAATGGCTGGATGGGGCCCGACTACTCCAAACCCACTCAGGATATCAAGTATCTGCTCGATCAAATTCTGGAACATATCCCTGCTCCCCAGCAGTTGGAGGGAACACCGCAGATGCTTATTACTTCACTTGATTACTCTATCTATACCGGTCGTATTGCCGTGGGACGTGTTCATCGCGGCACCATTCGTGAGGGCATGAACATTGTTATCGCTCACCGCGACGGGTCGATGGAGAAGACCAAAATCAAGGAGCTGCATACTTTCACGGGTATGGGGCAGGCCAAGATTTCCGAAGTGTCGAGTGGCGACATTTGTGCGATTATCGGCCTGGAGCACTTTGAAATCGGTGATACCATCTGCGACTTCGAGAATCCCGAACCCTTGCCTCCCATCAGCATCGACGAGCCCACGATGTCCATGCTCTTCACCATTAACGATTCGCCATTCTTCGGTAAGGAAGGCAAGTACTGCACCAGCCGTCACATTCACGAGCGACTTCAGAAAGAGCTGGAGAAGAATCTGGCCTTGCACGTAGAGCAGCCCGAGGGTTATAATGACCGTTGGATTGTTTCCGGCCGTGGTGTGCTGCACCTCAGTGTGCTCATCGAGACCATGCGTCGTGAGGGTTACGAACTACAAGTGGGGCAGCCGCAGGTCATCTACAAGGAGATTGACGGAGTGAGATGTGAACCCATAGAGGAACTGACTATCAACGTTCCCGAGGAGTTCTCGTCGAAGATGATAGACATGGTAACCCGCAGAAAGGGAGAAATGATAAGCATGGAAACGCAGGGTTCACGTGTGAATATTGAGTTCAACATACCCTCGCGTGGCATCATCGGCCTGCGCACGAATGTGCTGACAGCCAGTCAGGGCGAAGCCATCATGGCCCATCGCTTCAGGAAGTATGAGCCCTACAAGGGCGACATCCTGCGTCGTGTCAATGGTTCCATGATTGCATTGGAGGGCGGCACGGCTTACGCCTATGCCATCAACAATCTGCAAGACCGCGGTTCTTTCTTCATCGACCCGCAGGATCAGGTCTATGCCGGTCAGGTTGTGGGCGAGCACGTTCATGAGAACGACCTCGTTGTGAATGTCTGCAAGGCCAAGCAGCTCACCAATATGCGTGCTTCGGGTTCCGACGAGAAGGTGCGCATTATTCCTCCCATCGTGTTCTCTCTCGAAGAAGCCCTTGAGTATATTAAGGAGGACGAGTACGTAGAGGTAACTCCCAAGTCTATGCGTCTCCGCAAGGTCATTCTCGACCATCTGGAGAGAAAACGTGCCGCCCGCAAGGAGGAATAAAACGCTGTCACGTTCCGTGCAGACTTGCGTGTTCTGCCGATGAAACTCTTTAGGCGTCATGCCCACCTGTTTCTGAATTTATGAGGGAAAACGCTGTATGTTATTTAGGTAACGGGCGTGTACCTGTATGCGCGCACGCGCATAGGACGTCGGGGCTTCGTCCATAGCGGGACGGGCCCCCGACAATAGGGAGACGAAGCCTCGTCCATAGCAGGATTCGTTTCCGCCCATAATAGGGTTGGGAATCGTCGTCCGAAATTATTATTCCCTCGCCTGCGAAAATTATTTTCGTGATTCTTGTATCTAATTCATAATTATTTACTATCTTTGCAATCGCATTTGCGAAACAGTGCCGAAGAGAGGCGGCTGTTCGACAAACAAGTTTAACAAAACCAATTAAGTATTATGTATTTAGATTCAGCCAAGAAGACGGAGCTCTTCACCGAATTTGGCGGTGCAGCCACCAACACAGGTAGCGCAGAAAGCCAGGTAGCCTTGTTCACTTTCCGCATCAAGCACCTGACGGAGCACATGAAGCAGAACCGCAAGGATCACAACACCGAGCGCGCCCTGACGGGTTTGGTAGGTAAGCGTCGCGCCCTGCTCAACTATCTGAAAGCACGTGACATCAATCGCTATCGTGCAATCGTGAAGGCTCTGGGTCTGCGTAAGTAAGCGCAGCATCTCTCCAAGAATGATAAGGCTGCAGTTCGACTGCGGCCTTTATTTTTAATGATTCATCGTATGAATTACAAAAAGATTATTCCCGATGTGCTGATGGTGGCGTTTTTTGCCCTTATCAGTTTGGCTTATTTCTGGACTCCCATCACGGAAGGACTGGTGCTCACGGGCACCGACCACAACGCCGCCGTGGGGAGCAACGTGGAACTGGACGAATACCGCAAGGCCCATAACGGCGAGCGTACCCGGTGGACGAACTCGCTTTTTTCGGGTATGCCCACCTATCAGATGTCGCCCTCGTATGACAGCACCGACACGCTGACGACGGTAGAGAAAATTTACAGTCTGGGCCTGCCCGCCGTGGCCGGCTATGTGTTTATGATGCTGCTGGGTTTCTACATCCTGCTACGGGCCTTTGATTTCCGGGCATGGATGGCGGCTTTGGGAGCCATACTCTGGGCATTCTCAAGTTACTACTTCATCATCATTGCGGCTGGCCACATCTGGAAGTTGCTGACGCTCTGTTTCATTCCGCCCACCATTGCGGGAATGATACTCTGCTACCGGGGTAAATACATGTGGGGAATCGCGGTGACGGGCATTTTCACAGCCCTGCAGATTCTGAGCAACCACATTCAGATGTCCTACTATTTCCTGAGTGTCATGCTGCTGCTGGCTGTTGCGTTCTTGGTGAGTGCGCTGCGCAAGAAGCAACTGACGCGCTGGGTGAAAGGTTCTCTCGCGGCTCTTGCCGGTGGATTGCTCGGCGTGAGCATCAATATATCGAACCTTTACCATACCTATGAGTACAGCAAGGAGACGATGCGCGGAAAGAGCGAACTGACGCAGAAAACGAAGGATGCAGCCGACCTGACGGATAGCGGTTTGGAACGTTCGTACATCACGGCATGGAGCTACGGCATAGGCGAGACGTGGACGCTGCTCGTGCCCAATGCGAAGGGCGGTGCGTCGGTGCCTCTCTCGGCGAACAAGACAGCCATGGAGAAAGCCAAGAGCGACTACCGGCCGCTCTATCAGCAGTTGGGGCAGTATTGGGGTGAGCAGCCCGGCACGAGCGGCCCCGTCTATGTGGGAGCCTTTGTACTGTTCCTCTTTGTCCTGGGTCTGCAAATCGTGAAAGGCCCCATGAAGTGGGCACTGCTGGCAGCAACCGTTCTGAGTATCCTGCTCTCGTGGGGAAAGAACTTTATGCCTTTCACCGACTTCTTCCTCGACTATGTTCCCATGTACGACAAGTTCCGTACCGTGGCCTCGATACTCGTGATTGCCGAATTTACCATTCCCCTGCTGGCGATGTTCGCCCTGAAGAAGTTGGTGGTCGCCGACGAAGAGAAGATGAAGACGTATAAACGCCCCTTGTACATCAGTCTCGGACTGACGGCGGGCGTCTGCTTCCTCTTTTGGCTGCTGCCCGACGTGTTCTTCGGCAGCTACATTTCCACGACAGAGATGCAGGCCATACAGGGGCTGGCCGAATACGGATGGCCCGTGGGCGATGTGATACGAAACTTGAGCGATATGCGCCGCGCCATGTTCACGGCCGATGCCTTGCGTTCGCTTGTCGTTATTCTGCTGGGCTTCGGCATACTTATGCTGTACTGTGCAAAGAAACTGAAAGAGATTCCCATGGTGGCCTGTCTGGCATTGCTCTGTCTCGTGGACATGTGGACGGTGAACCGCCGCTATCTGAATGACGGCAACTTTGTGCGTCCGCGCACTTCCGTGGAGGCTTTCCCCATGAGCGAGGCGGACAGACGCATCCTGCAAGACCCGGACAAGTACCATCGTGTGCTGAACCTCACCGTGAGCACGTTCAACGACAATACGACATCGTATTATCACAAGAGCATCGGCGGTTACCATGCGGCCAAGTTGCGTCGCTATCAGGAACTCATTGAGGCACATATTCAGCGTGAGATAGGGCAGGTGTGGGATGCTATAAATGACGAATGCGGTGAAAACTCAACGCCCGTCCTGAATATGCTGAACATGAAATACGTGATTCTGCCCCTGAGGGACAACGGCAAGGCGGAAGTCCTGAATCCTCATGCCAACGGTAATGCGTGGTTTGTTGATGCGGTGCGTTATGTTGAGGATGCCGATGCGGAGTTGGCTGGACTGTCCGGACTGGACACGAAGCGTGTGGCCGTTGCGGATAAACGCTTCGAGGCGATTCTCGGTCAGGCGCGGACAGACACGACCGCTACGGCCGAACTCGTTTCCTATGAGGCTAACGAACTCGCTTATGAGGTAGAGAGCCGCGATGGCGGTGTACTCGTGTTCAGCGAAATATACTATCCCGGTTGGACATGTACCGTAGACGGTAAGTCAGTAGAAATCGGTCGTGTCGATTACGTTCTCCGTGCCGTTCGCATTGAGGGGGGCAAACATCATGTTGTGTTCACCTTCAAGCCCCGCTCGGAGCGCATCACCGAGACCATCGCCTACTCGGCTCTAGTTCTGCTGGCGTTGTTGTTTGCGGGAGGAATAGCTGTAACCGTTTACCGGAGGATGAAGAAATGAAACCGACGTATGATTACCTGATTGTAGGTTCGGGACTGTTGGGTGCGACGTTTGCCCGCCTGGCCTGCGATGCGGGCCGGAAGTGTCTCGTTGTGGAGCGTCGCGGCCATACGGGCGGAAACGTGTATTGCAAGGAGGTGGAGGGAATCAATGTCCACCAGTACGGTGCCCACATTTTGCATACCGACAACCGGGAGGTATGGGATTTTGTGAACCGGATAGCCCCGTGCAACCGTTACACGAACAGTCCGGTTGCGAACTATGGCGGGCGGCTTTACAACCTGCCTTTCAACATGAACACGTTCTATCAGATGTGGGGAGTGACCACTCCGCAGGAGGCCCGGAACAAGATAGAGGAGCAGCGGGCCGAGGTGCTGCGCCGGTTGGCCGGCCGCGAGCCTGAGAATCTGGAAGAGCAGGCCATGTCACTGGTGGGTGAGGATATTTACGAACGCCTTATCAAGGGATATACGGAGAAACAATGGGGGCGGCCCTGTACCGAACTGCCGGCTTTCATCATTAAACGCCTGCCGGTGCGTTTCGTCTTCGATAACAATTACTTCAACGATGCTTATCAGGGAATCCCTCACGGAGGTTACAATCGGCTGACGGACGGTCTGCTGAGCGGTATAGAGGTAAGAACCGGAGTGGACTTTCTGGAGAATCGCGAGGAATTGACTTCGCTTGCCCGCCGCATCGTTTACACCGGCCCTATTGACGCCTATTTCGACTATCGTTTGGGACATTTGGCCTATCGCACGGTGCGTTTCGAGACGGAAGTATTGGACATCCCTAACTATCAGGGCAATGCCGTTGTGAACTACACGGAGCGCGAGGTGCCCTACACCCGCATTATCGAGCATAAGCATTTCGAATCTTTCGGTGCCGCTGTGGAGCAGAACCCGAAAACGGTCATCAGTCGTGAGTACAGTACGGAGTGGGAACCCGGCATGGAACCCTATTATCCCGTGAATGACGAGGCCAACGGTCGCTTGCTTGAGCAATATCGGACATTAGCCGCCGGAGAGAGCAACGTTGTCTTTGCCGGTCGTCTGGCAGAATACCGCTACTACGACATGGCACCCACCATTGAGCGGGCCATGCGTCTGTGGGCCGAGGAGTGCGGAGCCTGAAATCAACGTTTGGTGACGGCCCGGAAGACGAACCCGATATGCCGGATGATGGCGGCAGACCAACCGTAATGATGCGCCATGAGGCGCAGACGTTCCATGAGGGACTTGCGATGATTTTTCGTCGTGAGTCCCTCATTTAGGTAGTCGGTAAGGATAAGATGCGTATTGAGGAAACGGAGCCGGCGCTTTTCGGCCCGCTGCATAAGGCGTATGCACCAATCGTAATCGGCGGAGTAGCGATAGCGGAGGTCGTAAGGCGTGGAGCGGGCGAGGTCGGTACGGACATAGAAGCTCTGGTGGCAGACTAACATGCCGCTGAGGAAGGAATGCGACGTTAGTTGTTCGGGAGTCTGCAGGCGGCGGTGACGCAGGAAACGGCCCTCGTCGTCCACAAGATCGGTCTCGCCGTAGAGAATCGCATAATTGGCGCGTCCGCGCTGCCAACCAGACAGTTCGGAAAGTTGCTCGATGGTGGTCGTTTCGTGCAGACGATCGCCGGCATTCAGGAAAACGAGGTAGTCGCCGGTGGCCATCTGTATGCCCTTGTTCATGGCATCGTAGAGACCGTTATCGGGTTCGCGCACCACACGGACGAGGTGTTTGCCCTGTCCGTTACGTTCCACGTAGCGCTGGATGTGGCTCATGGTGCGATCGGACGAACATCCGTCGATAATGAGGTGCTCGATGCGCGGATAGGTCTGTGCCTCGACACTTTGCAGGGTACGCTCGATAGTGCTTCCGGCGTTGTAGGTGACGGTAATGAGAGTGAAAAGTGGTTTATCTTTCATGAATTGTGAGTTACGAATTACGGTAGACTTCTATGTAGAGCCGGGCAATGCGCTCCGGGTTGTAAGTCTCTCGGGCATATCGGGCGGCGGATTGGCGCAGCTCGTTGTGGTCGAGGACATAACGGATGCCCTGAGCCAAATCGTTGGCATCGCGGTAGCGGGCCACGTAGCCGTCTTCGAGGTGATGAATCATTTCGGGAATACCGCCGACATCGAAGCCGACGCAGGGTGTGCCGCACGACATGGCCTCCACGATGGTGTTGGGGAGATTGTCCTGCAGCGACGGTGTGACAAAAACGTCGGCAGCGGCATACAGCCGGGCCATGACAGCTGGGTCGTGAACCTCGTAATCGCCTCCCTTACCTACGCGAATGAGGCGAACGTCCGGCAACTGGCGGAGGGCTTCTTCGAGGTAGCGTCCGCCTTTGCGCTCGTCCGTCACCTTCTGGCAGGTGAATAGGACAATCTTTTCCTGCTCGGGCAGGTTGAAAGCCTTGCGGGCCTCCTGTTTCGGGATGGGGTGGAATACAGTCTGGTCGATGGCGTTCGGAATGCTCACAATGCGGTGCCCCGCAGTCAGTGCGCTCTTCCGTGCCTCCTCGGCAATCCAGCGGCTGCAACCCACGAAAGAGAGGTCGGCATCCGCGTAGATGCGCCGCTTTTCTTCAAAGACTTTGTAGGCAAGGTCTTTGGGGCCGGGATGCGTAAGCAACGGACAATCGTGGCAGGATGTCCGGTAGCGTGTGCAGTCCTCCGCGTAGTGGCAGATGCCGGTGTAGGGCCACTGGTCGTGCAGTGTCCAGACGATGCGTTTGCCGCTCCGGAATATCTTTTCGAGGCTGCGCAGGGAGAGAAAACCCTGATTCACCCAATGCAGATGGATGATGTCGGCTTCCCGGAACTCGTGTGTCCGTGTGATGTCCTCACCGCAGTTGGCGATATCTACCTGCCACAGATTGCGTTGGCTGAGTCGGTTGGCCATGAATATGCGCAGTCGCTCCCCGTAGAACGGCCACTTTGCTCGCCGCGTCAGCATGGAGACATTCACATCTTGTTCCTTCAGGGCGCACATCAGGCGTCGGGCAGCGATGGCGGCCCCTCCCGTTCGTTCCGTTGTATTTACGATTAAGACACGCATACAGATTCAACGTGACAAAGATACTAATTTTCTGCCATAAGCTGACTATACTTTCCTCATTGTTTGCGCTTTCCGACGGGCCATTTCTTCTGCAAAAGCCTGTTCGCCATTCTCCTTGATGTAACGGATGCAGGCCGGACGGTCGCTTCTGAAGATGAAGGCGAATATCTTTCCGATAAGGTTGGAATAGGTTTTGCATTCGGTTACCTCTTTGGTACACAGCGCGCATGAGCGATAGCCATTCCGGTGTGCACAAGTCCTAATTTTGCACCATGAGGCCTTTTCGTTCAGTCGGCAACCGGGGCATTTTCCGGCAAAGTATTTGCGGCATGCACCGCAGTAGAGACCACATGCGGCTATCAATTCCTTATTGGCTTCAACTTCTTTCATGTGTCTTTACGCTTTCAGTTTCTTGTAGAAGTAACGGACGATTTTTCCCAACGTTGTATAGCGGATGCCCCAGTCGGTGATGGCTTGGGCAAACTGAGCCTCGATGATGGGATTCACCTCGGGACGGCCGACGCGGGTCAAGGGTAGGGGAGCGGGTGAGGGCGGACGGTCGAACTCGTATCGCTGCAGGAGGCTCCATGAGCGGAAATGCGTACCTTGTGACAGTCCGATGTTCCGAACCATTGTCTGCCCGGGGGTGAGGCAGAGGCCGCCGGCCCGGTAGATGGCCAGTTCCCAACAGATGTCCCAGGGGATGGGACGTTTATCGAGGCTACCGAGACAATGGAATGCCCCGTAGTACTGAATGCGCCGGAGGTCGTCGTCGGTGAGGCCCTCCAGTGCTTCCTCGCGTGTGCGGTAATGCCGGAAATGTCCGTTCCACCGGTCGCGCCACGTACCCCATCCCCATCCGCTCATGTGCGGTGTGAAGTAGAAAGGCACGAGAGGTAAGGACAGGTTGGTGAAGCCGGCGACGTGCATGACACGCGGCACATCCCGATAGAGATCGAGGGCCTGGTTCATGTATTGGAGGTAGTAAGGCGAGGTGATGATGTCGTCTTCTAGCACAATGACGCGGTCGTAGTCTGTAAGCACTTGGGCGATGCCCTCGGTGATATTCCTTTCGAGGTAGAAATTTTCCGGCCGTTCGATGAGGACTAGCGACCTGAAAGGCCCCTCCCTACCATTTTCCGGGGATGAGGCGAAGCCGCGCACAACCTCGCGCACTTCATGGACAAGTGCCCATGACGCCTTGTCCCGCCCTCCGTCGCTGAAAACGTAGACTTCCGTTTCACGGGCCAGTGTGTTACGGGCCAGAGCGAGAAGCGTCTGCCGGGTGTTGTCGGCCCGGTTGTAGACAAAAAGGGCTACGGGTGAACGTTTCATGTGGACAAAGATACAAAAATATTGATAATAGGTTGCCGATTACCTATAAATATTTCTCCGCCCTACGCAGGACGGGGTTATTCAGAGGCGACCGGTTAATTATTCGCTCACCTCTGAATAATTAACCGGTCGCCTCTGAATAATGTAATCCTCTAATGTTCTGCCTGTGAATATGGGTACGTTTGGATCGAATCCGTGCCCAGATTCCTCCCGGAGACCTCCGGCTTATTTCGCCAATAAGATGTCTTTAGGATAAGACTTCATCTTTGAAATGCTTGCTTTTATTTGGCATTTCGCTTGCTTTGCATTACCTTTGTAGTCATGAAACAGCGAAACCACGCATTTGATTTCCTCTGTGGGCTATGTATCATCCGCATGATCAGTCTGCATGTAATGCAGATATGCGGTCGGTCGGAGCAGGACTGGTGGGCATTTATCATGTCGTGGTCCTTCTTTTTCATGAGTTTCTTCTTCTTCAAGGCCGGCTACTTCAACAAGTCGTTGGAAGGAGACTCCCGAGCGTATTGCATCGACAAGTTCAAACGGCTGTTCGTGCCTTACGTGATAACGGGGTTAATAGGCGACGCCATCTATTTTGCCTTTTATCCCAAATTGTTGTCCATGTACCACGCCCCGATAGAACCGATTCGGTGGACGATGATATGGACCCGAAGCAGTTTCTTCGGCAATCCTCCCGGTTGGTTCCTTTTCTCTTTCTTTTCGGCATACATCCTTGCCCACTTCATCGAGAAAGTGAAGTATCTGCACTGGATTGTCCTCCTGTTCCCGTTCATCAGCTATGAAATGTATCGTCTGGGCAATCCGTTGTGGATGAGTTTCAATAATGTGTTTATCGGCATATTCTTCTTCTCCGTGGGACGGGTGTGGCGTCGGCTCATGGAACGGATGGGGCACCGGACTACGGTTATCGTCTCCGTAGTCCTGATACTCTATTTCGTGGCAGCCAATATCCTATGGCACGGCGAATATGCCATGGCGCGGAATGCTTTCGATGGCGACCCCTTGATGGCGGTTGTCAATACTACCGCCATATTGTGCGGCCTGGCGGGGTTGCTGATAGCCATAGATATGCCCCGTGTTCCCATCATCAGTTACATCGGGGAACATTCGATGGTGTACTTCATTTCGCACTATCCGATGCTGTATTTCTACAAGTTCACGCACCTCTGTTTCGGACGTAGCATCTGGGGGCGCAGCGACGATGTCATTATCCTGCTGCCGGCCCTGTTCATGATTTGTTCGTGGTTGGTTCCCTTTATAGAAAAAGTGCCTTGGCTGAGCGGTCGGTGGCCCAAGAAAGAGATTAAAGTATGTACAACGGAAAAGTAGTGGTTTATACGAGTGGAACGTTTGATATGTTTCACAGTAATCATCTGAAGATGATAAGATATGCCCGCGGACTGGGAGATACCCTGATTGTGGGAGTGAGTACCGATGAACT
Source organism: uncultured Prevotellaceae bacterium (assembly GCA_947176535.1). Classification (GTDB taxonomy): domain Bacteria; phylum Bacteroidota; class Bacteroidia; order Bacteroidales; family Bacteroidaceae; genus Physcousia. The sequence goes on from CAMWQU010000027.1 coordinate 24,300, forward strand.
GGTGTGCAGTTACAAGCGGCCGCCGGTCATACCGTTCGAGGAGCGGATGTCCATCATTGAGGCCCTCAAGTATCCGGACATTGTGATTCCCCAGCGTACACTGGACCATACGGAAGTGGTGAAGAAACTGAATATTGATGTCTTTGTCGTGGGTGATGACTGGACAGGAAAGTATGATTATTTGAAAGAGCTGGGCGTAACGGTCTTTTATTTCCCTTATGGCGAGGGCGTTTCCTCCACCAAGATAAAGCAGGAAATACTGGGCAAGTACACTGAAACGCTGAATAAAATAGACAAACAACCCAATCCGGATGTGCGCTGAAGCGGGGTGCGTCAGGTAGGCAAGGAGGAACGAATGATGAAGAAAGTACTGATAGTGGGCGGAGCCAACGGCATCGGGCTGTCCATTGCCCGGCAATTGCTTGTCAGACCCGACTGCGAACAGATTTATGTGGTGGACAAGGCTCCGCTACTCGATGAGTACAAGGCGGAGAAGATACAGAGCTTTGAGTTTGATTTGGCCCGGGAGGATTATTCTTTCTTTGAGCGGTTTACGGACATCGACAGTCTTGTGATTACGGCCGGATTTGGCCGATTGGCTCTGTTTCGGGACGTGAGCGAGCAGCATATCATAGACTCGTTCAACGTCAATACGGTGGCTACGCTTCGTATATTGAAGAAGTTTTTCCCCCGCTTGGAAAGCAAGGATGATTTTTATTGTGCCGTGATGGTGAGCATCGCAGGCTATCTGTCGTCCCCGTTCTTTTCGGTGTATGGTGCCACGAAGGCCGCCCTTCGGGTGTTTATCGAGAGCGTGAATGTGGAATTGCAGAAGGCCGGTTCCCAAAACCGTATTCTGAATGTTTCGCCCGGATCCATCAAGGGGACGGCGTTCCGTCAAGGGGCAACCGATTTGAAACTGACGGCACCGTTGGCGCAGGAGATTATCAGACACATGGAGGAGAAATCCGACTTGTTTATTCCTCAGTACGAGGAAATCTATAAAGAAGTACTAGAGCGTTATCATAAGGATTTCAGGGCAGAGGGCGTACATTCTTATGAATATAAGGAGGCGCAACTCGCCCCCAAATAATCGGGCCGTACAAGAGTTTTCACAGATGGACGACAGGCAGAGTTGGATAGAACGCTTAAAGGCTTCCCCGGCAGGCAGAGCCGAATACCGGTTGAAATGCTGGCTTCGGCAGTTATGTGCTCCTGTCCGGGATTGGCGGGACGAGCGGTATATCAGAAGCATTCCCACCAAGGTGGAGATTTTGAGTCGGAAACCTACCGTTCGGGTTCTCTTCTTTGCCATGCACCCGGCCTACTGGCGCAGCGATACGCTGTATAAACTGATGCTCGAACATCCTCGTTTCTCGCCGGAGATACTGGTTTGCGGAAGTTTGGAGCATGGCAAAGCCGCCATGAAGCGGGACACGGAGCTGATGTGCAGGCATTTGAAAGAAAAAGGTTATTCATACCGTTGCGCCTTTGACGAGCGTACCGGCCGGTGGATGGACGTCCGAAAGGAAATCAATCCGGATATTCTGCTTTATGCGAAGCCTTACGAGGGCCTTTTGCCGGCTGCATACGAGTTTGACCGCTTTCCGGACAAACTGTTCATTTATCAACCGTATGCCATGCAGACTACCAATCCGCCGGAGTTGTGCAATACACGTTATTGCCGGCTTTCGTGGATGCAGTTCTATGAAAACGAACTGGTGTTTCAGCATTCTACAATACAGAGACGCAATTCCCGCATTACGGGATCGTCCAAGGCGGATGTATTTCTGGAGCATGCCGCGCATCCCGTATCGCCATGGAAGCCGTCGGCTGAGCATACAACTGTAAAACGTGTGATATGGGCGCCGCACCACTCGATAGGGGGCGGCTCACTGGCGTATTCCAATTTTCTGACACTTGCGGATGATTTTCTGGACATGGCCAAACGACTCAAAGGAAGAATGCAGTTTGCCTTCAAACCTCATCCCCTGCTTCGTCGGATGCTCTATGAACACAAACTTTGGGGCAGAGAGCGTACCGACCGCTATTATCGGGCTTGGGCAGAAGAACCTAACTTGCAGTTGGAGGAAACCGATTATGTAGACCTCTTTCTGACATCGGATGCGCTGATTCATGATTGCGGCTCGTTCACGGCAGAGTACCTGATGACGGGCAAACCGGTGATGTATTTGGCCAAGGAGCACCACGACGACACACTCAACGGTTTTGGCGTAGCGGCCTATTCCCTGCACTATCAGGGTTCGTCCATGCAGGATGTGGAGCGATTCCTATACGAGGTGGTGGAAGAGGGGAACGACCCGATGGCGGTGCGGCGGAATGATTTCTGTCGTCGCTACCTGCTGCCGCCCAACAACAAAAAAGCCGCCGAAAATATGATAGACGAGATACTAAAGTTCAAACCATGAAGATTGCTTTCCTGATATCGGCCCATACGGATGCTGCGCATCTCAAGCGGTTAGTCGGCGTGCTGCCGGAGAACTCCGATTATTACATACACATTGACCGGAAGTCGGACATCGACCAATTTCGTGCGGTGCTGCCTCCGACGGCGGCACTTCATTACATCAGCCACCGGGTGAATGTGGTGTGGGGTTCGATGAATGAAGTGGAATACCAGATGGAACTTATCCGGGCGGCACTTTCTTCTTCGGTGAAGTATGACCGGTTGATTACGCTCAGCGGCATGGACTATCCGTTTTGGAGCAATGAACGTATGATACGCTACTTCGAGGAAAGACCGGACAAGGAGATGCTTTGCGGAATGTGCATGAGCAATCAGCAGAAAGGCGGCGACTTGTACAAGCAATATCGTTTCTTCTCCTCCCGGCCGTGGAAGAACGGAAGCCTGAAAAGTAAGTTTCGTGTGGCTTGCCGCAAGATGGTGCATGCCTTAGGCTTTCGTAAACCGCTAACGTTCAAGGATGCGGAGGGGAGGACGATTCATCTGTATAAAGGTGCCGCATGGTGGGCCATTACGCCCGGACTGGCTTCGCTGATACTGGATAAATGGGACAACGACGCCACCTACCACCGTTACTTCAGTAATAGTTTCGGTCCGGCCGAGACCTTTACGCAGACAGTCGCTTTCAATTCTCCGTTGGCAGACAGGTGTATGCTTGTTGAAGGGGAGTTTCAGAACCTGCCCGCCCTCACTCCGCTGACTTACATTTATTATAAGCCCGGTTTCGTGCGGCAACTGACAGAAGAGGACTTTCCGCTGTTGAAACAAGAGGACAAAATGTTTTGCCGGAAGGTTGTGACGGGCAAGAGCGAGCGGCTGATGGAACTGATAGATAACGCGCGAAACTGATACCGTAAATTCACCCTGACGAGGACAAGAATCTGACGCCCCTCCGAGGACGGGAACTCGTCCATACGACGACGAGGCTTCGTCCATAGCGGGACGGAGACTTGTCGTCGTATGGACCAAGGCCCGACGACGGGGGGATGGATTTTAGTCCTCTTTCGGAGCGACGCGCAGATGTCCTACTTTTTGAAGATGTAGTTGATGCTCTCCCGCATGATTTTTGCCCCGCTCAGCCACGTGATGCCGGCGTAGAGGGTGGCGGCGATAACAATTTTCCCAATGAGCAGCAGGTAGAGGTTGGTGATGGGGCGGGTAATCCACCATGTGGCTCCCATTACCAAAACGGTAAAGGCAAGGAACGGAACAACGTCGCGCAACACGTCCCACAGGCGCAGTCCGATGAGGCGGTGGGCAAACCATTGCCATACGAAGAGCCAAAGGATGTTCAGGGTGATGAAGAACATAACCATCACTTTCAGTCCCCAAGGGTGCAGGGCGATGAGTCCTATCCAGATGAGAACGCACAGAATGATGGTGTTGCACAGATTGATGTCGGAGCGTCCTTGCGTGATGGTTAGATTGGAATAAAGGGTCGTGATGGGGAAAAAAGCACCATAGATGCTGAGTATACTTAGCAGGGCGGCGCTCTCCAACCATTTCTCACCGGCAGCGATAAGTAGAAATTCGCGCGCTATGAGCCCGATTCCCAACATCATGGGGAAAGAAATGAAGCAGACGAAACGGAGCATTTTCCGGAAAACGTTGCGATAAAGCTCCTGTTCGTTGCGGACACGTGTCAATACGGGTTGTGCAACGTCCTGAACCATGCCGTAGATGGTGTTGATGCCCATGTCGTCCCATTTGCGGGCGTTGGAGTAGACGCCGGCGGAGTGGTCGCCGTAGAATCTTCCTAAAAGTACGCCGAAAGCGTGAGCGTTAAGGTTGTTGAAAAGGTCTTGGATGAGCAGTTTGCTGCTGAATCCGAACATTCTCCAGGCCGGTCGCAGGTCGAACTCCCACGAGGGGTGCCAAGGCGAATAGTACCAGTTCATGATTACCACTACAAGAATGAAGAGGATCTGCTGCGTAGCCAGTCCCCACGCGGCAAATCCCATTCCGGCCATGATGACGCCTACCGTGCCGGAGATGATGAGGGCCACGATGCCGATAATGGCCGTTTGCTTGTTCATCAGATGGATAAACAGATAGGTGCGCTGTACGATACCGAAACTGGAGATGAAGAATCCGAGAAAGAGGTAGCGGGACAGCCAAAGCAGATCGGGAGAGTTATAGAAACGGGCAATGAACGGGGCGGAAAGGAAGAGAACGAGATATATCAGGGCACTCATGCCGATATTGAACCAGAAAACGGCGTTATAGTCGCGATGCGTGGGTGTTCGGAGGTTGCACAATGCTTGCCTGAATCCGCTTGTTTGCAGCGCATTGGCGATATTCGTGAAAACCATGAGCATCGCTATCTTCCCGTAATCCTCGGGGACAAGGCGGTTCAGAAGCATGATGCCGAATACAGCACCGAGCAACTGGGCCGTACCGTTGTTCACCATTCCCCATAGGAGCCCTTTGGCTGTACGTTCTTTTAGCGATGATTTCTCTTCTTCCAATGTGCTCTTCTTTAGTTAGTCTCTTTGGAAAATGTCACGGGTGTAGACTTTTTCTTTCACATCGTCGAGGCTACAGTCGTAACGGTTGGCGATGATGGCATCGGACTGTTGTTTGAAACTTTCCAGATTGTTTACCACACGACTGCCGAAGAAAGTGCTGTCGTCCGGCAGTGTGGGCTCGTAGATTATGACTTCCGCACCTTTGGCCTTGATGCGTTTCATAATGCCCTGAATGGAAGATTGCCGGAAGTTGTCGGAGTTCGATTTCATGGTCAGCCGGAAAACGCCCACAACACAGTGGCGTTCGTGGCTTGGGTCATAGTCGCCCCGGTTGTAGTAGTCGTAATAGCCCGTCATCCGAAGTACCCGATCTGCAATGAAGTCTTTGCGGGTTCGGTTCGACTCGACGATGGCTGACATCATGTTCTGCGGAACATCGGCATAGTTGGCTAACAACTGTTTGGTATCTTTGGGCAGGCAGTACCCGCCGTAACCGAATGAAGGATTGTTGTAATGTTCACCGATGCGGGGATCGAGACTTACGCCCCGGATGATGTCTTGCGTCGAGAGACCTTTGGATTCTGCATACGTGTCAAGTTCGTTGAAGTATGACACGCGCAGGGCCAGATAAGTGTTGGCAAAGAGTTTCACGGCTTCGGCTTCGGTAAGTCCCATCAGCAGGACGGGAATGTCTTGTTTGATGGCACCTTCTTGTAAGAGGTTTGCAAACTCCTGAGCTGCATGCTCCAACTGAGCGTCGCCTTCGGGACGTCCCACAATGATTCGGCTGGGGTAAAGATTGTCGTAGAGGGCCTTGGATTCACGCAGAAACTCTGGGCTGAAAAGAATATGGTTTGTTTTATACTTTTGTCGTACACTCTCGGTATAGGCCACGGGAATAGTGGATTTGATAATCATGATGGCTTGGGGATTTACTTCCAATACCTGTTCGATGACTTCTTCCACGTGAGAGGTGTCGAAATAGTTTCTTGCAGGGTCGTAATTGGTCGGTGTGGCAATGACTACAAATTCGGCATCGCTATACGCTCTTCTGCCGTCTGTCGTGGCGGTAAGGTTCAATTCCTTTTCCGCCAAATAGCTCTCGATGTATTTGTCCTGAATGGGTGATTTGCGTTGATTGATAAGAGCCACTTTTTCAGGAATGACATCAACGGCTGTAACAATATTATGTTGTGCCAGCAACGTGGCGATGGATAATCCTACGTAGCCTGTTCCGGCAACTGCAATTTTCTTATTCATATAATTACACTATAAGAATTAAAAAAATCTACGTTCGCGTCTGTAAACTTAACTTGAGTTTCCATCTCGCGTTCGTAGATTGTATTCATTGTAAATCGGTAGGCATATCTGTATTCCCCATATCAATGTATCTGAATGGTTTATGCCATTGTCTTGTCGGATAGAGGAGACTCGAACTCCCGACCCCCACGTCCCGAACGTGGTACGCTACCAACTGCGCTACTATCCGAGGCCTCTTAAGGCGACACAAAGATAAGTAATAATTATGAGATACGAGCTATTAAATACAAATTATTTTAAATTTTTACGAAAATGTTTGGTCAATCCAAATATTGTACGTACCTTTGCAACGCAAAACGATAAAGGTGCCATAGCTCAGTTGGTAGAGCAAAGGACTGAAAATCCTTGTGTCCCCGGTTCGATTCCTGGTGGCACCACCAGAATCCGAAAATAAGTCGCTGAGTTTCAGTGACTTATTTCATTTTAAGACTCTGCGATTGTCCGAAATATGTCCGAAAATCGGCCTATTGGACATTTTGGGTGATGAAATCTCTGCAATAGATTGATTTTTATATCTTTGCAA
>CAMWQU010000028.1 GCA_947176535.1 uncultured Prevotellaceae bacterium
AAAAAAGGGAAAAACTACAAAAGGCTGGCTAAAAAGAACGGGAAATACCTAAATAAATACCTATATATAATATATAAGAGGTAAAAATTAAGCAAATGGTTTGTAATAGTAAATTAAATCCGGACAAAAGGCTGTTCATCCGGAATAAAATCCGTAATTTTGTCGCATGAAAAGTCATTTCCCAGCCACATTTGTCCAGTTGTCCTCTGAAACAGAGGGACGTAGAGCTGCATTCTATCTGGCAGCCGAGGAATACATCGCCGATGCGCTTCCGCAAGGCAGTTACTTTTTCACCTGGCAGATTCCCCCGACCGTAGTAATGGGACGCAACCAAGTGATGCACCAGGAGATTGACCTCGACTTCTGCCGCAACGAGGGCATTGACGTCATTCGCCGCCGGAGCGGTGGAGGTGCCATCTTTGCCGACGAAGGAAATATCATGACGAGCCTCATCACCGAGTTTTGCCCCGTGGAGCCCCTTTTCCACGAATATGCGGAGGCCGTAGCCGAGGCCCTTCGTTCGCAGGGAGCCCCCGCGCAGGTGTCGGGACGGAACGACATCACCCTGGAGGAAAATGGCGGAAAAATCTGCGGCAATGCTTTCTATCAGAAGACCGACCGCTGCATTGCCCACGGCACCATGCTCTACGACACGAATCCGCGACTGATGGAGGGGGCCCTGCATCCCGACCTTCTCAAACTGAAACAGAAAGGGGTGAAGAGCGTGCGCAGTCGCGTCGGACTGCTGAAAGACTACCTGTCCGCTATCGACGTGAGAACGCTCAGAGAGAAGTTGCGCACGTTGCTCTGCGACCGCACGGTTGCGCTCACCAACGAGGACGTCCGCCACATTGAGCAATTGGAGCAGCGGTACTATCAGCCCGACTATCTTTACGGTTCGTCCGCCCACGCCGACATCATCCGCCGCCAGCGCATAGAGGGCTGCGGCACCGTGGAATTGCATATCTCACTCTCCGGCAGCCTCATCCTTGATGTCCGTCCGGCGGGCGATTACTTCTGCCTCGGCGATGCCGACACTGCTTTCCGCAACACGCTTACGGGACTGCCCTTCACTCCCGACCGACTGGCGCAGGCCATACGCCAACATCATCCCGAATCGTGCATACGTGGACTGACGGAGGAGGCCCTCATTGGGCTGCTGACCGGGAAAGAACTTTCCTGAAAGGTCTTCTTCGATTTATTTATCGGACAACAACTTGTAGGTCTCAAAATAATTTTATTATATTGACACCACAAGTGTCTACCTATTGACAGTACCGGTTTCAATACCGAAGAACTGACAGTGGACTACGCTGACACTATCCGGGACTCCCCCGCGATACGCAAAACGCACGATGCCCTACCCTGCCCCTCCTTGCAGGGCCGGCGTTTCATCGCTCCCCGACAAAGTCGATGACGTCCTCGTAATACTCGAAGCGGAACTCCGCAGTGTCGTAGCCCTGACGGCGGAAGATGTCAAGCACCTGCTCCTGCTGCTCCGGAGTCAGCCGGTAGTCGCCGCGATTGTAGCGGAAGAAACGGGAACGGCTTCCGAAGAGCAGCATCACCTGCATGCGCAACAGGGCATAGTCCTCGTGCCGCACCCTATCGAACAGCGGACGGAAGCCCCACGCGGAACGTATCGTGCGGACGGGTCGGAAAAAGCGGCATTGCCCGTCGGCCGTCAGTGCCGAGGGGAATACGCAGGCCCCGTGGTCGCGGACGCGGTCGGCCGCTTCGCCGGCGACATGACGCAGGCAGTCCGTCCGCCGGGGACAGGAGGGATGGAAACAAAGGAGAAAGGAGGCGGGCACATCTTCCGGCCGGATGTTCAGGTTTTCCATGAGTAAGTCTAAGTTTGGTTTCAGGGCTAAAGGTACGAACAATCGGGGAAAAGACCAAATAATGCCGGACATTTCCATGACAGAGACGAAAGAAGCCGACGGGGCAAGACGGAAATCCGCTTTCGGCGGACAGAAGGAGGCCGGCCGAAGAATTATTTCCGGTTCATGATTTATAAGTCAAATAAAAATAGTAACTTTGTGACGAACATAACGTAACCGCTAAACTATAGGAAACCGGCCATGAATCTATCCCGAAAAACAAGGAACTCCATTCTCCTTTACGCTCTCCTACTGTCCTCCGCGAGTGCGGCGGGCAACGAAACCGTGCCAACGGACACGACGCGGGTGCTGAAAGAAGTGGAAGTGGTGGTGGAGCAAACAGCCAAGGCTCCCGTCCCGTTGCTTCCCCTTGACGTGAAGATAATCGGAAGCGAGACGATAGACAACAGCAGCGAGTCGAACCTCCTCCCGGTGCTTCAGAAGCAGATCCCCGGCATGTTCGTCACCGAACGCGGCATCGCCGGTTACGGAGTCAGCGGCGGAGCGGCAGGAGCAGCCTCTATCCGGGGCGTAGGCGGGGGCAACAAGGTGCTCTTCCTCATCGACGGACAGCCGCAATGGGCCGGCGTATTCGGCCATTCGCTCGCCGACACCTACGTCACCAACGATGTGCAGCGTGTGGAGGTGGTGAGCGGGCCGGCATCACTCCTCTACGGTTCCGGTGCCATGGGAGGTTCTGTCAATCTCATCACCCGCCGAGCCACCCGGGATGGCCTCAGCGGGTCGGTTCGCGCAATAGGCGGCAGCTACGGCACACAGAAATATAGGGCCAGGGCCGGATACAAGCACGGCGGACTGCGAACCTTTGCCGCAGCAAGCTACGAATCCACCAACGGCAACCGACCCGGCATGGACTATTGGCTGGCCAATCAGTATGCGTCCGTCAGCTACGACTTCTCCGGTCACTGGGAGGCAGGAGCCAACACGATGCTCACCGAGACCCGGGCCGACAATCCCGGTTCGGTGCTCCGGGAGATACCGCTCGGAATGTGGGCCGAACAGTTTCGCACGACAACGGCGGCATTCGTGAAAAACCACTACGACATCACCTCCGGAGGCATACAGGTCTACTACAACTGGGGCAAGCACAAGATTGACGACGGCCTCGACCGCAACGACAAGCCCCGGAGCTATCTGTTTCATTCCAGAGATTTCAACATGGGCGTGACGATGTACCAGACCGTCAGACCGTGGAAAGGAAATGCACTCAGCCTCGGCGTGGACTTCAAACACTGGGGAGGCGAAGCGTACAACTCCGACAAGGGGAACGGTACGAGAACGGCCATCGTGGACAAGAGCGTCAATGAAACTGCCGGTTACGCCATGATGCAGCAGACGCTGTTCCGCGACCTGCTGAGCCTCAACGCCGGAGTGCGCCTTGAGCATTCCTCGCAGTTCGGCAACGAATGGGTGCCTCAGGCCGGCTTCATCCTCCGCCCCCTACACACCGCTCACGTGAAGTTCAACTACAGCCGCGGCTTCCGCTCTCCCAACATCCGGGAACTGTATATGTACGGCCCGCGAAACCCGGAACTACGGCCCGAGTCGATGGACAACTACGAGGTGGAACTGCGCAAGTGGTTGTTCGGCAGACGGCTTGAAATCGGTCTCGCGGCCTACCGCATCAACGGCAGCAACCTGATTCAACAGATCATGGTGGACGGTGCGGCAAAGAACATCAACACGGGGAAGTTCACCAACAAAGGCATGGAGATAGACGTCACCTACCGGTTCAACTCTCTTTGGGCGGCGACGGCCAATTACGCCTATCTGCACACCGACACGCACATCGTAGGTGCTCCCGAAAACAAAGTGTTCGGCGAGGTGACTTACAGCCCCGGACAGTGGTCGTTTACGGTGGACGTCATGGGCATCCGGGGACTCCGGACCGAGGAATCGAAAGAAAATTATACCCTCCTCAATGCCCGGGCGACCTATTCATTCAAACTCGACAAACCGCTTACTTTGTTCGTCAAGGGAGAAAACCTAACAGCGACAAAGTACCAAATAAACTACGGTTTCCCCATGCCGCGGGCTACGGTGATGGCCGGCGCGGAATGGAGATTCTGATACCTCTTTCTGATGAATATAACTTAATACATCATACACTATGAACAAGTTTCTGATTCTGCTGCTCTCCGCAGGTACCCTCCTCGGAAGCACCGGCTGCGAGGCCAAAACAAAGACCACACCGAAAGCCGACAAACCGGCAACCGTCTACTTCGTGAAAGACATCACCTCCGAGAACCTTATGAAAATCTACAAGGCACTCGGACGCAAGGCCAAAAGCAAGGTGGCCGTGAAACTCTCTACCGGCGAGCCGGGCAACGACTATCATCTCGACCCGAAACTCATTGCCCCGCTGGTGCAGAAACTGAACGGCACTATCGTGGAGAACAACACAGCCTACAATGGCGGACGCGACCGCACCGCCGAGCACCTCAAGGCCGCTGCCGACCACGGATTCACGGCCATCGCTCCCGTTGTGATTCTGGATGCAGAGGGACAGGACACGCTCGTCGTCAGAGGCGGCCGGCACCTCCGGGAAAACTACGTCGGCAAGGACTGGAAAGACTATGACTTCACCGTCGTACTCTCCCACTTCAAGGGGCATCCCATGGCCGGATTCGGCGGTGCCATGAAGAACATCTCCATCGGCATGGCTTCCTCACAGGGCAAGTGCTGGATTCACTCCGCCGGCAAGTACGCCGACCGGGCCGGCACGTGGTCTCACATTCCTGCCGACTCCGTATTTCAGGAGGCAATGGCAGAGGCCGCAAAGTCGGTGATTGACGCCGCCGGCGACAAAATTCTCTACATCAACGTCGCCAACAACCTCTCGGTGGACTGCGACTGTGTTTCCAAGCCCGCGGCTCCCCAAATGGGCGACCTCGGCATCTTTGCTTCGCTCGACCCCGTAGCGGTGGATCAGGCTTGCCTCGACGCCGTAGCGCAATCTCCCGACCACGGCAAAAAACATCTGCTCGAACGCATTAAGAAGAGAAGCGGCCGCTGGAACCTCGAATACGCGGAGAAAATCGGAGCCGGCACCCGCAACTATAAACTGGTGACCCTGCCATAGCCCGATTCCCTATCGGACTTCCCGCACAAAAAAGGAAGAAAAAGCAAAGTGTTTCCTTTGCCATGTCAGGAAATATTCCTATATTTGAAGCGTGAATGAATAAAGACATAGCGAAAGTGAGTCTGCATATCTAAAGCTAATTAACCCAAACACACTGAAATATCATGAGTGACAAAAGAACCTGTCTCTACGAGAGACATATCAAACTGGGTGCTAAAATGGTAAGTTTCGGCGGATTCGAAATGCCCATCCAGTACACTGACATTGCCGACGAACACGTGGCCGTCCGCACAGCCTGCGGCGTATTTGACGTGAGCCACATGGGCGAGGTGCTGGTTACGGGGCCTGAAGCCGAACGTTTCGTACAGCACATTTTCACCAACGACGTGGCCAACGCCCCCGTGGGAAAGATATTCTACGGCATGATGCTGCATCCCAACGGCGGCACCATCGACGACCTGCTGGTGTATAAAGAGGGCGACGAGCGTTTCTTCCTCGTCATCAACGCCGCCAACATCGACAAAGACTACGCATGGATAAGCGAACAGGTGAAGTCATTTGACTGCGTGGCCGAGAACCAGAGCGAATACTACGGTCAGTTGGCCGTTCAGGGCCCGAAAGCCGAGGCCGTTGTGGAGAAGGTGCTGGAACTGCCCTGCGCCGAACTGGCATTCTATACGTTCAAGAAAATGCAGGTGGGCGAAGAGACCATCATCGTAAGCCGCACGGGCTATACGGGCGAGGACGGATTCGAGATATATGCCTCGCACGACCTCATCCGGCAGATGTGGGACAAGCTCATCGAGAGCGGCGAAGCCAAACCTTGCGGACTGGGCTGCCGCGACACGTTGCGTTTTGAAGTGGGCTTGCCGCTGTACGGCGACGAACTGACAGATGAGTTGTCGCCCATTGAAGCAGGTCTGGGTATGTTTGTGAAAGTGGAAAAAGAGGACTTCATCGGCAAGGAAGCGGTGGCACGTCAGAAAGCCGAAGGGGTGACACGCAAAATCGTGGGCATCGAACTGGAGGGCCGCGCCATTCCGCGCCACGGCTACGAAGTGGTGTCCGACGAGGAAATCATCGGACACGTGACGACGGGCTACAATAGTATCTCTACGGGCAAAAGCGTCTGCATGGCCCTGCTCGACATCCGGTATGCCAAACTGGGCACACCTGTTCAGGTGCGCATCCACAAAAAACTGCAACCCGGCGTGGTCATCAAGAAACGTTTCTATGACAAGAACTACAAAAAGTAAATGAGCCGTCCGGATATACCGAAATTCTGAACTTAATAAATTTAATACAATATCGTTATGGCAAAAGTAATTGAAGGGCTCTACTATGCAGAGAGCCATGAGTATGTGAAAGTGGAAGGCAACTATGGCTACATCGGCATCACCGACTATGCCCAAAGCCAGTTGGGTAACGTCGTTTATGTGGATATGCCCGAAGTAGACGACGAGGTAACGGCCGGAGAAGAATTCGGTGCCGTGGAAAGCGTGAAGGCCGCCAGCGACCTGTTCAGCCCCGTCAGCGGAACCGTTGTAGAGGTGAACGAGGCTCTGGAGGACGAACCCGAACTCATCAACAAGGATGCTTTCGAAAACTGGATTATCAAGGTTGAGCTGAGCGACAAGAGCGAACTGGACAACCTGATGGATGCTAAGGCATACGAAGAGATTTGCAAGTAAGTCCATAAGAATCCGAACCGCGAATTACACGCTTCCGGCATCCGACGGGCCAAACATCCTGCCGGACAGAAGCAGAAAGGGAAGCGACTGTAATCCGTAACTCATAATTCATTAGTATGTACAAATATTTTCCACATACCGCCGATGACATTCAGCAGATGCTCGATGTCATCGGCGTGCGTTCTTTGGATGAGCTGTACGCCGAGATTCCCGAGGAGATAAAACTTCACGGAGAGCTCAACCTCCCCGCAGAGAAGTCGGAAGAGGAAGTGCGCCACATCATCCACGATCTCGCTGCACAGAACAAGCCTTTGGTATGCTTCGCCGGTGCAGGAAGTTATGATCACTACACCCCGAGCGTGGTGCCTTATTTGGCCGGCCGCTCGGAGTTCAGCACCAGTTACACACCGTATCAGGCCGAAATCAGCCAGGGCACGCTACAATACATCTTTGAGTATCAGACCCTCATGGCCGACCTTACCGGTATGGACATCTCAAATGCCTCGATGTATGACGGAAGCACTGCAACCGCCGAGGCCATGATGATGTGTGTGGGTGCGGCCAAGCGTCGCAACCGCGTACTAATTTCTTCTACCATCCAACCGGCCGTCATGGCAGTCTGCCGCACGTATGCCAAGTTCCACGGCGTAGAACTCGTGGAGGTTGCCGAAAAGGATGGCGTAATGGATAAAGAGGCCGCCCGTCTCCTCATCGAAGAGGACAACGCCGCCGGCCTCATCGTTTGCCAGCCCAACCGCTATGGCATCATCGAGGACTTCACGGGTTTGGCCGACTTGTGCCACGAACACAAGACCCTGTTGGCCATCAACACCGTGGCTTCGGCTTTGGCCGTGCTGAAAAGCCCCGGAGAATGGGGAGCCGACATTGCCTGCGGCGATGCCCAGAGCCTGGGTATTCCCATGGGATATGGCGGCCCGTACATCGGCTATCTCTGTACGAAAGAAGCTCTCGTGCGCAAGATGCCGGGACGTCTGGTGGGTGCCACAACGGATGCCGACAACCGTCGCACATTCGTACTGACCATGCAGGCCCGCGAGCAGCACATCCGTCGTGAGAAAGCTACGTCGAACATTTGTACCGCACAAGGTTTCATGTGCCTTTACGTAGCCTGCTACCTGAGCCTGATGGGCCCGAAAGGTATGCGTGAGGTGAACGAACAGAGTTATGCCTCGGCTCACTATCTGCACGATGCACTGTTGGAGACCGGCAAGTTCGAGGAAGTATTCGATGCTCCTTTCCTCAACGAGTTTACCCTGCGTGTGAAAGGCGACGCCAAAGCCTTGCGCGAAGCGTTGGCAGACAAAGGTTATCTGTTGGGCGTACCGACCCTGTTCAAGGAAGACTGCCTGACGATTGCCAGCACCGAACGTCGCACCAAGAAAGAGATTACGGACATGGTTGAACTGATTAAAACGATAGCCCTATGAACAGGACATACTATGGAAAGTTGATATTCGAGCTTTCAAGACCCGGCCGCGTGGGGTATTCGTTGCCCAAGTGTGAGTTTGAGGCCTACAAACTGGAAAGCCTCGACGGCACATTGTTGCGTCAAACCGCCACCCTCCTGCCCGAGGTGGACGAATTGACCGTGGTGCGCCATTACACCAACATGTCGAACAATAACTTCGGTGTAGACACCGGTTTCTATCCTTTAGGTAGCTGTACCATGAAGTACAACCCGAAGCTGAATGAAGAACTGTGTCAGTTGCCCGGTTTCAATCAGCATCCCATCACACCGGCCCGATATGCTCAGGGAAGCCTGAAACTCTACGACGAGGTGCAGAAGACACTGGCCGAAATTGCCGGACTGAGCCGTTTTACGCTTAATCCTTATGCCGGTGCCCACGGTGAACTGACCGGTCTGATGGTAATCCGTCAGTACCACATCAGCAGAGGCGACACCAAACGTATCAAAATTATTGTGCCGGATTCGGCCCACGGAACCAATCCCGCCTCGGCCGCCGTATGCGGACTGCAGATTGTGGAGGTAAAATCAACCGCCGACGGCACGGTGGACGTAGAAGACCTGCGTCCCCTGCTCGGCCCGGACATTGCCGGAATGATGATGACTAACCCCAATACGTTGGGACTATTCGAAACCAAGATTCCCGAAATTGCCCGACTGGTACACGAGTGCGGCGGTCTGATGTATTACGACGGTGCCAACCTCAACCCGATGCTTGGCGTCTGCCGTCCCGGCGACATGGGCTTCGACGTGATGCACATCAACCTGCACAAAACGTTCTCCACACCTCATGGCGGCGGCGGCCCCGGTAGCGGCCCCGTCGGCGTACGTCAGGGACTGGAACAGTTCCTCCCCAATCCGCAAGTCATCAACAACGGAGATGGCACATACCGGTTGCAGTGCGACGAGAACTCATTAGGCTATATTTCTTTCTTTCTCGGCAACTTCGGCATCATCATCCGCGCCTATGCCTACCTGCTCTCACTGGGTAAGGAAAACATCCCTATGGCCGGCAAACTGAGCGTACTGAATGCCAACTACATCAAGGAATCACTGCGCAGTCATTACAAACTGCCCATCGACGTAGAATGCAAACATGAGTTCGTATTCGACGGACTGCGTGAGGAGTACGGTGGCGACCACCACGACCCGGAGCACGTGACCACACTCGACGTCGCCAAGCGACTGCTCGACTACGGTTTCCATGCCCCCACGATTTACTTCCCCCTGCTGTTCCACGAGGCCATGATGATAGAGCCCACCGAGACGGAGAGCAAAGAAACGCTGGACGACTTCATTGCCGTGATGAAGCGCATCGCCGAAGAGGCGAAAGCCGATCCCGCCCTGTTGAAGTCGGCTCCCCATGACACGCCCGTGCGCCGCATGGATGATGTAAAGGCCGTAAAAGAACCTAAGTTTACGTACAAAGCATTGTAACCCATTCAAGCATGAATACCGACTTGATTATTATCGGGGCCGGCCCCGGCGGATACGAGACAGCAGTCCGTGCCGCCAAGGCCGGCCTTGGTGTTGTTGTCATTGAACGGCAGCACCTCGGAGGCACCTGCCTCAACGCAGGATGCATTCCCACAAAGTGCCTGTGCCACTCCGCCGAGACGGGCGAGGAACTGGCCTCAGCCATCACCCGCAAGGATGAAGTGGTGGAGAAGTTGAAAGCCGGCATCGCGCAGCTCATGAAGACACCCGGCATCACCCTCGTAGAAGGCGAAGCGCGCTTCATCGACCGCCAGACCGTGGCGGTAGGCGAAACCGTAAACGGAGAATGGACAGCGACAAGCGAATATACGGCAAAGAACATTATCATTGCCACGGGTAGCGTCACCAAATATCTTCCCATTCCCGGTGCTCATGCCAAGGGCGTAGTGAGCAGCACCGAACTGCTCCGGCTCACCACCCTACCCAAGCGCCTCGTCATCATCGGCGGAGGCGTTATCGGTCTGGAGTTTGCCGGCATCTTCCAAAGTATGGGAACACAAGTGACGGTGATTGAGTTCTGCAAGGAAGTTCTGCCCCAGTTCGACCGCGACATCGCCAAACGTCTGCGTACCGCGCTGAAGAAACGCGGCATAGCGTTCCATACCGGTGCGGCAGCGAAAGAGATTCATGAGGGCACACCGCTCGTTGTGGACTTCGAAGAGAAAGGCAAACTGCAAAGCGTGGAGGCCGACGTGGTACTGATGGCCGTAGGACGTGCCGCAAACCTTGAAAGTCTGAACCTTGCCGACGTCAATATAGCAATGACACCACGCGGCATAACTGTAGACAAGCACATGCAGACCAGCGTTCCCGGCATCTATGCCATCGGTGACGTGAACGGCATCATCCAACTGGCCCATGCCGCATCCGCACAAGGCAAGGTGGCTCTGAATAAGATTCTGAATCCGGATTACGACCTGCAACGTCCGCTACTCATCCCCGGTGCCGTATTCACCGTGCCCGAAGTAGGTATGGTGGGACAGACGGAAGAGCAACTCACGGAGGCCGGCATCGAGTATCAGGCCCACAAGGCCATGTACCGCGCCAACGGTAAGGCACTGGCCATGAACGCCGAAGAAGGTCTGGTAAAGATTCTGACCGATGCCGAAGGAAAGATTCTCGGCTGTCACATTTTAGGAGCCCATGCCAGCGACCTCATCCATGAGGCCACTTTGGCCATGCAACTGGGTGCCACCATCCACGATATTGCCGACACCGTACACGCCCATCCCTCGCTCAGCGAGATTCTGATGGCTGCGGCAGAGGCTGAATAACCATTTTCAGGAACATCCTTTTGGGGAGGGGGAGAAGAAGTGCTTCTACACTTCGGTCTCCCCCTCTATGTAATTCTCCATATAGAAGTGCTCACCGTCAAACACGGCATAGGTGAATTGTGAAATCCAGTCGCCGAGAATCACCATCCGGCACTGGTGGGAAAGCATCAGGTCAAGTTCGATGTGGCGATGCCCGAAAAGAAAATAATTGACATCCGGATGCGAACGGAGATAGTCCTTTGCGAAAAGCACCAAAGGTTCCTTGTCCTCCCCCATGTAAGGAGGTTCGGCGACCCTCCCGTTTGGCTGACAGGTAGCATGGGACAGACGGCTTTGCCGGGCCCACCGCAGCCCAAACGCGATACCGAGGTCGGGATGAATCCACCGGAAGAGCCACTGGCAGAAGCGATTGTGAAAGACGGCACGGATAAACCGAAATCCCCTACTGTTGTCTCTCAGTCCGTCGCCATGCCCGATAAAGAACGTTTTGTCGGCCAAAGAAAGAGTAACGGGCTGGTAATGAACGATTACCCCGCACTCCGTCGTAAGGTAATCCTTGCACCAGATGTCATGGTTACCCGTAAAGAAGTGAACCTCCACTCCACGGTCGGTAAGTTCACTCAACTTTCCCAAAAAACGCGTATAACCTTTGGGCACTGCGGCACGGTACTCGAACCAGAAGTCAAACATATCGCCAAGCAGATAGACCGCTCCGGCCTTTTCCTTTATCTCATCAAGGAAGCGCACCAGACGGCGTTCCCGCTGTCGGGTGTGCTGCAAGGCGAGACTGCCGAGATGGGCATCGGAAAGGAAATATATCGGTTTCATAACATTCCGAGTTCCAGTTTGGCTTCTTCACTCATCATGTCTTTGTTCCACTCCGGCTCGAACACGAGGTTCACATCCACCCGCTGCAGTCCGTCGATGGTCTCCAGCTTCTGCCGGACATCCTCCATGATGTAGTCCGCCGCCGGACAGTTGGGTGCCGTCAGCGTCATGTCCACACTCAGCACACTGTCCGCCTCATTCAGTTCGATGCGATAGATAAGCCCCAGATCATAAATATTGACGGGAATCTCCGGATCGAAAACCGTGCGGAGCAACTCCACCACCCTTTCTTCTACTTGCAGTTTTTCCATATTCTATATTATTATATTCTTCTTTCATTCCGATTCCGGCCAACACGTCAAGGCACAACAGGCAGCGTCGCTCACAGTTTTCCGTCCTCGCTGTAACTGTAATACCCCGCTTCGGCCACGATGATATGGTCGAGCAGACGGATGTTCATCACCCGTCCGGCCTCCGCCACCCGCCGCGTGAGACTGTCGTCTTCACGGCTGGAAGAGAGATTCCCGCTCGGATGATTGTGACAAAGCACGATGGCCGTAGCCCGGTTTACGACAGCCAATCGCATCACCTCCCGCACGTCCACGGCCGTACCGGCAATGCCTCCGCGGCTCACCATGGCCGAGGCTATGATGCTATGATTCTGACGGAGCAGCAGCACGCGACACTCTTCCAACGGGAGGTCACGCATACCGGCGAAGTATTCGTAAGCATCGCGACTGTCACGGATAATTTTCTTTTCCACCACGTCCTCCCTGCGCCTTCTGCTACCCAGTTCACAGGCCGCCAGCAGCGTGATGGCCTTGGCCTCACCGATGCCTTTGTAGTGTCGCACGAGGTCATCGACGGTCATACGTCCCAGCGTATTCAGACTGTTCCTGCAATCGTGCAGCACACGCTGCATCAGCCCCACCGCCGTTTCCTCCGCATTGCCGCTGCCGATGAGTATGGCCAGCAACTCGGCATCGCTCAGTGCCGCCGCTCCGCGAGCCATCATCTTCTCGCGCGGGCGTTCGTCCGTCGGAAGGTCTTTGATATTGATTTTCAGTTTGCTTACAGACACGCTAAAGACTTCTTACCTTCATTTATAGAAATTCTTCCGGAAAGCCTGCAACTCCTCGTTGCGCCCGCAGACGCAGCGCAGCCACCAGGCCCGCAGAAAGCCCGTCCCGTAACCGGTGAGCTGTATGAAAGATGCGGGCACACTGAGCAGAGCGACACACAGACTGCGATTCCGGCACGCGGAATCCCCTACTATCATCAGCGCGTAAAGCAGAACCGGAAGCAACGCCAGTGCCATAAGACCCGCGCCCAACAGCATAACAAGTGGCCCAAAGTTGCAGCCGGGGCCTTGAGAACAGTGCGCGGCCAGATAGCCCATCAGCGCAAGTGCCGCCCCCGTCAGGAAAACGACAGCAAGCAGTGTCAGGCCCACGACGAACGCGGCCGGCAACAGATGTACGAGCTTCAGGCTGTCGGGGTACTTCTTATAAAGATTGATGCGGGCAATACCGCTGTTATGCACCTGCCGGAAAAACTTCCGGAAGTCGGTGCGACGCTTATGCCACACCCATGCTTCGGGAAACAACCGGCAACGGGCACCGCTCCGGAAGATGCGGATGCTGAAGTCGATATCCTCGCCGAAGCGCATATTGCTGAAGCCGCCAAGTTGCAGATAAAGGTCGCGCCGGATGCCCATATTAAAGGAACGGGGATAGAACTTGTCCATCTTCTTCTTCCCTCCCCGTATACCGCCCGTGGTGAAAAAGGAAGTCATGCTGTAATTTATCGCTTTCTGAACGGACGTGAAGCTCTCGTGAGCGCGGTCGGGCCCGCCGAAAGCATCGCACGGACGCTCCGTCAGTTCCCTATCCACCTCCTCTAAATACCCCTCCGGCAGCACCACGTCACTGTCCAGCACGATGAGGAAATCCCCCGTGCTGCGCTCCGCTCCGTAGTTGCGCGACTGCCCGGGACCGGAATTCGGTTTCTCGAAATACTTCACGTCGAGCCGCCCGACATACTTCCTTACCACCTCCTCGCAACGCACCTCGGAACCATCCTCCACAATGAGCACCTCAAAGTTCTTTTCGGTCTGCCGTGTGAGACTTTCCAACAGTTCGTCCACCTCGTCGGGACGGTTGAATACCGGTACTATCAGGGAGTATTTCATTTTCAGCATGTATCTTTCCGACAGCAAAGTTAATGAAAGACGGGCAATTTTCCAAATCCGATGTCAAAAACGTCATCACCTGTTCGTATAGGCTTCCGGTATTCCCGCGGCCAATGCCTCCCGCCCGCAGTCCTTGCCCGCCACACACGGGCAGAAACGATAGCCGGGCTCCCGAGGACTTTATTATTCAAAGGTGAGCGAATAATTAACCGGAGGCGACCGAATGATTATTCGGTCGCCTTTGAATAAACTCCCCCCGGGCAAGAGGGACGCTCATCGACTGCACAAAAGAGCAGAGATATGGATACAAAAAAAGGATGCTACTCACGCAACATCCTTTTATAAAATACGGCGGTCTCGCCGATCAGTTCTCAGACTTTCACACGACCGAGATAAGAGCCGTCACGCGTATCCACCTCGACGGTCTCACCCTCGTTGATGAACAGAGGCACGCGAATTTCGGCACCCGTCTCCACCTTGGCGGGCTTCAGCGTGTTGGTGGCGGTGTCGCCCTTCAAACCGGGCTCCGTCCATGAAATCTGCAAATGCACCTTGGCGGGCAGTTCGGCATAGAGCACGGTCTCGGTGCTGGCGTCTGTCACGACCTCCACGTTCTGACCTTCCTTCATGAACTTCACACCCGTGATCTGATCCTCGGGGATGCCAATCTGCTCGAACGTCTCGTTATTCATAAAGATATAGTCCTCGCCCTCCTGATAGAGGTACTGATAGGGGCGACGCTCCACGCGCACGTCCTCCAGTTTTTCGCCGATATTGAAACGACGCTCCAACACGTTACCGCTGACTACGTCCTTCAGAGTGACGTTCATGATGGTGTTTCCCTTACCCGGCTTGCGGTGCAGGAAGTCGATGCAGAAGTACAGTTTGCCATCCATGCGGATGCAGGTACCCTTCTTGATGTCTTGTGAGTTAATCATATATAAATGGTTTAAAAGTTATCGCTTTATCGACACATATTATGGTTTCCCGGCAGAGATTTCTGCCCTTTGCGGGTGCAAAATTACAAAAAAATTTGCAAGTATCAAAAAAAGTGCGTAATTTTGCAGCCCGTTGAGCGTATAGAAACAAATAAAAACGAAATAAACGATGAAAAGAACATTCCAACCCCACAATCGCCGTCGCAATAACAAGCATGGCTTCCGTCAGAGAATGGCCACCGCCAACGGTCGCCGCGTATTAGCCGCCCGCCGCGCCAAGGGCCGCAAGAAACTGACCGTAGCCGACGAGCGTCACGGCAAGTAAAATCCGGACTCCCTCGGAATCAGGGATTTTGGAAAGGATGAACCTATGGGGTGTGTCAAAGACACTTTGACACATCTCTGTTTTTGTGTTACAGTCAGTCCGCCACTGCGTTTGGGCCTCGCCTGCAAAAACTACGCAAGTGGCTTGCCGGTTACATAATTATTTCGTACCTTTACCGCCAAATACCGGACTATGACAGGAAAAGAGTTCAAACAGAAAATACTGAGCCCCATACTGTGGGGTAACCTATTGGTGATGATGCTCGTCACCGTGTTGCTGTTCATCGGTTTATGGGTATGGTTGGACAAATATACCCATCATGGCGAAGAAATCGTCGTGCCCAACGTGGAGGGACGACTTATCGGCGATGCCGAATACACTTTGGAGATGGAACACCTTACAGCCGTGGTGGCGGACTCTGTCTATGACCACACAAAGCCGTCAGGGGCCGTCATGGCGCAACGCCCGAAGGCCGGCAGCAAAGTGAAGTCGGGCAGAGAAATCAGCCTGACCATCAACGCCAAGGAATCGCCACGGGTGAGCCTGCCGGACATTGCCGACAACTGCTCCCTGCGGGAAGCACAGGACAGACTGCGCCAACTGGGGTTCCGCGTGGGCCCCATTGAGGAGACAAGCGGCGACAAGGACTGGGTTTACGGTGTGAAATGTCAGGGACGCTCCGTCAGAGCGGGCGAACGTGTCCCCATAGATGCCGTCATCACGCTGGTCGTGGGTAACGGCGCGAGCGAGAAAGAAGAGTTCGACTACGACGAGGAGGAAAACGAACACTCCGGCACACGGGAGGAAGGAAATGCAGGCTCCGAAGACTTCGATTATGAATGATAGCGCATTCCCCCACTCCGGCGGAGAGGAAGGCCTTATCGAGACATTCGGGGACGAACTGTTCCTTGAAGATGACGCCCTCCCCCTGACGGAAGAATCGGAAAACGGTTTATACGAGCATCGCCGCGTAATAGCCGATCGGGGGCAAAGCCCGATGCGCGTCGATAAATTCTTGATGGACCATCTGGGCGACACCAGTCGCAACCGTATTCAGAAAGCGGCGGAAGCAGGTTTCATTCAGGTGAACGGAAAGCCCGTAAAGAGCAACTACAAGGTGAAAGCCGGCGATGTCGTCACCCTCATGCTCGACCGTCCCAAACGCAACTGGGAAATCATACCCGAAGACATTCCCTTGAACGTCATTTACGAGGATGACGATTTACTTGTCGTAAACAAGCCTGCGGGATTGGTGGTGCATCCGGGATGCGGAAACTTCAGCGGCACATTGGTAAATGCGCTGGCGTGGCATCTGAAAGACGATTCCCGTTTCAACCCGAACGACCCGACCGTGGGACTGGTACACCGCATCGACAAAGATACATCGGGACTTCTCGTCATTGCCAAGACTCCCGAAGCCAAGACATCCCTCTGCCGGCAGTTCTTCGTGCATAGTACACGGCGGCTTTATAATGCGCTTGTCTGGGGGCCGTTTGCCGAAGATGAAGGAACCATACGTCATAATATCGGTCGCAATCCCGCCAATCGCCTCCAGATGACCGTTCTGCCAGACGATAATCCTACGGGGAAAACGGCCGTCACGCATTACCGGGTACTGGAACGCCTCGGATACGTGTCCCTCGTGGAGTGCAGACTGGAAACAGGGCGCACGCATCAGATTCGCGTCCACATGAAGCACATCGGCCACACACTGTTCAACGATGAACGCTACGGCGGACAGGAAATTCTGCGCGGCGACCGGACAAGCACTTATAAAGCATTCATCCGCAACTGCTTTGAAGTATGCCCGCGTCAGGCACTGCATGCCCGCACACTTGGTTTCCGACACCCACGGACGGGTGAGGAACTGGATTTTACAAGTGAACTACCACAGGATATAACTCAATTACTGGAAAAATGGAGAAGAAGACAATAGCTGTCATCTGCGGAGGCGACTCCACAGAGCACGATGTCAGCATGAAAAGTGCACAAGGCATCGAATCGTTCCTCGACAAGGAGCGTTACCACGTATATAAGGTTGAGATTCACGCCGGACGCTGGGAGGCTATACTCGCAGACGGCACCC
The DNA here is from genome assembly GCA_947176535.1 of uncultured Prevotellaceae bacterium. Lineage (GTDB taxonomy): Bacteria > Bacteroidota > Bacteroidia > Bacteroidales > Bacteroidaceae > Physcousia. Next base: position 17,303 of record CAMWQU010000028.1, read on the forward strand.
GGAGCAAGGTGGACAAGAATGACTTCTCGTTCATGGACGGCGACTGTCGGGTGCAACCGGACTACGCCTACATCACCATTCACGGCACGCCGGGCGAAAACGGCATTCTGCAGGGCTACTTCGACCTTATCGGTATGCCGTACTCGACATGTAACGTGCTCGTTGAGGCCATGACGTATGACAAGTTCGTGCTGAACAACTACATGCGCGCCCTCGGCGTAAGCGTTGCTGACAGCCTGAGAATAAAAATCGGACACGACAAAGAGGTGAACGACGAAGACATTATCTCGCGCATCGGTCTCCCTTGTTTCGTAAAGCCTGCCCGCGGCGGCAGCTCGTTCGGCACTACGAAAGTGAAAACGCCCGAGCAACTCCGTCCGGCCATCGACGTGGCTCTGAAAGAGGGCGAGGACGTTATGGTGGAGGCTTTCATACAGGGCACGGAAATCACCTGCGGCTGCTACAAGACAAAGACAAGTACCCACGTACTCCCCATTACCGAGATTGTCTCGCAGAACGAGTTCTTCAACTACGATGCCAAATATAACGGACAGGTTTCGGAAATTACGCCGGCCCGCATATCGGAACAATTAACAGAGCGTGTACAGAAATTGACTTCGATGATATATGATATTTTAGGTTGCCACGGCTTCATCCGCATCGACTACTTCATCACCGAAGACGACCATATCAAACTTCTGGAGATAAACACCACCCCCGGCATGACGGCCACCAGCCTCATCCCCCAGCAGGTACGCGCCGCCGGCCTCGACATTAAGGATGTGCTGACAGAGATTATCGAAGACAAGTAATCTGTTTAATAACAACAAAGAACGATGGATAAGATGGAAAACAGTATCAAAAAGGAAAAGGCGGTGGAAAACCATTTACCCCCTGTTATAACGGGCAACGAAAGAGACTTCGACCAGCTCCGCCCCTACAATGACGACGAAATCCATACTGCCATCGACAGCCTGCTGCACGACCGACAGTTCTCACGCATCCTCAAGGGAGCATTACCCATAGTTCCCTTGAGCATAAGCAGAGGCTTTCTGAAACTGATCACCTTAGGCATAAGCTCCACACTCCGGTTTCAGATGCGCATCATGCGCCCCATTGTGAACCACGTTCTCCGCAAATGCTCAACGGGCCGCACATTCCAGTACACCGGCATTCAGCCCGGCAAGGAGCGTTATACGTTCCTGAGTAACCACCGTGACATCGTGCTCGACAGTGCCATTCTGGATATTATGCTGTACGACAACGGCTTTCCCACAACATGCGAAATAGCCATCGGCGACAATCTGCTCATCTATCCGTGGATACGAACACTCGTGCGATTAAACAAGGCTTTCATCGTTCGCCGGAATATCTCGCGACACGAACTCTATGAAAGCAGTATGCTCATAAGTCGCTATATGCACCATGTCATCAATAAGAAGCACGAAAATATATGGATTGCTCAGCGAGAGGGACGCGCCAAAGACTCAAGCGACCAAACACAGGTATCGCTCCTGAAAATGCTGAGTATGTCGGGGAACGACCCGCTGGAACGCATAAAGGAACTTAACATCGTGCCGTTAGCCATCAGCTACGAATATGACCCGTGCGACTATCTGAAAGCAAAAGAGTTTCAGCAGAAACGCGATGATGCCGGATGGAAAAAGGCCAAACAAGATGACCTCGTGAATATGAAAACGGGAATATTCGGACAGAAAGGGCACATACATTATCAGACGGCACGGCCCGTGAATACATGGATTGACGAATTGAAAGGACTGGACAAAGCGGAGTTCTTCACCGAACTGGCCTCCCGTATCGACCGCGAGATTCATCACAATTACAGGTTGTTCCCCGGAAACTATGTGGCCGACGATCTGCTTTCCGGCACCCCGGCACACACCGGTTATTACACGCACAAGGAAAAATTGGCTTTCGAGAAGTATATAAAGGAACGGATGGCGCTCATCGACCTACCCAACCGTGACGAGGCATTTTTACGCGAGAAGTTGCTCACCATGTATGCCAATCCCGTCAGAAATTATGAAAAGAGCTAAAAGAGTGCTAAAAGGCAGTTTGTTCTTTCTCCCTTTATTTTGCTTGTGGGCCTGCAACGAAAGTAATGGAGATGACACCTATCCAAACATCATCACGGAACTGACGGACGGCATAACCGACACGGAAGGCAACCTGACGAAACTGGAACTGGACAATAATACCATTCTGAACCTCACCAACCCACAAACGGGTTTGACACCCAACGCCGTTTATCGCTGTCTGGCTGGCTACACAACAAACGAACAGGGAGCAGCGACATTGCGTTCTGCCGTATCGGCTTATCTGTTACACGATTCAACAACAGTTGCCACCACCGATCCGGTCGCCATTGTCAGCGTATGGCGCACCCCGCGTTACATCAACTTCCACCTCCGCCCAAAGACTCAAGGAGGGAAGCAGACTTGGGGAATCATCGTAGACAGCATCGTCGGGCGTCACGCTTACCTGCGCCTACACCACCGGCAAGGCACCGACCCGACAGCCTACTCTACCGACGTTTATGCCTCACTCTTCCTTTCCGACATTGAGGCTGACGATTTCACAATCAACATCGAAACGTTCTCGGGAACCGTATCCCGAGAACTCTGAGCAAAATATCACATGAGCGGTCGTTTAATCCGCAAAATTATTTGCGATTCCGCCTGCTTATCGCTACCTTTGCAACCATGAAAAATATAGCTGTACTTATATCGGGAGGCGTGGATAGTGCCGTAGTAGTACATCAGTTGTGCGAATACGGCTACCGACCGGATTTACATTATATCAAAATCGGCATGGAGGGAGAGGACTCGTCGTGCGCAGCCGAGGAAGACATTGAACTGTCACAGGCGACTGCACGAAAGTATGGCCTCAGACTGGAAGTTACCGATCTACAGAAAGAATACTGGGAAAAAGTGGTCGGTTACGCCATTGAACGCGTCCGTCAGGGACTGACCCCTAACCCGGATGTGATGTGCAACCGTCTCATCAAGTTCGGAGTTTTTGAGGAACGTATCGGCAAAGACTATGACCTTGTGACCACAGGACACTACGCCACACGCATCCTCGCCGATGGAAGTACGGAGACTTTGGAGAATCCGGCCGACGGAGAAAGCCCGCTCTGGTTAGGTACCGCCAAAGACCCCGTAAAAGACCAGACCGATTTCTTAGCCCAACTTTCTTACGAACAACTTCGGCACACCATTTTTCCCATCGGCCATCTGATGAAAGAGGAAGTCCGGGACATCGCCGTCCGTGCCGGTCTGCCATCAGCACGCCGCAAAGATAGTCAAGGAATCTGTTTCCTGGGCAAAATAAACTACAACGACTTCCTTCGTCGCTTCATGGGCGAAAAGGAAGGCCGCGTCATTGACATCGAGACGGGCAAAGTTGTGGGTATGCACCGCGGATATTGGTTCCACACCATCGGACAGCGCAAAGGGTTGGGACTGAGTGGCGGCCCTTGGTTCGTAGTGAAGAAGAACATTCGGAAAAACATTATCTTCGTGGCTCACGGATGGGACACACAATTACAATACGGACACGATTTTCGCTTGGCGGACATACACTTCATTACAGAGAATCCGTGGGAAAAGACAAAGGAGAATATGCCCTATCCGCAGCCCATTTCTTTCAAAATCCGCCACGTCGATCACTTCATGCCCGGTACCATTACGCGGGACAACGAGGGGTATCATATTCATTCCGATGAGCCCATACAGGGCATCGCTCCCGGCCAATTCGGCTGCATTTACGACAAAGAGCACCGTATCTGCTACGGAAGCGGCGAAATAGCAATTTATAAAGACCGATAAGAACATGAAACGTATCACATCATTATCTCTTTTTCTTTTCGTATTCACCGTCTTCACCCCCTTGTCCGCTGAAAAGCTCTGGATTCAGAACGGCAATCGCTGGCTTTATGGCGTGCTCAGTCGTCCGGACAATGCAGAAAAGCGTCAGCCCGTGGTCATCATCTCACACGGATTCAACGGGACACACCACAGCGGCCTCGCCTACTCCAAACCACTCAACCGGCTCGGCTATCAGGTATATGCTTTTGACTTTGCCTGCGGTTCGACAAACAGTCGCAGCGACAACAACACCATGAACATGTCTATTCGTGACGAAGAGAGTGACTTACTGGCCGTAATTCGTCATTTCAGGAAACAAACCGACGTAGACCCGCGACGCATCATTGTCATCGGAGAAAGTCAGGGCGGATTGGTTGCAGCCCTTACCGCAGCCGAACACCCGAAAGAGATATCCCGGCTCATACTTGTCTATCCCGCTTTCTGCATTCCTGACAACTGGAATGCCCAATACCCACAACTGGAAAACGTGCCTGACACGACCCGCTTATGGAATGTCCCCTTGGGACGTCGCTTCTTTCAAGAAATCCGTCAGTTGCCATCCATGAAATCTATTGGCAAGTATCGTCGGCCCGTACTCATCATCCACGGAGATGCCGACCCCATTGTTCCTGTTGATTACTCACGTCAGGCCTTCCAATTCTATAAGAAAGCAAAACTGCACGTCATCCCCAATGCCGGTCACGGTTTCCGTCCCAAGGAATTTGAAGAATCCCTCGAAGCGATCCGGCAATTCTTACAAGAATAGCGATTCGGCAGCAAACTATTATCGCTACCTGACAAACAAGTTTTATGCTGGCCGCAAAAGCGGTTCATAATACCTTTCTTAGTAATTCTGCCCGATAGTACTCCACTGCCGACCTGTCACAGTCTCCCCGACGACCACGTCCAATCGTCCTATTGTCGGGCCTCGGTCGCCATATTGTCGGAGGCGTGTCCTGCTATATATGCGCGTACGTACATGCGTGCGCGCTATCTATAATAAATATAGATGGCTGTCCGGTAAATTACAGCACCGTTTCAGTATATCAAGAAGTTTTATTGCTGTAAGAAATATAATTCTTACAAGAATTTAGTACGGAAATTTGGTTTTCTGTTCGGTATTCACTATATTTGCCCTTGCATTAACCAACTTTAAACCTAATATCGATGACACCACAACACATCTCGGGCCTGAAACGCGAAGACTTTCAGGCTGTGGTACAAAACAAAGAAACCGATCTGTACACACTTGTGAATCAGAATGGAATGGAAGTGGACATCACCAATTACGGTGGTGCTCTTGTGTCTATAATGGTACCCGACCGCAATGGGAAATATGCCAACGTCATCCAGGGACACGACAATATCAAAGATGTAGTCGAGAGTCCGGAACCTTTCCTCTCCACTCTTATCGGGCGCTACGGCAACCGTATCTGTAAAGGAAAGTTCACCATGAATGGCAAGGAATACTCATTAGCTATCAACAACGGGCCCAACAATCTGCACGGCGGCCCCACCGGTGCACATGCCCGTGTGTGGGATGCAGAACAGGTGAACGAGAAGGAACTCGTCCTCCGCTACACGTTTGCCTACTATGAAGAGGGATTCCCCGGCGAACTGAAGATGACCGTGCGTTACACACTGACAGACAACAACGAACTTGTCATTGACTATCGCGGAACAACCAACAAGAAGACCATCGTGAACATGACCTCACACGGATATTTCTCGCTCTGCGGTATTCAGAATCCTACGCCGGAAGCCACGAACGTCATTCTGCGCATCAATGCCGACCATTTCATTCCCATCGACGATACATCTATTCCCACGGGTGAGATATTACGTGTAGCAGGTACGCCTTTCGACTTCCGTACCCCGAAACCTGTAGGTCAGGATATTGATGCCGATGACGAACAGATTAAGAACGGCGCAGGATACGACCACTGTTTCGTATTGAACAAACAGGAGGAGGGCGAACTGACATTAGCTGCCGAAATGACGGAACCCGTCAGCGGACGTACCATGGAGGTATGGACAACAGAGCCCGGCATACAGTTCTACAGTGACAATTGGGCTACAGGCTATCCGTTGCAACAGGGTGCCACTGCACCACGACGCTCCGCCCTTTGTTTTGAAGCTCAGCACTTCCCCGACACCCCCAACCGCCCGTACTTCCCCAGCGTAGCACTGCATCCGGGTGAAGTTTATACACAAAAGACCATTTACAAATTTGGTGTGGAGAAATAAAATATCGTGGTATTTCCGAAACCGGAAAACCGTTCAAGCGTATTAACAAACTAAAATAGAAATAAAAGACCCATCGTCCCTGCGTGGTCTTCCCCTTTGAGTTGGGGATAAGAGAGGGACTACACTATGAAACAAGAATCTAAACAATGGGGTGCCATCATCGTCATGATTGCCCTGTTCGCAATGATTGCCTTTGTAACGAACCTTTGTTCACCTATGGGCGTCATCGTGAAAAATCAGTTCGGAACAACCAATTTCATGGCCATGATTGGTAATTACGGTAACTTCGGTGCCTATCTGCTAATGGGTTTCCCCGCCGGTATGATGATTCAGCGCTGGGGCTACAAAAGAACGGCCCTGATTGGCCTTTTGGTGGGCATTACGGGTATCCTCGTACAGTGGCTTTCCGGTTGGGGCGGTATGGCCGTCTATCTTATCGGAGCACTCATTTCAGGTGCCTGCATGTGCATTCTAAACACCGTTGTAAATCCCATGCTCAACCTGTTAGGTGGCGGTGGCAATAAGGGAAATCAGCTCATCCAGACGGGTGGCGTGTTCAACAGTACCGCAGCCGTAGCAGTGTACATCATCATGGGTGCGCTTATTGGCGATGCTGCTAAAGCTAAAATTAGTGATGCTACACCTGCATTGATGATTGCCTTAGCAATCTTTGTAATCGCTTTTGTTGTCATCCTCTTCACAAGAATAGACGAGCCACAACAAACTGTTGAAGTTAAAAGTGGTGAAAAAGATCCGCACAGCGCATTCTCGTTCCGTCATTTCAATCTCGGAATTTTGGCTATTGGTCTTTATGGTGGTATTGAAATGGGTATCCCCGGTTTCGTACTTCAGTATCTGACCTCTCCCTTAGATGCTGCCACCCCCGGACTTGCAATGGACGCAGGCTATGTGGGTACATTGTCTGCTGTTTATTTCTTACTGATGCTTATTGGCCGCTTCATCGGTGCCAGCGTTGGCGGTAAAGTCAGCACAAAAGCTATGATGACTTTCGTAAGCGCATTAGCCATCATCTTATTGCTATTAGGTATCTACCTACCCACAACCATGACAGTATGCGTGCCTGGTATTGATTATGTAGCATTAGACTTCGTATGGGGCGACATCCCCGTGGGCATATTCTGTTTCCTACTTGTTGGCCTCTGTGCTTCTGTAATGTGGGGCGGCATCTTCAACCTCGCCACCGAAGGACTTGGTAAGTACACAGCCATTGCCTCAGGTGCATTCATGACTATGGTCGTAGGTTTCGCCATTATGGTTGCGATTCAGGGGCTCGTTGCAGACTGGACTGGGTCATTCCTCACTTCTTACTGGGTACCCTTGGCTTGTGCAGCCTACATCTTATACTATGCCCTTTGGGGTTCAAAAAACGTAAATACGGATATTCCCGTGGAATAATCTTCCCGAAAGAGAACAATATAAAATAAATAGTAACAAAAGCCCCATTACCCTCATATGGGCTTCCCGTTCGGGAATATGAGGAGGGATATTTATGAAACTAACAATCGAAGATGTTCGGAGTCGCTTCATTAAGCACTTCGATGGAAGTACCGGAAACGTGTATGCTTCTCCCGGCCGTATAAATCTCATTGGTGAACACACCGACTATAATAACGGCTATGTGTTCCCCGGAGCAGTAGAACAGGGAATGATTGCCGAACTGAAACCTAACGGCACCCGTAACGTTCGCGCCTATTCTATAGACCTAAAAGATAAAGTAGAGTTTTCTCTCGATGACGAGAAAGGCCCTAGCGCTACATGGGCACGTTATATCTATGGCGTCTGCCGTGAAATGATGGCATTAGGTGTACCCGTACAAGGTTTTAACACGGCTTTTGCAGGAGATGTGCCCCTCGGTGCCGGAATGTCTTCTTCAGCAGCTTTGGAAAGTACCTTTGCTTTCGCACTCAATGATATGTTCGGAGACAATAAAATCGACCGTATGGAATTGGCCAAAGTTGGACAACGCACTGAACATAAATATATCGGCTGCAACTGTGGCATCATGGATCAGGCCATCTCTTGCTTAGGTAAGGCCGGGAATCTCATGCGTATGGATTGTCGCTCGGGTGAAATTGCATACTTCCCATGGGAGCCTAAAGGATACAAATTGATGCTCGTAAACTCTTGCGTTAAGCATGAACTAGCAGGTTCGCCCTATAACGAGCGCCGTCTGCAGTGTGAGCACGTAGCCAGCATCATCAAACAACACCATCCCGAGGTAGAAACTTTGCGTGACGCTAATATGGAGATGTTGAACGAGGTGAAGCCTGAAATCTCCGAAGTTGAATACAAGCGCGCACGTTATGTCATCGGCGAGATAGACCGTGTGTTAGCGGTATGCGAGGCACTGGAAAAAGGAGACTATGAACTTGTTGGTCAGAAAATGTACGAAACGCATTACGGTCTTTCCAAGGAATATGAGGTTAGTTGCGAAGAATTAGACTTCCTCAACAATGTTGCCAAGGAAGAAGGAGTTACCGGTTCACGCATCATGGGCGGTGGCTTTGGCGGTTGCACCATCAACCTCGTTGCCGAAGAAATGTACGATCACTTCAAAGAAGTTGTACAGGAACGTTTCCTCGAAAAGTATGGCAAGAAACCTATCGTCATAGATGTCGTTATTGGCGATGGTGCCCGACGCCTCGTTTAAATAGGCAATAGGTACTAAAAACGATAAAAGATACTTCAATCACCTCTCAGCGATTGAAGTATCTTTTTTATTCAAAAAAAATCGTGTTTTAATCTACTATACTATCTTTCTCCCATTCAGGAAAATATCTATTAGAGGCAGGTACAAAATCCAATTCAACCTCAGTAAAATCGGAAGTTTCTTTCTCCATAAGAAAAGGAACAATACCTCCTTCACGAGAATGAACTTGTGCAATCTCCACTGGAGCCCAGCCCGAAGGAATAATTCCTAACTGCCGGGCTGCAGCCTTACTCAAATCTATAGTAAAGCGCTGAGAATAGGGCCCGCGATCAGTAACCTTTACGACAACGGCCTTCCCATTCTTTGGATTGGAAATCCGCAACCATGTGCCAAAAGGATATCGACGATGAGCGCAAGTAAAACTATCACGGTGATACTTTTCGCCGTTTGCCATACGCCTACCCTGAAATTTGTCATGATAATATGACGCAATGCCACGCTCGGCCTTTAAATCAATGTAAATCGATAGAATGGAGCACAATAGTAGCACTCCTAATATTTTTCGTGTATATCTCATGCTATTATTCGACTACAAAGTAAATATTTTTTTCTTTAATGGACAAGGATATAGAATTTTTTCGTACCTTTGTGCATAATTTACCTAAATAATACTTAATATATGACAAGAAAGATTCAATTAGTAACGCTTCTACCGTTGCTCGTGGGTTTTATCTTTGCCTCCACGTCTTGCATAAGTGAGAAGAAAATTATTTATTTACAAGGTGCAGACACGTTATATGCAGTACCTCAACAAATCCAGCAGGCTTTTGAGTTAAAAATCCAACCCGACGACGAATTGGCAATCTCTGTAGATACCAAAAAGCCAGAATCAATACATATTTTTAATAACAAAACATTAATTGGCAGTGGAAATGGAAATTCAGTAACAAGTGCTAACGCTAGTGCTACAATTTCTGCCGGCCTGGCATACTTTGTAGTGGATAAACAAGGATATATAGAATTTCCTATCTTTGGCAAGATCAATACTAGTGGGAAAACCTGTCGTCAATTGGCGGATGAACTACAAACAATGCTTCGAACGGGGCAAGAAAAAGTTGCAGATGCCATTGTGACAGTAAAAGTTATGAGTTTCAAGGTAACGGTTTTAGGCGATGTTAGTCAGCCTGGCACAAAGACCTTTAAAGGTGAGCGCCTTACTTTACTTGAAGTATTAGGTTTGGCAGGTGATCTAAATGCCACAGCGCACCGAGATAAAGTACTGATTGTTCGTGAAATTGGAGACACTCGTGTAACCTACGAGGTGGATCTTCGTAATCCTCAAGAAGTATTTAATAGTCCGGCTTATTATATGCAGCAGAACGATATCGTCTATGTACGTCCCAATAAGAGCGTACGTTTGAAAGGTAGCACCGGTTATGCTCTGCTTTCAGTAGCATCCACTGTTTTAGGTATGGTGATTTCAATTGTTTCATTAGTTATTGCACTTAAGAGATAACATAGATCATGGAAAAATATACAAATCTCAGTCAAAACAAAACTGTATCTCAAACCAATCCGCAAGAACCAGAGGAGGGAATATCACTCAGAGATTTTTTAGAAATTTTCACAAGTAATTGGCAGTGGTTTTTGGCCTCAGTCATTATCTGTGTGATTTGTACCCGCATCTATTTGGCAACAAAGCCTTACATATATCGACGCCAAGCTGTAATGCTCGTCAAGGAAAGTGACGGTAGTAGCGTCCCCCGTAGCAGGAGTATCGGCAATGACGCCCTCATGCAACTGAATGGTGTTATGGTAGGAAGTTCTGTGAAAAATGAACTTTATATCCTACGTAGCCATCTACTCATGAAAGAGGTGGTTCGGACTTTACATCTAGACGTATTGTATTCGTATCGAAAAGGACTACAAGTAGTTTCTTTATATAACAATCGTCCTTTCGACATCCAGTTTGCAGAAGAGGACTCTGGGACGATGTCTGCATTTAAGGTTCAGATATTAAATGAAAAAGAATGTAAGGTCTCTCTGATGGTATCTACGAATAAAAAATTTGATTATGAAAAGATTGTTCGTTTCGACCAGATAATAGAAACACCTGTTGGCAAATTCAAACTTATACCCATAGCAAAGAACTTAAATGCGTTCATAGACGAAACTATCAATATCACACATATTGACAACGAGAGTGCAGCCAATATGATAGGAGGACGTATATCTACAAACGAAGTAGATAAGATGAGTTCTTTGGTAAATATTACTTGCACCGACACCAATATACAACGTGCAGATGACATACTTTCAGCACTCCTCAATGCTTACAAGCAGAGTATCATTGACGATAAAAATATATTGGCGCAATCTACCGCTGATTTCATCGACGAACGTATCCAACTAATCAGTAGAGAGTTAAATGAAGTTGAGGGTAATATAGCCCAATTTAAGCAAAATAATAATCTTGTGGACATTTCCTCAAATGCCCAAGCGGTCTTTACACAGTATACTAAAGCTCGCCAACACACTATTGACTTACAGGCACAAAAAGTGGCTGTAGAATATCTACTTCAGCATTTAAAGAAAAAGAGTGAGGGCTACGCTTTGATTCCCACTGTAAATATTACTGATGGGGGAAGTCAAAGTATGATCGGACAATATAACCAATTGATGTTAGAGCGCAACCGATTAGTAGAAAACTCGGGCGAAACCTCCTCTACGATTAAAGAATTAGACAGCAATCTAAGCCAGTTGAGGCAGGCAACCATCACTTCTGTGCAGGCTTACCTTGCTTCTATAGACGTACAGATTCAGCATTCTTTGCAAGAAGAAAATACTCTTCAGAAGACGCTCTCCACTGTTCCTCAGAAAGAGAAAATCATGCTTGATATTGCACGTCAACAAGCCATTAAGGAGACGCTTTATACCTACTTATTGAATAAACGTGAAGAGACTGCATTACAGTTGGCCATCAGTGAAGCCAACATCCGTATCATAGAACAGCCTTATGGCAGTACAGCTCCCTTTGCCCCTCGAAAGTCCACAATAACATGCGGAGCAGCACTTGTGGGTTTTGCATTGCCATTCGCAGTTTTCTTTCTTATCAACATGCTCAATGTTAGTGTTCGCGGACGTAAGGAGATTGAAATGTTTACAACAATACCTGTTATTGGGGATATTCCTCACATTAAAGGCGACTTCAATGATTCGGGAATAGTTGTAAGCGAAAAGAGCAACGATCCCGTTAATGAGGCATTCCGTATGCTACGATTCAATCTTAGTTTCGTTAAGAAAGATGCGCGTGTCATCATGTTTACAAGTACAATGCCAGGAGAGGGAAAGACGTTCATCTCACGTAATTTCGCTTACGCTCTCTCGCTCATCGGTAAACGTGTATTGCTCATTGATACAGACATCCGTAAACGCACACAAACAGCGGCCTTGGCAAGTACACATAAAGAAGGCTTAACCTCTTATCTAAATGGAACTATAGACAATCCTATGGAGTTAGTTGTTCAGAGCAATGAAGGAAAAAATAAGATTGACTTACTGCCCGCAGGTCTTGTTCCCCCAAATCCTGCAGAGTTGCTGATGAGTGAACGTTTAGACGAACTAGTCGAGAAGTTAAAAGAGGTGTACGATTACATTATATTAGACAATGTACCTGCTCAGATGGTGGCAGATGCTGCTATTGTGAACCGTGTAGCTGATCTCACCATCTATGTAGTACGTACTCGCAAGCTCGATCGCCGTTTCCTGCCTGAATTGGAGCGCTTGTATCAAGAGAAAAAATTCTCTAATTTGACAATTTTAATCAATGATGCAGAAGTAGAGAGGAAGTACTATGGATATGGGAACTATGCTTATTATGGATATTATGGCTATAGCGGTTATGGTTATGGCTATGGGAGCAATAAGAAAAAGAAACGTTTCAGTTTCAAGTGGTAATCATCTCCTTACAAAGGTGTCCATATAATTATTCATTACATAAGAATAAGATTCCCCTCAAAAAAATTAAGCTTAATCTTTGAGGGGAATCTTATTATGAAACCAGTGTGGACTAATTACAAAAAAATAGTCTGTTTTTAGCTCTTATCTACAGGATGTCAGTAAATTTGCACCCTTGAAAATCGTGTTTTATGAATAAAAAAAAGTGTAAACCATTCGTTTCATATAAAGAAGAATGGCCGACGAGGAAACAATCAGTTGTATAAG
>CAMWQU010000029.1 GCA_947176535.1 uncultured Prevotellaceae bacterium
CGACAAAAACGGGCACACTATTATCACTAAAAGAAGCAAATTCTTTCTCATTCCGTCTGTTCGCTGTCGCCAGCCTTTATTACATTAGACAAGACAAAAGTACAGCTTTTTTCCGATTCTGCCAAAAAAACTTACTCTTTTAACCTTATTTTAAGGCAAAAGCGTTACCTTTGCAGAAAAATAATACCAAAGTCTATGTTTTCAGGAATCGTTGAAGAGACAGCCCGTGTGGTGGCTATTGAAAAGGAGTTGGACAACATTCATTTCACCTTGTCCTGCTCGTTTGTCGGAGAGTTGAAAATTGATCAGAGCGTGGCGCACAACGGTGTTTGTCTGACTGTTGTCAGCCTGACCGACACTACCTACACGGTCACTGCAATGCGGGAAACCTTAGAACGCAGTAATTTAGGACTTTTGCAGGTTGGAGATAAGGCAAATGTCGAACGCTCCATGATGATGAACGGACGCCTTGACGGCCATATCGTGCAGGGACACGTGGACACGACGGCGCAATGTGTCTCCGTCGAAGACCAGCAAGGTAGCTTTGTCTTCCGTTTCCGTTACGAGGCATCGCCGGAAATGGCGCGTCGCGGCTATGTCACGGTAGACAAGGGAAGCGTGACGGTGAACGGAGTCAGCCTTACGGTATGCCGCCCGACGGATGATGAATTTGAAGTGTGCATCATTCCTTACACCTACGAAAACACGAATTTCCACGACATCAAGGTCGGAACGCCGGTTAATCTCGAATTCGACATCATCGGTAAGTATCTGAGCCGGATGATGGCTTTCGTTAATTGATTTAGTCTTCGTTCACAAGTGATTAAGGCAGTTATCTTCGACCTCGACGGAACGCTTACCGACACGTTGCAAGACCTTGGCAACAGTGTCAATTATGCTTTGCGCCGGATGGAGTGGCCCGAACGTTCCCTTTCCGAAGTGCGGCAGTTTGTGGGCAACGGCGTCCGCAGGCTCGTGGAGCGTGCCGTTCCGCAAGGGGCAGGCGAGGCCGATGTGGAAACGTGCTTCTCCATCTTTCAAAAACATTATCTGGTTCACTGTCAGGACAACACCCGTCTTTATCCGGGCGTTGCCGGAATGCTTCGCGAGGTGCGTTCCCGCGGTTTCCGCACGGCCATTGTCAGCAACAAACTGCAGGCGGGGGTGGACGAACTGTACCAAACTTATTTCCGCGACGTCATAGACGTGGCCATCGGTGAGCGGGAGGGGCTCCGTCGCAAACCGGCCGCCGATATGGTGGAACTGGCACTGGAGCACCTCGCAGTCTCCCGAAAGGAGGCTATATACGTGGGAGACAGCGAAGTGGATGTGCAGATGGCCCGCAACGCGGGTCTGCCGTGCGTTGCCGTCCTTTGGGGATTCCGTGACCGCGACCGCCTTGTCGAGGCCGGTGCCACAACGTTCATTTCTCATCCCGACCAACTGCTACCGCTTATCGGGCAGCCGTCTTAATCCGGCTTACATCTGACTAAAGAAACAATCTCTTTCCTTTCCGAAGTTTCCGTTTTGTTCCGTCACGGCATTCGTTGCGTTCGCCCGGTGCATATACGGAAGCGCAGGGCTTCATTTTTCTCTTCCTGTTCAAACATTCTTTATTCATCGTCGGCGGATGTCCGTCCGTCGTCGATGAATGTCCGTTCACCGACGGTGAATAGAGAATGTGACAAAGCGAAAGCAAAAATGCAGCCGAAAAAAAGTAATTTGGTCGTATGTCTGTCGGAAGAAATCATTATCTTTGTCGGGATGAAAGCAAAGAACAAGTACGGACAATACTTTACGGAAGCTCCCGTTGCAGAGTTCATGGTTTCGCTGATCACTCACGGAACAGACTGCCGTGTGTTGGAGCCATCGTGCGGGAAAGGCATCTTTCTGGAAAAACTTTCAGAGCATGGTTTCCGCAATGTCTCTGCCTATGAGATAGATGAAGCACTTGACTGCGGCTTTGACTACGTGAAGTATGAGAGTTTTGTCACCTCACCACTGTCGGAGAAGTTTGACGTGATAATCGGCAATCCCCCGTATATCCGTTGGAAAAATCTGGAAAGTGAACTTAAAGAGGAGTTGCAAGACAGCCCGCTGTGGCAGCAATATTTCAATAGTCTATGTGACTATCTCTTCATTTTCATTCTGAAGAGCATAGAGCAACTTAGGGAGGGTGGCGAACTTATTTTTGTTTGTTCCGATTACTGGATGAATACGACACATTCGCAGACTTTGCGGAACTATATGTGCACACATGGATATTTTGAACGTATCTACCATTTCCAGGAAGCTCCGCTGTTTGAGAATGTCAATGCCTCCTTTGTGATATTCCGCTATATCAAGACGTCTCGTTCTCCCCGTCCCAACATCCGACTTTACACGTATATTAAGAAAGGTAAGCCGGATAGCAATGAACTTCACGATGGGAGTTGTTTCAATTTTCTGGAAATTCCCCGGTTTGAACAAAATCGGCGCTGGCTGTTGGCTGACGAACAAATGCAACAGGAACTGGCGGCGTTCGAAGGGGCATGTGCCAGAAGTGAAGATTTGTTTAATGTGGAGCTTAACCGCTTGGGGGATGTCTGCGACATTGGCAACGGTATGGTTTCGGGACTGGACGCCGCGTTTAAGATTGCACTTGGGGAAGAATCGACTTTGAACGAGGCGGAGCGCGGGTGCCTTATCAATGTGTTGAAAGCCAAAAATCTCTTGCCCTTTGTGTATGATAGTACGGAAAGGTATATTTATATGCCTACCGGCATCGGGGAGGATGTTTTTGAAGAAGGTTATCCGCACTTTGCGACACACTTCAAGGAATATCGCGAAAAACTGTATAAACGTTATAGTTATGGGCGGGAACTTCCGTATTGGGAGTTTGCATTCTCACGCAACAGGAAGCTCTTCGAGAAGAACTGTCCTAAGATTTTTATTCCGTGTAAGGAACGCATTTCTCATAAATGCTATTTCCGCTTCTGCTATTCTCCCGAAGGTTTTTATCCGTTGCAGGATGTTACCGGTATAGTCCGGAAAGAGACCTGCCGTGAGAGCACGGAATACATCCTGGCCTATCTGAATAATTACAGGGTGTTTGACTGGCTTCGGTATAATGGAATTGTGAAAGGGCAGATTGTTGAGTTCTCGGAAGCGCCGATAGCCAGCATTCCTTATCTGACTATCGACTGGAAAAATCCCGTGGAGGTAGAATTGCATGAAGGAATTACGACCGAACCCCGTCTTTTCCTAAGCGACAGGGATGAGAATCATAAAAGTAAGATAAACGAATTATTTAATAGGTTATTCCATGAAAAGAGTCGATTTTAAGGCCGTTCTCGAAGAAATGAAAAATACGGAGGTGGTAAGACCAAATTCTGCAACGGCAGGGACTTTGTCCGGGCATGCGGCGGGAGAGCCTTTTGAGAAAAGTGTCTATGCACACTTGAAGGAAAGCTATCCGGGAAACATTTTCAAACAGTATGAATACCTTAATGACCTTTATTCGAAACACCCGAAAGTGATTTCTCTCGCCGACAGGTACGCCTTGCTCGACTCGCCAACGGTATTGTTCCTTTTGAGTCGGGGGAGATAAGGCGACGGCGGAATGGACACCGGAAAATATTTTTGAGGAAAAGCAGAACGATACGGCCGATATTGTTTTTCATGATGCGGGCTATTATGATTTGATTGATGTTAAAACACGTAATCTAAGCAAAAAGGCACAGGCCCCCAACATCATTTCAGCTTATAAACTGGCAAAAGCATGTGGACACATGATTGACAACGGAGAGTTTGAGAACCTCGATATTGACTATATAGAAATGGATTGGGTGGAGGAGGGAGATAAACTGAAATGTACGAATGCCCATCATGGGAGCCTGTTTCGCTCGGAGCCGGATAAACTTTACATAAACTGGGCGGCTGCCATGCAGATACAGTTTCATGTCTGCGACCTCGACCAGTCATGGAGCGGAACACGTGAAAAGTGGGCCAGAGGGTACATCGAAACCTTTGTTAAGAGTGCGCAACACCGCTGTCGCCGGATGCAGGAAATGTATGTGGAACCTTTCTTGAAGTATATAAAATCATAAAAGAACTTAATCCTTTCGGGAGTTGGGAATTTTTAGTAACTTTGTACGCTCTAAGTGGAAAAGCGCATGGCAGGATATGATTTGAATGCGATAAAGGTACGTTACGGCGTCATAGGCCGCGACAAGAAGCTGGACAGTGTGTTGGACACTGCCCTGCAGGTGGCAAAGACCAATCTGGCCGTTTTCATCCAGGGTGAAAGCGGTGTGGGTAAGGAGATTGTGCCGCGCATCATCCATGATAATTCATTGCGCAAGGCCAAACGTTACATCGCCATCAACTGCGGCAGCATACCGGAGGGAACCATCGACAGCGAACTTTTCGGACACGTCAAAGGGGCTTTCACGGGAGCGGTGGGCGACCACGACGGATATTTCGGAGCGGCCAATGAGGGAACACTGTTTTTGGACGAAGTGGGCGAGTTGCCTCTCTCTACACAGGTCAGACTGCTGCGCGTGCTGGAGACAGGCGAGTACATCCCCGTCGGCAGCAATGAACCGCGGAAAACGGACGTTCGCATTGTGGCGGCCACGAATGTGGAGATAGAGAAAGCCATACGTGAGGGAAAGTTCCGTGAAGACCTTTACTACCGTCTCTGCACCATCCGTGTGAAAATGCCGCCTCTGCGCGACCGTGGAGAAGACATGATACTGCTGTTCAAAAAGTTTGCCATGGACACGGCCCGGCTGTATGGCATTCCGGAGCCTCTGCGGCTGACACCTGAGGCAGAGCGTGTGGTGATGAGCTATAAGTGGCCGGGGAACATCCGCCAGTTGAAGAACATCGTGGAGCAGATGAGCATCCTTTGTCAGGAACGGACGGTTACGCCGGATGTACTGGCGGATTACGATATTGTGCCTACGGTGGAGACCACGGATATTGCGCTCCGCACGCCGTCTGCCGACGTAAAGGGAGCGGAGAATGTTGAGCAGGCATTGAAGATGATGCAACTGATGATTCATTCCCTGAAGATGGACGTGGAGATGCTGAAACAGCGGGCGGACGGGCAGGTTGCCGAACAACCCCTCATTCATAGTCTGCCGTCCCTGCAGGAAGAACCGCGAACGGAATACCGGACTTTGATTCCCTCTGCGCCGCAAACCGCAGTGTCCGGTTATGACGAAGAGTCCGACTTCTCCGATTATGCCGATGTGGACGATGAGGAAGACCTGAATCTGGAGAAGATGGAACGTCGATTGATAGAGAAAGCCTTACGCCGCAGCAGAAACCGTCGCAAAGTGGCTGCCGACGAGCTGGGTATATCGGAACGGACGCTTTATCGGAAAATAAAGGATTATGGAATAGAAGAGTGAATGAGGCCCGAAAGTATGGGAAAGGTGGATAAAAATAAAAGCTACGTCGGAAGAATGCGGATTTCACTGCTTTCAGGGTTAGTCGTGTGTCTGTTTCTGTTGCTTTCCGTTGCATGTACCGTCAGTTACAAGTTTAACGGGGCAAGCATCGACTACACAAAGACGAAGACCATACAGATAGATAATTTCCCCATTCGTTCCGCTTACGTGTGGGCGCCCATGCAGGCCATATTCCAGAACAAGATAGAGGACTTGTATGCCTCGCAGACCAAACTGCGTCAGGTGAAGAAAGGCGGAGACTTGCAGTTGGCGGGCGAAATTACAGGTTTTGATCAATATAATAAGAGTATTTCCAGTGACGGATATTCCAGTCAAGTGCAGTTGAAGATGACGGTGAACGTGCGTTTCACCAATAATGCCAATCATGAGGAAGACTTCGAGCGGCAGTTCTCTGCCACAGCGGAATATGATGCCAGTCAGCAGCTTATCAATGTGCAGGAGGAGCTTGTCACGCAGATGGTGAAGGACATCGTCGAGCAAATCTTTAATGCTACCGTGGCCAACTGGTAAACTCATACAAATTTCCAACATGAAGCGAGTCGCAGATTACATAGGAACAACGAAGGGCGGAAGACAAAACGCGCAGAAGCAGTTGCGTCAGTTGGTGGAGCGTTATCCATACTATCAGGCGGCACGTTTGTTGTGGCTGCGAGCGTTGTTTGAAGAGCACGACCCGACGTTCGGACAGGAACTGCGACGGGCTTCTGTCTACATTCCTTCCCGGAAGGTGCTCTATAATCTTATTGAGGCGGAACGCCTGAAACCTCAGCCTGAATCCAAAGTCCGGCATGCCGACACTGACATTGACGAGACCGGAGACAGAACTTACTCGCTGATTGATAGCTTCCTTAGTTCTAATCCGGAGGAGGAGGCATCCGCTCGGAAACGGAAAGCACGGCCGACCGTGGATGCCGCCACGGACTACATCTCCTATATGTTGCAGATAGAGGAGGATGCAAACACGGAGGCGGAGTCTAAGGAGGTGCCCATAACGTATGCCCAGCAGATTTTGGATGACTTCCTTGAGCAAGGAAAAATTACCATTCAGGAGCATCCGGACGAGGAATTGCAGAAGCCGCAGATTGATAGCGGAACAACCAAAGAGAATGAGGTTTTGACCGAGACTTTGGCCCGGATTTATATCAAACAGGGAAAATATGACAAGGCACTTGAAATTATTCGGCGACTTTCCTTGAAATATCCAAAAAAAAATCGTTACTTTGCAGACCAAATCCGGTATTTGGAGAAACTAATCGAGAATAACAATAATAAATAAACACTACAAGATGTACAATTTAATCGTGATTTTGACAGTAGCCGCATCTGTATTGATGTGTTTTTTTGTCTTGATTCAAGAGTCAAAGGGTGGCGGTTTGGCCAGCAGTTTTGCTGAAAACAATGCCATGCTCGGTGTGCGCAAAACGACCGATGTCATTGAAAAGATTACTTGGGGCCTTGCTATTGCAATGGTGGTTCTGAGTATTGCAAGCGTTGGTTTCCTCGGTTCTTCCCGGACAGCAGGAAGCACTATTATGGAGCAGGCCGTTGAGCAGCAGGCTACAAATCCCAACAATCTGCCTGCTATTCCTCAGGGTGAGATTACTGAACCCGCAGAGACTGCTCCTGCAGAGTAAGTAATCCTCTCTTTGGGCACTACAATCATCGAGGCTTGATCTTCTTTATAGTCAAGCCTCGAATTTCGTATGATAAGTGTTATGTAGCTAATTGGGTAAGGAATAGCTTACGAACTGTAAGTGTGGTTTCCTACGTAATAAAACAATAAGTAGCCGTATTTGATTGAACAAGTACGGCTACTTATATACGATATTAAATTGAACAGGATTGTCGATATTATGGCTTATATTCTTTGCCAATAATGATGCGGTCGCCGGAATCATCCACTTCAAACAAGTGAGGCACGCGATGATAGTGTCCGCCGATGTCTTTGTGGCTGTGTACGGACATGAGCAGTTTGCCGTCGAAGGTACGGAATAGCATACCGTGGCCGAAGTTGGGAGGAGTGATAGGATTTTGTTCCTGTATCCATGGGCCGTCCAGTGTTCCGCTTTCGGAGTAGGCTACGCCTTGCGTATAGACATCGTAAAACCAACTCGTCCATATCATACCCAGACGGCCGGTTTGTGTGAGGAAAAGATAAGGCCCGTCAGTTACTCGGTTGGGAACGATTTTTCCATCTATCTTTTCCCGGCTCCATGGGGATTCGCTTGCCTTGAATAAGAGTTTACTTTCTCCAACCGAGCCGCTTAGGTCGCTTTTAAGTTCTATTTTCTCAATGGTGCCGTCCCAGTTCTGTAACCACTCGTAACAGTACACCATATAGGGCCTTCCGTCCTTGTCTATCCAAAAGGTACCATCAAGTGTAGGTTTGTCTGCCGGCAGGTAAGTTGGGTCTTCCATAGGTCTGTAAGGCCCCTCCGCTTTCTCACTGACTAAGACGTGGCATGCTCTCCGTTCTATTTCATTTCCTCGGTACGTACCGATCTTGACCGCATGGTTCGTAAAAGTGGCGAAATAGTAGTATTTACCGTTGTATTTGTGCAGCTCTGCCGCCCAAATGGTGGGGTGAGGCCCCATCCACGATGTCGGATCGGTTTGTGCTACATCATACGGCCCGTCCCAAAGTTTCAGGTCTTTGCTCTTCCATAGCTTTCCACCGGTGCCGGTCATGTAGTAAGTCATAGTGGCACTGTCTGCTAAGATACACGGATCGCTCAGCCAAATGGAATCGAGAGGTATATTTTTCTGTTGTGCACAGACGGGCAGACATGCCAATATCAAGAATAGTTTTGCGAATATTTTCATGGTATTTCTTTGTTTCTCAAGACGAATAGAAATGTGCTTTTGGAAAGGAATCGCCAACTTTATAACAAGGCTAATCCGGCCACACCACATAAGCAGATGATGCGGATGGGATTCATCTTATAAATGGTTGCAGATAAGAAAGCAAAGCAGAAGATGGCGATACTGATACAGAATTGCCAGGGATTTTCCGTCGGTGTGGAGAAGTTATCGGCTGACATCAGGCATAGAGCTGCTGCGATTAGCAGACCGACGACAGCCGGCCGGAGTCCTGTGAAAACTTGTTCAACGACAGGGTGGTGGCGATAGGCCATCAGAAAGCGACTAATCAGAATCATTAAGATGAGAGAGGGGAGAACCACTGCCATTGTAGCCATTATGCTTCCCAATACGCCCCAGTACCAAGCGTAGCCAGCATTGGTCAGAGCCGTGTAGCCTACATAGGTGGCGGAATTGATCCCTATAGGGCCGGGGGTCATCTGACTGACAGCCACAATATCCGTGAACTGCCCCATCGTCATCCAATGGTGGTGGGTGACGACTTCTCCCTGAATCATAGAGATCATGGCATAACCTCCTCCAAAACCGAAAAGACCAATCTGGAAGAATGTCCAGAATAGCGAGATATAGAGTGTCAGCATTCTACTTTCCTTATTCTACAGATTTCCATCTTTGATTTGTCCGTAAAGATATCCGCCGATGCCGGCCAACAGAATAACGTAAATCGGACTCACTCCCATGGCCCAGATAAGCAGGGCGGCTACAATAGGTATCCAGACATTCGTTAGTCCGATTTTTGCCATTCGGCCCATTTTGAAGACCGGGGCTGCAATGAGAGCTACCACAGCCGGGCGAATACCACGGAATATCTTCTCTACAACTTCGTTATCACGGAATTGGGTAAAAAACAGTGCAATGAACAGGATGATGAGGAACGAGGGTAGGGCAGTCCCCAACGTGCAACAAACAGCACCGCGTATGCCTCGGAGTTTGTAGCCGATGAAGATGCCAATGTTTATGGCAAAGATACCGGGACACGATTGGGCTACGGCCATCAGGTCGAGCAGTTCCTCGCGGTTCACCCAGTTCTTTTCATCCACCACTTTCGCCTCGATAAGCGGAATCATGGCATAGC
This sequence comes from uncultured Prevotellaceae bacterium, assembly GCA_947176535.1. GTDB lineage: Bacteria > Bacteroidota > Bacteroidia > Bacteroidales > Bacteroidaceae > Physcousia. The sequence continues at coordinate 9,415 of CAMWQU010000029.1, forward strand.
CTCCGCCTATCGTGAACAAACCGATGTGAAAGAATGTCCTAAACAGTTCCCACATTTTTCCTATTTCTTCTTTTCCACCCACTTGCGAGCATTTACAAAGGCTTCGATCCATGGGGTAATTTCATCCGAGAGACGCTCAGACGGGTAGCATCCGCATTGCCAGGGGAAGATGGCGCGCTCCAAATGAGGCATCATGGCCAGATGGCGACCGTCTTCCGAACAAATACCGGCTACGGCATAATCGCTGCCGTTGGGATTGCCCGGATATTGGTTGTAATTGTATTTTGCTACAACGTTGTAGTCGGCTTCATTGCCGGGAAGACTGAACTTTCCTTCTCCGTGAGCTACCCAAATGCCTAATTTCTGTCCGCCGAGCGAGGAGAACATCACACTCTTGTTTTCAGGTATTGTCAGGCCAAGGAATGCCGATTCAAATTTATGACTGTCGTTGTGCAACATGCGCGGGCGGCTTTCATTCTTCGTTTCCGACTTCGAGCCTTGAATCAAACCTAATTCAACCATAAGCTGACAGCCGTTGCAGATGCCCAAACTGAGTGTGTCGGGACGAGCGTAGAAGCGGTCGAGCGTTTCTTTTGCCTTTGTGTTGTAAAGGAAAGCACCGGCCCATCCTTTGGCTGAACCCAATACGTCGCTGTTGGAGAATCCACCACAGAAGACAATCATATTGATGTCTTCCAAAGTCTCACGGCCGCTTACGAGGTCTGTCATCATCACATCCTTAACGTCGAAGCCGGCCAAATAGAGACTGTATGCCATTTCGCGTTCGCCGTTGGTTCCCTTTTCCCGGATGATGGCTGCCCGGATGCCGGAACGTTCTTTGCGATCGGCCGTAAGTCCGTATTGCTTCAGCGTTCCCGTGAAGTTTGGGTTAAACTGCATTTCCACGGGCTGTGACTTGTAGTTCGCAAAGCGTTCTTCCGCACATCCGTTCATGCTTTGCCGACGATCGAGCAAGTAGGAACTTTTGTACCATGTGTCGCGGAGCGAATCAATGTCAAGCGATTCTTCCCATTCGCCTTTTGTAAGTCTGACATTCCGCTCCTTTGAGGGTACACCGATGTAGATATAGCCTACACCGGCATCTTCCATGATTTTCTTGAAATCGGCTTCGTGCTTGGTGCTCACCTGCACCACAACGCCGGGATTCTCCGCAAAGAGAACTTTCATAATGTCCTCGTCCGTAAAGTTGTTGAGGTTTACTTTCAAACCTCCCTTTACATTGGCGAAGCACATCTCCAACAATGTGGTAATGAGACCACCGGCCGAAATGTCGTGTCCGGCAAGCAGCAGACCTTTGTTGATACATTCCTGCACGGCCTCGAAGGCATCGCGGAAGTACTCGGCATTTGTAACCGTAGGCACGTCGGAACCTATTTTATTATGGATTTGGGCGAATGCCGAACCACCTAAGCGCAGTTCGTCAAAAGAGAAATCTATGTGGTATAGCGCGCTCTTAGGTTCGTCGGCAAGAACGGGACTTATAACTTTCCGTATGTCACTCACTTCGCCGCCGGAAGTGACAATGACGGTTCCCGGGCTGATGACTTTTTCGCCGTTGGGGTATTTCTGAGTCATGGACAAACTGTCTTTACCCGTTGGTACGTTGATACCCAACTCGCAGCAGAAATCGCTCAATGCCTGCACACCGCGATAGAGACGGGCATCCTCACCCTCCTGCGAACGGCAGGGCCACATCCAGTTGGCACTGAGGCTTACGCTGTTCAGTCCCTCTGCCAACGGTGCCCAGACTATGTTGGTCAGGCTCTCTGCAACAGAAAGCACACTGCCGGCGGCAGGGTCAGCCAGTCCGGCTTGCGGAGCATGTCCCAAAGCCGTGGCAATACCCTGACGGCCGCGATAATCCAAAGCTACCACACCGCAGTCGCTCAACGGTAACTGCAACGGGCCCTGACATTGCTGACGAGCCACTTTTCCCGTCACCGAACGGTCTACCTTATTAGTGAGCCAGTCTTTGCAAGCCACTGACTCTAAGGAGAGAACACCAGTGAGTGCTTCCGTTATCGTTTCGCCTGTCTCCGTAGTTTTAACGTCTTCATATTTCCGTTCAACGGTATTATCGCACATCACCGTTTTGGGTGAATGTCCGAACATATCGGCTACGTCCAAATCGAAAGGACGCACGCCATCGCCCTGTTGGAATGCGAAATGGGCATCTCCCGTAGTCTCACCAACCACGTACATCGGCGCACGTTCGCGCTCGGCAATTTTGCGCACGTGCTCCAAATGCTCTTCCTGTATGAGGATTCCCATGCGCTCCTGACTTTCGTTAGCAATGATTTCTTTTGCAGAAAGCGTTTTGTCGCCAATCGGGAGCTGGGTCATGTCGATGAGACCACCACATTCTTCCACCAATTCCGATAAGCAGTTTACGTGGCCTGCACTACCGTGGTCATGAATGCTGACAATGGGATTCACCTCTTCTTCACACAACGCACGAACCAGATTATTGGCACGTTTCTGCATTTCCGGATTGGCACGTTGTACAGCATTCAGCTCAATTCCATTTGAATAACGTCCCGTATCTACGCTGCTCACGGAACCGCCGCCCAATCCGATGCGATAGTTTTCACCACCTACAACCACAATCTTATTGCCTTTTGCGGGCGTACCTTTCAGGCAGTCGCGCTTGGTGCCGTAGCCCACACCGCCGGCCAACATGATAACTTTGTCATAGCCATAGAACGGTTCGGCTGTGCCTTCCTGATGTTCAAACGTGAGCACCGAACCGCAAATCAGGGGCTGTCCGAACTTGTTACCGAAATCACTGGCACCGTTCGAAGCCTTTATCAGTATCTGTTCGGGAGTCTGATAAAGCCATTTTCTGACGGGCAACAGTTGTTCCCACTTGCGCGCCTCGTCATTTCTCGGATAGCTGGTCATGTAGACTGCTGTTCCGGCGATAGGCCATGAACCGACACCTCCACCCATACGGTCGCGGATTTCTCCGCCGGTTCCCGTGGATGCGCCGTTGAAAGGTTCCACGGTGGTGGGGAAGTTATGGGTTTCAGCCTTTATGCTGATGACGCTTTCGATGTTCTTAATGACGAAGTAGTCACTGGTGGAGTGGTCGGCAGGTGCAAACTGCTCTATGACGGGCCCTTCGGCAAAAGCCACATTATCCTTGTAGGCCGAAATGATGTGGTGCGGGTTTTCCTGTGTTGTCTTTTTTATCATGGCAAACAGGCTGCTCTCCATTTCTTTTCCGTCGATGATGAAAGTGCCGCCGAATATCTTGTGCCGGCAATGTTCCGAGTTGATTTGCGCAAAGCCGAACACTTCGGAATCCGTCAGACGACGGTTCATGCGCTCCTCGATGCTGTGCAGATAAGTTATCTCTTCAGGGCTCAGAGCCAACCCTTCCTCTTCGTTGTACGTCTCCAAATCCTCAATGAAGCGAATGGGAGCGGGCTTTACGTCAATCGTGAAAATATCCTGATTCAAACCCTGGTATAAACGTTGGAGCATCGGGTCGTGATTGGCGTCTTCCGAATCCACGAGGAAATACTCCTCTATACGTATAATGCCTTTTAGACCCATGTTCTGCGTGATTTCCACGGCATTGGTGCTCCAGGGGGTCACCATTTCGCGACGCGGGCCAATGTAGCACCCCGTCAGTTCCTTTTCGGTTATTGCTGTGGCATCTCCATAGAGCCAACAAAGTTTGTCAATGTCTGCTTGTGAGATTTCCTGTTCGCATTGTGTAGCAATGATGCTCTGCTGTTGGGTCTTGAAAAAGATAATGGCCATGTTTTCGTGTTTTTGAATTATTGCCGCAAAGATACGAAAAAAGCCGTGAATTACGAAGAATCCACGGCTAATATATTATGCTTTCTCTGTCAAGATTTACTTTTTCGGGATGCGGCTTTTGCCGATGGGATAGTTAATGCCCATGCAGAAGTTGTAATTGCTGCCCATGGGGATATACTGTTTGCTCAGTTTCACGAGACTGTGGTCGGAACCCACAAACAGGTTGAGTCCGCGGGGATGGAAGTTTACAATCCAGCCTACATTCGTGCCGAATGTGCCTACGCCCACGTTTCCGCTGATTTCAAACATCTTGGCGGGACTGAGGGTTATGGCCAGACGCCCTTCGTTCCAACTGTATTTGCCCTGCATGCGGGTGGTGCTGAGCAAGCCGAATTTCAGATGACGGTAGCAAGGCAGAGCGTACTCTACGGCTACATTCAGTGTGGCACCCAAGCGAGTTTTCTTGCCGGCAACAGTTCCCTTGTCCTCCAAGCGGTACAGGTCTTCCAGTTTATCACCCAACTCATCGAGCTGGTCATCGAATTTCACTCCGTCACCGTCTTTGATCTTGATGTTATTGAAACCGTTAAACTCAAACGGCTCGCCGCTGTTCTCGGCAACTAAGGTTTCTTTCCACTTGATGAAGCCCAGGTCGAGGATGGCGGCACTGAGTTTCAGGCCTTTCACACCCCACTGCTTCTCGAAGTCCCATTCCAGACCCAAATCGAAAGCCGCACCGAGGCCGCTTATACCTGCATTCTTAGTGTCAAAATCGGGGTCTATGTTCAGTTCCTGATAGGTGGTAGCTCCGGGATGCGTCTCTATGTAACGGTCGGAATACGCCTTTGTTTTGCTTTCTCCCCAGTTCAGTCCTTTCAGGCTGGCCTCAAGGGTGGCGTTGGCGGATGCTGTCCACTGGTCTGTACCTGTCAGATTCAAATCCAGATTGTCCATCTTCGTATCAATGTATGCACCGCCGATCAGCACTTTTGCTTTGACACCGATGCGGATAGCTTTGCTCACCTGATGGCTGTGTCCCAGTCCGACTTCCCCCCAGACCATCGCGTTTACGCCTAAGTTGCTGAGGTTGTAATCCTGATTGCGTAGGCCGCCCTTGGTCAGCTCGAAGAGTTCATACGGAAGATTTACTCCCATATTTGTGCGTATGCCGGCGGTAAGTGTGTTGTACCCCTTGAACGCATGGAATCCGATGCTGAGCAGTTCGAAGCGCATATCCATGAGAATCTTATTATTCTTGCTGAAAGCTTTTAACGCCTCATCTGTGCTGATGTCGGGATGCATGTAGGTTACAAGTCCTTTGCCGTTGGGATTCTTGTAGAGGAAGTCCTGAATGTCCATATTTCCCTTTACGCTGAGGTTCAGGTTGCTCAGCGGGAAACCGAAATATCCCTTACGGTCATACTCTTTAGCGGGGTTCAACTCGTGGCCTTGAGCATAGCCGTCGAGGAAATAAGCACTACTCAGGTTCTGTGCAAAGGCGCTACCGCTCAGTGTTAGTGCCAAAGCGGCCAATGTATATTTTATAGTCTTCATTGCTGTTAATTCTGTTTGTGTTCTGTGAACAATTATGAAGTAGCGTTATTATTCTATTTCGATAGTGACAAGGCCCTGTAAGCTAAGCTGTATGCCGTCAATCTTGATTTCCGCATTGTCTTGGAGAGGCTGTCCTACTTCGGGGTTGTCCAATATAGCTTTGTAGCGAATGCCGTCCAACTGATTGGCACCCGGAGAAAGAATCTCTTTGAGACTGTGTCCGGGCTTAGCTTTTATCTTAATTTCGATAGGAGCCTTCTTTTCGTTGGCATTGCAATGGATGCTATTATCTTCAACGATATCAATCTTATAACCTTGAGCATTTAGTAAATCGAAACTGAGTGTCATGCTTGCAGGTAGGGTACTGCTGATATTTGCCTTGAGGCTGATACATTCGGCATCCAGATAGTCGTAGTCGTCACCCAAGTTCCATCCTTTATCCGTGTCGGTATATACGAGTTTAAAGTCTTCACCGAACATGAGGGGTGCATACACATCATATTTAATGTCTATCGGGTATTCTTTTGTGATGTCAAAGTCTGTTGCCTCCAGTGTCACCGTTGCTACTTCTACAGTGATTTGCTTAGGAATACGCTTGATAAGGTTTGACAGTCCGTCCACTTTCTTCCATTCTGCGCTCTTGTGGTCATTGGGAAGGAACTTGTTCTCCTCTTTTTCAGCCAGATAATACTCATTGACGGTATTGCCTTTAATCGTCAAGGGCCCTGTGGTACGTGGAGTGTCGTTGTCTGTATCACTCTTTAGAGTTAGACTGGTGTTGATTTGGGCGGGCAGGCTATTGTCTATGCTGAGGAATATCATGGGATTGTCCAAATCCAATACAACCTCTCTGCCTTCCTCTTCATTGTCCATTAGGAACTCGGGCAGGTCGCTTAAAGAAAGAGGATCAATATTCTCAATGGCGTGCTGGAACGTACCGGTTACGTGGGTAATTACGAGGTCATCGCTGAACGTAGTCTTGCCATTGAGGGTAATGCTATCGGGAATGAGGCCTATATCATTCAAATCAAGTTGAGGATTCAGCGGGTCGATGGTAATCTTATTCTCTGGTTTTTTTATAAACTCTACGAGTTTTTGGTCGTCAAGATCATCCTTCGTTCCAACACGGAACGTACCACCTACCTCTATGACACCTCCAAGAATGGCAGTGTGTTTTTCGCCATCAAAAATAAAGTTCTTTCCTGTTTTGAGCTCGTCGATTTCCATCTCTAACGTAATTCCTTTTGTTGAGCGTGGTGCATCCTCCGTATCGGTAATAACAATGTGTCCGGGGGTAATCAACTTTGCGTCTTTACCTCCCAATTTGCAGGATGTCACGTGCAGCTCTTCCGGCAAGGTAAGAGTTAGGTTGTCCAAGTGCATGGACCGGAAATAATCGGGAAAGTCAGTATTGATGGTTAAATTGATTTTCACCTCGCCAAATCTAATGCGTTCGATAGAAACCACATCGGCAGAAATGCCTTTAGCTTCGGCACCTTCCAAGGACTGGTTAGCATTGTCCTCTTTTTTAATGGTATAGCTGTAAGTAGCATCCTGAACCTCGAAAGAAAACCCGTCTATATTGATGGGACGATAATGTTTGCCTATTTTGTGTTTTGGCGTAGACTGAGGCAACAGACCGAATAGTTCTATCTTACTATTTATATCGTTGATAGTCGGTGCCGTGATTCGAATCTCTTCTATTTTGATAGGCTCAACATTAGCATTTCCATTTTGTCTTACGACATATATATCTATGCTATCTTTCTTAGTAGGGTCATCGGGATTGGGAACACGAACGAGCTGTACGACACCATCCTCTTCAAGGTTCATGATGTTTTTCAACTGAATCTCATCGAGGCTGCTGGTGGGCAGTGTGAGGCCGGTCTGAATGCCTAGTGTTGTGTCGATATCATCCAGATCATAGCTGTTGTCAATGCAGGATGACATACCTAAACCGAAACAAAATGTTCCGATAAGGAGTAGACTGTTTTGTTTCATAGATAATTAAATTTTTGATAGTTTGTAGTAAAGTGATAGCTATTGCGATGGAAAAACGTGCGACGTAGGTTAATGTTTTTTACTGTCGGTTGATATTTGCCGTCTCCATGGCCACTTCCCAGCCAATGGCACTGGCACCGAGCACGGCAGCATTGGCATCGTCGAGGCGGCTGATAAGCATTTGGGCTTTGCCCTGATAGATTTTCAGCACATTGCGGTCGTAGGCCTGCTTTATGGGCTCCATGATGAGGTCGCCGGCTTTGGTGAGTCCGCCGAAGAATACGAAAGCCTCGGGACTGCAGAAGGCCGCAAAGTTGGCGCAAGCCTCGCCCAGAATCCGACCGGTGAACTCGAAGATTTCCTTCGCCATCTCGTCACCTTTGGCAGCGGCCATGCTGACATCCTTGCTTTCAATTTGTTCCAACGGGATTTCCCGCAGCAGCGAGGGACGGTCGGTCGTGGTGAGCATTTCGCGGGCCGTGCGTGCCACGCCGGTGGCGGAGCAGTAGGTCTCGAGGCATCCGCGGCGGCCACAACCGCATTCGCGTCCCTGCGGGTCTACGATGACGTGCCCCAATTCGCCTGCCTGACCGTCGCAGCCGTACACCATCTGTCCGTTTACGACGATGCCGCTGCCCACACCGGTGCCCAGCGTTATCATGATGAAGTTCTTCATGCCCTTGGCTGCGCCGTAGGTCATTTCGCCGATGGCGGCTGCGTTGGCGTCGTTGGTCATGGCCACGGGTATGCCCAGTGCGTCGGAGAACATCTTGGCCAAGGGCACTGTCTCGTGCGCCCACGCCAGATTGGGGGCAAATTCGATACATCCCGTATAGTAGTTGCCGTTGGGGGCACCGATGCCCATGGCACGTATTTTTTCGATTCCGCCAACCTCGTCGATTATTTTCCGCAGTTCAACGACACAGTCGTCCACGTATTGCTGGGCGTTGTCGTTGTGTCCGCGTGTTTTTACAGAGGTTTCCGCTACGATGTTTGCGTCTTGATCCACGATGCCGAAAACAGAGTTCGTTCCGCCTAAGTCGAGACCGATTACATAGGGCTTAGCATTTTGATTCATAGTGATTTATCTGAGAGTGTGTAATTTTGCCCGCGAAGTTAGTAAAAAAATGTTAAAGCGTCAAGCGTTTGCCCGCTTTTTATTTACGGAAGTGTGAGATTCCCTGTAAGAGAACCTTTTATATATTATATAATGGAATAGGGCACGACTTGTCGGAGTTTTCGCTCCGTCGCTCCCGTCTTTTGCTCTCGTCCCGACATGGACTTTATTATTCAGAGGCGACCGGTTAATTATTCGCTCACCTTTGAATAATTAACCGCTCGCCTCTGAATAACGTAGTCATCTGCGGGGACGGATGGCGTTTCGGGCTCTATTATCCGATTTCTATGGGGGGCAGGTTGTCCGGAGTGTATAGGGGCAACCGGTGCTCCACGCCCGCCTCCGTCAGCCTTTCGACACTTTCGTTGAGCAGGTCGGCAAAAGTAGTCCGGTCATGCTTTCGGTATGCTGAAAGCAGACCATGATAGTTCAGCCCTAAGGTCTCCATATCGACGTTCACTTCAACATACGAGATAAGGAACAGTTGTAGGTCTTGGTCTTCCACCTGCTCACAGATGTTCAGCAGTTTATCGTCGTCGTCAAGATGGTTCATATACTCGTCTTTTATGACCGGGGCTATCTCTTTGAGTGACAGCAGGCATGCGAAGGCTTGTTTCCTTATCTGCACCAATGTCCGAACCTTGATAAACGGAAGCAACTCCAAACAATCCGGCGTGGTCAGTTCCTGCCGGGGGATGTCATGGCGTTTGCAAAAGGTAGCGTATGAAGACGACAGGTTATTAAGTGCTTGAACAAATTCCTCTTCGTCCTTGTCGAGCAGTGCGGTTCTTTCCATTTCTTCCGCGCGGAGCCGTAACGCGTCGTTCTCTATTACAGGGGCATACAACTGGTGTTGTATCTGCTCCAACCAATCAATCCGGGTCGCTGTCGTGTTTTGTGAGGTGCAAAGCGAATAGTAGATGTCTGCATCTACCGTATCGCGTTGGGCCAGAATGTCTGCCGTGGCCTTTTCTTGATTGTAGTCCGGATAAAACAGGTGCAGGTGGTGGCGCAGTTCAGACAGCGTTCCGTAATTTTGTTTCGTCCGTTCTTTCTCAAGTCTTCGTTTCAGTCTCTGCATCTTGTCGGGAGAAATGGCCTCTTCGTCAGCCACGGCTCTTTCAATCTCATTTACAATATCTTTCACTCCCCAGTCATATTCCATATCGATGTACGCTTCTGCCTCCCGGCATCCTAAGGCAAGCGCTTTCTCATAGAAGTAGTTGGCCAGCGTGTGGTTCTCACGTGTCCCAATGCCTTTGGCATACAGGATTCCGAGGTTCAGATACGCTTCCGGACTTTTGCCGTCTCTGATGGCCATGCGAGCATTATAGTAGGTTTCGTTCTCGTTCATGCCGCAAAATTACATAAATAATGCGAAAATAAGCATTTTACGATTGCAAAAACGCTCCACGGACGTCGTTTTTACGAAAAATAATCGTAAATTTGCGCCCACTTAGAACTTATTGATATAAAGACCGGAACAAGATGAACCTGACTGTTTTTGCACCTGATGATTTCAAAAAACACTTAATCGTCCTCGAAAATAAAGCGAAGTTTTGCAATGCAAGGCTTCGCTGCAAGCTGGGATTTACGTCCACTCACCTGCATTACGTGCTGACGGGTAATGAGGGGGTAGGCAAGAGAGAGGCCGTTCGTGAGATATATGAGAAGATGAAAGCTGTCTCCGGGATAAACGATTGCGTGACGATGGATGCAGTCTCGATGTTTGACGTCAATGACGGGTTTGAGAGCGCAATCTCCAACGCTTGTCAGGATAACACACTGTTGTATATCCGGAATGCAGAACTGTTGGGCATGAGGGGGAACACTAACCCCAAGACGGGCCTTGAAGACTTGTGCAATAAAATGCCACAGGTGACCAACTGTGTAATTGTCCTGTCGGGAAAGCGTTGCCAGTTGTTGGAATTGGTGAAAGGCCATGAGAAAGCAAGAGTGTGGTTTCCTTATGTCTTCCACTTTGATGACTTCACACCGGATGCGATGTTTCGCTACATGGAGGATTTCGTGAACAGTAGGAACTACATGTTTGACCCCTCTACGGAAACGGCCCTGAAAGAATATCTGAGTTTTGCGTATAAATTGCGAGGCTCTAATTTCAGGAACATCTACTTTCTGCAAGAGATTTTTGACAAAGAAATTATTCCAAGAATATCGGAACGTGTGGTTCGGCAGGACTTGCAGCCGGAACAGATGGACTTGTGTACGATTTTGCCGGAGGACTTACCGGAGATACAGCATCCCGACACGGAAGCATCCATCCGGAAAATGGAATCTCTGGTGGGACTGGAGGGAGTGAAGAAGCAGATGCTCGATCACATGGCACTGGTGAAACTCAACAATCTTAGAGCCAGCAAGGGTTTTTATAATAAGATGCCACCTCTGCACATGGTGTTTACGGGTAATCCGGGAACCGGCAAAACGGCGATTGCCCAATGCATCGGAGAAATATACCACAGCATAGGAGTGCTCTCCTCCGGCCATGTGGTGGTGACCGATCGTACAAAACTTGTCGGTGAGTTTATCGGTGTGACAGAGAAGAATACCCTGAGTGCTATCAGCAGTGCCAACGGAGGGGTATTGTTCATAGACGAAGCCTATAACCTGTTTACGGAGGGCGATAACAAAAGGGACTTCGGTATGCGCGTCATAGAGACCCTACTGACTTATTTGGGCTCCGACGACACGGACATGATTGTGATCCTTGCGGGCTATACGGGGGAGATGAAGAAGATGCTGGAAGCCAATCCGGGCATGAAGAGCCGGTTCCCCTACATCTTCCATTTTGAGGACTATACCCCGGAGCAGCTCCTGCAGATAGGTAAAAAGGTGTTGGAAGAAGAACACTATAGAATGACTCCGGAGGCGGAAAAGAAGTTGGCAAACTATGTCATCAACGAGTATGACCATAAGGACGAGCACTTCGGCAACGGGCGTTTCATTACCCGTCTGATTACGACGCACATTATTCCCTCGTTGGGCCGAAGGCTTTTGGTCAAGCCGATAGATGACATTACGGTGGATGAAATGACTACCATTGAGGCATGTGACATCCCCGATGTGGTGACGCATGAGTTGTGTCCCAAAGATTTGGATGAGACCATTCTGACGCAGGCGCTTGAACGGCTTGACCCGTTGGTGGGATTACAGAATGCGAAACAGGCTTTTCATGACTATGTAGCCATTTCGAAGTTACGCCATAAACAAGGTACCTTAAAGATAATTCCGGAGGCCTTGTATTGGGACTTTATCGGAAAGACCGGAACCGGAAAGAGTACGGCGGCAGAAATCTTAGGAAAGATATTGCAGGGACTGGGCATCCTGAAGCGTGGGCAGACCATCTGCGTGAATGCCGAGGAACTGGTCGGTAATGATGCTTACCAGGTTCTTAAACGGGCCATCAAGAATGCAAAGGACGGACTGCTGTTCCTCGATATGGATGCTCCAAGTGAAAAAAGCCTGAATTGCAACTATCTGAAGATGTGGCTCCTTAACAAACTGGGAGAGTATCAGCAGACTACGGCATTGGTCTTTGCCCAGCAGCAGGTATCTGAAGACATGATTGCCAAGAACTTGGCAACCAATGGTGTAGCGGTGTATGGTAATTCCATCGTGTTCAACGATTTTACTGCTGCTGAACTGACAGAAATTCTTTACTTCCTGCTTCAGAGAGAGTATCGTCTGGAGGTTATGCCTGACGCAAAAACAACACTTCAGAAATACGTGGAGTGTATAAAGTCTTGTGAGACAAAAGAATCTCCCGCCAATGCAAGAACCATTTTTCATCTGGCGCAGACTATCGCACACATCACACAGCTCAGAGTTGCCCGAACGAATGGCGAATTGATTGTTACGGAGCAGGACGTTTCTCATTTCAAGTGGGACGGCAGAGCAAGCGGAAAGGTAGGTTACGTATAACAGAAAAACCTCTTCCTCGCCGGCTCATTATCAAAATTCTATCAAGGCCCGGACATTTATCATGCGTCCCGTCAGGTAATTGGGGACTGCGAACTGACTGCCTACAACGTCGGTAACCCAATAGTAACCGCTGACGTTGGAGAAGCCGAAGATATTGAAGCAGTCCAGTCCTAACCAGATGTTTTTTACGGCATTGTGGCGCAGGTGTCTGTCTTCGTTGTTCAAGGCCCGATAGTTCATGCCAATATCCACACGCTTGTAGGCCGGAGCACGGAACACATTGCGTTCCAGTCCCGTGTGAGGAGCACCGAACGGAAGTCCGTCGGCAAAGGTGGCTTTCAGATTCATTTTCCAGCGGGTGGTACCGGGGAAGTAATCCGAGAAGAAGAAATTCATGTTCCAGCGCTGATCGGTGGGCTGTGGGATTTTCTTTCCGTTGAGATTCATTTGGGCCTTCATCAGGCCGAAGCTAATCCAACTGTCGGTTCCTTTCACGAACTCGCCGTACACTTTGAGGTCAATGCCGGCCACATAGCCTTTGGCCAGATTCTGACCGTAGTAGACAATGCGAACGTTATCGACATTGTACGGGATGATGTTACCTTGTGCCTTGTAGTAGACTTCTGAGGTGAACTTGAACGGGCGGCGGGCGATGCGGAACTTGTATTCCATGCCGGCCAATAACTGAAACGAGCGTTGCGACTTGATGCCCTTGTTCAGTTGTACGACAGTGTTTCCGGCAGTCGTCACGGTGTCACGCAGTTCCTTATAAAACGGGCGTTGATAGTAAAGTCCGGTTGCAAGTCGGAACGTGAAGTTTTCGTTCTTCTCCGGCACGTAGCCCATGGACACACGCGGCGAGAAAAGCCATTCGCTATTCCAGTTCCAGTATGAGAGGCGGGCACCATAGTTCACGCTCAGAATGCCGAGAGACGAGGCTTTACGCCATGTGTCCTGGACGTACATTTCCATGTGGTCGGTTGAAATCTCATTTACGCTCTTCAGGTTGTAGATGAGCATCAGGTCGTTGCCCGTGTGCGGAATACTATACCTACTGCTGTCCCGGCTTTCCCATTCCCGGGCATTCTCCTCTATGCGCTCGTGCTTCCATGATAAACCCGTCAGCAGACTATGGTTCCGTTTCCGCAGATTGTATTCCATTTTCAGTGTCTGCGTGCTGCTGGTCAGGAAATTTCGGGCATGCTCCATGTAGGTGCCTACGGCCAGTTGCTGCCCGACGATGGCATCGTCCAACCAGTACTGCCCTTGTATGTCGTAGGCTTCACGCTCCTTGGTGGAAAAGGCACTGAAAGCAAGACTGATGTCGGAGTTTCCGTTAATCTTTCGTGTCAGCTTGGCCGTACCGAATAGTGTGCGGAATAGGTCTTCTTCCTTGCCGTCGAAATAGACCTTGAAGCTCTTTATATCTTCCATTGTGCCGAAGCGTGTCTCGCGGTCTTTGGGCACGAATTTGTAGTCGTTGCGCGATATGTAGGCTATGACGTCGAATGTCCAGTTGCGGCTTGGCGACCACGACAGGTAGGCCTGATAGTCAAAGAAATTGGGGCGATACTCTCCTTTGGTCTCCAAAGCCCCCAGCATATACTGGTTCGTCTTATAGCGGAGCCCGTTGGAAAACGAGAATTTCCTCTTTCCATACCCGGCATAGGCATTTGCGCCGAGCAGGGACGTCTGCACCGACCCTTCCCATCCCCGGGGCTTGTGGTAGGTGATGTCGAGCACCGACGACATCTTATCGCCATACTTGGCCTCGAAACCGCCGGCCGAGAACTCCACTTTCTCCACCATGTCGCTGTTGATAACGGACAGGCCCTCCTGTTGCCCGCTGCTGATAAGCAACGGGCGGTAGACTTCCACGCCATTGATGTAAACGAAATTCTCGTCAAACGAACCTCCGCGCACGTTATACTGGCTTGACAGCTCATTGTGAGAGGACACACCTGCCTGAGTGGAAACCAGTTCTTCTACGGCATTCCCGGTCGTCGAGGGCAGACGTTTCAACTCTTTGGTGTTCAGGGTCTGAGTCTGTTCCATCTGACGGCGGATTTCCACCACTTCCACATCGTCCAGTTGCCGGTCATCGGACTTCATTACGATATTCAGCACCAACTCCCCGACGGGCTTCTTCAATATCCGCTTGCGTTTGGCGAAGCCCATCATCTGATACGTAACCGTCACACTGTCAGCCGTTCGGAAAGCAATGTTATACTTGCCGTCGATGTTGGCGGTAGTTGCGATTCCCTGTCCCTCGATGCGAACCACGACAAAAGGTATCGGCTCCTGATTCTCATCCACGACAGAGCCGCGCAGTTTCACCTTCGTTGTATCGGCACTTTCCTCCGCATACAAAGAAAAGGCGCATCCCCATAGGAATGCGAACAGCAGTAGAAATGATTTCCGTAGTGCGCACGTCATTGTTTCTATAACGTGCGACACGCTGTTTTATTGTTCAGCAGAGTGTGGGATTACGAAATAAATCCCACCTATTTCCCGGAAACTCTCACCTGAAATGTGCCGGTGGCACGGCTGTAGAGCGTAGAGCCATACGACATAATGCGGCCCGTACAGCCCTCTCCGGTTCCCCCGTCATACTGCTCCGTGTGGCCGTCGGAAGCGTTGTTCCAGTTGGCGGAGAACGTTCCTGCATAGATGCCGGCGGGAGCATCTTCCGGAATTTCCACTGTCCATACGGGATTGTCGGTCGAACTCTCTGATTTGCCCTCTGCCGTTTCATAAGAAAGTACGACATCCGACTGCGGGGAAATCAGTTTCCAGGAATGTTTCGCCCCGTATAAATTGCGGCCCGGCTGTATCTGTACGGCCGTAAACGTCACTTTATCGCCGGGATGTACTATACTCGGAGAAATGCTGAAGCCCTGAAAAATCGGAGGCATGGCCCCTTTGTTCTCTTCTTCACATCCCCAAAGACAGAGGCAGAACAGCAGCAGGAATAAGCATCTAAACAGTTTCATGATTCAATCGTTGATGTTAGCTTTGCAGAAAGTTTTTCAGTTCTTGATAAAGTCGTTGTACGGGCAGCCCCATGACATTGAAGTAAGAGCCCTCGATTCGCTCCACCGCGATGTAGCCAATCCACTCCTGAATGCCGTAGGCTCCCGCTTTATCCAACGGATGATAGTTGTCTACATAATAATCAATTTCTCTGTCTGTTATATCCGCAAATTTTACCTTGCTTACGGAAGAGAACGTATGCGTCTTGTCGCGTGTCAGCAGGGTCACTCCCGTTATCACCTCGTGGGTGCGTCCGCTAAGCAAACGCAACATCCGCCTTGCGTCCTCCGCATCGGATGGTTTCCCCAGCACTTGCCCGTCGAGGTAGACGATGGTATCGGCCGTCAGGATGAGTTCGTCCGTTTGTTGTGTCGGGCGATACGCCTCCGCCTTTTTCCGTGATATAGTTTGCGCTATCTCTTCGCCCGTCAGTCCCTCCGGATAGGATTCGTCGATGCCGGGCAAGAGACGGACTTCAAACTGAAGCCCCAGTCCGGCCAAGAGTTCTTTGCGCCGCGGGCTACCGCTGGCCAATACGATGTTGTATGTCGATAGTTCTTTCATCTTACCATCCGAATGCTTTGTTATCGGCCATCCACAGACCCTTTGCGCGGAGCACTTGTTCCACGACATCGCGTCCGCAACCATAACCTCCATTGAGCGGACTGATGTACCGGCTGATGGCCTTAATTTCCGGGGCGGCATCTGCCGGACAACAGGGACAACCGCTCCGCTTCATGATTTCGTAATCGGGAATATCGTCGCCCATGTAGAGCACCTCCTCGTCGCAAAGGCCGTATTTCTCTAAAAACGCCTCATAGGTCTTTATCTTCACCGATGCTCCGATGTGGATATCCTTCACCCCCAGACCTTCGTAGCGCACACGAATGGCTTCGACATTGGCCCCTGTGATGATGGCGATATGCAGGCCCATTTTTACGGCCAACTGCAGCGCATAGCCATCCTTGATATTCACCGTCCGACAGGGAATCCCCGCCTCATTCATGGGGATGGTCTCGGCACTCAACACACCGTCTATGTCAAAAACGATGGCCCGGATTTTCGTTAAGTCGTAGTTTATCATGTATGATTTACGTTTAATTCGTGTATGCTTTCGCTCATGAGACGGTATATCTCCCTGAGACGCCCCGTCAGCATGGCCTCCTGCCGTTCCAGCACGGACACATCCTGCCGCACGGCAGGCCCGGTCTGCGCTTTCCGGGGAGAGAGCACATGCACTTTTTCGGCAGTCTCGTCGATAAGCGGCAGCATCACCTCAAAAGGAATACCGTGCTCGCGGAGGAGCGTTTCCGACAGGGCATAGCAGTGGTTGGCGAAGTTGCAGGCAAAGACGGCCGCCAGATGCAGGTGCTTGCGTCCCTCGCTGTCGAGAGGGAACACCCGGCCGCTGATGCTCCGCGCCAGTTGCTCCAGCAACGGCAAATCCGTTGCGGACTCGATGAACACCGGAATGTCGGTAAACCGGACAATGCGTTCTTTCGTAAAGGTCTGCATGGGGTAGAACACGCCCCGTCGGGGACATTCCAACACCTCCTGCGGCACACTTCCGGCCGTATGAACCACCAGAGTACCGACACCGCGAAGCCTCTCGGCCACGGACGGCAGTGCCTCATCCCGCACACTCACGACCACCACGTCGCCGCCTATCTCCTCAGTCCGGAAGTCGCGTCCCCTCAGCCAAATCACCTCATGCCCGGTCTCACGGAATGCTACGGCAAGGTTGGTGCCTACGTTGCCCGTACCAATCAGTGTAATCTTCATGCCGTCACCATTGCTCCCGATGCACTTTCTCCCACTTCAGCCGTTCTTCGTTCTGTGGCTTGCGCTCCGCTCCCTTATGTCCGAGGGCGATGATACACAATACGCGCTTTTCCTCCGGTATGCCTAATAAGCGACGGACGTTGTCTTCGGCCGGATGTCCTGCAGAATCCTGTCGGCCTCTCACCTGCACCCAGCATCCGCCGAGGCCCAAATCTTCGGCCTGCAGGAGCACCATCGTTGCGGCCACGCTGGCATCCTCTATCCATGTATCGCTCACGTCGGGGTCGCCCAGTACGACAATCGCCGCGGAGGCTCCGGCAAGCAATTCGCCGCCCATGTCCTTACATTGTGAAAGGCTGCTCAATTTTTCTTTTTCCATAACCGTCACAAATTCATAACTATGTAATCCTTTGCTCGACGGGGCCATGAGGGCTGCCCGATGCAGCAGTTTCAGGGTTTCCTCACTAACGGCTTCTTCGGTAAACTTCCGATGACTGCGCCGAACGGCAATCAATTCGCAGAAATCTTTCATCGTTATCTTTCTTTTTGGCGTTTCTGAATTTATGCGACAAAGATACACATTTTTTCCCACATCCCGTGTGTCTCCAAAGATTTTAATCGTACAGAGCTGTTACGAATCCGCCCGAAAGCGATGCCGATAGCCGCTTTGACGATTGCCTTATAACGAGAGGACGAGTTTATTCGGTGGCGACCGGTTAATTATTCAAAGGCGACCGAATAATTAACCGGTCGCCTTTGAAT
>CAMWQU010000030.1 GCA_947176535.1 uncultured Prevotellaceae bacterium
GACTTCCGAACAGAAGAAACAGCTTATTGAGCGACTCACAATGTCGGCATCCGAGATACCCGGCATCCCGCCGCAGTTCTTTATGGTTTCTATTAAAGAACTGCCGGACGAGAATATCGGTATCGGTGGAAAATCTATCGACGAGATTAAGCGCAACTATAAAGCGTAAGATTGCGGTTCATTACAAATGCCTAATCCGGTCGCGATAGGCTTTCAACTCACTCTCCGGGAAAGCAGCGATGGCTTTATCAAACTCTGCGAGAATTGCAGCCTTGTCATTGGGAAGTGCCCCGGTCACAGGCACTGTATTGGAGACATGATTGCTGAGTATATTTGTTTTGATAGTCAGTCGCTCTATTAACGTTCGCATCTCCACAAGACGCTCTATTTCGGGTTCTTCCTCATAACTCCCGTCCATCACTTCTTGATAAAGTTGGGATTCAGGAAATATCGTCAGTGATACAATGTTGATGATGCAGGGATGAAGTTGATTCAGGACATCGGCAGTTGCGACCGCGCTTGCCACACCATTGCCTTTGCCGCCAAGACCATTGAGATAAACGATATTATAGCGTATTCCGGCTTCTTCAAGTTTGGATAATTGTTCCAATATATCTGCAGCATGGTAGCCCTTGTTCATACGTTCGAGAGTTGGATCATGCGCAGTCTCCACGCCGATGTTGATGCTGTCGAGTTTGAGATGCCGGAGATTCTTCAACTCCGCCACCGACTTCGGTTTTATGTCAGTCACCCGGGCAAACATTCCGAATGAAACCATAAAAGGCAGGTACTTGCGAAGTAGCAGAGCTACATCCATCAGCCTGTTATAACTCAACGCGAAAGGATTAGCTCCGGTAAGATAAACGCGTCTGGCACGAGGTTGCCACTGACGGATTACGTTCAAATCCTCCTCTACCTCCGAAAGCGGAGACATACGAAACGGGGTGCCGTGATACAAACTGCAAAATTTACATTTATGCCAGGTGCAGCCGGAGGTTAATTGCAGGAGTTGTGAACTGGCCTCATAGGGCGGTCGCCATACCTGCCCTGTAAAATGAAGTTGCGGATACATCATATTTCGATTATTTTTATTAGTTTTGCAGTGCAAAGTTAGACAAGAAGCTGCGGTAAAGCAATAACTTACCAACGGGTTTGACCCTTACCGAAAGGTTTGTTTTACTCAGAACAAACAAGTTCCGACTCCACGAAAATGGCAAAAAAGTTAGATTACGAATATTGCAAGGCCGCCCCCATGTTGGAATGGATGGGCAACAAGTGGGCTTTGGTGGTGTTGCTGAAAGTCTCGGAAAGCGAACCGGCACGCTTCAACGAACTTTACAGAACCATTCCGTCAATCTCGGAGAAAGTCTTATCCCAAGTCCTGCGCCAGTTACACACCGACGGGATTCTTGAACGACGACTATACCCCGATGTGCCACCGAGAACCGAATACTCGGTTTCGGCTTTCGGAAAAACGCTGCTACCGCTTATTCAGAATCTCATTGACTGGGGACGTGAGAATTTCGACGCGATAATGGAGAACCGGCAACACGCCACAAAATCCGGGGAGCGGACATGACAGGATTGTCTGTCATAAAACCCTGTGCCCCGTTGCAACCCTACGTGCGCTACTACTGGGTACTGGACAGTCGGAAACCGTTCCATATTCTGACTTTCCCTATCGGCTGCCCGCAAATCATCTTTCACAAGCGGACACCTTTATACATTCCTGAACTATCGGTCTCGCAAGCTGTATTCACCATCAGCGGGCAGGTCAATTTTCCCGCACACATAGTTGCCGGCGGTGACACGGAAATGATTGTTGCCGTGTTCCAACCTCATACGATTGGTCTGTTTATCGACACGCCACCATCTGCGTTCTACAATTCCGAAATCTCGGGCTATGACATCGAAAACAAAAGTCTGTCCGCACTTGCCGCACAAGTATTCGACTGCGAAGATACAGCCCAATGTATCTACCACATAGAACATTGGCTATTGTCCAAACTAAGCCGCTGTCCGGATATATTCAATACCGAAAGGATTGGAAATGTTATCAACTTACTTAAATCCACCCCCTCCCTCTCTGTCCATGAACTAGCAAACGCGGCATGTCTGAGTACGAAACAATTCGGACGAGTGTTCAACAATCATGTCGGCATGATGCCCAAGGAGTATGCCCGAATCGTCCGATTTCAGAAAGCCCTCTGGCTGCTGCAACGGCATACGCGCAATTATGCCGACCTCGCGTATGCCTGCGGCTACTCCGACCCTTCGCATCTCATACGTGAGTTCAGGCAATTCAGCGGTGTCGTTCCGTCCGCCATCCCCCACCCCTACTCCGATTTATACACGACTCCGGCATGATGTCCGTTTTATTCTATGCTCGAAAGGCCCATCGGTTGTAACTTTGTCCTAAAAAAAGATGAAAGAAGTAAATCCCCAAGAAACTACCCGTGCCTACGCATTTGAGATATGGATGAACGCCCCCATGCCGATGGTGACATTCTTCAAAACGCTTGATGTGTCGCGGATACTGAAAGTCAGCAAACGGAAAGGCATGAAGTTCAACATGCTGATGTGTTGGTGCATCGGCAAGGCTGCCTCACAAGTCAAAGAGTTCTATATGCTCCCGGTGGGCGAGAAACTCATCCGCTACGATTCCTTGGCTGTAAACACGATTGTCGCCAACAGCAAGGGAGAAGTCAGTTCGTGCGACATCCCTTTCTCGGACAATCCGGAGCGGTTCAACACAGACTATCTCCGACTCACCCGACAAGTTGCCGAAACTTGCGAAAATCATGACTTGGCAGACCGGATGGTTATCGGCACATCCGCATTGGCGCAGTACGACATAGACGGAGCCGTGGGTATGTACAGCGGAATTTTCAACAATCCGTTTATGATATGGGGCAAGTACCGGAAAGGTTGGTTCAAGACCACACTCATGGTATCTTTCCAGTTTCACCACACCCAGATGGACGGTGCCCATGCCGCCCAATTTCTCGATTTGCTCCAAACCGAAATCAAGTCATTAAAAGTTTAGAGCGATATACCTTATTATATATAGGTCGGCTGAACGGAAATCAAAAAGCATCTCCAGTCAGCCGACAAGCATTTTTATAGAAAGAAAAACTCGGATTCACAACACCCCGTTTGCATCCCCCTATGGACGGGGGCGAATCCTTACTATTGTCTGGCCTCGGTCCCGCTATTGTCGAGGCCCCGTCCTCCTATGGACGGTTGGCGGACATCCGACGGACGGAAGAGAACGAATGCTTTTACGCTTACTCCGCGCCCCTGACGCACACCGGGAATGAGCCCGTTCTATCGTGTCTTGCGTAAGTAGTCTGCCAGCTTCACCTGATAGGTAGCCATGGCCTCTGACAGTTGGCTTTGCGCCTGACGGTTCAGTGTCTCCGCATCCAACAGGTCGCTGAGTGTCTCCGTACCAGCCTTGTACTGGTCGGTGCTTATGCGCAGATTCTCCTCCGCAGACGCTACACTGGCGCGGGTAATTCCAATCTGTTGATAGGCTTCGGTGAGACTGCTCCAAGCCGCCTCCACATCCACCGTCAACTGCTCGCGGGCCTCATCCACGTCATTTTGAGCCTGCCGGAGTTCCAACTGCGTGCGGCGTATCGCATGGCGGCCGCCCCACCACGACATGATGGGCACGGAAACCGTGCCGAACACCAGTCCATTGGTCATATTCGTGTCCATATACTTCTTCACGTCGGCCGACAAGCCGCCCACACCCATGTTGTAACCCGCCATACCTATGGCCACAGTGGGCAAATATTTGCCGCGTTCCATCTTAACCTGCCATTCTCCGGCCTCCACCTGCTTCCGGACAAGCGTCATCTCCTGACGGCTGTTCACCGCTTCGTCAGTCGATATACGTACTTCCGCGGGATTCGCGGCTTCCGGCAAAGCGACGTCTATATCTATCTGATGACCGGCCATACCGATTTGCTGAGCCAACAACAGGAGAAGCACACGTTCGCCATTCTCCAGTTTCAGTCGGTTCGAAGCCAGTTCCTGCTGCCGCAGTTGAACTTTCAGGAGGTCGTTCCTTGTAGTCACTCCCGCATCGACGTAGTTCTTTACTAACTTACAAACCGCCTCAAGTTGCTTTTCCGCAGCCTCAATCGTTTGCAGGTTGTATTTCGCACAGGCTATCTGCCAGTAACATTCGGTCACCTTCTGCAGAACGTCCTTTTCTTTCATCTGACGCTGAAGAGCGACCGCCTCCAGACCGATTTTTGCCAACCGGTTACCGCCCACAATACGCCCTCCGGTATAGAGAGGCTGCGTCAGCGTGAGGGTGGTCGAATAGGCTCGGTTGAGTTCGCTATATGAGAACGGTGCTCCCACGTATGCGGCAAAAGAGGGATTGATGGCTGCAATCTCCGGGGGAATGGTACCATCGCCTTTCATCATCTCGTCAAAGGCGCGGAATGCCAGAACATTAGCCTGAATGTCAGGGAAGTATTTTGTGAAAGCCTCCTTGCGCTGCTCCGTTGCCTTATCTATTTCGAGAGCTGCGTTCTGCAACGTTCGATTATGCTGACGGGCCAGTTCCAGACATTGAGGCAGAGAGAGCTGTTCTTCCCCTTCCGCTTTTGACACAACCGGTAGCATCAACAAGAGCAAAACGACCACGGCCTTATTCAACGTTCCGTTGGAAGAGTTTGAGCGAGAAGCATTTAATTTCCAGTACACCACGGGAAGAACCGTGACAACAAGAATGAGCGTACCTATGCCGCCGGCAAAAATAGTAATACCGACGGGCATCCAGAATGATGAACCCGCAATAATCATGGGGATAACACCGACGGCCGTAGTGGCTGTGGTGAGGAAAATGGGCACCATACGACGGCGACCGGCATCAAAAGCGGCCCCCTTGGCATTCCAACCTTCCGCCATACGTTGGTCGGCGTGTTCAAAAATAAGAATCTCATTACGCATAATGATTCCCATAAGCGTAATGAAACCGAATAGTGAGGTGAGGCCTAACGTGCGATTGGCTATCCATAGGCCAATCATAGCACCGGGAATGCTGAGGGATATAGCCACCATGCAGATAATAGTAATACCGAAACGTTTGAAATTGAAGAGAATAAAGAAAAAGATAATGACCAAAGCGATTCCTATGCCGGCAGCTATCTGCGGCAGCATCTCGCCATTCAGTTCCACTTCACCGCCAACCTCGCTACGCACGCCCTGAGGCAGAGACATACGTTTCATAATGTTCTGTATCCGGGTCTGAATGGGAGCAGCCAGTACGTTACGTTTGCCCTCTGCGGTAACACTCAGGCAGCGCTCGCCGTTGCGGTGTATGATTTTGGAACTCGTCCATGCTGGAGCGACCTGTGCCACCTGACGCAGAGGCACGCTTTGGCCGGTCGAGGTGGTCAGATAAGTGTTGCCGACATCACCCAGCCGCATGTGCTGCGTATGCTCATCTTTCACTATGACGGGAACTTCATAATCACCTTCCCAGATACTGCCAACCTGCATTTCTCCCGTCTGCAACATCAGTTGCCACTGAGCGGCCGTGCGGTTAATGCCAAGCTGAGCCGAGGCTACCGGGTCAAGCGCAACTTCCATGATAGGATGAGGCTGGTCGTAATCCGTATGCACCCATTCAATACCGGGTATATGACGCATTTCGGCCATCAGCATATCGGCTGCCCGGTTCAGACTATCAAGATTATCACCATAGAAGCGATATTCATGAGTCGGAGCATACAGGAAGTCCATTTGCTTGAAACGGACGTAGGCATCGGGCCAATGGTTGCTCCACTCGGGCGCATAGTCGTTAAGCACGCCGAAAGTCGTCTCTATATCAGGTGTATTGACAATGAGCTGCGCAAAGTTGCGCCCACCCATCTGCGGCGCATACGACACCTGAAAGCGCGGACTGCTGCAACCGATAAACGAGGTGACACTAACCACACGCTCATCCCGTTGCAGGACGTTACGCATGCTGTCGGCAATCTCCCGCGTGTGCTCCAGCCCCTCACCTTCGGGCAAAAATATCTCTACGGCAAACTGGTTACGGTCTGCATAGGGGAACTGCCGCATCTTCAGTTGGGGGAAAATCAGACTAGTCAAGAGTACAAGCACCACCGCCCCTATCATCGTTGTAGTAGGATGTTTGAACGTCCATTTCAGGACTTTCTCGTAGACTGCCTGCACCCGGTCGGTTAGTTTCAGTTCGCCTTCCTTGGGCTTATCCACTTTCTTAATCAATGCGGCATTGAGTACCGGAATAACCACTACAGCCACGGCCAACGATACCATCAGATTGATAGTCATGGTTATAGGAAACAGAGCGATAACGTCATGCGCCTCGCCTTTCATGGTCATCACCAAGGGGAAGAATATCGCACAAATGCAAACCGTGGCCAGCATCATGGGAGCGAAGTATTGTTGCACGGCCTTCACTGCCGATTCCCTGCGGCCCATGCCCTTGCTTAGATACTCCAAATAACCATCAATGACAACAATACTGTTATCCACGATCATACCCAATACCACAATAAGACAAGCCAAGGTTATGGTATTTAGGGGAATGCCAAGTACATACATGATACCCGTCGAAGTGAATGTGCTCAAAGGGATGGTAATAGCAGCAACGATGGCACTGCGGATGGGAAAGAGTACCATCATAATCAACACGATGATGAGCATCGAAATAAAGAGGTCGCGCAGGAAGTCGTGAACGGAATCGCCCACAACTTTCGGTTGGTCGGTAATGCGGCGAATCTCAACATCCTGAGGCAAATAGTCCTGCTTGAACTGGGCTATCACGTCATCCACCTGCTCACCATAAGCCACAATATTGTTGCCGCTACTCATCTCCAAGGAAAGAAGGACACAACGGTTTCCGTTATTCTCGATGTAACTCTTCGAGGTATCGTACTCACGCTTCACCGTAGCAACATCACGCACCCGTACTACCTTACCGCCTGCGGCATAGATGATTTGGTTCATCACTTCCTCTTCACTACTCTGCGTCGGACTGACGTGCAACTGTATATTCTGCTCACCGCCCGTGACACTGCCAGCAATGGTAGTCAGTCCTTGTCCGCCGATGGCTTGCATCAAAGTTGCCTGTCCAATGCCGTAGGCGGCCAGACGCTCACGATCTACGTTGAGGGACAGTTGTTCTTTCACTTCACCATACTGACGCACATTGCTAACAGACTTTACCCGTCGCAACCGGTCTGCCAGTTCATCGCTATATTGCTGTAACTCACGATAGCTGCGTTGCTGACTTTCAATCGTGATGAGCAAGGCGCAGGCATCGCCGAAATCGTCGTTCACAACCAAAGCCACAACG
This sequence comes from uncultured Prevotellaceae bacterium, assembly GCA_947176535.1. Classification (GTDB taxonomy): domain Bacteria; phylum Bacteroidota; class Bacteroidia; order Bacteroidales; family Bacteroidaceae; genus Physcousia. The sequence goes on from CAMWQU010000030.1 coordinate 7,352, forward strand.
CCTCCGGGCAGTTGGCTCTTGAACGTGCTGAGGCCATGCTTCAGTTTGCTCCATACCTCGTCTTTGTTACTCACGTATTCCTGCAACTGCACCATTACGATACACATACCGTTTTGACTGGTAGTTGTCGTCTTCTCCCGACGTACCTCCTTGAAAGTAAACAAATAGCGTTCCAACGGACGAGCAACCTGAGCTTCAATCTCCTCACTCGTGGCCCCCGGCATGACAGCCACAACCAAGCCCTGACGAACAGTGTAAGCCGGAAACTCGTCTTTGGGCATCATATACATACCATACAAGCCGAATACCAGCATCAACACGGTTAAAACAATCGTTATACGATAATTATTGACAGGCCATGCAGCCCAACTTTTCTTCCATTCCATAAGCCTAATATATAAACGAGAAAGAGAAATAAGATAAAAAAGAAATAGAGAAAATAAAACTGTCTGTAGCTTGCAGCACGCAAGCAAACTGACAGTTCCTATTTCGTTTTACCTTTTATATCATAATTCACCGGACTACCCTCTCCCACCTTCTGGTAGCCTTCCACAATCACTAATTCACCCTCTGAGAGGCCCGACACGATAGCAACACTGTTACCTATCACCTGACCGATGCTGACAGGCTGACGGTGAGCACGTTTTTCCTTAACGGCCCACACAAACAGACTATTGTCTGTAGCCTGCTGTACGGCCATAATCGGCAATACAATAGCTTTTTCCTGAGAGGAAGCCATTGTCACTTTTGCCACCATGCCGGGCAATAATTTATGCTCCGGGTTAGGCATGGCTATACGGATATCATAGGTATGGGTCAGAGGATCTGCACTTATTCCCTTTTCTATCTTACCTCCCTGGAATGTTTCACCGTCAAGAGCATCCACAGCGATCTGAGTAGGTGTATCGGCTGTAATGCCGGCTATCTCGCGTTCGGGAATGGACACACGCACCTTTACACGATCAATAGACAGAATGGTAAGTACCGGTTCAGTAGGCAACACGGTCTCGCCCACATCCATAATCTTTGCACCCACCAAACCGCTCACCGGAGCATAGATACGACAATCCTCCAAGTTCTTCTTTGCGATGTCGTAAGCCGATTTGGCTTGCTGTACCTTGCTTTCGATTTCTGCCCACTTGATGTCAGGTAATGATTGATTGTCATGCAACTGCTTCATGCGAGCCTGAGCATCCAAAGCCTGATCCAGTGCGGCTTTTGTCGTGGCAAGCATACTACGAGCCTGAGTTTCGTCGATGACAGCCAGTAATTGTCCCTTTCGGACAGGCTGACCTTCGTTCACTGCCAACGTATTCAATACGCCCATACCCGTAAAACTCACACTTGTAGAACTTTCCTCCTCTACTGTACCGACATAGGGTAAGCGGGCATAATTATCCGATGCCTCAACTCGTTCCACGACCACAGTAACCGTACTTTCCACGCGTTCCTGCTTCGTATCGCAGCCCGTAAGGAGAATCATCACTCCTAACAAAAAAACAACTACTTTCTTCATATTTTACTCATTGCTTTTAGTTTCTATAAAGGAACCTATAAACGTAAACGGCTGCAAAATTACGACTAATAGTTGAATCGCTCTTTATCAGATGTGTTAAAAAAGCATTAAGTATGTTAAGCAATGCTTCACGCCAACGACATGATATCTGCAAAAACACCGGCGGCCGTTACCGATGCACCGGCACCATACCCTTGGATTAGCATAGGGTATTCGTTATAACGTTCCGTCGTAAGCATAACGATATTGTTTGAACCTTCCAATACATAGAAAGGATGGTCGGGAGTAAATTCCTGCAATGACACACTACCTTTCCCATTCTCAAACTTTGCGACAAAACGCCATACACAATGTTTCTCCTCCAGAAGTTTCCGACGTTGCTCCCATTCGGCATCCAATGAAGGCAACTTCTCCCAAAACTCATCGAGTGCCCCCTTGAACAAACTGTCGGGAATAAACAAATGGGCCTCCACATCCTCCTGCTCAATCTCGTATCCGGCTTCACGGGTGAGGATTACCAGTTTGCGAATCACATCCTTACCAGAAAGGTCTATTCTCGGGTCTGGTTCACTGTAGCCCTCAACTTTGGCCATACGCACAGTCTCGCTGAAAGGAATATCCCGACTAATTGTATTGAAAATGTAATTCAATGTCCCTGACAGGACTGCTTCTATACGCAAAATCTTGTCACCGGAATTTATTAAATCGTTAATGGTGCGAATAATGGGCAAGCCCGCCCCCACATTCGTCTCAAATAGGAACTTAACTCCCCGTTTTTGGGCGATCTGCTTCAACTCATGGTAAGTGGCATAGTCGCTACTGGCCGCAATTTTATTTGCGGCCACCACATTAATATTGTGGTTGAGGAAGTCTTTATAGAGGCTGGCTACCTCAGCAGATGCCGTGCAGTCTACAAACACCGAATTGAAGATATTCATACCGATAACCTCTTCACGCAACCGCTGTATATCACTTGCCGGCGAGTGCCGTAGCTGTTCCTTAAAATCGTTCAGGTTCAGTCCTTCACGATTAAACATCGCGTTGTGCCCACTGGCAATACCCACGACATTCAACTTAACCCGCAATTCGCGCTTCAGTTTCTCCTGCTGCAGATGTATCTGCTCCAGTAACGAACCTCCCACTGTTCCCACTCCGCATACAAAGAGATTCACTTCCTGATATTCCGAAAGGAAGAAAGAGTCGTGGATGGAGTTTAAGGCTTTGCGCAAATACTTCTCTTTAATGACAAACGAGATATTGGTTTCCGAGGCTCCCTGCGCGAAAGCAATGATAGAGATACCGCTTCGGCCCAACGTTCCGAACAGTTTACCGGCAATACCGGGGGTATGCCTCATATTCTCACCCACAATGGCCACAGTAGCCAGTCCGCTCTCCGTCTGCATCGGAAACATCTTCCGGTCTTCGATTTCTTTCTCAAATTCCCGGTTCAGCACACGGCATGCTTCCTTTACCTCTACGTCGCGCACACCGATACTAGTGCTATTCTCTGACGAAGCCTGAGATACCATAAACACGGAAATACCGTTCTCTGCCAGGCACGAGAAGATGCGACGGTTCACTCCGATAACGCCGACCATAGACAGACCCGAAACTGTTATTAGACTGGTACTCTTGATACTCGAAATACCTTTGATGCTACGCACATCATCTTTTACCTCGCTCTTAATAACCGTGCCGGGGACAGCGGGGTTGAACGTATTCTTTATAAGGATAGGAATATTCTTAACGCAAACGGGATAGATGGTTGGGGGATAGACAACTTTGGCTCCAAAGTTGCAGAGTTCCATCGCCTCCACATACGTAAGTTCGGGAATGGTATAGGCATTCTGTATCACTTTGGGATCGGCTGTCATGAAGCCGTCTACGTCCGTCCAAATCTCCAAAACGTCAGCATCTAGTTCTGCAGCTATGATACTTGCCGTATAATCGCTTCCGCCACGTCCCAGATTAGTGACCTCCCCACTGTCTTTGTCCGTTGCAATGAAACCGCCAACAACGGCCACGGGAGACGAACTTTCTGCAGGAGAAGAAGACAATGCCGCAGAACAGAATTTTTCTAGATGTTTGTGCACCAGTTCATTGGTAAGTTCCGTTGAAAGGATGTTCTTATCACCTTGCCTATACGTCTTGATAAACATTCGGCTGTCAAACCACTCCGCCCCTTCTATCAGGCACGCCACAATGCGGCTCGACATCCGTTCACCATAGCTGACAATAGCCGCTGACGTTTTAGGCGATAAATCGCGAATCAGGAAAACACCTTGATAAATGCTCTTGAGTTCATCCAACAATGCCCGTACCGTCGCCAACAACGCCTTGCGACATTCCCCTTCCGGGAAAAGGGTTGTTATCATCTGTTCGTGTCGCTGCACGATTTCCTCAAACGACTGCAAATAGCGTTCATCACCCTCTACTGCCATTTGCGAAGTCTGAATCAGTTTATCTGTAATACCTCCCAAAGCAGAAACCACCACGATAGCGGGTTCTGTCCGGGCCTCTACAATATTTTTAACACTTAAAATGCTTTCCACGGAACCGACGGACGTTCCGCCGAACTTCAACACTTTCATCTAACGTATATTATTGTTCAATATAGCTCTATTCCTTCTACAAACTCCGCTTTGCCCATCGGAACCAGTCCTTAGCCGAATGGAAGCCACCGTCCTGCTGCATATCCGCAGCAGCAGCCAGCCAATAACGGATATGCCCGTTCAATGGCCGCACTATACAAAGGTAGTTCAGGTCGTCTTCCTTCACCCTTATGAGATTCTTTCCATCCACGCGCACCGCTATGCCCAACGTCTCCACCAAATGAGGATTTAGCTTGTCGGGAACGTTGGAACCCCACGAGCCCACAATGCCACGCTTCTCCATGAATCCCTCATTTCCGGTCTCTAATTTCTGCACGCCTGTACAGAATTGCAGGTTATCCACATCTTCGTCTCCCATCTCGTTTTCAAGAAATACATCCACCTGCACTTCCCGATGCCCTCGAACAGCCGTAAAACGTTGCCGGAACCGAATCTCCTGTCCGGCATACTGCCAAGCGTCAGCATATATCTCCACAACGGCCGTATCGGGGCCCTCGCAGAGAACACGCTGGCCACGAAGTGCTACCGGAGCGACAAAGACAAGACTGTCTCCGTCGTACCCACGAAAAGAACCGGCCCCAATGCTACTGCCCACAAACAGGATGTCCTCACCAAATCCCTGAGCCATGAGTTCCGGCGTAGAATAGAAGTTGGTGCTATCCAGCTCCATCCGGGGAAATTTCTTACCGTACAAATCGATACTCTGACGGTGGTCCATATAAACACGGAAGCCAATCCACTCGTTTTCCCACATGGCCCCGTGCCCATAGATGGCATCATACATCGCCAAAGCAGGTTCGTCGCCCCGGAACTCTATATGATTTATCCGCGGGAAGCGGAACTTCTGGTCCCATAGTTTCATATGAGCGGAGACCTGCGCCAACATACTACTCGGAAGCAGAAACGCCGAAACCGCAAGAAAAAAGAAAATACGTTTCATGTTCTATATAATGTACTCTGACGATTATTCCACGGCCTCTCCCTTGCCGTCCGTAGTCAAATAGAACAAAGGACTGGGATTCGTCTGCGGCTTATCATAGTAGTGAAGTCCGGAATCATTAGTGCGCGGATGCCATTTCTCCACAAGGCGAATCATCTCCGCCGCAGCCCATATTGCAGGCCCGTAGCCATGTGCAGCAGCAGCAGAGACAGGTCGGTAATAGTAGAATGCGGGATCGAAAGCCATACCCGTCCCGACGCAGGTTCCGCCCACCAGTCCCTTATCCGATACCTGGGCAGCCAATGCGTGCCAGCCGAGCTGAGCCACGGGGCCGTAAGTGATGCCTTCTATCCAACCTTCATTTATAGCATGAGCGATGGCATAGACGTAGATAGCCGTAGCACTGGTCTCCAGATAGGAATCCGCACGATCGAGCAACTGATGCCAGAGTCCTTCGCCCGACTGGCAGGCAGCCAAACCACGAACGTGGCGGCGCAGTTGCTGAAGAATGAACAGACGGTCGGGATGATTAGCCGGCAGTATATCGAGCAGTTCCACCGTTGTCAGTATGGCCCACCCATTGGCGCGTGCCCAATGATAAGTGGGCTGTTCCTTCAGTCCCTCCACGTAACCATGCCGGTAAAGTCCTTTTTCGGGCACCCACATCCTGCGCACAAAGTTCTTGTACATCGTGGCAGCCTCATCGAAGTATCTTGCCTCACCCGTATAGACGCCCCGATAGGCGATTGTCGGAATCCCCATGTACATATCGTCAAGCCAGACGGTGTTGCGCTGGGGACGATGACGGGCAAAAGTGCGGTCGGAGAGGCGGTACTGGCCGTTCTCCACGAAATTGAAATAATTGTCGATTATCGACGAGAGATTCGACTTTTTGGACGAACCGGTGCCGAACTTCATCATGGCCGTACACATCGTACCGCAGTCGTCGAGCGCACGGGGATACAGAATCTGCTTCATCTGCGGGTCCCGGCACTCCTTTTGTTTGCGGAACTGAGGAGCCACGGAAGCGATAAACTCAAAACGGCGCGCCACATAATCGTTGTACTTCTTCTCTCCCGTAATCCGAGCAGCCACCAGCATCGCCTGATAGGTGACGCCCCACTCGTAAGAACCGATGCGGAAAGCCCCGCGCTCCAGTGTTCCGTCTTCTTTCAGAGCATAGGGCGTCTGCTCGTCCACGTAGCTGTAAATGCGGTCGAGGACAGCCTTCACCTCGTCTTTCTTCACCTCGCCGTAAGGCACCTTGTAGTCGGGTTTCAGCAAGTGCAGAGGAGTGGTCATGTCGTTCACCTCTTTCTTCTCCTGAGCGCATACAGGCGACAAAGAGAAAGGGGCATAAAGCGTCAGCAGCGTCAATGCAATGTGTTTCGATTTCATATCTATGATGTTACTTTTTTGTTATCTTTTCGTTGCAAAAATAACGATTTCCCGGGAATATAGAAAATTATTCGCTGTTATTCTTGGCTATATCTCTTTTGCCATCCTCTGTTTTCGGAAAGGCTATCGCCGCCTATCCGGGTATATCACAGTCTTTCTATTTGCCCATTTTACCTTCTTTTGTGCAGTTTTTATTAAAATTCTTGCACATTACAAATAAAATTGTGTAACTTTGCAGCCGATTCTTAGAATCAAAGCGAAACAAACAACAAGTAAAACTAAACAGAGAATGACTATGAAAAAGGCATTATTGGCATTAGCCATCTTCTCAACTTCCCATCTCGCATGGGCCGGCGGTTTGCTAACCAACACAAATCAAAGTGCAGCATTTGTCCGCAACCCAAGCCGCGATGCAGTGATAGACATTGACGGAGTGTACAGCAACCCGGCAGGTGTGAACTTTATGTCGAAAGGCTTCCACATCGGATTGTCGCTTCAGAGTGCCAAGCAGAGCCGCGACATCACCACAACGTTTCCCACATTGGCACAGAACATCAACCACCTTGGCGAAAATTCCCACAAATACGAAGGTAAGGCACTGGCACCCGTTATTCCCTCTTTCCAATTAGCACAAGTATGGGACAAATGGAGTCTGCAAGCCGGATTTGCTCTAACCGGCGGGGGGGGCAAATGTGAGTTCGACGAAGGACTGGGTTCTTTTGAGACTCCTTTTTCACTGATTCCCAACAAGGTAAATGCAAGCACCAACATGCCCATCGGAGGTTATTCTCTGGATGCGTATATGAAAGGCCGTCAATATTACTTCGGTTTGCAAGTGGGTGCCGGATACAAAATCACCAACAACGTCAGTGCTTATTTAGGACTGCGTGCCGTGTATGCCACCTGCAATTACCAAGGCTACGTGAAGAACTTCCAACTTTACGACCCTAATGGAGACAAAGTCCATGCCCCCGTTATGACAGCCGTCGGCGACTGCACCATCACCCTCAACACAGATCAGCACGACTTGGGCTGGACACCCATTCTCGGCATCGACTGGAAAATCAACAAGTACCTGAACATAGCTGCCAAGTATGAGTTCCAGACACGCATGAGCCTGAAGAACAAGACCAATGAAATGAGCGACTATGCTAAGACATTGCCCAACTTAGACCAGTTCAACGATGAGAAAACAAAGTCCGTTCGCGAGGACATTCCCGCCATTCTCACCGTCGGTGCCCAGTTCACTCCCATCAGCAGTGTACGAATCATGGCCGGATATCACTTCTACTTCGACCGTCAGGCCAAAAAGTATAACGACAAACAGAAGGACATCGACAAGGGAACCATGGAGCTCTCAGCCGGAGCCGAGTGGGACATCATCAAGCCGCTGACCGTCAGCGCCGGATGGCAGGCCACACGCTATCGTTTGGGTGACAGCTACATGTCCGACCTTTCTTTCAACACATCGAGCAACATGCTCTGTGTCGGTCTGCGCATTCATGCCACCAAACGCTGCTCGTTCGACGTTGGCTACATGCACAGCTTCTACGAGTCTCGCGATGTGACTACCCCCAACTTTATGAATACAGGCATTAACAAGGAAGACCACTACATCCGTTCAAACCGTGTATTCAGTGCCGGCGTGAACATCAATCTCTAAACATCCGCCTGCGTTCGCTGCCGTATGACCCGAAGATAATATATCGGATACGCAGGGGCATACCTACGCACGCACGCGCATAGGAGGACGGAGCCTCGTCCCGGGCAGGATTGGGCTCCGACAATAGCGGGACCGAGCCTCGACAATAGTAAGGTCGAGGCTCGGTCTTCCTATTGACTGTTTCCCGTAGTCTCCCGCCCAAGGTTTCCGGACAAATATTCCCGCGCGCCGCCTTACTGTTAAATTTTGCAAAATTGCGCTGAAATTCTGCTTTTTTTTTGTATTTTTGTTTTGTATTATATATTTACATCTACAAGCTATGACGAATACACGCTTTTGCATAAGCACACTGCTGTGCATCTGTCTCACTCTCAGCCCGTCGGGAAAGGTTCGGGCAGAGGAATGGATAGACATCACCGACGACTACGTGACGAATCCGACGTTCAAGAACAACGACCGGACAACCGGTTGGGAGGGAACCCCATTCGGTGCGGCCAACCCGTGGGAAAATGCCGAACACTATCAGACAAATTTCGATTCGTACCAGAACATAACCGGACTGCAACCCGGCCGGTACCGTGTGAGTGTGGATGCGTTCTACCGTATGGGCTCTGCCTACAACGACTATTCACTCTACTCTTCCGGAGACTATGCAGACTATCAGTATGCCAAACTTTACGCAACGACGTCGGAAGGCAACTTCCAGACGAGTATTGCCCCCATCTCCAGTGCAGCCCTGAAAATGAGCCCAGGGGGCGGCACGACAACGGTGGGAGGCTCCGGATGGGGCAGCGGCTACTACGTGCCGAACAATATGGAGGCAGCCTATTACTGGTTCAATGCCGGGTATTACGACAACTCGGTGGAGGTTACCGTGGGCAGCGACGGCATACTGCGCATCGGTGTGCGCAAATCCACTACAATACAGGAAGACTGGATGTGCCTTGATAACTGGAAACTGGAATATTACGGCGAAATGGCCTATATCTCGTCCATCGTCCTAAACCCCAAGGCCACCACACTGGTGAGCGGCGAAGAACTGCAACTGACAGCTACCATACTCCCCGAAAATGCCACCCGGAAGTTGCTGACGTGGACAAGCAGCAACGAGAAAGTGGCCACCGTCAGCAAGGACGGACGGGTGAAGGCCCTGTCACTGGGAGCTGCCACCATCACCGCCGAGGCCAACGACGGCAGCGGCGTGAAAGCCATCTGCACAGTGACGGTGGTCGGCAACGGCACACGCCTGCAGCAACTCATCTGCACCGAGGTGCAAAGTGCCAATTTGGACCGGTTCGTCGATCCCTCGTGGAACTATGGCGGATGGGTGGAACTCTACAATCCCGGCACGCAAGGCGTTTCGCTCACGGGATGCTGGTTGAGCGACGATGCCAACAACCTGCAGAAAGTGCGCATCCCGCAACCGATGGCCGTATCGGCAGGAGAATACAAGGTGCTTTGGTTCGACCATCACGACAAATACTGCCTGACGCAGATTGATATGAAACTGGACGTGGAAGGAGGCACTATCTTCCTGAGCGACGAGAACGGCAATCTCGTTCTCGCGCAGACCTACCCGCCTGCCGTGAGCCGTTGTTCCTTTGCCCGGAAAAGTCTGACCGCAGACGAATGGGGATGGTCGGACACCCCGACTCCCGGAGCGGCGAACGCCAACATGACATGGGCCGAGATGCGGCTGCCGGCACCCGAAGTAGACCAACCGACACAGATTTTCGGTTCCTCGCTCACCGTCTGCGTCAATATCCCGCAGGGGACGACCTTGCGCTACACCACTGACGGAAGCACCCCGTCTGCCACCAACGGCATGACATCGGCCGACGGACTGTTCTACCCCTCCGAGACCACCACTTACCGCTTCCGCCTTATCGAGGACGGCTATCTGCCCGGCCCTGTGGTGACACGCACGTACATCTATAAGGACAAGGATTTCGCGCTGCCTGTCTTCTCCGTTGTCAGCGACAACACCAATCTGTATAGCGAAGAAATGGGCATACTGACACAGGGCAACGGAAACGGACGGCCCGGAAACGGCCAGTCGTCGGCCTGCAACTGGAACATGGACTGGGAACGCCCGGTGAATTTCGAATACCTGAATCAGGAGGGCGAAATGGTCGTGAATCAGGAAACGGCTATGGAACGTTGTGGCGGATGGAGCCGCGCATGGACACCGTATTCGTTCAAAATCAAGGCCAACAAACGCTATGAACTGAACAACTATCTGCCTTACCAGTTCTTCAGCGATAAGCCTTATCTGAAGCACAAGACCCTGCAAATCCGAAACGGAGGAAACGACACGCAGTGCCGCATCAAGGATCCGGCCCTGCAGGAGATTGTACGCCGTTCGGGACTGAACATTGACTGCCAGGCTTACCAGCCGGCCATGCACTACATCAACGGACGCTACGCCGGTGTCATCAACGTGCGCGAGCCGAACAACAAACATTTCGTGTATGCCAACTACGGACTGGACGACGACGAAATCGACCAGTTCGAGATGTCGCCCGACTCGGGTTACGTGCAGAAGTGCGGAACTTACGAGAGTCTGCAACGTTGGTATGAACTGGCTAAACAGTGCGGCAAGAGCGACGAGGCGTATGAGGAAATCAAGCAGATGGTGGACATCGACGAATACTGTAACTACATGTCCGTGGAACTGTATCTCGGCGGACTGGACTGGCCGCAGAACAACGTAAAGGGATTCAAACCTATTATGGAGGGAGGAAAGTTCCGCTTCGTACTCTTCGACCTCGACGGAGCCTTTGCAACCACCGATGTGTTCAACAGTTTCGCAAACAAACAGAACTATACGTTCGACCGCCTCTACGGAGAACCCGTGCAGCACATCACCAAGGAAATAGAATTGGTGACCATATTCCTGAATATGCTGAAGAATGCGGATTTCCGCAAGCACTTCATCGACACGTATTGCCTCGTGGCAGGCTCCGTGTTCGAACCTAACCGATGCAAGGAAATCATTAACGAACTGGCTAACCGCGTCAGCGACAGTCAGAGCATCTTCAACTACGTATATTGGGCAAGTAGTACTCCCTGGAACACAGCCAACCAGCTTATCGGAAGCCTCACCGCCAACCGTCAGACAGATATGGTGAACGCAATGAAGAATTATTCGGCCTTCGGTCTAAGAAGCACCACGGCGCAATCTCTCGAACTGAGCGCGAACATCCCCGAGGCACGACTGACGGTGAACGACCTGCCGGTTCCAACAAACACGTTCAACGGCAAGGTATTCGCCCCGATAACCCTGAAAGCACAGGCACCGGCCGGATATAAGTTCCTCGGATGGAAACTTGTGGAAGGAAACAACGCTCAAACAACAATCCTGCTCCCCAAAGAGGCCACATGGCTGTATTATGATCAGGGCTCACTGGACGGCAGGAACTGGAAAGCGACTGCCTACACCACTTCTGCATGGAAGAGCGGACAAGCGCCTTTGGGCTATTTCGTGGGAGGAGACCGATACACAAACACGTATCTTGACTACGGAAGTTCCACCCAGAACAAACGGCCGACCTACTATTTCCGCTACAACCTTGAACTTAGCGATGAGCCTGACGCGGACGACGTGTTCACGCTGAACTACATCGTTGATGACGGACTGGTCGTGTACGTAAACGGAACCGAGGCTGGACGCTACAATATGCCGGAGGGGACGATTACGTACAATACCTTTGCCACGACCTACGCGCATGACAATCCCGACAGCGGCTCGCTCATACTCAACACCGCTCTGTTCAAGAAAGGTAAGAACGTCATTGCCGTGGAGGTTCATAACAACAGTGCCAACAGTACTGACATTTACTGGGAGGGAGAAATCACGCGCTCAAGCAACAAGCAGCAGGGTTCGTTCGTATGCACCGATGAAGAATACGAAATACCCGCAACCGGCAACATGATATTACAGGCTTGCTATGCCGAAATGACCGACGAGGAGAAACAGGAAGAAAACGTTGCTACCACACCTATTGTAATCAATGAGGTTAGTGCGGGCAATAGTATCTACGTAAACGAATACTTCAAGAAAGACGATTGGGTGGAATTGTACAACACGACGAACAAGGACATAGACCTTGAGGGTATGTACATGACGGATCGCAGTGCCAACCCCACAAAATACCGGATTACGGCAGAGGGGACAAAGGCAAGCACCATCATTCCGGCACACGGCTACAAAGTGATTTGGTGCAGCAAGCGAACTACGGACAGCGAACTACACGCCAACTTCAAACTCGACAACCAGGACGGTACGGTTATCCGGATTATGGCCGCCGACCAAAGTTGGGCCGACAGCATCGTTTACTGCGTTCAGAACGGCGACCAGAGCGTCGGACGTTATCCGGACGGAGGAAGGAACATCTATTTAATGACACAACCCACCATCGGAAAATCGAATACACTCAACAGCTACGCTACGGCATGGGAGTACGTACCCGAAATACCCGATGGTATAGAGAACACCGCACCCAGTCGCAGTGGTGGCATGAGCATCAACTACACGGCCGGCATGCTTCTCGTGAAGAGCGAGGAAGAGCCAAATGTCACCATCACAGTGTACACGATGGCGGGTGCAACCGTCATGCAGCAAGGTCTGTATCTGGAGAACGGACACGGTCGCATCAGCCTGCACACGCTGCCGGCAGGCGTTTACGTGGGATGCCTCAGAGACAGCGAAGGTAACGAATGTGCCACAAAGTTCATAAAGAAATAAGCATGACCGGAAACATATTATATCTCCACGGCTTTGCGTCAGCCGGTTCGTCGGGTACGGCAACCCACCTGCGCAACATGCTGTTCGAATACGGTGTAAAAGTGCTTTCACCTGACATTCCTGTCAGACCGGCCGAAGCTCTGCCCTACCTCCGCCAAATGGTGGCGGAGGTGCGACCGGACTTGATTATTGCCACCTCCATGGGAGGCTTGTATGCCGAACAAATGTACGGAACGCCACGCATACTGGTCAATCCGTCGTTTCACATGTCCCGCCACCTCACGTTCCAAGGCATGGGGCGTCGCGAGTTTCTGAACAAGCGACAGGACGGAAGCCGCGACTTCAAAGTAGACAAAGAGATGATAGCTCAGTTCCGCGAGGTGGAGAAAACGTCATTTAGTGCCATCACCGAATCGGAACGGGCTATAGTGTGGGGACTATTCGGCAAGAACGACAAGTTTGTGAACTGCCAGCCGGAGTTTAAGAAAGCCTACGGCACGGCCCACTTCCGCCTATTTGACGGTGAGCATCACCTGAATGACAACGTCCTGAAAAAAGAGATTTTCCCCTTGGTAAAACAGATTCTAAACCTTTAATATAATTGTATTATGAGAAAAATGATGTCTGGCATCCTCGCCGTACTCATGTTGGCGGGATGCAACGCAAAAGAGAGTAAGCAACAGCAGGGCCTCACCCAGCCTGAAAAGAAAGTGGAGATTGCGGCTGAGGGTAAAGAAGCCCCTGACTTCACACTGACGGACAACAACGGAATGCCGCTGACGCTCTCCTCCTTACGTGGTCAGTACGTTGTACTCGACTTCTGGGGAACGTGGTGCAAATGGTGCGTGAAAGGCATTCCCGACATGAAAGCCTACTACGACAAGTACAACGGAAAGTTTGAAATTCTGAGCATCGACTTCGGCGACAGCGAGGAGACGTGGCAGAATGCCATCGAGGATTACGGCATGGAGTGGTTGCACGTAATCACCGACGAAGACAGCGCCCCCATGTTGCAGGAACTGTATGCCATCGAGGGTTACCCCACAAAAATGATTATTGACCCCAACGGCCGCATCATACACATCACCGTTGGCGAGGCACCCGCTTTCTATGAGTTCCTCGACGACCTCTTCGGAAAGAAGAAATAAACCGAATCAGTAAAGCACAATGCTGCACGATAGACCGGCAGCTTTGTTTTCCTGTTGATAGAAAGGAGCAGCGACAATCGTTCGTCTGCTCTCTTTTTTGGCCTGCCGGTACGCGTCCTTTTGGTCTATCCGAAACAAGCGTTTCCAGACGGGAAGCATCCAGTATCCGGCATCGGCACAAAGGATGCCCACACCGGCCCCGGTCAGCACATCACCCACCCAGTGCCGTTTGTTATAGACACGTAGGAAGCCCGTAGTCGCGGCAACGGCATAAGCCGCCGAGCCGTATCCCCAGCCATATTCTATACGCATCAGTTCTGCTCCGGTGAAGGCGGTAGCGGTATGTCCGGAGAAGAACGAATTACGTTTGGACGAATCGGGGCGGGTCTTCCGAACCGTGTACTTCACGGTATTGCAGGCACCGGCCATCAACACGTGGGCCGTAGCAGAAGCCAAGACACGATCCCGGAAGTTATGCTTACCCTTCACGCCCGTCAGTCCCAGGCCCAAATGAGCAACCGTAGGAACATATTGCAGATACTCATCAGCCTTGCACTTATGAGCCTTCGGATTCAAGTCTACTGCGGCCTTTTTCTCCATCCACTCTACCGGACTATGGTCTGCCAGCCCCCAGGTGCCGGCCGCAATCAGAACCACCGGAGCTATGAGCTGGCGCGAGCGAAACTTGCACGATAAGTCGCCATCGACCGATGTAGAGTCCTCCTGTGCGAAAAGAGGAACGAAAGAAAACGTCAGAACCAAGCTATATAACAAACGTCTCATAATTCAATTTTCAATGTTGCGATAAGGCCACGCGGTATGGTAAGCGTCATATTCGGCCCTCTGCTACCCTCGCCGCGCAAGCCCTGCGAGAAACACATTTCGTTATAGACATTACCGAAGTCATAGATATTGTAGCACAATAAACTCAGGCTCATCTGATGATTCGCCAACGTCCACTTGGACCGGGCATGCAGGTCAATGTTGAAGAGGGCACTCTCGCGACAGCCGAAATTTCCGTCCGTAGGATTGATACCCCGTGTGCAACCTGGGCGGATGGCAACCTGCGTATCGCCATTGCTGTCCGTATAGTCACGTAGTGTGAAATGGGCAAAAGGCTGTCCGTCGGTCCAGCGGCCTGTAATACCAAACTGGAAATGTTTGCAGACATTATAGGACAGATAGATACGGCAAACATACGCCTTATCTTGGTCGAGTCGCCCCACTCCGGGATACGGGGCCGCGGCATTCGATAAAGTGCTTTGAGTGTTGGGATTTGCCGTAGACTCGGAAAGCACGCCGATGTTATTCGACACCGGCCCGTTGCCAAGTGCCGAAAGGCCGACACCCATCATCGACTGCCACGACAGACTGAACAGGAACTTCCGCCCCCGATATGTGTAACGGGACGTCTGCGACATATAGTAAGGCGTGTTCGTGAGGAAGCCGTTCCCCATGAGGCCGGTAGGCTGATAGTCCACGATGTAGTCGCTTTCGCCGGGCGTGAGGTAATAATAATCGTCGGCTCCATAGAAACCATTGGCCTGCACGCCGTCGGCGAAACGGGTCATCCACGTATGATAGTATTTCTTGTAAGTTTGCAAGAGTGCTATTTCATGACGTCCGAAGCGCAGATGGATAGGCAGGTCGAAAGTCACGTAAGCCGGCTGTTGCAGATGCTTGGCATAGCGATGCCTGCCGCCTCCCGTAGTCGTAAACAGGCGGTCGGTTCCGGAAAAATAAACCTTCGCATTCATATAGTCGTCACTCATGTAACGGATATCCTCAAGGTTGTAACTTACCCGATCATGAGCTAAAGAGAGGCCAATCTCAAACCAACGGGCGGGCTGATAAGTCAGACCGAAAGAGGCCTGCACGTTGGGAGACACCTTGCTCTTCCCGTTCCTCAGCAACATACCGTCGAGCGTGAAATTCAGCTTTCCCTGCATACAAAAGCGGGAAGAAAAAGCATGATAAGCCGACAATCCGATAGCATTCTCCAACAGACCGGACGTAAAGGCCCGGCTTGTCCAGTCGTAGCGGTAAAGTGGAGTCGGGGCGGGAGCCAACATCTGTTGCATATACACCTCATTGGAGAAGTCCCGGCTCGTCGGACTGAAATAAAGTAAGGAATTATAACCGTCCGCCCCGAAATGCAACCACGGGCGCAAGGCTTTCCGATAAGACACTATCCACGACAGTTCATGCGTGTTGCCGTCGGCCATCCACGGTTCCAACGATTCGCCGTCCTGATCGACAATGTTACGCACAAACTGCAAATTATCATGGCGGAGGATATTCGACGCCCACGTCAGTCCCGTAGTCAGGCCACGCCGCTTACCGTACAGCGAGGCACTGTAAGTGTTCAGCGCGGCCACTTCATTACGGTTGAAGTAGAACTCCGAACCATAGTTGTCTTTCCCCGAAAAGTTGAGAAAATAGCCCAACTTATCGAAGCACCGCCCCGAGGGCAACTGTCCGTCCATCTGCATCTTGTAATACTCAGAGGAATACAACGGCTGAGAAGCAATCAGACCATTCTGGTCGTAATTGGGATTTTCTTGCTGGCCCGTGCTTGCATAAATATGCTGTCGGTAACGCCGACCGTTTCTCGAACGGAGTGTATAAGCCACGTCCACCGTACCTTGCCCTTTCACATACTGGCGGCGATGAATCGTTGCCGGGTCGTAAGCCCCCTCCGTTCCCGTACCATGAAAAAGATGTATGATATCAGCCGTTCCACGAGATATGCCTCCGAGGTTTCCCCGGTTCCAGGAGACCGCCGCATAGTCGGGAGCAAGGCTGTCAAGTTCAAACTTCAAAACGGAAGCATGCGTGTCAATGTCCAGATTGTAGTTCTCCATGTTGGGAACATAATAGGTGGAACCTGCCGTGAAACGGTTGTCCACGCGGAAACCATCTATATAGTAACGATTCCAGCGAAAGGAATTTCCATCCACCGAGAACATCAGTTGCCCAGACTCGTCCCACTGCCCCAGATGCATCCCTTGGTAGACCGTGTGGTCGCTCAAGGCATCGAGCCAATGCACCAGATGTCCTTGGTGGTAGAAGTCACGGAAAAACTCAGCCTTCACGGAATCCTCCTGCGCCCGAAGTCCTACGGGGAGCAAGCAAAAAAGTACCCCCCCCACTATCCAGCACTTTCTCAAGAGTGTGGCATCGAAAAACAATCGCAGCCCCATCTGTACACGCTCTGTCAGCATCTTTACGGTTCGCATCATCTTACTTCTTCTTCAAAATATCCCACCGGTAGGCCAGTCCGATTCTCACCTGATGGTAAGGATAATCACGCAGGCCATACTGATAACGCGCTACAATATCGAACTTACGAATATGATACTGAAAGTCAGTGCCCAATACCATCGGGCGGTCATGTGCCTCCGCCCCGCCGTTCCGGCATCCGTTTTCCCAACCGGAATAACCCGCCAGCGTCTCCGACAACGAGAAGCGGCGATTTTCCCACTTCAGCAACACGCCATACTGCACGGCATCGTTCTGCCGCCCGTTGTCGGTCTGCCAACACAGGAAACCGGTAGACAATGCCAACCGCAAGCGGTGCTCCCACTGCCGGTTATGCCCCAACGCAAACGACTTGGCCAGCGATGTGTCAAAGAAGTAGCCCGGGCCGTCATAATAGCGGGCATGGTAAAACTCTCCCCCGGAGGCTGTCCGCAACGCGGCACGCATCACCCAGTCCGGCCGGAAACGCTTCTCCCGGAGCAACTGCATATCCACACTCACATACACGTCGCCGCTCAGATGTCCACGCCGGGCATCGGCCTTGCGCTCGTCCGGAACGCGGCACGTCGCCATGTTATCATCCGAGTTGTGATACCACTCCATCACCGGCATCCACACCGACAGGTTGGCTCGCTCCGTCCAAAGCGGTATATTCAGTTTCAGACGGGCATCCGCCGTATGGTCGCCCCGATAACCCTTGAAATAATCTCCGGCCAATTCTGCCCGGAGCTCCCGATGCACCCGGCCATCCAACATTTCCGGCACCTCAAAAGCATTCGGGCCGAAATAGTAAGGAGATATCAGCGTTGCCGTACCATTGGGAGATTTGTCTATCGGAGTTTGTGCCCATCCCGACAAACCCAACAAACAGCAAACGAATAGACACACGTATTTCATGGCTGCAAAGATAGCACAAAGAGAATGAAAAAGCAAATATAGGCCGTCCAAAAGTACGCCCCCGAAATCAATGTCACCCAGTCGCCCCGTTATTCATAAGTAACGCCGTCATGGCACCGCCGCCTGCCACTCCCCAAACCGGCCCCGCAGAGGACGGGCCCTTGTCCATAGCGGGACGGCGGCCCGACAATACTATGGTCTCGCCCTCGCCCCGCTATGGACAAAGGCGAGTCCTCCTATACACGTGCGCACGAAGCAGACCTGAATCCGTTGCCGGGACTCAGGCCTGACCGTGTGAGGTGCTATTCGTTATCCGAAAAATCCTGTATCTGAGCGATGAGTTCGTCGTTAGTGCGCTGCATTTTGCAATAGATGCGAATGGCAACAAACAATCCTAACGGGATTCCGATTATAAGTCCGGCAAAACCACCATACGCAGTGGCCTCCACCATGCTATCGGATTCGCCGACCGTACTCAGATGCTGCCACATCTCAACACCTACCCACACCAACCACAAAAACAACAGTGGCATCATGATAAAGAATGACTTTGTGCGCATCTTCTTCATGGTCGTGAGTTTATGCAGCGTATCCATCAGGCTGTTATCCTCCACTTTGTCAAGATTGAGTGAGGTTATGTTGATGCGGTAATCCCAAATCACATCAATAGTAGTCATTACCACCAGAAAGGCGTAACAAAACCATGAAAGAGCAAACATCTCTTTCATTACCAACCATATTAAGGCTAAAAACGGTAACACAAGGAACTCAATATATACATAAATCTTAATCCATGACATCTTCGACCTCACGGAGCGCTTCACCATCCGGTCATTGATAATGTGCTGTTTGTCGAGTTTCTCGCGAAGCACCTGCATCTGTTCACGCAACTGTTCCAATTCATTGCTGAGCGTATGATTCTCCATTTCTTTGTTCCTCCTTATTTTAATCGTTTGACATTGATTTCAATTGTTCGCGTATGCGTACCAGCCGTACTGACACGTTCTTGGCAGAGATTCCGATAATGGCTCCAATTTCTTCGTAACTGATGTTCTCTAACCACAAAAGTACGATTGCGCGGTCTAAGGGCAACAAGCGACTGATTCGCTTATGCAGAATGTTTACCTGCTCGGTTTCCTTGTCCTTGTCGGCAAAGAGGTTGATGTCCATAGCAAGTTTTACCTCATGCCGACGTTTCTTCTTGCGCCCCATGCTAATGCTGGTGTTAAGTGCAATACGGTAAATCCACGTCTTCACATCACTGCTACCGTTGAACGACGGAAGGCCCCGCCATACTCTGATCATCACCTCCTGAAACAAGTCCGCAACCTCGTCTTCGTCATTGGAGAACATGTAGCAGACCGTGTAGATGGTGCTTTTGTGCGTGTTCATCATCTTTGCGAACTCTTGTTCTGTAATTTCCATTATCTTGATATCGTTTTTGTTTCTTTTTGCTCGTTAGACTCTGCCTCTATTGCATTTGCTACAAAAATAATATCTTTTTTCAAAGAATCCTTGTTCAGCGGAGCACATAGCTTCCACGAAGTAGGAGGAAATATTCGCCCCAGCTTTTCGTTTTTGGCAATCAGTACAGAAGCCTATACATACTCCGACACAACACTTATACAGACACTAAACAAAAGTAACGCAGAGTGGGTTAAGC
>CAMWQU010000031.1 GCA_947176535.1 uncultured Prevotellaceae bacterium
GAGCGGTTAATTATTCGCTCACCTCTGAATAATTAACCGCTCACGACCGAATAACATAGTCCTGCCGACGACCGGTGCTCGGTCTGTGGGCGATGCGGGTCCGTTGGCACGTCTGATGGGTCGAAGATACTTGGTTTCGGGGCGATTCTGCATCCGATGTTTGGTAGTGTCACTTTTTGTTTGTATCTTTGCCGCCGCATTGGTTCATGTTCCGGCCCGTTCCGGACATGATTAAAAGGGAAGCAGGTGAAAGACCTGAGCAGACCCGCTACTGTAAGTCCCGCGATGCGTTTCGGCGACAGTGCCATTGATTACTCCCGTAATTGAGAAGGCCGTCCGAAACGGGGATAAGCCAGGAGACCTGCCATGCGCTAACCGTTTCAATAATCTCGTGGATTAGATTTTGAACTGATGAGAACCGGCAAGTACATAGTAGCCGCCCGGATGCTGCCTGCAAGTCCGCAGTCTCCGGTTCCGCGTTTCTCCGTGCGCTGCGGCGCGACGGAGAGGTTGGGTTGTCGTGTCCCGGTGCCTGCCCGCTCTTTCGTGTCAAATCTTTTCCACCTTAGCAACTCATTTTATGATGAAATGTACAAGGTGCGAAAAGGAATTTACGTTTAAGTTCCTGAATGTTCAGCAATGGCTGAAAGAGACAAAGCTCGACAGCGAACAACTGTCTTTTCTGCTTTATCATTACGGCGGCCCGCTCTGTGACGAGTGTCTGGCCGACTTCAAGAGCAGTTTTTATGCCTCAGGGGTCAATCCCGCGATGGCCGTCCCCAAATCCAGACAGTGAGTGTTATCGGGGGAGACTCCGTGCAGGAAGTCTTTCCCTCCCGTTTTTTCAGAACCAAGGCTACGTGCCTTTTTAATCCTATTCTTTAGTTTATGTTTACAGTATTTCACGGTTTCCATCTGGTAGAGGACTATCACCGTTGGAAAAAGCAACACCGGATGGAGCGGAATCCGTTCGGCGTTAAAGTTATGAAACTTTTATTTGCCATTGCGATACCGCTGTTCTTCTGGATAGCTCCGCCGTCGGTCTACGGTTTGCCCGGACTGACGCCGGTTGAGTACCGCGTGTTGGCCATTTTCGTGTTCGCCGCCCTCATGTGGCTGTTTGATGCCGTTCCGGCGTGGACGACTTCGCTTGTCGTGGTGGTTCTGCTGCTCTTCTGCACCTCGGACAGTGCCCTGTGGTTTTTCCAGACCGACGCAGCCGGCAACCGGTTTGGCAATCTCATCAGCAATACGGCTCTGCTCCACTGCTTTGCAGACCCCACCATCATGCTCTTCATCGGCGGTTTCATCATTGCGATAGCGGCTACCAAGTCGGGGCTTGACGTCAAACTGGCGAAAGTCATGCTTATGCCCTTCGGCACGAAGTCGGAAAACGTTCTTCTCGGTTTCATCCTTGTCACCGCCCTCTTCTCCATGTTCATCAGCAATACGGCCACCGCCGCCATGATGCTGACGTTCCTTGCTCCCGTGCTGAGTGCCTTACCGGCTGACGGAAAGGGGAAAGTGGGCCTTGCCCTCGCTATCCCCGTCGGGGCAAACATCGGCGGTATGGGCACGCCCATCGGTACGCCGCCCAATGCGATAGCCCTGAAATTCCTTAACGACCCCGAAGGCATGAATATGGGGATAGGTTTCGGCCGGTGGATGATGGTTATGGTGCCTCTCACGCTCGTCTTGCTCTTCATTGCCTGGATGGTGCTCAAGAGACTGTTTCCGTTCACGCAGAAGGAAATCCATCTGCAGATAGAAGCCGAACATCGGCATAGCTGGAAAGATACCGTCGTTTTCGTGACTTTCGGTGTCACCATTCTGCTGTGGGTGACCGATGCCGTCACCGGTGTCAATGCCAATGTGGTGGCTATGCTTCCGGTGGCCGTGCTGTGTATGGCCGGCGTAATCACCAAACGCGACCTTGAACAGCTTTCGTGGAGTATACTCTGGATGATAGCCGGTGCTTTTGCCCTCGGCGTGGCCATGAAAGAGTCCGGTCTGGCCTCTCATCTCATCGAAGCGGTGCCGTTTGCTTCATGGTCGCCGCTGTTGGTTATCATCGGCTCCGGACTGCTTTGCTACCTGATGGCAAACTTTATCAGCCACACGGCTACAGCCGCTCTGTTCATTCCGATACTTTCTATTGCCGGCAGTTCGATGGCCGGACAGCTTGCGGCCTTCGGCGGCGTTTCCACTCTTCTTATCGGTGTGGCTATATGTTCGTCGGTCGCTATGGTACTTCCGATTTCCACCCCGCCTAATGCGCTTGCGGATGCTACCGGATTTATTCAACAGAAGTATATGGTCAAGACGGGGCTTATCATGGGTTGTGTCGGCCTGTTGTTGGGCTATATGGTGCTTATTTTCTGTGGTGTGAACGGAATTTTCTAAAGCTATATCGGATATGAAAATAGAAGCGGTCGGGAGATTCCTCCCGGATGAGATACTTATGGAGGCCCGTATGAAATACGCTGTGGGTCTGTTGGATGACGGGCAACTGGCCGATATTGAGGATGGTGCCGTCAGGGATGTTGTAGAACGCCAGATTGCCCGGGGGCTCCCGTATGTGGCTTCCGGCGAACTGCGCGGAAAGCATCGGGCCAAGGACTTTTGGTTCGGTCTCAAGGGAATTGCCTGCGACTATGCCGCGCCGTGGCATATCTATCAGCTTACCGAAGTCCCGGTCGGTCAGTTGCGTCTGGCGGAACGAATCGCTTATAATCCCGAGCACCCGCTCTTCAGGGATTTTGCCTTTCTTCATGATGCTGTGGCGGGACGGGCCTTGTGTCGTCAGTCGTTGCCCTCTCCGGCCAATCTGTTGCTGGAGATATTCTCTCTGACGGACGGGCATCCCGAACCGTTGTACCTCTCTGCGGATGCGCTCGTGGCAGACATTGCCGAGGCTTATCGGCTTACGCTTTTGCAGCTCCATGAACTTGGTTGTGCTTCCGTGCTGTTCGATGATACCGCCTGCGGGCTGATGGGTGACGACGGTTTCACCGACAGATTTCTTCAGGGTGGTGTGGACATCATCGGATTGCAACGGCTTATTATTGATGTTATCAACGCCTCGGTGGAGGGCCTGCCGGACGATATGGAAACAGCCGTATGTCTGTCCGGAGGGGAGAATGTCGTACCTGAATGGGAGGCCGTCCGCTATCCCGGCAACATGATGCCGGCGGTTCTGGAAAGTCTCAGGGTCGATAAGTTTTTCCTGCCTTTCGACGGGGATAACGACTCTTCCCTGGAGGTGCTGCGCCATGTGCCCGAAGGCAAAAAGGTGGTTCTGGGGCTTGTGGAAGCCGGTAGCCCTTTCCCGGACGATGCGTCCGCCTTGTCTTCGGCAATACGGAGGGCCATGCGGTATGTCAGTCCGGATTGTCTGTATATCAGTCCGAAAACCGGATTCAGACTGCCAGATTACTGCGACCGGGGCTTGAGCGATGAGGAACAGTGGCGCAGGCTCTCTGAATTTGCCGCCTTGTCTTGACGGGTATGTAATAAATAATCTGCGCTTCGTGCCGCGTATGTCACAAATATTCCTTATCTTTGTGCCCGAATTATATACACGTACACACGTATGCGCAGAAGAATATGGTATGCCGGGCTCTTGCTGTGGTCGTTGCTCTTCGGGTCGCAGACCCGGGCGGCAGGCGACAGCATAGACGTGTCGTTGCTTACTTGTTCGCCGGGGACGGAAGCCTATTCGCTCTACGGCCACACCGGATTGCGCGTGCGCAACCACACGCAGCGGCTCGACGTCGTGTTTAACTACGGCGTGTTCGACTTTCGGCAGCCCCATTTCGTCTGGCGTTTCGTTTTGGGCGAGTGTGACTATGAACTGGCTCCCATCCCTTACGACCTGTTCATGCAGACGTATGCCGACCGTGGCTCGTCGGTGATTGCCCAGACGCTGAACCTGACGACCGAGGAGGCCAATCGGCTGTTTGCGCTGCTCGTCTTCGACAGTCAGCCCGAGAACCGGACATACCGCTACAACTTCCTTTCGAACAACTGCACCACCCGCGTCAGTGACCGCATAGAAGAGGCCGTCAGCGGCAAAGTGCGCTACAAGGAGAGCGGGGAGCATTTCACTTATCGGCAGTTGCTTCACCGCTACACGCAGGACTACCCGTGGTACGAAACCGGCATAGATATGCTGCTCGGAGCTGCCTGCGATACATTGCTCTCCGACCGTGCCGCCCGCTTCCTGCCCGAACAGTTGATGCGCGACTTCGCTTTCGCGCAGATTTACGACGAAGAGGACAATCGCCGTCCGCTGGTGGCCGACACACGGGTGCTGCTCCGCGAGGATGAGAACCGGCCTGCCGCTCTGTCTCCTTTCCCCGTGTCGCCTCTCCTCACCGGCCTTGCGCTGCTGCTGTTGCTCTCGCTTGCGGCGTGGGCGGAACGGCGATTCCGGCGTATGTTTTGGGGCGTGGATATGCTGCTCATGTCGTTGCAGGGCATGGCGGGACTGCTGATTTTCTTCATGTTCCTCTTCTCCGAGCATCCGACGGTGGGCACGAACTGGCTGATAGTCGTTTTCAATCCCCTGCCGCTCCTCTGTATGCCTTGGGTAGTGCGTTGCGCCATTCGGCGGAAAGTCTGCCTCTACCACTATATCAACTTCCTGTGGCTGATGCTGTTTCTTACATTCATGCTGTGGATTCCGCAGGATTTCCCCGTGTTGGTTCCGCTTCTGGTGCTGTCTTTGCTGACACGTCCCGTGAGCTATTACCTGCATTACAGCCGAAAGGCCGAAGTGTCGAACTCTGAAAACAACCGGAACGCATGACCACACGCCGCCACCATATACTTGCCTGCTTGTTGCTGCTCGCCGCCGTGACGGGAGTGGAAGGTCAGACGGCACCCGAGGTGCCCCGTCTGGTGGTGAACGTGATTATCGATCAGTTGCGCACCGACTATATGGAGGCTTTCCTGCCGCTCTATGGCGACAACGGCTTCCGTCGGCTGATGCAGCAGGGCCGCGTCTACACGCAGGCTGAATATACATTCTCCGCTCCCGACCGCGCCTCGGCGGTGGCCAGTCTGATGACCGGTGCCACGCCGTATGAACACGGTATCGTGGGCCGTCGCTGGCTCGACCGTTCCACTTTGCAGCCCGTGGGCAGCGTGGACGACAGAACGTGCACCGGCAGCTTCACCTACGAGCGGGTGTCTCCGGTCAATCTGGCCGTTACAACGATTTCCGACGAACTGAAAGTCACCACCGAGGGCAAGGCACTCGTCTATGGCATTGCGCCGGACAGCGATGCGGCCCTCTTTGCTGCCGGTCATGCGGCCGACGGGGCTTACTGGATGAGCAACGAGACGGGGCAGTGGTGTACGACATCCTATTACGGAGCATCGCCCTCGTGGCTCTCCTACTATAACGACAGCGAACATGCGGCGCGCAATATCGACCGCCTCGTGTGGGAACCGGCCAACGAGTTGGTGGGCACGTTCAACTACTTCGTCTCGGGCGGCATGAAGAAGCCGTTCCGTCACAAGTTCAAGGGCGAGCGTCGCTTCCGTGAACTGAAAGCCAGTGCGTTGGTGAATGAGGAAGTGAACGACTTCACCGCCCATCTGTTGCAGAACACGCTGCTGGGGCTCGACCCCGTCACCGACATGCTCAGCGTTATGTTCTATGCCGGGAGCTACGACCACAAGACCGTCTCGGAGTGTCCCATGGAGATGCAGGACACGTATGTCCGGCTCGATGAACAACTGGCACGGCTCATCCGCATGGTGGAGCAGAAAGTGGGGCGCGGGCGTGTCCTTTTCGTTGTCACCGGGACGGGGTACAGCGACGCCGACAGTTCGGCTTCCGACCTTTCCGCCTACCGCATACCGTCGGGCGAATTTAACATCACCCGCTCGCAACTTCTCCTCAATATGTATCTGTCCGTGGTCTATGGCCAGGGGCAATACGTGGAGACCGTTTTCGGCAATCAACTCTACTTCGACCTCAAACTGATAGAAAACAAAGGTATCAACTTGAGCGAAATGCTTGAGCGCAGTGCCGATTTCCTCATACAACTGTCCGGGGTGCGCGATGTCTATACCTCGCAGCGTCTGACGCAAGGGGCGTGGACACCCGGCATTCGCAATCTGCGCAATGCCTATAACCCCAAGGTCTCCGGCGACATTCTGGTGCAGGTGGCTCCCGGATGGCGGCTCGTGAACGAACAGACCGGCGAACGCATTCAGAAAAACGAGACGTACATGGGCTTTCCGCTCTATCTCTACGGTCTCGAACTCGAACCGGCAGTCGTCGATGCTCCGGTTTCCGTCGATCGCATCGCGCCCACACTGGCCCGCTGTATGCGCATACGGGCCCCGAATGCCTGCACGGCTTCGCCCCTGACGGGCATTCGCTGACGGGGCAGACTCCGGGAGATATACATTATATAATAAATACGATAAACAGATAAGATACATGAGATTCATAGATTTTTTAAGTAGCATTTTCGGCAATAAGGCGCAGCGCGACATGAAAGCCATACAGCCTTTGGTGGAACAGGTGAAAGCCGTTTACCCCGAAATACAGGCCCTTTCGAACGACGGACTGCGTGCCCGCTCACAGGAAATAAAAGAACAGGTGCAGCAGGCACCCGCCGACCTGCGCCGGCAGATTGCCGAGCTGAAAGCCGGAATCGAGAAGACCGAGATTCAGGATCGTGCTCCCATCTTCGCCCAGATAGACAAGCTGGAGAAGGACGTATTGGAAGTGTTGGAAAAGGCACTTGAGGAAGTTCGTCCCGTGGCCTTTGCCATTGTGAAGAGCACGGCAGAGCGTTTTGCCAACAACAAGGACATCGAAGTAACGGCCACCGATTTCGACCGCGAACTGGCCGCCCGTCACGACTTTGTGGACATTGAGGGCGACAAGGCCATTTATCACAACAGTTGGGTGGCCGGCGGTAACCAGACGGAGTGGAATATGGTGCACTACGATGTGCAGTTGTTTGGCGGCACCGTATTGCATCAAGGAAAGATTGCCGAAATGGCTACGGGTGAGGGTAAAACCCTTGTGGCGACGTTACCCGTATTCCTTAACGCCTTGACCGGCAATGGTGTGCATGTGGTTACGGTCAATGACTATCTGGCCAAGCGTGACTCCGAGTGGATGGGCCCGCTCTATATGTTCCACGGCCTTTCCGTGGACTGCATCGACAAGCACCAGCCCAACAGTGAGGCACGTCGCCGCGCCTATATGGCCGACATCACTTTCGGTACGAACAACGAGTTCGGTTTCGACTATCTACGTGACAATATGGCCACCGACCCCGCCGACCTTGTGCAGCGTGCCCATAACTACGCCATTGTCGATGAGGTGGACTCCGTGCTGATTGACGATGCCCGTACCCCGCTTATCATTTCCGGCCCCGTTCCCAAAGGCGACGACCAGCAGTTCGAGGAGTATCAGCCCCTCGTAGAGAAACTGGTGGGCGTGCAGCGGCAGTTGGCCACGCAGTATTTGGCCGAGGCCAAAACCCTCATCGCTCAGGGCCAGGAAGCTAATGACAAGAATGCACTTGAGAAAGGCTTCCTCGCCCTCTACCGGAGCCATAAGGCACTGCCCAAGAACAAGCCTCTCATCAAATTCCTTTCCGAGCCGGGCATCAAGGCAGGTATGCTCCGGACGGAGGAAATCTACATGGAGAACAACAACAAGCGTATGCCCGAGGCCGTAGAACCGCTCTACTTCGTGGTGGACGAGAAGCAGAACAGTGTCGACCTCACCGACAAGGGACATGAGTGGCTGGCTCAGCAGGTCAATGACAAGAACCTCTTCGTGCTGCCCGATATTGCTACGCAGATGAGCGAGATTGACAACTCGGAACTCTCCGAGGAGAAGCGTCTGGAAAGCAAGGAGCAACTCTACACCGACTATGCCGTCAAGAGCGAGCGCATGCACACGATACAGCAGTTGCTGAAAGCCTATGCCATGTTTAACCTCAACGAAGAATACGTGATTATCGACGGCGAGGTGAAAATCGTGGACGAGCAGACGGGACGTATCATGGAAGGCCGGCGCTGGAGCGACGGTCTGCACCAGGCCGTGGAAGCCAAGGAGCACGTGCAGATTCAGGCCGCCACGCAGACTTTTGCCACGATTACGTTGCAGAACTACTTCCGCATGTACCACAAACTGGCCGGTATGACCGGTACGGCCATCACCGAGGCCGGTGAGTTCTGGGACATCTATAAACTGGATGTGGTGGAGATACCCACCAACCGCCCCATAGCCCGTAATGACATGAACGACCGCGTGTACAAGACGCAGCGCGAAAAGTACAAGGCCGTTATCCTCGAAATCGAGAAGATGCGCAACAGCGGTCGTCCCACGCTGGTAGGTACGACGAGCGTCGAAATCAGCGAAATGCTGTCGAAGATGTTGCAGATGCGCAAGATACCCCATCAGGTACTGAATGCCAAGCTCCACCGTAAGGAGGCCGACATTGTGGCCCTCGCCGGTCAGAGCACGGAGGTACCGGGCGAATTTGTATATTTCACTTCGGACGGACTTGTATACCTCGACGAAGCCGAGGCCAATGCCCATCAGGCGACGCTGAAGGGCGGCACGGTGACGAAGCGCGAGAAGCGTCTGGGTGCCGTCACGATTGCCACCAACATGGCCGGTCGTGGAACGGACATCAAGCTCTCGTCGGCCGTCAAGGAAGCCGGCGGACTCGCCATTATCGGTACGGAGCGTCACGAGAGCCGTCGCGTAGACCGTCAGTTGCGCGGTCGTTCGGGACGTCAGGGCGACCCGGGCAGTTCTGTCTTCTTCGTATCGCTTGAGGACAAGCTGATGCGCCTTTTCGCCAGCGAGCGCATCGCCAAGGTCATGGACCGTTTGGGATTCGCGGAAGGCGAGATGATAGAGCATTCCATGATTTCGAGCAATATCGAGCGGGCGCAGAAGAAGGTGGAAGAAAACCATTTCGGCGTGCGTAAACGCCTGTTGGAATACGATGATGTGATGAACCGGCAGCGCACCGTCATCTACGAGAAACGCCGTCATGCCCTCATGGGTGAGCGCATCGGAATGGACATTGCCGATATGATTTGGGACCGCGTGTGCGTCATCCTTGAGAATAACGACTACGAAGGCTGCCGCGAACGCTTCCTCGAAATCTTCGCCATGGAGTTCCCCCTCTCGCAGGAACGTCTGGAGAAAGAGAAACTCGAAGATGCTGCGGAGGAAGTCTATCGTAACGTGATGGAGCGTTTCAAGCAGAAGACCGGTCTGATGGCCTCCAATGCCTACAAAGTTATTAAGAACATCTACGAAAGTCCGCAGGGCCAGCAGTACGAGAACATCCGCGTGCCGGTGCTCGACGGCCGCAACGTTTACCAGATTATGGTGAACATGAAGGAAGCCTACGAGACGCAGGCTCAGGTGCTGGTGAAAGCCTTTGAAAAAGCCATCCTCCTGCACACCATCGACGAGGCGTGGAAGGAGAACTTGCGCCTGTTGGACGAGCTGAAACACAGTGTGCAGAATGCGTCCTACGAACAGAAAGACCCGTTGCTCATCTTCAAACTGGAGAGTGTGAAACTCTTCGACAACATGGTGAACCGCATCAACAACAAGACCGTGAGCGTGCTGATGCGTGGCCAGGTGCCCGACGTCGAAATGCAGGCCCCGCAGATGACAACTCCCGAAGCTCCCCGGCCCCGACGTCCGCAGTACACGGAGAGCCGCAACGAAGAACTCACCGATCCGGCTCAGCGCGCCGCTGCCGCCCGCGACACCCGCGAGCAGCAGGAACCGGCCAAGCCCTTTGTGGCCGAGAAGTTGCCGGGACGCAACGACCCCTGTCCCTGCGGTTCGGGTAAGAAGTTCAAGAACTGCCACGGGCAAGGATTGTGAAAAACTGAATACTAAGCACTATGAACCCAACATCGCAGACCTATCAGCAGATAGAGAGAGCCATCCGGAGAGTGGCTGAGAAGTTTCCCGCCGAACGGGAAGAAGTCCTGACGGACATTCATTTTCAGGTGAAACCCTCGTCGGGCGAGTTGCTTGCTTTCGACGACAACGACGAGGAACTCACGCGCGTGGTCGTGGAGCAATGGATGGAGGCCGTGGACGAGGACTTCTATGACGAGGCCGCCAAGCAGCTATGCCACTGCCTCGAACAGGTTCGGCAGAGCATTGTGAACGGCATGTCGGTCATGCACCCTTTCTCGTTCTCGCTGATGGACGAGGACGGAGACACGTTGCGCGACCTCTATCTTGTGGATGACGACACTGTCATTCTCAACCACGAACTACTGGAAGGCCTGGACGAGGAACTCGACAGCTTCCTGCGCGATTTGTTGGGCTGAATCTCCTAAAAATAGTTGAATAAACCTTGCTGCCTGCTATTCTTTTAGCGGGCAGCAAGGTTTTTTGTTTGGGTACGTCCGTAAAGGCCATATTCTCTTCGGGTTGTCGGGGCGATTCGTCGCGGGCATTCATCCCCGGCCTTAGGAGGACTTTATTATTCGGTCGTGAGCGGTTAATTATTCAGAGGCGACCGAATAATTAACCGGTCGCCTCTGAATAAACTATACCTCCCCGGCCCGTCGGCCGATTAAGGCGGGGGTTCGAAGAAAGTTTCTCCATAGCGGCCGCAAGTCCCCGTAAGGGCGAAAACAAACTTTTAATCATTAAAAATGAGACGAAATATAGAAGTTCCCGGAAAATGTAGTATCTTTGCAGCGCAAAGTCTTCAATCCTAAAATAGTATAGTAGCGTAATGGCAACAGCAATAGCAACCATACCGATCCTGACAGGCGAGGTGGCAGAGCGTTTCGAACGAGAGGCTCAGGCAGCCTACGAAAGAAGCCTTCATCGTAGTGATGCTGAGAAAAAGGAACTGGCAGAGCGCAATAGACGGGGTATGGAATTGGTTCGCAAGATATTGGCGAAGGCGAAATTGGATTAAAATGAGCTTCTTACAAGAAAAATGTTCGATGTTCATACCGAGCCATCCCTCAGATATGCTTGGCTTTTCTTGTGGCGATGAAGACCTTGACAACTTCTTCGCGTTAGACTGTTTTGCCTACACTAAACAACTGTTGGGTAAGACTTATGGCTACAAACTGGATAGTGACGATAAGACTGTTGTCTGTGCTTTTACGTTGGCAAATGCGGGTATAAGGGTCTCTGACCTGCCGAACTCGCGGAAGAAGAAAATTGAAGCAGATATTCCGCATGTCAAGGCTTTGAAAGATTATCCCGCCGTCCTGATTGGTCGTTTGGGAGTGTCTAAAGATTTTCGTTCGAGGCATATCGGCAGTGATGTCTTAGAGTATATCAAGTACTGGTTTTTCGATTCCAATAATAAGACCGGTTGCCGTTTTGTTATCGTGGACGCCTACAATGAGCCTGCCGCCAAAGCATTTTATGAACGCAATGGCTTCAAGACCGTGTTCAGCACTGATGAACAGGAAAAAGCGTACCGGCATTTGGATAGCGATGCTCATCTTGGCACTCGCCTGATGTACTTCGACCTGATGGCATTGACGGAAGACAATTTGTAGTTTTCAGTCAGTCTGTCGAAGAAAGTTTCTCCATAACGGCCGCAAGTCCTCGTAAGGGCGAAAACCGAATTTCTTATATGGCCTGCCGTTGAAATGGGGTGGGGGAGGTAAAATTAAGCAAAGTGTTAGAATAAAGTCCGATTTGCTTTCCTTTTGTGACGTAAAACATTCGATTTTTACCTTTTTTATAAATTTGTGGGTCTATAAATGTGAATAAATCAAAAAATAGTTGTACCTTTGCGCTTCGATAGTGCAATATCCGCGAGGGTGGATTGTATATTGACCATATTATATAATAGGTAAAAAGAGAAAATTACTAAAAAATACTATGTTAAAAAAGTTAACTCTGTTTTTGGCAGTGCTGTTCTTTTCAGTAGGGGCAGCATGGGCGCAAACCAAAGTAACGGGAACAGTTATTTCCTCAGATGACGGGGAACCGGTGATCGGCGCGACCGTCACGATTAAGGGTACGAAAACGAAGACGGTGACGAACATTGATGGTAAGTTCACCGTGACCGTATCCGGGAAGAACCCGAAGTTGATCTTCTCCATGGTGGGTATGGTGACTCAGGAAGCCACCGCCAAGGACGGCATGCGCGTGACGCTGGACAGCGAAGATACGCACATGACGGAGGTAGTGGTAACAGGTATTCAGCAGACCGATAAACGTCTGTTTACGGGTGCGGCCACCAAGGTAGACGCCGACAAGGTGAAGCTCTCCGGTATGGCGGACGTGAGCCGTTCGCTCGAGGGGCGTGTGGCCGGTGTGCAGGTGACCAATGTCAGCGGCACGTTCGGTGCTTCTCCGAAGATTCGCGTGCGCGGTGCCACCTCTATTTACGGTAACTCCAAGCCCCTCTGGGTTGTGGACGGTGTCATCTATGAAGACAACGTGGACGTCAGTGCCGACGATTTGTCCTCCGGTGATGCCAAGACCCTGATTTCTTCTGCCGTGGCCGGACTGAACTCCGACGACATCGAGTCGTTCACCATCCTGAAAGACGGTTCCGCGACCTCCATCTACGGTGCTCGCGCCATGGGAGGTGTGATTGTCGTCACCACGAAGAGAGGTTCCAAAGGCCGCGCCAGCGTGGGTTACACCGGTGAATTTACCACCCGCCTCAAGCCGAACTACAATAACTACAACATCATGAACTCTCAGGAGATGATGGGCGTGTATAAGGAAATGGCCGACAAGGGATGGTTGCAGTTGGAAAACATGGTGAACGCCGCAAATACGGGTGTCTACGGCTATATGTTCCAGCAGTTGCGCAAGTACGACCCCGTGACCGACTCCTACGGTCTGCTCAATACGGAGGCCGCACGCAACGCCTACCTGCAGGCTGCCGAGTTCCGCAATACCGATTGGTTCGACCTCCTCTTCACCAACAAGATGCAGCAGAACCACTCTGTCAGCATCTCCGGCGGTACGGAACGTTCGCAGAACTACTTCTCTATGTCCGTGCTCGACGATCCGGGTCAGTTCGTGAACCGCAGTAAGGTGAGCCGTTACACGTTCAACGGAAACACGTCTTACGACATACTGAAGAACCTGACCGTGAAACTGGCCGCTCAGGGTAGCTACCGTAAGCAGGAGGCTCCGGGTTCGCTCAACCAGACCACGGACGTGGTGACCGGTGAGGTGAAGCGCGACTTCGATATCAACCCCTTCAGCTACGCGCTCAACACCAGCCGCTGTCTGGACCCCAACATCAACTACACTCGCTTCTACACGTCGTTCAATATCTTCGACGAACTGGAGTATAACTACAACGACATACAGGTGACGGAACTTATGTACCGTGGCGAGCTGGAGTACAAGCCCATTAGTTCCGTGCGCTTGAGCGGACTGATTTCTTCCCGTATGTCGCATACCCGCCGTCAGCACAATGTCATGGACAAGTCCAACCAGGCCAATGCTTACCGTGCCGGAACCGACGCGCAGGACGACAACTCCACCATCCGCGATGCCAACTCCCTGCTTTATACCGACCCCGACAACGAACTGGCTCTTCCCGAGTCCGTGTTGCCCACGGGAGGTATCAAGTACCAGTATGATGACAATATGCGAAGCAACAACTATCGCTTCGTGGCCAACTACAACGATGTCTACAACGGTCTGCACACCCTTAACGGTCTGATTGGTACGGAATACTCTTCCGTCCGCCGCACGGCTACCAACTGGACGGGATGGGGCTACCAGTTCGACAACGGTGGCATCACCTACACGCCGTACCTCTGGCTCAAGCAGATGAACGAGGAAAACACCGACTACTTCGGCGAAAGCTATACGCTCACCAACTCTCTGGCCTACTACGGACAGGTGAACTACAACTTCGA
Source organism: uncultured Prevotellaceae bacterium (assembly GCA_947176535.1). Classification (GTDB taxonomy): domain Bacteria; phylum Bacteroidota; class Bacteroidia; order Bacteroidales; family Bacteroidaceae; genus Physcousia. The sequence goes on from CAMWQU010000031.1 coordinate 13,900, forward strand.
CCAGCGATACACCCTTAACGGTACGTTGCGCTACGAGGGTACCAACCGTCTGGGTAAGAGCAGACAGAGCCGCTGGTTGCCTACGTGGAACGTTTCGGGCGCCTACGACTTGACGAACGAAAAATTCATGCAGAGCACCAAGAACTGGCTCTCGCAGGTGAAAGTGCGTGCCAGCTACTCGCTGACGGCCGACACGGGCCCATCATGGGTGACCAATGCCAATGCCATCTTCCTGACGAAGAACACATGGCGTCCCTTCACTTCGGCTGCCGAATCGCAAATCTACATCTCTACGCTCGGAAACTCCGAACTGACGTATGAGAAGAAACACGAATGGAACGTCGGTGTGGACTTGGGCTTCCTGAACGACCGCATATCGCTCACGCTCGATGTCTACGGACGTAACAACTACGACCTTATCGGCCGCCTCTTCACGCAGGGTGCCGGTGGTGAGATTGCCAAGTACGCCAACGTGGCCGACATGAAGTCACACGGTGTGGAAGTAGGTCTCTCTACGGTGAATATAATGAACAAGTCAGGCTTCAAGTGGACTTCCGACTTCATCTTCTCCAATGCGAAGAACAAGATTACCTCGCTCGGAGTGGCCAGCCGTGCCGTAGACCTCGTGACCGGTCAGGGTTACGCCATCGAGGGTTATCCCGTGCGTTCTATCTTCAGCTACCAGTTTGCCGGACTCAACTCCGAGGGCTTGCCCATGGTGTACAACGAGAGAGGCGAGCGCACGGTGGGTGACGTGGACTTCCAGGAGACCGAAAACCTCCAGAATTTCCTCGTCTACGAAGGCCCCTCCGATCCTACATACTACGGTTCGTTCAACAACACGTTCTCGTACAAAGGCAAGTGGGGTACGCTCAACCTCGACCTCTTCATCACGTATGCCGGCGGTAACGTAGTGCGTCTCGATCCCGTCTTCTCATCGGCTTACAGCGACCTTTCCGCACTGCCCCGCGAATTTAAGAACCGTTGGGTGGTGGCCGGCGACGAGAAGGTGACTACGATTCCCACCATCGCATCGCGCAACCAGGTAGACCGCTACGGAAGCAACGCCCTGCGCACGGCCTACAACGCTTACAACTACAGCACGGAGCGCATTGCCAACGGCGACTTCATCCGTCTGAAGGAAGTAGCCGTCACCTACGAATTGCCCAAGCGCTGGATGGACAAAACATTCCTCAGCCGCGCATCGGTGAAAGTGGCTGCCACCAACCTCTGCCTGCTCTATGCCGACAAGAAGTTGAACGGTCAGGATCCCGAGTTTATCAATTCCGGTGGTGTGGCAACACCCATTTCCAAGCAGTTCACGGCCACCGTGCGTCTGGGATTCTAAACGAGTGTTGCGAGTAAACGAATAGAAACGAAGTTCGAAATTAGGAATACGAAATATGAAAAAGATGTCATTATATAAAATCGGCTTATGTCTCTCGGTGCTGATGATACAGACTGCAATGCTCACATCGTGCGATGCGCTTGATGAGGCACCGGACAACCGTACCGAGATTGATACCCCGGAGAAAGTCCGGCAACTGCTGACTTCCGGCTATCCCGGTGCTGTCCCGGCCGTTATCTGCGAGCTCAGCGGTGACAACCTTGTGGATAATAATGTCGTACTGGCCGCCACGCACAACGACGCTTATAAGTTGTTCCACGATCAGGCCTACAAGTGGGAGAATATCACCAACTACCAGACAGGTGACGACGATACGCCTTATGCCGTGTGGGAAGCCTACTATCAGGGTATTTCCGTGGCCAACCATGCCATTCGTGCCATGAAGGAAATGAGTCCTGACCCTGCCCACGACACCGAACTGTCTCATTCGTGGGGTGAGGCTCACGTGCTGCGTGCCTACCTCCATTTTATTCTGGTCAATGTCTTTGCCGAGGCTTACAAGGACGAGGATCAGAGCCGCAACGACTGGGGTATTCCCTACGTCCGTGAGGTGGAAGAGACCGTGCATGTGGATTACAGCGACCCCAAGTATCGCAAGAATGTGGCCGAGGTTTATCGCCTCATTGAGGAAGACCTTTTGGAGGGCATCAGCCTTATCGACGACTCCAAGTACACCGTGCCCGCTTACCACTTCAACCGCAATGCGGCCAACGCTTTTGCCGCCCGCTTCTATCTTTTCAAGCGTGACTATGAGAACTGTCTGAAGCACGCCAATGCGGCACTGGGCAGCAGTCCTGCGTCCATGCTCCGCAAGTGGAGTTCGCTCAATACCAACACCATGAATACGCGTCTTAACGACTTCAATGACGAAAATGCTTCCTGCAATTTCCTCATTCAGGCCACCTATTCGCTGCAAGACCGTATGCTGAGTGCCTGCCGTTATGTCATCAACACCGGTAGCACTACCTACAATGTGCCCGCTACGGATGATATTCTCTACAAGGGCGGAGGCCCCAACTGGACGGGTTATGTGCCTGCGTATGCCGGTAACCTGTTTATCTTCGGTAAGCAGGAGTATGGCTGTTGGTTGTTCCGCGTGTATGAGTATTTCGAGTATTCCGACAAGATTGCCGGTATCGGTTGGGTACACATCCTCTATCAACCTTTCACGGCCGAGGAAACACTGCTCTGTCGCGCCGAGGCCAAACTCTATCTGGGTGACCGCGAGGGAGCCATTCAGGACTTGGGTTACTGGACTGCTTCCAAGATGGTGGATGCTCCGCTCACGCAGAGTGGCATCAATAACAAATACCGTAGCGACTCGAAACTGGGATATGTCAGCGACCTGCATCCGAAAGAGATGAGTGCCACGTGGCCCGACCTGAACGAGGATGAAACCCGCGTGCTGCACTGCATCCTGCACTTCCGCCGCATCGAGACCATGTTTGAGGGTCAGCGTTGGTTCGACATCAAGCGTTACGGTATCACCGTACACCACGCTTACAAAGGCCCCAACGAGGACGTGGTACATCAGGACGACCTGACGTGGGACGATCCCCGTCGCGTGTTGCAGATTCCGCAGAACGTAATCTCTGCCGGCTATCCCTCTGCCGACCGCACCAAACCTTCTATCAATCAGACCAACAGTCTGACGACTAAACCTACGTTGCTGACACCGACGAAGTAAGTCCGGACGTTAAAGAATCCAAAATAAACTGATGATGATGAAACAGATTATATTTTATATCGTGAGTTTGGTCGCTGTTGTGACCGCGTTTTCCTCCTGCCGCAGCGAAGACGATTTTGTAGAATCCGTCTTTGATACCTCCGTGCCCGCAGTGGATCCTAATAAGAGTACCTATAAGTTCGATCAGTGGCTTTACGACAACTTTGTCGTTCCCTATAACGTGGATGTGAAGTATCGTTTCGACCTCTCGGCCTCCGACCTGCAGTTCCAGCTTGCACCGGCCGACTATGACCGTTCGCAGCTTCTGGCTCACTTCATCCGCTACTTGTTCTACGATGTGTACACCAAGTACGCCGGCGAAGTTTTCATGAAGCAGTACGGCCCGCGTATCTTCCACTTCATCGGTTCGTCGGGCTATAACGCCAGCACGGGTACCGAAGTGTTGGGTACGGCCGCAGGTGGTGTGAAAGTGACGCTCTACAAGATTAACGAAATGAAGAAGTGCCCCGAACTGGACCCGGAGACGAATACGCTTGTCTCTCCCTACACCGGTGAGGACATCAATATTCTTAACGAGAACTATTTCCACACCATGCACCATGAGTTCTCACACATCCTGCATCAGACCAAGTCTTATCCCGTTGCTTTCGGTCAGGTGACATCCGGCACTTACGACCCCATGACGTGGAACGAGCGTGATACGGTGGAGACCTGTCAGTTGGGTTACGTCACCCACTACGCCTCTTCGGCCACCTATGAGGATTTCGTGGAGACGCTCTCCTGCATCATTACGGACACCGACGTGCGTTGGATGAACCGCATCATCAATGCCTGCTGCAAGGGCATGCGTAGCGGTGACAAGGAAGCCGTGATAAATCTTGTTGATTCACTCGCTATCCCCGAATTTGACGACCCCACGAAACCCTGGAACAACTTCAAGCTGCTGAAGCAGACGCATAAGTTCAACGAGAGTACCAACGAGTACGATGAGGAGATTACCTACTGCATAGAGGCGAACAAGAACACCACGACGGTGTACAACGGCAAGGCTAGTAAGTACGTTCCCAAGTACAAGTATGTGGACGAAGCCAAGTTTACCTCGTTCCGTGACTTCCTGAGTTGGGTAGAATATACCACCGATGATAAGATAGAAGGCATCAACGCCATCCTGAAGAAGATTGACATCGCCACTGAGTGGTACACTCACAACTGGGGTCTCCATGCTTTCGAACTCCGTGAGGAAGTGCGCGAGCGTCAGAACCACATCAATGAGTACATCCGGGACAACGTCACCATCTACGAACTGGAAGATATTCAATAATCCCCGATTAAGTAAAAACGATAGTTAAGATTCGCTATGAATAGAAATATAAAGTTTATCGCTTCTATTGCGGCTATTGGACTGACTGCTGCGGCTTTCACGGGATGCACCCGTTTTGAGGAAGACGAGTTCTTCGACGAGAGTGCCGCCGTGCGTGCCGTGCACATTTCCAACGAAGTGCAGAATCTGCTGGTCAGTGCGCCGCAGGGTTGGGTCATACAGTATCATGTAGGTTACTCCCTGGTGGAGGGTTTCAACCTCTTTGCGAACTTCAACAAGGGCGGAAAAGTCACCATCGCCGGTGACCACCGCTTCCTGCGCGACGGCAATGCCGGCAAGTACACCGAGTCTGCCAGTCTGTATGAGATGTTGCGTGAGGAGAGTATCGTGCTTTCTTTCAACACGTGGAACGACGTGCTCACTCCCTTTGTCGATCCCGTGAGCAGCAAGGATGCCCCCAATGCGTTGAATAAAGACGGTATCGGTATGAAGGGCGACCAGAACCTTGTGCTGAAGTCCTACAACGAGAACGAAATCATCCTGCGCGGCGAGCGCTACGGTGCCGAGATTCGTTTGGTAAAGGCCGACCGCCCCTGGCGCGAGTACATTGCCGACACGGAGACTATGAAAAAGAACATTGCAAACAGCACCATTACGTCATACTATCTGACGGCCGGTGAGAAAGACACGCTCTACTACGTTGGTCTGCGTGCCGGACGCTTCCGCAAGTCCGATCGCGTGAACGACCCTTTGCGCATAGACTCCATTTTCTGCTGCTTCACTCCCGAGGGCTTCCGCAACGAGTATAAAGATACCATCAGCGGACACACGTTCCAGGAGTTCAGACTTGCAGCCGACAAGTCATGCCTTGAGAGTGAAGACCGTACCGTGCGGGTTATTCCTACATGGGACATCTATATGGCCTCGCACAATGCCATTTGGGAGTTGGATGCTTCAATGTTCTCGGATGAGCAGAGCGAACTCTACACGCAGCTTGCTGCCGAAATCAAGAAGTTCAACACGGCATGGAGCCTCAAGAGCATTGGCTTCGGTCAGAGTACGGGCGGTAATTCCATCAACGGATTAGTGCTTACATGCTATACGAATGCAGCCAAGAGCAAGACAAATACGCTCGGTATGACTGTTGCTCAAGCCCGTGTGGCCTATGGTTTGATAGAGTTCACTATGGGAGACACCCCCGTGGTTGATAACAACATGAACGCTGCTGCAAAAAAGGCTACAAACTTGATTGAGCTGACGAAACAGTTTGCCGCCACACTGATGGGCCGCTATACGGTTACGCCGAATGACTATTTCTTGCCTACGGGAGGAACCTATACCCCGGTGGGAGAAGGAACGGCTTTCACGTTGGGAAGCAACAACTGAACGAATTTATATAGACCTTATTACTTATCAATTATATTATTATTAACTTAAAGGTAAAGAGAGTATGAAAAAATTTCTACTTTTCGCAGCAGCTGCTGTTATCGCAGTTACAGCTACTGCACAGTTTGCCAAGAAAGCGACTGCTGTAAAGGCAGGTCAGCAGAAGGCACTGCCTGCAGCCACTCAAAAGAAGTTTGAGGTGGCCGGACAGAAGAGTTTCCAGACGATCAAGATGGATGGGAACGCTTCTCAGTTAAAGTTTAAGCCTGCCTTCAACGGTATTGCTGCTCCCATGATGCAGGTGTCTGTATCCGAGAAAATCACCCTTGCTCCTGCAAAGGCTGAGATTATAAAGAAAATCGCTGCAAAGGCTCCTGCCGCATTGAGCGAGAGATACGACGCAAAGGCTGCTGTTTATAAAAGCGCAGATAAGAAATTCTATTGGACGAGCTATACCATGGAGACTATCTCTTTTGGAGAAGGCATGGAGTATATGCTTGACATTATCCCGGACAATATCTCTGGTTACGGAGTTCCTTCATTGTACACATCCGAAGATAAAGAGGACGGTACAACTGCAATTACAATCGCTCCGCAGTGGGAAGGAAGTAATCAAGATTATGACTTCTTCATCTGTGACTACACCGACATCAAAAATGGCGGTGATGGCTCTATCAAGATGACGCTCGCTGCCGATGGTAATCTCACATTTGATAATCCTGATAATGTTGTAGGATATTTCCTTACTCCGGTTAATACAGAAGTTGATCCGACCACAGGAGAAGAGCCTCCTTTCGTTCCTGGAAACATTGTAGCTGCAGCAGAACAGTGCATACAGGTATCATATACTCTTCCTGCTCCTGATACTTTCGTAGCTGAGACCGTATATACCGGTAAAGGATATGATAAAGGTGAGGCTACCAATGTGACTTGGCAGATGCAGATGGGTAAGAAGGAGGATGTCAATGTCATTCGTGACCTCGTACCCAGCATTTCTGGAGACACAGGCATTCCTACAGACGTAGAGTACACCGTAGCCGGCAACAAGATTACCATACAGCCGCAAAAGGTTGGCATGTATAGTGGTTACTATCTCTATCTCTTCGACTGGGACAGCGCAGACGGTACAATCACTCTTACGAAGGACGATCAGGGATATATCACAACACCTGAGAACCTTAATCTCGTAATCGGCGCATTCGCTACTGACGCATACACATCAGATTATTCAAGCGATAATTATGCCGGCTACTGGACAAGAACTGAAAACGTCGCTTACTATGCTGAGGGTCAGGAAATTCCTAACGGAGCTCCCAACGTTGAGTATCAGCCCAACAATCTTACCCTGTTTGCTGGTCTTGGCGTATCTGGTTATTCTTATAATAACAACTTGGTTATGATTGGTGCCTATGGCCCTCTGAACTTCCGCAACTCTACTATTGATGAAGCTACGGGTTGGAACTGGTCGGTAAAAGAACAGCTCGGTGATCAGGAGAACGAGATCACTGCTACCACGAAAGACTTCACGCTGAATACCATCGGCGGTGCTACTTATACAAACTTCGCTCTGGTTGGTATAAACGAGGACGAAAAGTCTGACTCTGTGAAGTGGGGTGTGGGCCACCTGTTGGCTAACGACGGTAGCATCAAGTACACTGACCTTTATGCCTATGCCGGAACTTATGGTAGCTATTTCACTTTCTCGGACGGTAGTACGGCCACGATGACTACGCAGGATCCTGATGGCGACCTGACGTTCTACACCAACTGGGCTACTCCCGAGAAGGCTTCTACCTCTATGAGCAAGATTTATGTGTACCAGGGTAAGCCCAGCACTCCTATCTACTTCGAGGGTGTGACGCTTCCCGTTGTAAACTTTGCTGACAACGGGAACTTCAATCTGCACATTGCCATCCGTAAATGTCAGCGCAATGCGCAGGGTAAAATCGCTATGGGCGACATTGTGGCCGAGGCAGACGCTACCATCGAGAACGTAGATGCTTCTTATGCTGCTCAAAGCGGTTTGACCGCTATCAACTTCACCAACTTCTATGTGGAAGACGAGTGGGGTATGAGCGAGGAGGTAGAATACCTGTTCATGGATGAGGAGTTCCTCATCGAGATTGACAACTGGGACAACGGCACGTTCACTGCTGTACTGGGTTGCCAGGAAATCACACCCGCGAATGGCCTGAACACCACCTATTTTGAGAAGACCGGTGAGGAGGGTTCTGTTTATTCTTACACCTCTTGGAAGACCTCTCTGTTCGTAGGTTTGATTGAGCCTGCTTATGGTTACCTCTACACTACCGACAACACCGACCTGAATCTCTCTGTAGAGGGTGAGACGGCAACGATCCACGTTACCCCCATGCTCAACTCTATTGACGAGGCTGGTGACCCGACCTATCGTCTGTTCATCAAGGACATCACGGTGGACGGCGAAGAGGCTGCTGAGTTGCCTGAGTGGTTCGCATTCTCTGTAACGAACCAGAACTACGATGAGGAGAGCGAGCACTATGCTGAATATGACCTGAATGTAACGGCCGAAGCTCTGCCTGCTGATGTACAGGGCCGCAAGGCTGAGGTTACTTTCTACCAGGAGGGTGCCATGCTGAAGGTGAGCGTACAGCAGGGTGAAATCATCGACGGCATCAGCCAGACAACTGTTACCAACAAGGTGAACAATGACGGCAAACTGTATGACCTGAGCGGTCGTCAGGTACAGGCCGGCAAGAAGGGTCTGGTTATCATGAACGGTAAGAAGTTCATCGTGAAGTAAGTCACAATACAAGAAAACTGACAAGACTCCCATCCAGTGTCTGTCGCTGGGTGGGAGTCTTTTTTAATTTAGAAAGCTACACGATAGCTACACACACATAACAGAAATCTTACTGAAACTATGAAAAAGAAATGTTTCGTGTTCATCCTTACAGTGTTTGTCCTGTCGCAAGTCTTTGCTGTCCCTGCACATAAGGGAAGCGTGAAGGTGAGCCAGCCCGACGGAAGCGTTGTTACGCTCCGGCTGCATGGTGATGAATATCTACATTTTACAACGACCGACGATGGCTATTCGGTCGTGAAGAACGAACAGGGTGCCTATGTCTACGCGCGGCTTGACGATGAAGGACAGTTGGCTCCTACGGCCATTGTGGCCCACGATGCCGCCGAGCGCAAGGTGGCTGAAGTGACCTTTCTGCAGGGAATGGAGAAGGGACTGAAACCGGCCATGACGGCTCAGTCGAACCGGATGCTGCAGACCAACCGCGCCCTCGCTGCCAAGGCTCGTCAGGCCGTGGCTGCCAAGGCTCCTCAATATGACTACAACAACTTCCGGGGACTGGTAATCCTTGTGGAGTTCAACGATAAACAGTTCTCGCGTACTGACTACCGGGAGATCATGAATGACATGATCAATCAGGAAAACTATACGGGCTTTACAGACAAGAGCGGGCGTAAACAGACCTACACGGGCAGCGTGCGTGACTATTACCGCGACAATTCGGGCGGAAAGTTCAATCCCCAGTTCGATGTCTATGGCCCTTACAAGGTGAATTACAGCCAGTATTATCCCCAGAGTACGAGAAATGCCGGTGCGATACTTTCGGCTGCCGTCACTGCTGCCGATGCCGACATCAACTTTGCGAACTATGACCGCGACGGGGACGGGGCAGTGGACATGATTTTCTTCATGCTGGCCGGCAACGGTGCCAACTATGGAGGTAACGACAGCCGCCTGTGGTGGCCTCACCGCTCGGTGTTGGTGCATAACAACAACTATGTGATAAAGGACGGTGTGTACCTGTGGGACTATGCCAGTTCGGTGGAATTGGCCGGCTATACCAGTTATCCCAGTACCGTGATGATAGACGGTATCGGTACCATCTGCCATGAGTTCAGCCACGTACTCGGACTGCCCGACTTCTACGATGCCGACTATGACGGTAGCGGCGGTGAGAGCAACCATCCCGACGCGTGGTCGGTGATGGCCGGAGGAAGCTATCTGAACAATGGCCGCACGCCGGTGGGCTATTCGCTCTTTGAACGTTATGCCATGGGTTTCACTACCCCTGAGGTCATTACCGCAGAGGGTGACTACTCGCTGCCGGCTATCAGCAGCAGCAACACGGGCTATCGCATCAACACGTTTGACAGTAAGGAGTTTTTCATGTTGGAGAACCGGCAACGGTCTGCAAAGTGGGATGCTTATCTTCCCGGCGACGGCATGCTGGTGTTCCGTGTAGACTCTACCAATGCAAAGATATGGGAGCAGAATGCCGTGAATAACAATCCGGCTCATAACTACTATGAACTGTTGCGGGCAGGCGGCTATCAGAACAGTGCGGCAGCCTCGGACCCTTTCCCCGGAACGAAGCGTGTGCGCACGCTGAACACGACGACCTCGCCTGCCAATCTGATGGGCTGGTCGGGCAGTCCGGTAGAGTGGGGACTGGAGAATATCCAGGAGCGTAACGGTGTCATTACATTCAGTGTGCTCGACGTGAACGTGCTGAAGAGCGTGGAACTGCCCGAAGCCGTTACGCTGAAGCAGTTCTTCTCGACGCAACTGGAGCCTGTCTGCACGCCGTCGTATGCGCTGAAGTCGCTGACATGGGAGTCTGACCAGCCGGAGGTGGCCACAGTCAGTGCGGACGGCGTGGTGAAGGGCATCTCCGTGGGTACGGCCAACATCACGGTGACGGCCAATGAGCAGTTGGTGGCCACCTGCCGTGTGACGGTGGAGGCTCCGACCATCATTCCAAGCATTTCCGAATATAAGGAACTGGAGACCGGGGAGAAGGGCGTGTTGGCCCTGACGGATGCCGAGGTGCTCTGGGTACACGGTACGAACATCTATGTGCGCGACGCTACGGGCTGTCTCGTGTTGGTTGATTCGAACGTGGAGGCTCAGCCCAATGATGTGCTGAATGGTATCGTTAGCGGCGAACTGGCTGTCAGCAATGATGTGTACCGGCTCATTGGAGAGAGCGGGCTGACTCCCGATGTCGTGGCAGTGGCCGGTGAGGAAGTGAAGCCGCGGGTGGTGCTTTTGGATAGTATCACCACTGCCGACTATTCCGATTTGATTACGATTCCCGGAGTGAAACTGCAGAAGACCAGCTATTCCGGTCTGTCGGGTGTCTATGCCGTGAGTGAGGAAAATGACCTCCACGTGCGTATCTTCAACACTTTCGGACTGACCAGCAGTCAGATTAAAATGCCTTCGAACTACAATAAATACTACGACATCACGGGTATTCTGACCCCGCGTGTGCAGAGCGGAAAGGTGATTATGGAACTGGGTGTACTGAGATCGCCCACGGAGGCTGTGCCCACCGGCATTGACACTACTCTGCCGTCGGCATCCGGCACATCGCCTGTCTACTATACGCTTACGGGCCGCCGCGTGAGTAGCATCGCCGCTCCCGGCCTCTACATTGTGCAGCAGGGCGGAAAGCTCCGCAAAGTGCTGGTGAAGTAACCGTAGAAACTATAACTCTCAAGCGGGGGTGGCCTTGAACGGGCCGCCCCCGCTTTTTTTGTTTCCGCACGAGGCCGGAACCGCATTCCGGCCTCGTGTTTTCCGCCTCTCCCGGCCTGCTTCTTCATGGGGTGGGGAGGTCGCGCCTTTGTCCATACTATTGTCGGGCTTCAGACAATAGCAGGATGGAGGCTCGACAATATGAGGATTGGGCCTCGTCCCGGGCGGGACCAAGCCCTGTCCTCCGGGGGTAGGAGGTAAGGGGGCAAAGAATGTATGATGATTCTAATCCGTTTTTTTTGTGCGTAAACCTGCGGAAAGTGCAAAAAAAATGTCGTTTCCGCAGGTTTACGCACGTTTTTTTATATCTTTGCATTTGGGAACCAGAATAGTTTACGCCAGATTTTGATTTTTGAAAATAACTAATTATCTTTGTGAATTAAAAACAACAATTGAGACCTGTGGGCATAATATATTCTAAACGGAGTTTTTATATCTTTCTTTCTGTTCTCGCGGTTTGCGTTGCTTCTTCGTGTGCTTCTGACCCGCTCGTTCATGTGGAAGGAGAGGGTGTCGAGTTGTCATTTGCAACCTACGGCGATACTCGTGCTTCCGTGACGACTGATATTAACACTAAAGGGGCCCGCTTCGCGGTCTGCGGCGATATGAGAAAAGCGGAATCCGGCAACTCCGACAGCAAGCGCATTGTGATATTCAGCAATACTGAAGTCAAATACGATGGCACGAACTGGAGGTATGACGAAACCCGGTACTGGTTTCCCAATTTCGAATATAGTTTTGTGGCGATACATCCGGCATCAGTCCTCTCCGAGACAGCCAATGATTCCCAATATTCCAATTCCACGCTCTCCTTTCGCTATACGGTTCCCATATTAGATGGAGACCGAATAAATAAGGTTGAACTCACCGATATTATTGCTGCCACTCATCGGAGAACGTATAACGATGATGGAAATTTCTCGGCCACACCCGTCAAACTGAATTTCTTTCACACGATGTCGAGGATTAACTTCCTGCTGAAATACGAGGGAACGGCCGATAAGGTCAGAATAACCAAGATAGAGCTTGAAGGGGTCGATAAAACCGCTACATTCACCCTCGTTCCGGCTCCGCTTTCAGTCAGCGGAATCCAGACTGACGATTACTCTCTTTCATGGAATGATATCTCAGATAGAGGCACTCTCATCGCAGACATTGATGCCGATGTCAGTAATGGCGAGACGCGGCCGCTGTGTCCTGATAACGACGCGCTCTTTATGATACCTCAGCCTGAAAATAACGGCATAATAATGAAAATCTCCTATATTTATGACCCCGACGAGGACTCTGAAGAGCAGACTCTGACTGCTCAAACCCCGATTGGCGGTTGGGAAGCGGGAAAGATATACTCATATTCCATCGCCC
>CAMWQU010000032.1 GCA_947176535.1 uncultured Prevotellaceae bacterium
GAACCACACTGATGTTCCACGACAAGACGTCGCTCCTCGTTCACGGTACATTGAAGGCGAACGGCACGCAGGAGCGGCCCGTTACGTTCCGGGGCGACCGCACCGACCGCATGTTCCCCTATCTCCCGTATGACAACACGCCCAACCGCTGGGGAGGCATCCGCTTCTATGGTGACAGTAGGGACAATGAACTGGTGCAGTGTGACATACATAGCGGGGACTATGGCATTATCTGTGACAGCACCGAGGTTACGGACGACACCGACCCTCTGCTGCTCCTCAGCAACTCCGTTGTCCACAACATCGGCGGGCCGGGGCTCAGCCTGACGCACTGCCGCACGCAGGTGACGGGCACGCAAATCAGCAACACACTGGGGACAACGGTGCACATCGTCGGCGGTGCGCATACGTTCGTGCATTGTACCATCGCGCAGTTCTACCCGTTTAGTGCCGACCGTGGCGATGCACTTTTCCTTACCAACAAGCAGGGAGATACCCCGCAACCTATCCGTTGGGCCTACTTCCTCAACTGTGTCATCACCGGCTATGCCGACGACGTTATCATGGGCGACATCTCGGAAGATGAACAGAATCCCTGCGACTATCTGTTCAGCAACTGTTTGTTGCGCACGGTGAGCAGCGAGGATGCCGAACGCTTTGTGAGCATTTGCTACGACAATAGCAAGGATTTGGAACTGACGGGAAAGGAACATTTCGTGCTCTTCGATGCCGAAAACTTCCTTTATGACTTCACGCCGAAGCCGGAGAGTGCCATTCGCGGCTTGGGGCTTATGGAGTATGCCGTTCCGTTCCCGTTTGACCGTCACGGCGTTAGCCGGCTGGCCGATGGGGCACCCGATGCCGGGGCTTACGAGGGACAGTAAACAAAAAAACGCCGTGTCAGACCGATAGGTAGGTCTGACACGGCGTTTTCTTTATGCTTTGATTAAATCAACTGAATGCTCCGTCGAGATAGCGTTTCGTGAGTTCGTTTTTGGGATTGTTGAAGACTTGGTCGGCATCGCCCTCCTCGATGACTTCACCGAGATACATGAAGATGACATGGTCGGCAATGCGCCGCGCCTGTTGCAGGGTGTGGGTGACCATGACGATGCTGTAGTCTTTCTTCAGTTTGACGAACAGTTCCTCCACGGTGCGGCTGCTGATGGGGTCGAGGGCACTGGTGCTCTCGTCGGCCAGCAGATAACTGGGTTCGACGGCCAGACTGCGGGCGAGGCAGAGACGCTGCTGCTGTCCTCCGGAGAGTTTGCTGGCCGGCGAGTGCAGACGGTCGCGCACCTCCTCCCAAAGTCCCACGGCCCGCAGGTAGTGTTCCACGGTGGCGTCGAGTTTGTGGCGGCCTTTGATGCCGTGGATGCGGCAGCCGTAGGCAATGTTGTCGTAGATGCTCATCGGCAGTGGGCAGGGACGCTGCGGCACGAAACCGATGGTGCGGCGGATGTCCGTCAGTTCGCTGGGGCCCGCCGTCACGATGTTGCGTTCGCCGAACATGACAACTCCCGTAATCTTCACGCCCTCGATGGTGTCCACCAGACGGTTGAACGTGCGCAGCAGTGTCGTTTTACCGCATCCCGACGGCCCGATGATGCACGTAATCTTGTTGCGCGGAATGTCCACGTTCACGTGTTTCAAAATGGGGACTCCTCCTATGGATATGCTCAGCGCGTGAGTGGTCAGACGAACATTCTCTGCGGGAGGGAATTTCTTTGTAGCAACGAAAGGTGTCTCGTTTTTTCCCTCGTTTTGCTTCTTTTCCGCTTTATCGCGATGGAATAGATTCATAGTCTACTGTATTTTGTTTCTTGAGAAACGGTTCATGATAATGCGACCGCCGATGCTCAGCACCAATACGATGAACGTCAGCACCACGGCGGCGGCATAGGCACGGTTCTGCACCTCGAGCGAGGGCGACTGGAGCTGGAAATATACGCTCAGCGGCAGGGTGGCCGTCTGTTGGGTCAGGCTGGTGGGAATGGAGTCGGAGAAACCGGCCGTGAACATTACGCCCGCAGCGTCGCCGATGGCGCGTCCGATGCTGAGCAGAGTTGCGGTGGCGATGGCCGGAGCTATCTGGCGCACGACGATGCCGATGGTCTCTAATCGTGTGCTGCCCAGACTGTAACCGGCCTCCAGCAGTTCCGTGGGAATGGTCTTTGTCACTTCGTCCATGGAGCGGATGAAGATGGGGATTATGAGTAGCGTCACCACGATTGTACCGCCCAACAGGGAGGCACGCAGACCGAGATAGATCATGATGGTGAACCCGAAAGCACCGTACACGATGCTGGGAATGCCGAACAGAACGTCGTAGGCCAGTCGCGCGATGGCGGCAAAGCGCGAATCGGCTTTCAGGTAGACGTTGAGGTAGAAGACAACGGGAATGGAAATAAGCAGACCGAGCACCGTAGCTCCGCCCACGATGTAGAGGGAGCCCACGATGGCGTTCTTGAATCCTCCGCTGCCGCCCATGTAGAAACCTCCGCCGGGCAGTTCGGAAACCATCTCCCAGGACAGCAAAGGCAGACCGCGTCTGAAAACGGAGAACACGACACTGCTTGCAAAGTAGACCACCAAAAGGACGGAAACGTACATCAGTGCCTTGAAAATGTATTCTTCTATGATGCTCTTTTTCATGCGGGGTTAGTTTTTGATTTTCTTCAGCACGAAGCGTGAGAAAAGGTTGAACACCAGTACCACAAAGAACAGGATGAAAGCGGCGAACATGAGTGCGCTCTCGTAGAGCGGCATCGACAGCATTTCTCCGTAGTTGTTGGCGATGAGGGCCGGAATGGGGTAGCAGGCGTCGAGCAGTGAGCCGGGTACGATGGCCAGATTGCCACAGACCATGATGACGGCGATAGTCTCGCCCATGACGCGACTGGCCGCCAACACGATGGCGGCGATGATGCCGGGCAAGGTCTTTCGCAGTACAACGTGTTTGGTGGCCTGCCAGCGGGTGGCTCCGAGTGCGAAAGTGGCTTCGCGCAGTTCGTGCGACACGTTGCTGAAAATCTCAATGAAGAGACTGATGAGCAGCGGGATGACCGTGACACCCAAGACGATGCCGCAGGCCATCACGGTATAACCGGTCGTGTTGCGACCCACCCACGGGGCGACCACGTCGGCCACCCAGGGCACGATGAGCAGCATACCCCACACGCCGTAGATGACGGAGGGGAGGCCGGCCAGAATGTCGAGAAACGGATAGACAAAACGGCGTACCATGCTGTGGGAATACTCCGTTAGGTAGATGGCCACCAAGAGGGAAATGGGGATGGCGATAAGCAGTGCCACGCCCGACACCCACAACGTGCCCATCAGGAACGGGAAGAATCCGAATTGGTTCTTCATGGGTTTCCACTCGCCGGCCGACAACAGTTCCCACAAGGAATGCTCCTGCAGGATGGGGGCGGCTTTTAGGTAAAGCCCGATGCCCATTGCAACGACGAGCAACAGGCTGCTGATGGTCAGAATGAACATCACGCGGCCTGCCAGTCGGTCTTTCAATAGTCTGTAGCTCACGTCTCAGCGTTTTATACCCAGTTTGGCGAGGCTCGCATCCAGTTTCTCCTGCGGAATGGCGATGTAGCCCTGTCCCTCGTTGGCGGCCTGTCCCTCGGTGAGTATGTATTTCAGGAACTCGATGACGACGGGATTCGTGGGGATTCCTTTCGACACGAAGTAAAGGTCGCGGGCCGGAGGAGAAGGATAGCGGCCCTCCTTGATGGCTTCCACTACGCCCTGCTTGGTGGCATAGAAATCCTCTTCGGGGTCGATTTGTCCGTTCTCGTTCACGTCGATGGGGGCCACGAGCAGTCCGGGGTGGGGGAGTCCGGTCTTGATGTCGTAGGCAAAACCGATGTTATTCAGTCCGATGGCCTCCACGTCTTTCTGCACGGCCTCGGCCAGTCCCGGGTCGCCGAATACGGCCGTTCCCAGCAGGTCTTCCTGCTTTTTGCCCAGATACAAGGCCCATGTCTCGGCGGCTCCGCATGCGTCGCTGCGGGTGTACACACTGACGGGCGTCGTGTTTCCGTTCTCTACGATTTCTCCCCATGTCTTCACTTTGCCGGTGATGAAGAGGCCAATCAACTGGTCGCGCGTGATGCCGTGCTTCTGCAAGTCTTTCAATACAGGATTCTTGGCATTGATGGTGGGCACGACGGCGTCTTTGGCAACGGCAAAACCGACTGCACCGCGCTTGATTTCGGCTTCGCCCAATTCGCGGCTCACCATGCCGAAATCCACCACCTGCGCCAGTGCATCGGTAATGCCTTTGCCGGCACCGCCGGCTGATACGTCGATTTTCACACCCGGATGGAGGGCCTGGAAGTCGTTGGCCCACTGGACGGCTAAGGGATAGAGGGCGAATGCCCCGGAGAGGGATATTTCACCACTGAGTCCGTCTTCGCCTACTTGTTGCTTATTGCCTCCGCAACTGCCGAGGCCCAGTGTTGCGGCTATGATGGCGGCCATGCTCGTCATCCGGAGAAAAGTTCTTCTCATAGGAGTATCAATTTATACGTTTAACGGTTTCATTTTTATTGTCTTACTTAAAACGAGACTACACACTGCATTTCGGCCAGATTGTTGTGTTTCCGGCCGGTGTTGCTGAATGCGTGGACGTATCCGGCCTGCAGTCGTAGGTGGTCGATGGGAGAGACGTTCACGCCTATCTGCAACGTGTGCCGGTGCGCCTCGTCTCTTTCGTCCTGCCTGAAGTAGTCGTAGCCGATGGACGGCTGGATAATCCGGTGTATGGTGTATGCCACCTGTGCATAGGTACCGTGGCTGTGCATTCCGCGCGTATTACCCCAAAGGTATTCCGACCGGATGTGCAGTTTCCGGTCTTTCCACTGCACGCCGGCACTTGCCCGGTTGTGCGTGTGACTGTCTCCGCGCGGGCCGTAGGTGCCGTAGTAGTAGCTTCCCGTCAGAGACATCTGTCTCACGGGACTCACCCACAACATACCGGCAAAGTCTTTCTTGCGGTTGTCGTCTTTCAGGTTGTTTCCGTTACCGTTGAACACGCCGACCCGGTAGGTCAGCACGTCGAAAAGTTCCTTGTGGATGAGGCCTCCGTACAGCATCAGACCGATGTCTCGGCCGTTACATCCCAGACCTGACAGATCGCTGTAACCGTTCAACTTGTTCACGGCCACGGGCAGTTCCACCGTCAGCCAGTTGGCGGGGCCGTCCAGTCCCTCCATGGAGTACTGCACCTTGAACTGACCCGCCTGTACGTTCAGTTCCGGCATGATTTTCCAACGCACATAGGCGTCCAACAGACGCACGTGGTCGATGTATTCGGCCTGCATCTTGTAGTCCACGTTCTTGTGCAGGTTGCCCATGGCTCCGAGGCGTATGCGTCGCACCTCGAATCCGTGATGATTCTTGTTCTGTTCGTCGTAGACGTACCGCAGGTTCACCATGCCCGTGACTCGCGGCACCAAATCCGTCTTGTTCTCCTGCTTGCCCGTATTCTCGGCGGCCCGTGCGGCCGTGGTGCTCAGCAGTATGGTAATGAGTAGTATCTTTGCAAACTTCATCATGTTCCTTCGTCTCAAGTGTGATTTATGACTCTTTGACTGAAAGCTGTAATAAGCGAGGCAAAGTTACAACATTTTTTGCGTTTAGACAAGGTTCTACCTTTGCTAATTGCATTTTCCTGCCAAAACCGGTGCCGAAGTCCCGGACTTTCTCCGCCATCATTTCCGTCTTTTGCCGGGTGCCGCCTATGGACTTTATTATTCAGAGGCGACCGAATGATTATTCGCTCACCTCCGGTTAATTATTCGGTCGCGACCGAATAAACGAATCCTCTATAGGGCTTGGGAGAGTTGGCGGGATGTTTATGAAGAAAGTGTGTCGGGAATCAGCGGATATGTCGGCAAAACTTGCCGTTATCGGCAAATTGTGTTGTTTTTATACCCTATTGGGAACATAAATCTTGCCGATAACATGGAATATATATTTATGGATACCTGCCTTACCGCTCAGGATTGTTTCAAACGTATGCTCGATAAATTCCGAATCTATTATAAATAGGATAAAAAAACAGCATCCCGAAAGTCCGTGAGAGACTTTCGGGATGCTGACTTATGGGCTTTTGCTACAGGGCGGCGGGACAAACCGCCGCCCGGAACTGTTCGTTATCGGATGATTTGCTTTTTCTTGTTCACGATGTACAGGCCCCGCTTGGGATTGCTGATCCGTCGGCCCTGCAGGTCGTAGACGACTTGTCCCTTGCTGTCGGCAGAGATTCCGTCGATGCCCGTCGGGCCGATGACGGTGAGTGTGCCCTCGACGTAGGTGATTTCGTAGTTCTCCGTCTCGGCTCCGCTAATCCGGATGGTGTAGGTGCCGGCGGGACTGTCGGGTGTGGCGTCACATTCCAAAGTCGGTTGCTGGATGAGCACATCTCCAATCTTCTCACGGTTGCGGAGCGCGGAGTTGGTGAACTCGAACGTGGGATTCTCTTCCCCGATGTTGCGGGTGTAGGACGTGGCCGTGAGGGTGAGCGGAGCACGCTCGACGGTGATTGTGCCGTTGCAGAGAACCACGTTGGGCAGAGTGATGCTTCCTGCTCCCACCGTAATGTCATATTCGCCTACGGGAGTCGTCAGTGCAGTGTTGGTGGAGAGCGTGGGGGCACCGTTTACGGGGGCTCCCGTCACGCTGAATGTAAGCGTCGGATTGCTGCGGCCATATTCTCGGCTGATGGGATTTGCCGTAACGGTCGGTATGCCTGTAAACTCGGTGATGGAGGCTTTGCTCCAGAACTCGTTGGTCGAATAGGCCTCCGTGAGGTTTTCGGGAACGAAGATTCTGAGTTTGGCGGGTGTCAGTGCCGAGGCTTCGGCTTCTACTACACCGCCGGGCGACAGAACGGCTACGTACTTCAGTGCCGAGCAGTTGAGGAAAGCGTTGGCTCCGATGGTCTTCACTCCCTCCGGAATGTAGATGGAGATGAGCGAGGAGCAGGCGCGGAACGCTTCGTCGGGCAGCGCGGTGAGTGCGGTGAAGTAGCGCAGTTCGTCGAAACTCTTTATGGTAGAGGCATTGCGGAAAGTGTTGCCTAGGTCGGTGACAGCCGCTGCCTCCTCCATGCTGAGTTCGCCGTCTTCGTCATCGTCCCAGCGGTTGATGCTGAGTGCGGCAGCCCGGACGTCGATAAAGTCGATATAATGCAGTTTGCTGCGGAGCGAGAGGATGGCGTTGTTGATTTCCTCTTCTGTGCTGCCGTAGTTGTCGTACACGGCGTGCTCGGCGGTGGCCTCAATGTTTTTGCTGTCGGCCTTTTCCAGTAATCCCTTCAGCTTCTCGGTTAGCTCGTAGAATGCCTGTGCGGCCTCCAGTGCATCCACACTGAGGAATGCCCATTGGCAGTTCTCGGGTGAGGTACTGTAGTTGATGTCCCAGTAGAGGCCGGTGGTGTTGTTGGTGTATTTGCTCTCATGACCGGTGTCCGTGCCGAGGTATTCGCCTTCCGTGTAGTTGCTGTCCGTTTCCGGCACTTGCAGGGTGTAGAGATTCTCCTTGCCCTCTACCGGAGCCAGTTTCCACCATGCGTTCTGCGACAGTGAGCCATCCACGAAACAAGCCTTCACTCCGCTTCCTACACTCGTATCGGAGTTGGTGCGGAAGAGAATCCTGTTGCTGCTTCCGGCCTGCTCGGAATAGAGATAGTACGTGTTTTCGGGCATGGAGGTGGTGCGGCGGAGCTGATAGACGAATCCGTCTTTGCCCACGATGGCCTGAGTGCCGTAGGCTTCACCCTTGGTGATGTAGTTGTTCAGTCCTACATTGTAGACGTAGTAGTTCGTGTTGGCCTGCGGTTCTGCGTAAGCGGGTGTCTGCAACGTACGCATTTCCTTTATCGTACCGAAGTTCTTCCATACGTCGGCCTGCTCATACAGGGCTTTGGAGCCTTGCGGAACGTAGAGCACGGCATTGGCGAGCGTTACGTTCTGGAAGACGTTGCTGCCCAGCTTGATGCCGTCAGGATTGGCCACGGCCACTCGTACCTCTTTCAGTTTCTTACAGTTGTAGAAAGCGTTGTCGCCAATGTTGTTGAGGTGGCTTCCGATGGAGATGCTTTCGAGATTCGAACAATCATAGAACGCACGGTAGTATATGCCCGTCAGTTGGTCGGGCAGGGTAACGGTGCGCAGTGCGGTGCATGCCTTGAAAGAAGTTCCGGCCAAATAGTCGGCTCCCGTGAAATATTGCAGGTCGCTGAGGTCTGCAATCGCCGTATTTCCGGCAAACTCGGTGCCGATGCTGCTTACGGCTGACGCCTCGGTGAGACTGATTTCACCGTCGAAGTCTACGTCGAACTGTTCTCTGCATACGTCGCGCACGGCATTGTCTACGAAGTTGATGAAGTTCAGCTTCTTGCGCAGTTTGCGGCAGGCTCTCTCCAGGTCTTCGGTGGTGCTGTTTGCGTTTTCGTAGATTGTCTGCTCGTAGGAGTAATTGACGCTGTTGGTTTTGGCCGTGGCGAGCAGCTTCTTCAGTTCCTGTGCTGCGAGGTAGTTCTTGACGCTGCTTTCATCGTAGGTGACGAACATCCACTGGCAGTTTTCCGGATATTCGGTATAGCTTATGTCGCTGTATATGCCGTAGGTGGGTGAGGCCGCATTGCTTTTGTGGTTCGGCTGCACGCCGAGGAACTGGTCTGCGTTGTAGCCCGTTTGGTTTTGCGGCATCTGGAACGTATAGATATTTTCGGCATTCTCCACGGGCTGCACTTTCCAGTACGTCTTGTTGCCCTTGTCGGACAACGTACCATCTATGAAGCATGCGTTTACTCCGCTGCCGACACTCGTGTCCGTGTTGGTACGGAAGATGATGTGTTTGGTGCTGTTGCCGGTGTCGTCGGAATAGAGATAATACGTGTCGCCGGCCATGGAAGCGGAGCGTCTCAGTTCATATCTCATGGGCGTGTCGGTATTGTCCACAATGGCCTGAGTGCCGTAAGCCTCGCCTTTGGTCAGGTAACGGCCGGTACCCACGTTATAGATGTAGAACGGTGTGTTCACGGCCAGTGCGGCGAATTTTCCCTGTGCCAGTGTGCGGTATTCGCAGATGTTTCCGAACTCTTTCCATTGAGCGGCCTCCACGAAGTAGGCCAGGCAGCCCTGCGGTATATTGAGCGTCGCTTCCGACAGTTTGGCCCCCTCGAATACGCCTTCGCCCAGTGTGATGTTCTGCGGGCAGATGCCGTTTAGCGTGAAGGCGGTAAGTTTCGTGCAATCCTTAAATGCCTGCGCGCCGATGTGCTGTACGCTTAACGGAAGTTCTACGGCGGTGAAAGCCAGACAGGATTCGAAAGTGTTGGCCTCGATGCGCTTAATGCCTGCGGGAATCGTCAGGTTAGGCAGCACGCGGCAGCCAGTGAAAGCCCCTTCGCCGATAGATTCGAGTTCGTCGGGCAGCGTTAGGGTCTTCAGGGCGCGGCAGTTATTGAAAGCCCGTGCCCCGATGTGCTTCAGATGCCGGGGGAGTTTGACGGAAGCCAGTTTTGTACATCCGTTGAACGCATCGTCGGAAATGGATGTCAGTCCCGTGAAGTTGTAGAGTTCGGTGAATGCGGTAATGGTCGTTTTGCCCTTGAACACTTCGCCCAGGTCGGTGACTGCGGCAGCCTCGCCGAACGAGAATATGCCGTCGCCGTTGGTATCCCAGTTTTCGATGCAGAGCTTCTTGAGGGCGGCGTTGGCGATGGGCATAGCCTTTTCGCTGTAGTTGTCCGGCTCGCATCCGATGATGGCATCTTCGCCATCGCTATAGCCTCCGGAAGAACCTCCGATACCTTGCGACGAGGGGTTCAGCTTGGACAGCATGAAGAATCCGTTGCTGGCGCCTCCCCATCCCCAGTTGATGTGGTAGCAGAGGTTGCCGTCGTAGCCGTCGCAGACGAAAGCATGTCCGCCTTCGCCGTTTGCTCCGCTGATGTAGACCGGTCGGCCTTCCTCCACTTCCTTGTATATCAGTGCGTCCCAGGCCTCTTCACTGTAATAGTA
Source organism: uncultured Prevotellaceae bacterium (assembly GCA_947176535.1). Lineage (GTDB taxonomy): Bacteria > Bacteroidota > Bacteroidia > Bacteroidales > Bacteroidaceae > Physcousia. The sequence continues at coordinate 10,050 of CAMWQU010000032.1, forward strand.
CTGCTGCACGTAGCGTACCGAGCTACCGTAACCGAAGTATTTCTTAAATGCTGTCTCCACCTGATAGGAGTAGGCACCGGAGGCACTGTTGGTGTAGTCCATCTCCACCGACACACCGCAATAGTGCATCAACTGAGCCACGGCCAACTGCTGCTTGGCACTGGCACTGCTGCTGTACGTGTTGAGCATATTCTCCCAGTCGATGGGTGCTCCTGCGGCTATGCCGTCCACCTGCAGGTGGCCAAACGTGTCGTGATTGGCTCTGCCCGTATATCCCGGTATGTCGGCCTGCGTCTCCGTCACCGACTTCTCGCGCTGGTAATAGAGCACCTGCGCCATGGCTGTGGCCACACATCCCGTGACGCTCCGTCCCTCGTTGAAGTACATGGGGCACTCGTTATTATACGGCCACCCTTGGTTCCAGCGTGTGGTCAGCAATTCGGCAACCGCCGGATGCTTGGGCAGTTTGTTGGGCTTGGTCGTTTCGGGCTGCTTGCTCAGGTCTTCCAGTTGTGCGGCGCGACGGTCGAGCCATGCACGCATGTTGTCCGGAATCGTGTTGTAATCAAACTCTCCGTTGTCGGTATAGCCAAGCACGGACTGGGTGCGGTCGTCACCCGATACGATGACGTATCCTTCTTTGTCTCCTCGGTTGAATACGTAGTACAACTCCGTTTCAGCCGTAGCTGCGGCAGCGCGGCGCGGTGCCAGCTTACGCTGACTGGTTACCGGTGCCAGCACGAGGCTTCCTTTTGTGTCTTTCAGGAACGTTACGGCATTCTTCCGCGCTTGTTCGCGTGTGATGGGGGCTGCCGAACCTTCCATATTCAGGAGCGTGCCTAACAGCACTAAGAGCAGTTTTCCAAATTTGAACATGTTTTTGATGGTTTAATGGTAATAAATTTATTGTAATTGCTACAAAGATAACGAATTTATTCCGGATGGCAACTAACAAGCTCCGGAAAAAGTTCGGGCAATACCTCGTCCAGTCTGTTGCTGTCAATCTTGCGGCCAAGTAGTCCGGCCTCGTTTCCGGCCTCGATGTTGGCGGGCAGATCGTCGATGTAGAGCGTTTCGCCGGGGACAATGCCCGTCTCCTGAATCAGGTGGCGGAAGATGCGCGGGTCGGGCTTTGCCATGTGCAGCCGGTAGGAGAGGAACACCTCGTCGAAGCACTCCCCGATGGGGATGCCCATGTCGGCCGTCCGTTGCAGAGTTTCGGTCCAGTGCACGTCGCCGATGTTGCTGAGCAGAAACACGCGATACCGCCGGCGCAACTGCTGCAGCCACTCCAAGCGGTGACGGTGAAAGACCAGAATGCTGTTCATGGCCGCCAGCAGTTCGCTGTCCGTCACTCCCGGTCGGCATCCCGGCCGCATGACGGCAAGGAACTTTTCCCTATCCATCTCGCCCATGTCCATGGCGTGCATGATTCGGTTGATTTCCCAGTTGTCGGGGATGCTTCCTTTCATCAGCATTTCCGGAGTGACGCCTTGCGGCATCATCCCCAGTCGGGCAAAGGCCGCGAGGGTGGACTTGATGTCGAGGTCTACGATGACGCCACCCAAGTCGAATACAATATTCTTTATCGTTGCCGTGTTCTTCATAATGTGTTGAGTTATTCGTTTATAAAAGCTCGTTTACAGCACCGTCAGTTCTTTCCCCCTGACCCTGAACGTGATGTTCATTCCGGCATAGTCGAGTCCGTATATCCGTTCCTCATCGTCCTGATAGTGCGGCCGCGGGTCTTCGGCCAATATCTCCCTCAGTGCTTCCACCTGTATGGGGGTGAGCCGTTTGCAGACGCTTTCCGGTATCGTCACCTGCAGCGGTTCCTGCCGTGCCGTCTCTGCGGCAAATCCTGCCGTCGCCTCCGGCCGGCAGTCCGTCAGGGGCAGGTAGGGCTTGATATCCCACAAGGGAGTACCGTTCATCAGGTCGGCTCCCTCCACGTGGATGACGGGCCCCTGTTTCGTTGCCCATTCTATCTTTACGATTTTCACCACCGACAGCCCGATGGGATTGGGGCGGAAAGGCGAACGGGTGGCAAATACTCCCATACGGAGATTACCTCCCAGACGGGGCGGCCGCACGGTGGGCGACCACTTCTCGCGATGCGCTTCCGAAAAGTCCCATATCAGCCACACGTGCGAGAAGCCTTCCAGTCCGCGCAGCGCATCGGCGTTGCGGTAAGGCGGTTCGAAGATGATGCGGCTTTGCAGGGACGTTGCGAGCCCGCTTTGGCGGGGCACGCCGAACTTGCTTCCGAGGTCGTTCTCGATGTGTGCTATCTGTTTCATGGCATCCGATGGGGTACAGCCTGCCGGCTGCGGAAATGTCTTTATTTCACAGACAAAGATACGTCGAAAATCAGGAATAGGCAAATAAACCGTGCGGAATGTACGGATAAAATAGGAATAAAAAAGCGACATTTCTGTCGCCGTTTTCAAGTATTCTCCGTCCGCCGCCGATGAACGGCTGTTCACCGACGATGGACGGCCATTCATCGACGGTGAATGTGCGTTCATCGACGATGAATACAGAATGCTCCGAAATGTCGGAATTTATGGAGTCGGAAAGTGTCAGCTAAGTACCGGATTGTTGAGGCGTTCCTTTCGGTATATACTTTGTGGTAAGACGGACAAATCATCCGCCCTTTGTACTGCGTATTTCGCAAATATTCCTTATCTTTGCCGCATGATGAACAACGAATATACCAATTCCCTTGCTGCCACTCAGAAACCGGAACGCATGGTCTGGTGCGATGTCGTGCGGCTTCTCGCTTTTTTCTTTCTGCTGTGCTGCCATGCCGCCGACCCGTTTTATGCCGCTGCCACATACGCCGCTTCGGGCAGCAATGTGGAGCCGGAACTTGTGTTGTGGGGGACACGCTGGGGTTCGCTGGTGCGTCCCTGCGTACCGCTGTTCGTCATGCTGACGGGGGTACTGACCCTGCCCGTCAGAACTACCACGACGGGATTCTACCGTCGCCGCATTCCCCGTGTGCTTATTCCTTTCGTGATATGGTCTGTCATCTACTACCTGACACCGTGGCTGACGGGACTTTTCGGCATGGACAGCAGTGTGGTCTACAAACTTTTCAGTTGGGCCGAGTCGGACAGCCAGTCGCTCGGTGACGGTCTCGACAAGGTGGCCCGCATACCGTATGCGTTCAGCTTCATTGCCTGCCACATGTGGTATATCTACATGCTTGTGGGGCTGTATCTCTACCTCCCTATTTTTTCGGCATGGGTGGAGAAGGCCGGCAGGAGGGAACAGGAACTGTTTCTGTTGCTGTGGGCCGCTTCCACGTTTCTGCCCTATTTCACCGAGTACGTCAGCCGCTACTGTTTCGGCACCTGCGAATGGAACGCATTCGGACTGTTCTACTATTTCTCCGGTTTCAGCGGCTATATGCTACTGGGGCATTACATCCACCGCTATGTCCGTCTGAGCCTGAGCCGCATACTTTGCCTGTCTCTCCCGCTGCTGATTGCCGGGTACGCTATCACGCTATGCGGATATTCGCACATTCTGTCTTTGCCGGAGAAGACGCCCGAACAGATGGAACTGTTCTGGACGTATTGCAGTCCCAACGTCGTAATGATGACCGTGGCATGGTTCCTGCCCCTGTCCCGCATCCGCCTGTCGCCGGATCGGCGTGTTGCCGTGTGGCTCGCAAATCTGACTGTCTGCGGATTCGGTATCTACATGATACACTACTATTTTGTGTTCCTCGGATATGACATGGGGGCTTTGCTGCACGTTCCGGCTCCGCTGCGCATACCTTTTTCCGCACTGGTCATTTTGGCTTGCTCCTGGGGAGTGGTCGCCGTATTGCGCCGTTTGCTCGGAAGCAGGGCAGTCTACCTTTTAGGATAATAAAGGCGGCTTATACCTTATTTATATTATACGAAGAAAAAAGCGTCAGGGGCAGTCCGATGATGTCGGACTGCCCCTGACGCTTAAATCATGATGGTTGAGGAGAGTTAGTAGGTGAAGCTGTAACCTACGCGCACCAAGTGGTCGCTATGATGGCGCATACCGCCGTAGCCATAGCCTACGTACAGTCCTTCCCAGACGTAGAAGCCCATCGTGAAGTCGATGGCAAAGCTGCTGGTACCTCCGTTTTTGAACATGTTACCGTAGCCCATGTCGAGAGCAGCGAATGCCTTGAGGTCGGGGCCGAAAGTGGGGGAGAAGCCACGCACGCCGGCCTGAATGGTGATTTCGTTGAAAGGATTGGTACCGTAGTCACGGGCATACTTCAGAACGGGCAAGTCCAGAGCGAAGTATTTGTTGAAGTTGTACTGAGCGCGCACACCCAGTTCCAGTTCCGAACCTAAACCCACTTCTGCGGCATACGAAAAACCTTTTTCGTCGTTCTGGGCATTCATGGCGGTAGTCATCAGGAAAGCTACGGCCATCAGGAGCATTTTCTTCATAGGTAGTTGTTTTTTAGAAACGTTGAACAATCTGTAATTCTTTTGCTATGTGTCTGCTGCAAAGGTAAGCTAAAAATACAAAAGATGCAAAGACGTGTCGCAGGTTTTTTGTAGTAATTTGTGCCGGGCAGCCGCTACGGGAGGGGCATTTCTTGGCTATGTAACAAAAAAATAGTAACTTTGCCGTGCATAATTCGCGCCGACGATGAAAAAAAACTCACCTTTCTACAGCTATCAGGGACGAAACTACCTGCTTCCCCTGTTGCTCATCACCTCGCTGTTTTTCCTGTGGGGCTTTGCCCACGGCATTCTGGAGGTGCTGAATCCTCATGTGCAGGATGCTTTTCAAATCACGAAGACCAAGGCCGCACTGGTGCAGACGGCCGTCTACGGGGGCTACTTCCTGATGGCTCTGCCGGCCGGCTGGATTATCCGCAGATACGGCTATCGCAGGGGAGTGGTGACGGGACTGTCGCTCTACGCTTTGGGAGCCCTGCTCTTTATTCCCGGGGCGTTCGTGAACTCGTTTTACTTTTTTGTCTTCTCCCTTTTTGTCATCGGTTGCGGACTGACCTGTTTGGAGACATCGGCCAATCCCTATGTCACCGTGTTGGGCGACCCCTCGAGGGCGGAGAGCCGTATCAACTTTTCCCAGTCGTTCAACGGACTGGGGTGGATTGTGGGGCCGCTTGTTGGCGGGCAACTTCTCTTTTCCGGCGCGAGCATAGCACTGCCGTATGCGATTGTGGGCGTGGTGGTGTTGTTGGTGGCATTGGTGTTTGTCCGTGTTCCGCTGCCGGAGGTTGCCGACGCTTCCGAGCATCCGGCCGAATCCTCCCTCCGCCCCTCCGCCGGAGGGGGACTTCTGAATCTTCCCTTTGTGCTCGGTGTGGTGGCGTTGTTCCTGTACGTGGCGGCTCAGACCGGAGTGAATGTATTTTTCATCAACTATATGACCGAGATGGCCGACATATCGAAGAAAACGGCTGCCAACTGGCTGGCTTTCGGAGGCATGGGGCTGTTTGTGGCCGGACGCCTGTCGGGCAGTTGGATGATGAACCGCATCTCTCCCTGCCGATTGTTGGGGGGGTACGCCCTTTTGGCTTCGTTGGCGACCGGTGTAATTGTGTGGGCTACCGGTTGGGTGACGATGGCGGCGTTCTTTGTGGTTTATCTGACAGAGAGCATCATGTTTCCCACCATCTTCTCTTTGGCACTGGGACGGTCGGGAGGACAGACCAAACGGGCCTCGGCCATTCTGATTATGACGATTGTGGGCGGTGCCGTGGCTCCGCTTCTCATGGGGCACATTGCCGATGTGACGGGGAGCATGGCTTCGGCTTTCGTTATACCGCTCCTTTGCTACCTTGGTATTATGTTGTACAGTGCTTTCACCGAGGCGGTTAGGTAATCTTCGGTAAACTTTGTTTTGTCATGTCGAAGAAAATGGCTATCTTTGCACTGATTTTTAACGAAAACGAAGTAAAGAGGATTTGGAGATGCTGAGAATAGCCGTACAATCGAAAGGGCGACTTTTTGAAGATACGATGAACCTGCTTTCGGAAGCAGGCATAAAGATACCGAGCAGCAAGCGCACCCTGTTGGTGGAGAGTCGGAACTTCCCCATTGAGATTCTTTATCTGCGCGACGACGACATTCCGCAGAGTGTGGCCGGCGGCGTGGCGGACTTGGGAATCGTGGGGCGCAATGAATTTGAGGAACGACAGGAGGATGCCGACATTGTCCGTCCGTTGGGCTTCAGTAAGTGCCGTCTGTCACTGGCCGTTCCCAAGACCGTGGATTACACGGGACTGGAATGGTTTGAAGGAAAGAAGATAGCGACCAGTTATCCGGGCATTCTCCGCCGCTTCATGCAGGAGCGGGGCATTCGTGCCGAAATCCATGTTATCACGGGAAGTGTGGAAATCAGTCCGGGTATAGGACTGGCCGATGCCATATTCGACATCGTGTCGAGCGGCGGTACGTTGGTCAGCAACAACCTGCGCGAGGTGGAGGTGGTGATGCGGAGTGAGGCGCTGCTTATCGCCAACAAACAACTGACTGACGAGAAACGCGCGTTGCTTGACGAACTGCTTTTCCGCATCGAGGCCGTGAAGAATGCCGAAGACAAGAAATATGTGCTGATGAATGTTCCTACGGAGAGTCTGGAGGCCATAATCGAAGTGTTGCCGGGCATGAAAAGTCCTACCGTGATGCCTTTGGCCACGCCGGGATGGAATAGTGTGCATACCGTAATCGACGAGAACAGTTTCTGGCAGATTATCAGTCGGCTGAAAGAACTTGGTGCCGAAGGTATTCTGGTGGTTCCCGTGGAGAAAATGATTCTATAAGTAGAGCTATTAAAGAGAACAATATTGGAAGTCTACAAATATCCCTCGGAAAAAGAATGGACGCAACTGCTTCGGCGTCCCGTCAAGGATGCCGCCGACCTGAATGACACGGTGGCGGAAGTGCTTGGCGAGGTGCGTAGGCGCGGCGATGCCGCTGTCCGCGAGTATGAGGAACGCTTTGATAAAGTGCGTCTCGGCAGTTTGGCTGTAAGTCAGGAGGAAATGGAAGAGGCCGAGACCCTCGTTTCCGAGGAACTGAAGCAGGCCCTTGAACTGGCCCATCGCAACATTCACACGTTCCATGCCGCCCAGCGTTTCGAGGAGAAAAGATGTCAGGTGACGGACGGAGTCACTTGCTGGCAGAAGTCTATCCCCATAGAACGGGTGGGACTTTACATTCCGGGCGGAACGGCCCCGTTGTTCAGTACCGTACTGATGTTGGCCACACCGGCCCGCATTGCCGGATGCAAGGAGATTGTACTCTGCACGCCTCCCAACCGTGAGGGCAAGGTACATCCGGCTATTTTGGTCAGCGCGCGCATTGTCGGGATAAGTCGGATTTTCAAAATCGGGGGTGTGCAGGCTATCGGTGCTATGGCTTACGGTACGGAAAGCGTGCCTAAGGTGTACAAAATCTTTGGCCCGGGCAATCAGTATGTGATGTGCGCCAAACAGCAGGTATCGCTGCACGATGTGGCCATTGATATGCCGGCCGGCCCCAGCGAAGTGGAAGTTTTGGCCGATGCGGAATCCAATCCCGCTTTTGTGGCTTCCGATTTGCTTTCGCAGGCAGAACATGGCATCGACAGTCAGGTGCTGCTTGTGACCAGTAGTGAATCGCTCATCCCGAAAGTGCAGGAGGAGGTGGAGAAACAGTTGGCGCAGTTGCCTCGCAAGGAGATTGCTGCCGCAGCGTTGGAACATAGCAAAATCATTCTTCTGCATGACGACGATGAAATGATGAGGCTGACCAATCGCTATGCTCCGGAACACCTCATCATCGAGACCCGGAACTATCGGGAATTGGCGGAACGGGTGGTGAATGCAGGAAGTGTATTTCTCGGGAGTCTCACGCCGGAGAGTGCGGGAGATTATGCGAGCGGTACCAATCATACGCTCCCGACCAATGGATATGCCGTGGCTTACAACGGTGTGAACCTCGACAGTTATTGCCGGAAGGTGACTTTTCAGGAAATAACTCCCGAGGGCATTCGTTCCATAGGCCCTGCTGTGGCTCTGATGGCCGCCGGCGAACAACTGGATGCCCATCGGAACGCCATGCTGTTGAGAATGAAGAAACAAGGACTGATATAATCATTCTGCGCTTGCGTAGATATACAGAGCAGGAAAGATGATGGAAGATTTGAATAAACTGGTTCGCTCCAATATACAGCGGTTGCAACCTTACAGTTGTGCCCGGGACGAGTTTAAGGGACGGGCGGCGAGCGTGTTTCTCGATGCGAACGAGAACCCGTATAACGCTCCGCTGAACCGCTATCCGGATCCTTTGCAGGAAGAACTGAAAAAGAAGATTTCCGAGGTAAAGGGCGTTGCGACACAAAGCATTTTTCTGGGTAACGGGAGTGACGAAGCCATAGATTTGGTGTATCGTGTGTTCTGCGAACCCCGGCGTGACAATGTTGTGGCCATCGCTCCTACGTATGGCATGTACGAGGTATGTGCCGACATTAACGACGTGGAGTATCGGCCGGTTCTGCTTGACGAAGGTTTTCAACTCAATGCCGGGCGTCTGTTGGCGGCTACGGATGAGCGGACGAAAGTTATTTGGATTTGCTCACCCAATAATCCCACGGGAAACGCCATGCAACGCAGTGAGGTAGAGAAAGTGCTGATGGAGTTTAAGGGCATTGTCGTTGTGGATGAGGCTTACAGCGATTTCTCGTCCTATCGCCCTTTCCGCAACGATTTGTCGAAATACCCCAATCTCATTGTTCTGAATACGTTCAGTAAGGCATGGGGATGTGCCGCCATCCGTCTGGGCATGGCTTTTGCCAGTCCTGAGATTATTGGGTATTTCAATAAAGTGAAGTACCCTTACAATGTGAATATGCTTACTCAGCAGCAGGCTATGGAAGCACTGAACAGCATGTCCAAGATAAACCGTTGGCTGAATATTTTGGCCACAGAACGGGTACATCTGCTGCCGGCTGTTGCGGAACTGCCGTTTTGCAAATGTGTGTATCCTACAGATGCCAACTTCTTCCTTGCTCAGATGGTGGATGCCGATACCATTTATCATTATTTGGTGGACAAAGGTATCATAGTTCGTAACCGTAGCCGTGTAGCCCTTTGTGGTAATTGTCTGCGTATAACGATTGGTACGCCACAGGAGAATTGCGAGTTGTTGGCAGCCTTGCGACAATATAAGTGAATGGAGTAATGCCCATGAAAAAGATACTTTTTATCGACCGTGATGGAACGATACTTCGTGAACCGGAGGACGAACAGATTGATTCGTTCGAGAAGTTCGCTTTTCTCCCGGGAGCAATATCGGCTTTACGTTTCCTGCGCCAACATACCGATTATCTCTTTGTGATGGTCAGCAATCAGGACGGTTTGGGTACGCCTTCGTACCCTGAAGCCGATTTCCTGCCCACTCACCAACTGATGCTCGACATTCTGAAAGGTGAGGGCGTGGAGTTCGATGCCATACACATCGACCGCTCTTTCCCGGAAGATAACCTGCCGACCCGAAAGCCCGGTACGGCCATGCTGACGGAATATATGCAGGGAGATTACGATTTGGCGGGAAGTTATGTTATCGGTGACCGCGAATCGGATGCTCAACTGGCCCGGAATCTGGGCTGTAAGGCATTGTTGCTTTCGGATGCCACGGACTGGGAGAAGGTGCGGAGTGTGGTCTTTGCCGGAGAACGTACGGCCGAGGTACAGCGCGTGACCAAAGAGACGGATATTTGCATTCGTGTGAATCTTGACGGCGACGGTTCGGCCGATATAGAGACCGGACTCGGATTCTTTGACCACATGCTGGAACAGATTGCCCGTCACGGACAAATTGATTTATACATCCGTTGTCATGGCGACCTCCATGTGGATGAGCATCACACCATCGAGGACACGGCTCTGGCACTGGGTGAATGTTTTTTGAAAGCGTTGGGTGACAAACGAGGCATTGAGCGTTACGGTTATTGTCTTCCGATGGATGATTGTATGGCTCAGGTGGCTATCGACTTCGGTGGACGCCCTTGGTTGGAATGGAATGCCGAGTTTCATAGAGAGCGTATCGGAGAGATGCCGACAGAAATGTTCTTCCACTTCTTCAAGAGTTTTAGCGATGCGGCACGCATGAACCTAAACATAAAGGCCGAAGGAGAGAACGAACATCATAAGATAGAGAGTATTTTTAAGGCGCTGGCCCGGGCTTTACGTATGGCGGTTCGGCGTGATGTGGAACACATGCAACTGCCTTCGAGCAAAGGCGTACTTTGAACAAACCGAAAGCCGATGCAACATTATCCGTCACAACTGCTGGAACGTGCTGTCGAGGAGTTTGCCAAACTCCCCGGAATCGGTACCAAGACTGCGATGCGACTGGTGCTGCATTTATTGCGTCAGGACGTGAAAGCCGTGGAGGCATTCGGGAACAGCGTCATCCGCTTGCGTCAGGAAGTGAAGTTCTGCCGCATCTGCCATAATATATCGGACACCGAAACCTGTGACATCTGTGCAAATCCCCGCCGCGACCATTCCGTTATCTGCGTTGTGGAGAACATTCAGGACGTGATGGCTATCGAGAACACGCAGCAGTACCGTGGCACATATCATATTCTGGGCGGAGTTATCTCTCCGATGGATGGAATCGGCCCGAGCGATTTGCAGATACAGAGTCTGGTGGAACGTGTTCGGGAAGGAGAGGTTGCAGAAGTCATACTCGCGCTCAGTCCGACGATGGAGGGCGATACAACAAATTTCTACATCTATCGCAAACTGGCGGAGTCGGGAGTGAAAGTCAGTGTCATTGCCCGTGGTGTGGCGCAGAACGACGAGTTACAATACACTGATGAGGTGACGCTCGGACGCTCTATTGTAAACAGAACATTGTTTAATATAAATATGTAATAATATGAACAGAAAAAGTATTTATTGTCGTGTCTGCATATTTGTTTGGCTTATGCTTGGACTTATGTGTATGACTATTGGTACGGGCTACTTCTTACGGCACAGAGAAGGGCTAGTTCAAATTTTTAATGAGGATTCATACATTTATGAATTATTAGGTGTCGTGTTGCTCTTGTGCATACCGCTTGGCATTAAGTTTATGCGCATGAATTTCTCCCGACGCCTTCTGAAAAAAAATGAATGGTTCTATGTTTTAGAATCAATCGTGCGCCTGTTCTTCCCCTTGGCATCTTTGGGGTATGGATTGTTCTTTTACTTCGTGCTCTCCAGTGAAAGTATGTTGTATGTTGCATTGATAGGATTTGTCTCCTTGATATTAGTCTGGCCCACACGCAACCGTATGGAGCGTTCACTGGACAAGGCAAAGAACATGCCGGACGAGCTGTAATCCGAATAAGCTGTAGCCGTGTTGGATCTTTCTGTTGTCATTGTCAGTTACAATGTCAGGTACTATCTCGAACAGTGCCTCCGCTCCGTGTTTCTCGCAGGGCAGGGGCTGGATATGGAGGTATTCGTTGTCGATAATAACTCGACCGACGGGTCGCCGGAATACCTCCGTCCTCGCTTTCCTGAAGTACATTTCATTGCAAACTCCGATAACCGAGGATTCTCACGGGCCAACAATCAGGCGATACGGCAGGCCCGGGGACGTTACGTCCTGCTACTCAATCCCGACACCATCGTTACCGAACGGACTTTCACGGATTGCATTCATTATCTCGACCAACATCCCGAAGTCGGTGCCACCGGTGTGTCCATGTATGGCAATAACGGATGTTTTGCCTGGGAGTCGCGCCGTGGAGTGCCTACGCCGTGGACAGCTTTCTGCAAGATGATCGGACTGACGGCCCTTTTTCCTCATAACCGTTATTTCGGTCGTTATTATATGCGCTATCTTCCTCGCGAGGAAGCGAACTATATAGAAGTCATTTCGGGCGCTTTCAATATGCTGCGCCATCAGGCCATTCGGCAAATCGGACTGCTTGACGAGACTTTCTTTATGTATGGCGAGGATATCGATCTTTCTTACCGGCTGCTTCAGGCCGGCTGGCGGAATGCCTATGTTCCGACTCCCATTCTCCACTATAAGGGCGAGAGTACACAGAAGTCGTCTTATCGCTATGTCCATATCTTCTATCAGGCGATGCTTATATTCTTCGATAAGCATTTCAGCCACCGCTACCGCATCCTGTCCTTTCTTATCCGTCTGGCCGTCTATCTGCGTGCCGGACTTGATATGCTGGGACGCACGTGGCAGAAATTCCGTAAAGCGGTATTTCCTCAAAGCGACACTCCCGTGACAACCGAGACTGCCTTTTGTGTCGGTATGCCCGATTCCCTCACTCGGATGCAGGACATTTGCCGGCGTCACCATCTTGCAGGGACGTTTGTGACCAAAGCCGACTACGACGCGGCCAATGACGTTCCGAACGGTTCCGACTATGTTTACATCGTCTTCGACACTTCCTGCTTCACTTATGGCCAAATGCTCGACTTCCTCATTACGCAGTCCGGCAGAAAGAACAACCTTGCTATCGGAACTTACAATCCTGAGAGCGGACTCATGATTTTGCCCCATGACATCTATGATTGAGTTGCGTGCCCTCGAACCCGAAGACCTTGAGCTCATTTACGAGATAGAGAACGATGCCCGTCTCCGTCCCTGGTCGGCTGGCAGTACCCCTTGTTCGCGGTACGCTATACGCCGTTATCTGGAGACGCAACAAGGCGACATCTACCTCGACGGCCAGTTACGGCTCGTCGTCACACTCGACGGTCAGCCGGTAGGGATTGCCGACTTCACCGGTTTCGAACCTCACCACTTGCGTGCTGAGGTCGGAATCGTTATCCTTTCGGCTTACCATCGCAAAGGGATTGCCAAAACCGTACTTTGCCAAATGGCCCGATACGCAACCCAAACCCTCCATCTTCACAGTCTCTATGCCTATGTAGCCCAGGACAATGCGGCTGCACTGGGACTTTTCCGCTCGCAAGGCTATACGGCTGTCGGAACCCTCCAACGCTGGATAGAGGGGGAGACGCCTGCCACGCTTTTCCAGTTGTTGCTCTAACTAATAGTTTTATCTGTTCAGGTTTTAATCTGCACATTAATTTTACATTCAAACTTTCTAAGTTTTACATCTGAAATCTGAATATTTTGAATCTTTGGGATTAACACCTTAATGAAATTCATTAACTTTATAATACCTATACTTTAATTTGGGATACGATGAGAGATTATTATGACGCCCTATGTGAAAAGGAGTGGAAAGAGAGAAGAAAGGAAATATTAGAGCGAGATAATTATCGCTGTTCATTGTGTGGTCGAACTAGAACCATACAAGGTGAATGTTCTGAAAAACCAGGTGATTCCCCAAAGATATGTTATGTCGGATTGAATTACTCTGAAAATGTTGCTATTCATAATGATATTGTAGTATATGAGAATAAGAAAATAGTTCTTAAAGGCTGGTGTAAAAGTCGGATATTTGAAAATGGATTGAGACATGTTCTAATGGGAGGGAATTATCTTGTTCCAACAACTATGAAGAATTTAGAAGACCTTAGAGAAAATCTGTCTTCTGATTCTGTGATGTATGGTTTAGCCAATTGCGGGGATGGTAGTCTATATCCAGTAATGTTTCAAAAAGGAGAAAATCCAAGTGCTCCATTTGAAACAGATATAATTGTAAGGCCGTATCTATCTAATCACCCAGTAGAGTTGCATGTCCATCACAAATATTATATTTTGGAACATGAGCCGTGGGAGTATCCTGATAATGCTTTGGTTACATTATGTGGTGATTGTCATAATAAACTACACACGTCAAAGATAGTTGATATTCCTGTCTATGCTATTGGTAATAATGGAACGAAAATAAAAATGGATTATACTCCTTGCAAAAGATGTGCCGGGCAAGGGTATTTAACACAATACTTACATATTGATGGAGGTATCTGTTTTAGATGTAAAGGTGCGAAATATGAAGAGCTTATTCCTGATAAGGATGAAGTATCTGATTATAATGATTTGTGATAAATAATAATTACCATTAGGGAGGACTAATATAAAAAGTATTCCGTAATATATGGTAGTCAATGTGATAAATTATTATTGTTGTCCGGTAAAACTTTTGGATAAGTTTTACCTCAATAAGTTTACCGGGGAGCCGATGCGCCAAACGTACAGGACACCAGAAACACATGAAAATAGCTGATATAGCCATTATATTGCGTTTAGAACAGCTTTCACGTACAGTTATGCTCGGTCATATTGTAAACCGCAGGAGGATTTTTTTACCGGACAGCCACTCTTATTTGACGAAAGGGGCTTGGAAATTTTAAAAACAGTCTCGACTACCGTAGAATCAGCTACCGAGCCATACATTTTTGCTGTTTTCAAGTTCTACTGGACACCAATAATAAATTATATATCCCTATCCCTTTTATATAGGGATTTCTTGGACTAATTGCAAAAAAGTAGGCTGAAACGGCTTAGTGTAATCCACAAAAATCCTCTAATTGCAAAAAAGTAGGCTGGCATCTACCCCTCTATGCTTTGGTTGTCAATAATGCCTAGCAATATACTCCTCCAACAGTTTCATTCTCCTTTGGCTTGATATCCCGCTATGGTTCCTTAACAGCGTCTTGAGCCTTTGGTTCAGACTTTCTATAGCGGCATTTGTATTCGGAATGCAGCGTTCCGGATAATGTTCACAGGTCCATCGGTAAGGCAGATAGAAACGGATAGACCGGTATGCGGCTCTCGGTCGCGGATGCGTATAATGCATGCGTCCGTCACCTCCTATAGACTTCTCGGCAAGAAAATCCCTCCATCTTCGTTGCCATAGGGTAAGTTCGGTACGGAAAACATCTTCCGGAATCCGGCTCAGCCGCATGACAAGCCCCAGGAGTTCCACAGAAGCCTCCATGTCAGGCTTTGATGTCAGATGTCTTCTGACTATCTGTATCATATGATATTGGCACATCTGTACTGGATAGGTTTTCAATGCCGGGAATAGCCCGCGTATACCGTCGCAGACGATACCATAGATTCTAAAACCGTGGCTCTGCAGCCATTCTACGCCATCCAGATAATCCGAGATGCTTTCATTAC
>CAMWQU010000033.1 GCA_947176535.1 uncultured Prevotellaceae bacterium
CCGAAGAGATGCTCGACGTTACATGGAGTCTCTTCCGCAAGTACTTCAAGCTCGAAGAAGTAAACATCAAGAAAGAGTTTACCGATATTTATTGGAAATAATTCAAACAGAACAATTCGAGATTCAGACGGAGAAACGACCCTGTCTGAATCTTGGATTCGGGATTCAGAGAAATGGCAATTAAGTTTCAATACAACAAAACATCGCTCCAGCAGATTGAGAAAGACCTCAAGATGCGCCAGCGCACCCTGCCCATTATCAAGAGTAAGGAAACGGCGCTTCGCCTTGAGGTAAAGAAATGCAAAGAGGAAGCCAACGAACTCGAACGCAAACTGCAGGAACAGATTGCCGGCTACGAACGGATGTACGCCCTCTGGGGCGAGTTCGACACCTCGCTCGTCAGCCTGAAAGACGTAGAGATGGATGTGAAGAAGATTGCGGGCGTCCGTGTACCCGTCCTGACCAACATCCAACTCGCCGTTCGTCCTTTCGGTCTGTTCAGTGCCCCCAAGTGGTACTTCGATGGCATCAACCTGCTGCAAGGTCTGGCCAAAACAGCCGTTGAGCGGGAGTTTGTCATGGCCAAAACCGCTCTGCTCGAGCACGCACGAAAGAAGACCACCCAAAAGGTCAATCTTTTCGAGAAAGTGCAGATTCCGGGATTCCAGGAGGCAGTGCGCAAGATTAAGCGATTCATGGAGGACGAAGAAAACCTGTCCAAGTCGTCACAGAAGATTCTGAAGTCACTGCAGGAAAAGAGAAAGGAGGCCACGGCATGATTGAGAAAATGAAAAAACTTACGTTCCTTGTGTATCATCGGGAATACGAGGAATTCTTACAGCAACTGCAGGAACTGGGCGTCATGCACGTCGTGACGAGCGACATTGAGCCCCGACAGTCCGAGACCTTCTCGGCCTATACGGAACAAATCCGCCGGGCCACAATCCTCCAAAGGGAGATGGAAAACCTGCTCTATACGAACGATTTGGAGGCAGAAAAAGTTGATGGCGATGCAGAGAAAGGCATAGAACAGATACAAGAACTGCTCCCGCGCTTCGACCACCTGAAAGAACTACGCAACAAGAGAACCGAGCAGGAGACCCAACTCAAGCAGTTGGAACCGTGGGGCAACTTCGACCCCGCTGTTGTTCGCGACAGGATGCAGTCTGCCGGTTGCGAATTGCAGTTCTACGTAGCCCCCACCAAGGTCTATAACAAGCAGATTGCCGACAACTATCCTGTTTTGGCTGTCAGCGCAGTGAAAAAGAGCACCTATTTCGTTCTTGTAACACGTGGTGAGGAAATTGCAATTCCGGCAACCCGTCAGACGCTACCCGAAGTAGCGTTGAATCAGTTGCAGGCCGACCATGCCGCACTGCTGCAGGAACAGACAACGGGAACCGAAACCCTGCTCAAACTCTCGCAGCAGAATCTGCCCCACGTGGAGGCTGCCTTACGTATGCTGAATGCCAAGATGCAATTCAACACCGTAAAGGAGAACACCGACACGGTGGCAGAAGACCACTTGATGGTGCTGACCGGCTGGTTCCCGGCCAATCATCAGGAAGAGCTGGAAAAGACGTTCGCCGACACTGCCACATGGTACGAAATCAGCGACCCTACGCCCGAGGACGACATACCCATCCACCTGAAGAACAACAGTTTCTTCGCTCTCTTCGAGGTGATTACCAAGCTCTACATGCTGCCGAAGTACAGCGAATTAGACCTGACGCCGTTCTTTGCGCCGTTCTACATCATATTCTTCGGCCTCTGCCTCGGCGATTCGGGTTACGGCCTGTTCCTCATCATCGCCGCCATGCTGGCAAAGAGGTTCATGAAGAACATCAGCGACGGAATGCGCGGAGCCATGAATCTGCTGATAACCTTAGGTATATCGGCATTCTTCGCAGGCTTCCTCACCGGCGGATTCTTCGGTTTCAACATCTATAGTCCGGAGAGCCCCCTGTACGCACCGCAGTTTGAGAAAATCGGCAACATCGTGTCGCTGACCAACAGTCAAATGTTCAACCTCGCGCTCATCCTCGGCTGCATACAGATCATCTTCGGTATGATACTGAAAGTAGCGAACAAGACCATCCAGCTCGGCTTCCGCTATTCGCTATCCACCATAGCTTGGCTGGTCATCCTCCTTGCGGTGGGCATCGGCATGTTCATGCCCGAATACAGCCCCATCACCCGGTGGGTAGCCATTGGCGGATGCGTCGTAGCTTTCTGCTATAACTCTCCCGATGCCTACAAGAAGCCTCTCACCGCCCTCCCCCTGAACATCGGTCTGGGACTGTGGGATGCCTACAACATGGCCACGGGCCTGTTGGGCGACCTGCTTTCCTACATCCGTCTGTTCGCACTCGGATTGTCGGGCGGTATCGTTGCCTCCGTGTTCAACGACCTTGCAGGAGCCGTAGGCATCGTTGGGGGACTGTTCATCTTTGCTTTCGGACACATCCTGAACATATTCATGAACATACTCGGTTCGGGCGTCCATTCCATGCGTCTGACTTTCGTAGAGTTCTTCAAGAACTCCGGCTACGAAGGCGGCGGTCAGGAATACCGGCCTTTCAGAAAGTAAATCACAACATCACAGAAAAATCATTCAATCATTTCATTCATTAAATCATTCAATTAAACTATGGAGACAAATCTGTTTATTGCCTATCTGGGCATCGCAATCATGGTAGGTCTGTCGGGCATCGGCAGCGCCTATGGAGTAACAATCGCCGGCAACGCTGCCATCGGCGGTCTGAAGAAAGACCCGAAAATCTTCGGTAACGCCCTTGCCCTTTCGGCCATGCCCGGTACGCAGGGTCTGTACGGCTTCGCCGGCTACTTCCTCTGCCAGAGCGTATTCGGAATCCTCACTCCCGAGATTACAGCCATCCAGGCCTGCGCCATTCTCGGCTCCGGCATCGCCTGCGGCCTTGCCTGTCTGTTCTCCGGAATCCGTCAGGGTCAGGTCTGCGCCAACGGTATCGCTGCCATGGCCGAGGGCCACAACTTATTCGGTAACACCCTGGTGCTGGCCGTGTTCCCCGAGCTCTACGCCATCGTCAGCCTTGCCCTCGTCTTCCTCGCAGGTTCGGCTGTAGCCTAAACACCGGGCAGGGAGAAGTTCCCGCCTGTTTCCTATCCTCCCGCACCGACCACGATGGTGGTCGGTGCGGGATTTTTTTTTGCCCATACCCGCCGCAGCACGCGATTCCGCCCCACACGGAGAGGAGGCAGAACAATATTCCGGGAGAAACGCCGTTATATCCATGTATGATGTGGACTGACAAGATACGTCAAGTAAAAATACTGCTGATAGCGACCGCCGTCATTATCGCCATTGCCTCGCTGGCCATCTCGCAGTTTCTGATTCGCGACCTCGTGGAGGAGGAACGCAACAACGTGGAAGTGTGGGCCGAGGCCATGCGCTCGTTCAACAACGCTGACGAAAACACCGACCTCTCGTTAGTGTGGCGGGTGCTGGAGGGCAACAACAACATCCCCGTCGTCCTCATCGACAGCAAAGGCAACGTGCAGGACTACCGCAATCTGCAAGTGCGCGGAAAAACGGCCGCCGACTCGCTCAACCACGTCGCCCGGTGGGCCCGCTCGATGATGGCCGACGGCAACGCCATCCCCATCTACCTCGACAATTCCGACGAACACGTCTACGTCTGCTTCGGCGAAAGCCTCATGATTCGCCGCCTCACCTACTACCCCTACGTGCAGTTGGGCGTGGTGCTCATCTTCGTCGTTGTGGCCATCTTCGCCCTGCTCAGCAGCAAGAAAGCCGAGCAGAACAAGGTATGGGTGGGCCTGTCGAAAGAAACAGCCCATCAGCTCGGCACCCCCATCAGCAGCCTGATGGCATGGGTGGAAGTGCTGCGCGAGACGTACCCCGGCGACGAACTCATCCCCGAACTCGACAAGGACGTTCGCCGCCTGCAGCGCATCGCCGAGCGTTTCTCGAAAATCGGTTCCCGCCCCGAACCGAAACCGGAGAACCTGAACGACGTCATAACGAACGTAGTCCAGTACATCGAGCGGCGCACCTCCAACAAGATACTACTCCGCGTGGACATGCCCGACCATCCCGTCATCGTCAAGATGTCGGCTCCCCTGTTCGAGTGGGTCATCGAAAACCTCTGCAAAAACGCCATCGACGCCATGAGTGGCCAAGGCTACATCACGCTCACCGCCCGCGACGAGTCCGACTGCTTCTCCGTGGAAGTCAGCGACACCGGCAAGGGCATCGCGGGAAAGAACTTCCGGAACGTCTTCATGCCCGGCTTCACCACCAAGAGCCGTGGCTGGGGGTTGGGGCTTTCTCTGGCCAAGCGCATCGTGGAGGAATACCACGGCGGGCGCATCTTCGTCAAGAACTCCGAAATCGGCAAGGGCACCACATTCCGCATCGAACTGCCCAAACACTAATCACACATTTCTTCACGTCCCCCCGATGAGCCGGCAAGGGAAAGAGACTTCCCCGGCCGGAAAATAGCTCCGTCCTCCCCCTTTCCGTTTCCCCCTCCTGCGCAGGACGGGATTATTCAAAGGCGACCGGTTAATTATTCAAAGGTGAGCGAATAATTAACCGGTCGCCTTTGAATAATGTAATCCTCTAACCGATTGAGCATGAATCCCGGCGCATTTCGGCAAAATTACGGCCCGAAAATCGCCCGAAATCCTCCGAGCAGTTCCATAAATGATAAGGTGAATAAAAAGAGACGAAAAGTTGTAACGAAAGTATCCGGCAAAAATAAACTATCTCTCCATAAGAGATGGAACACCGGGGACAAAGGTACGTAAAAGAATGTAAAATAAGAAATTATAAGCGACAAAATTATCTTGATTTGCTCAACATATACACAAATGTTGAGCAAAAGCACCTTTATAAGCCATAAAATCCGTTGATTTATTGCCTGTTGCACTTTTAATCCATCTCTTATGGAGAGATAGACCGAGGAGAGAAACGATTTTTCTGTAATATTAACCTAATTAAAAAACATTATGATTAAAAGTGCAAGTGAATTGCGGGCTGCTGCCCGCCAGTCTCTGTCCGGTATGTGGGGCGGAGCCGTAGTGCTGTGTCTGGTTTATCTGTTGATAACCATCTGTGTCTCATCTATTCCCGTAGTAGGCTCCATTGTATCGCTGCTGCTCATGCCGTTGGGCTTCGGCCTCACCGTGACCTTTTTGGACAACGCGCGTGAGAAGAGCGGTTTCCCCGTGGGTAATCTTTTGATAGGCTTCAAGGAGTATGGCCGCATCTTCGGTACGATGTTGCTGCAGGGTGTCTACACCGTTCTGTGGACATTGCTGCTGATTGTACCCGGCATCATCAAGAGCTACTCCTATGCCATGACCCCGTACATCCTCCGGGACGAGCCGCAACTGAAATACAACGCGGCCATCGAGAAGAGCATGGCAATGATGAAAGGCCACAAGTGGAATCTTTTCTGCCTGCAACTGTCGTTCATCGGCTGGCTCCTGCTGGTCATCCTGACACTGGGTATCGGCTATCTGTGGCTGGCTCCCTACATGGCTTCGTCCACGGCTCACTTCTATAACGAGGTGAAGGCCGACTACGAAGCACGCACGTGCAGTCAGGCAGTCTGAGACAGCTATCCTCTGTGAGATATTTCGCAAGGGTGCTCCCGTCGGGGCACCCTTGTCTGTTTCTGTCACTCCCCCCAATCCGTCATTCGCAGCTGAGCCGCAGAAAATTGTATAATTTTTTACATCCCTAAAAGAGATTCTTCGGAAATATTACATATCTTTGCACAGATGACAGAACGTTGTCTGAGAAGAAGCGAGTATATAAAACATTAACGATTCCGAAAAACACAAGAGAAGTATGAAGAAGAAGTTATTTTTCCTGTTGGCATCGGCAATGATGCTCACGCGTGTGACAAACGCAACGGCCTGCACCGGTATCACGTTACAGAGTCTAGACGGCAAAACCGTAGTAGCCCGTACCATAGAATGGGGCGGTAGCAGTCTGGAAAGTAGCTACGTAGTGGTGCCACGGGGATATACCCAGCAGTCCTACGTCAATGGGGAGAAAGTCGGCATGCAGTTCACGGCCCGCTACGGCTACGTGGGCATGGCCGTGGAGATAGAGGAATTCGTCACCGAGGGCCTCAACGAGGAGGGACTGTCGGTCGGTCTGTTCTACTTCCCGCGCTACGGAGAGTATGAAAAATACGACCCTGCGAACCGGGCTACGACCATCGGCGACCTGCAGGTGGTGTCGTGGATTCTGGGCAGTTTCAAGACAATAAACGAGTTGCAGGAGGGCATCAAGCACGTACACATCGCGACGGCCGATCCCCGTTCGTCCACCGTCCACTGGCGCATAGCCGAGCCGTCGGGACGGCAGGTGGTGCTGGAGATAGTGAACGGAGAGGTGCACTTCTACGAGAACCCGTTGGGCGTGCTCACCAACTCGCCCGGATTTGAGTGGCATCTGGCCAACCTCAACAACTACATCAACCTGTACCCCGGAACGGAAAAGCCGCGCGACTTCGGCGGCGTGCAGATGGCCTCGTTCGGGGCAAGCAGTAGCATGATTGGACTGCCGGGTGACGTCACTCCACCGTCGCGCTTCGTCCGCGCCGCATTCTACCGGGTCACGGCTCCGCAGAAGCAGACGGCCACGGAGAGCGTGATGCAGTGTTTCCAGATACTGAACAACTTCGACATACCCGTGGGCATAGAATATCCCAAGGGGGAGATTCCGTCGGACATTCCGAGTGCCACACAGTGGACCGTGGCCACCGACATGGGCGGGCGGAAGATTTACTACCGCACGATGTACAACAGTGCCATCCGCTGCTTCGACCTCAACGCGATCAATTTCGAGAAAGTGAAGTACCAGTCCGCGCCGCTCGACAAGGTGAAAGCCCAGCCGGTGACGGTGATTAAGGTAAAGATGTAGTGCCCAGCACCAAATACTATACAATATTTTGTATTTGCCGTTAGACGCTACACGCCGTGCCGAGGAATAAATTTTCTCAATTTAATTTGGTAAATCGCTCACTTATTCGTACCTTTGCAGTCCGAAAGGTGTAAAGTGCCTTAGTTCAGGCGCGAAAACAACAAACAAGAAACGCAATCGTTAAAAAAAGTAAATAAAAATGGCACATCCTAAAAGAAGACAGTCCAAGACAAGGACCAGAAAAAGAAGAACACACGATGGAGCAGTAGCCCCGACACTGGCAGTATGCCCCAACTGCGGAGAGTTTTACATCTACCACACGGTTTGCCCCGCCTGCGGTTACTATCGCGGCAAGGTGGCTATCGAAAAAGAAGCGTAACAGAAGAAGATCTGAGGTAAGAGGTGAGGGGTAAGAAGTAAGAGGAAAACTTCGTGTCGAAGAACTCAAAAAGTTGAAAGACTGTCCTCCTACCTCTTACCTCTCATTTACTTTATACACACATACCTTATTTATGGAAAAGATAAATGCAATGATTACAGGAGTCGGCGGCTACGTGCCCGACTATATTCTCGACAACGAGGAAATGTCGCAGATTGTGGACACCAGCGACGAATGGATCATGGAGCGTATCGGTGTGAAGACACGCCATATTCTCAAACCGGAACAAGGCAGCGGCGTCAGCTACATGATGACACGTGCCGTGCGCCAGCTCCTGCAGAAGACGGAGGCCGACCCCGACAGCATCGAGGCCGTCATCTGTGCCACCACCACACCCGACTACCATTTCCCCTCCACGGCTTCGCTCATCATCGGCGAAATCGGGCTGAAGAACGCTTTCGGCTTTGACATGGAAGGAGCCTGTGCCGGTTTCCTCTATGCCCTGGAGGCCGGAGCCAACTACATCCGCTCGGGACGCTACAAACGCATCATCGTGTGCGGCGGCGACCACATGTCCTCAATGACCAACTATCAGGATCGCAACACGTGCCCCATCTTCGGTGACGGCGCAGCCTGCGTAATGATGGAGGCCACCACGGAGGAACTGGGACTGTTGGACGGCTACTATCGTGTGGACGGTGAGGGCTACGAATACCTGCACATGGAGGCCGGCGGTTCGCACCAGATGCCAACCCACGAGACCGTGGACAATCGGCTGCATTATGTTTTCCAGGACGGGCGTCCCGTATTCAAGCACGCCGTAACGAAGATGTCTAACGCCGTGGAGCTTATCGCCAAGCGTAACAATCTGACTAAAGATGACATAGCGTGGATTGTTCCCCATCAGGCCAACGTGCGCATCGAGAGTGCCGTGGCACGCCGCATCGGCGTGGAGGAAGACCACGTGATGATTAACGTCGATCACATGGCCAACACCTCCGGCGGCACGTTGCCCCTGTGCCTTTGGGAGTACGAACCTCAGTTGAAGAAGGGCGACCGCCTCATCTTCACGGCTTTCGGTGCCGGCTTCACATGGGGTGCGTCTTATCTGATATGGGCATACGACGGTGCCAAAGAAGCTGCCAAGAGCCCCGCTCAGTTCTACAAGGAGGGCGAAATCTCCCGTGAAGAGTGGTACAAACTTAGAAAGAACTCATAAAATCAGCGTCCGGATAACGAATCGCGGAAGAGCGTGTTGCAAGACACGGCCTTACGTTGCGGCAGTTCGTTATCCGGACTCCCCTTATCTGTAAACCATGCACAAAGCCGGATTCGTAAACATCGTAGGCAATCCAAATGTCGGAAAGAGTACGCTGATGAACCTGTTGGTGGGCGAGCGTATTTCCATCGCCACGTTCAAGGCGCAGACCACGCGCCACCGCATCATGGGTATTCTGAATACGCCGGAAATGCAGATATGCTTCTCCGACACGCCGGGCGTACTGAAACCCAACTACAAGTTGCAGGAATCCATGTTGCAGTTCTCCGAGAGTGCATTGGTGGACGCCGACGTCCTGCTGTACGTCACCGACATGGTGGAGACACCGGACAAGAACGCTGAGTTTCTGGAGAAAGTCTGCAAACTGAAAGTGCCCATTTTGCTCCTCATCAACAAGATTGACCTTTCGAATCAGGGTGAACTGGAAAAGAAAGTGGAACTTTGGCACGAGGCCCTGCCACAAGCAGAAATTTTCCCGATTTCGGCCCTGCACCGTTTCAACGTGGATGCGATTCTAAGCCGAATCAAAGAGCTGCTACCCGAATCACCCGCTTACTTCGACAAAGACCAATGGACGGACAAGCCTGCCCGATTCTTCGTCACCGAAATCATGCGCGAGAAGATACTGCTCTACTACGACAAGGAAATTCCCTACTCATGCGAGGTGGTGGTGGAATCATTCAAAGAAACCCCGAATACAATTAACATCAGTGCCGTCATCTACGTCGAGCGGGATAGTCAGAAAGGCATCATTATCGGCCATCAGGGTGTGGCACTGAAACGCGTTTCCACCGAAGCACGCAAAAGCCTTGAGAAATTCTTCGGCAAACACATCTATCTCGAAACGTTCGTCAAGGTAGACAAAGACTGGCGCAACAGCGACCGTTCGCTCCGGATGTACGGTTATAATCAAGAATAAAACCGACACGACGTTTCCACGCCGAATGCCCCTGAAAGACAAGAGTTGCACGGCTGCAACAGTATCTCTCATCAACCGGACAACAAACATTATGTCTTTTTTAGGCATTCCGAATGTGTTGTTTCGGGGATTTTTTGTATCTTTGTAGACAAAACTTTTATTATGAGCAATCTCGTAGCCATTGTGGGACGTCCGAATGTGGGCAAAAGCACCCTCTTCAATCGTCTGACACAAACCCGACACGCCATCGTAAGCGACGAAGCCGGCACTACACGCGACCGCCAGTACGGCAAATGTGAGTGGACGGGACGTGAGTTTTCCATCGTAGACACCGGAGGGTGGGTTGTGAACAGCAACGACATCTTCGAGGAAGAAATCCGCAAGCAAGTGACCGTAGCCACCGAAGAGGCCGATGTTATCCTCTTCCTCGTGGACGTAAATAACGGTATTACCGACCTGGATGCCGAAGTCGCCGACATTCTGCGGCGGGGACATAAGCCGGTGATTCTTGTCGCCAACAAGACGGACAATACAGCCCAGCAATATATGGCCGCCGAATTTTACTCGCTCGGCATAGGTGACCCTTGGTGCATTTCTGCGGCCACGGGCAGCGGAACAGGCGACCTGCTCGATGAAGTCATACGCGTATTGCCGAAGCCCATCGAAGAAACGAATGACGACCATCTGCCGCGCTTTGCCGTTGTGGGACGTCCCAACGTGGGCAAGAGCAGCCTGGTGAATGCCTTTATCGGAGAAGACCGACACATCGTTACCGATATTGCCGGTACGACACGCGATTCCATTTACACGCGTTTCAATAAGTTCGGTCTCGACTTCCTGCTCGTGGACACTGCGGGCATACGCCGCAAAAATAAGGTTTCGGAAGACTTGGAGTTTTATAGTGTCATGCGCTCCATCCGCGCCATCGAGAACTCAGACGTGTGCATTCTGATGATTGATGCCACACGAGGCATTGAGGGGCAGGACATGAACATATTCCAGGTGATACAGAAGAACCAGAAAAGTTTGGTGGTCGTCGTGAACAAATGGGACTTGGTGCCCGACAAGAACCAGAAAGTGATGGATACGTTCATCGAGGCTATCCGCAACCGCATGGCTCCGTTCACCGATTTTCCCATCATCTTTGCTTCGGCATTGACTAAACAACGAATCTTCCGTATTTTGGAGACCGCAAAGCAGGTTTATGACAACCGGATAAGACGCGTGGGAACTACACGCCTCAACGAAGAAATGCTTCCGCTTATCGAAGCATTCCCACCCCCATCCATGAAAGGCAAGTACATCAAGATTAAATACTGCACACAGGTGCCCGACACACGGGTTCCGACGTTTGTGTTCTATGCCAATCTGCCGCAGTACGTCAGAGAGCCTTATCGCCGCTTCTTAGAAAACAAGATACGCGAGCGTTGGCAATTCACCGGCTGCCCGATGAATATATTCGTCCGTCAGAAATAAGAGCATCTGCATCCGTCATGAAGAAACTGTTTTGGCTCTACATTCTCTGCCTGTTGCTTGCTGCCTGCGGCAAGAAGCTGAACGACCATGAGAAGGCTCGGCTGGCAGCCGAGGAATACTATGGCTATCTGATAGCCGGCGATGCCGACAGTTATGCCCGCTCCATTCATAATTACGACAGTCTGCCGGCCGAATACCGGACGCAGCTATGCGATATGTTCGCCCAATACATCGACGACGAGCGGAGTTTACGCGGCGGATTAGTCGCTGCTACGGCCATCCGGGACACTATCATTAACGAAAAGTATGCGTATGTCTTTCTCGAAGTCGCATTCGGAGACAGTACGATAGAGCAAGTCTCGCTTCCGTTGGTATGTACCGGGAAAAGATGGATGCTCAAATAAATCTGTTTACCTTGCCATAAAAACACCTTAACTATGCTTTTTAATAAAGAAACCTACATCGAACGTCGTCGCATCCTATGCGACCGCATCGGAAGTGGCATTATCCTGCTCATGGGCAACAACGACTCGCCCGTGAACTATCCCTCCAATAGCTATAAGTTCCGTCAGGACAGTTCTTTCCTCTATTACTTCGGCCTGCACCGCGAAGGACTGGTGGGAGTGATTGATGCGGACGAACGCCGGGAATATCTCATCGGCGACGACATCGACATCGAAGACATCGTCTGGTTCGGACAGGTAGACTCCGTTGCCGATATGGCAGCACAGACGGGCGTGCTCAACAGCGCACCGATGAAAGAACTGGCGACACTCGTGGAAAAAGCACGGAAGCAGGGACGCAAAATCCATTTCTTGCCCCCTTATCGCCACGATCTGATGATTCAGCTCATGGATCTTACCGGCATCTATCCGTCGCAGCAACGCGAGGCGGCCAGTGTGGAGCTTATCCGGGCTGTCATCGACCAACGCGCCGTGAAGTCGGAAGGCGAGGTGGAAGAAATCGAACGCGCCTGTGCCATAGGCTACGAGATGCACACGACAGCCATGAAGATGTGCAAACCGGGCGTAACGGAACAGGAAATCGCAGGCCGCATATCGGGTATCGCTTCTTCAAAAGGCTGCATCGTCTCGTTTCCCAGCATTCTGTCCATGCACGGCGAAATCATGCACGGTTATCCCTCGCCACGTCCCTTGGAAGCCGGTCGTCTGATGCTTTGCGACACCGGAGCGGAGACCAACGAGAATTATTGTTCGGACAACACGCGCACAACGCCTATCAGCGGGAAGTTCACCCAACGGCAGCGTGAAATATACCAGATTGTTGTAGATTGTCACGACCACGCCCTCACATTAGCCCGTCCGGACGTGAAGTGGTGGGACGTTCACTTCGGGGTGGCCCGCATGATGACGGAACGTCTGAAAGAGTTAGGACTGATGAAAGGAGACACCGAGGAGGCCGTACAGGCCGGTGCGCACGCGATGTTCTTCCCGCACGGACTGGGCCACATGATGGGCATGGACGTGCACGACATGGAAGGCCTGGGACAGCAGTATGTCGGTTTTGATGACGAGGTGCGCCCACGTCTCGACCAGTTCGGTACCAACGCCCTGCGTTGCGGCCGACGCCTTCAGGAAGGATGGGTGATGAGCGACGAACCCGGTATCTATTTCATCCCCGCACTCATTGATGAATGGCGTGCCAAGGGCCACTGCAAGGATTTCCTTTGCTTCGATAAGATTGAAACATACAAGGACTTCGGAGGCATTCGTCTGGAGAACGACATCCTCATTACCAAAGAGGGTTGCCGCATGTTAGGCAAGCAGGTTATTCCCTACCACATCAACGACGTAGAAGCATTCATCGCCAACTGACAAAGCGGAAGAACCAAAGACTCTCAATAAAAGAAAATTACTAACAACTCAAGATAAAAATCTATGAAGAAACTATTCATCCTCGCCCTGCTGGCTCTCACGACCGCAGGTGCACAGGCGGAGGAGGCAAAGGACTCCGTAAAAAGTAACAAACCCGTATTCACCACAATCAAGGCCAACCCCATCACGAGCGTAAAAGACCAGAACCGCAGCGGCACGTGCTGGGACTACTCCACTCTCTCGTTCTTCGAGGCCGAGATTCTGAAAGCCACCGGTAAGGATGTAGACCTCTGCGAGGCATTCGTGGCCAACAAGACCTACATGGAGCGTGCTATTCAGGTAGTCCGCTTCCACGGCGACTGTCAGTTCTCTCAGGGTGGTTCGGCTGAAGATGTGCTCGCCACACTGAAGACCTACGGCATCTGCCCCGAAGACGCAATGCCGTTCCCCGGCTCGCTCTACGGCGACTCACTGAACAACTTCAATGAGTTCTTTACCGTACTGGAGCCTTACGTAAACGCCATTTCCAGAAGTTCGTCTAAAAAGCTCTCCACACAGTGGAAAATCGGACTGCAGGGCATTCTGGACGCCTATCTGGGCAAGTGCCCCGAGAAGTTCACTTACGAGGGCAAAGAATACACCCCGAAATCGTTTGCAGCAAGTCTCGGTCTCAATTTCAACGACTACGTAAGCATTACTTCCTACACACACCATCCCTTCTACACCGGCTTCGCCGTTGAGGTACAGGACAATTGGCGCTTCCCTCTTTCCTATAACTTGCCCATGGACGAAATGATGCAGGTGATAGACAACGCCATCCAGCAGGGTTACACCATTGCTTGGGGCGGCGACGTTTCCGAGGAGGGCTTCACCCGCAAGGGTCTTGCCTACGCCATCGACACCAAAGCCACCGAAAGCCTGGCCGGCAGCGACATGGCCAGATGGTTGAAAATGAGCGACACCAAGAAGAAGAGCCTCATCGACTCACTCGGTTGCACTGTTCCCGAAATCGTTCCCACACAGGAACTGCGTCAGGAGCGTTTCGACAACTGGCAACTGACTGACGACCACGGTATGCTTATCTACGGTATCGCCAAGGATCAGAACGGACGTGAATACTACATGGTGAAGAACTCATGGGGAGAAACCGGCGACTATAAGGGCACATGGTACATGACAAAGACTTTCATCGCTGCCAATACCATGGACTTCCTTGTAAACAAGAATGCAATTCCCAAATCTATCCGCAAGAAACTGGGTCTCTAAGTCTCAAGGCATAGCGACGAGATGATAAACGTGAGTTCGGGGCAAAACCCCGAACTCACGTCGTATATAGGCGGATTCAAGACTCATCTGACATTGCAATAAAATTGCAGTTGTCGTTTCTCCCATGAACCCGACAAAAACTACATAACGATGAGCTCCAAACAGGCTTTTGGGCAGTGCCAATCGTTTCGAGGATTAGTTTATTCGGTCACGACCGAATAATTAACCGGAGGCGACCGAATAATTAACCGGTCGTGACCGAATAATCCCATCCACGGGAAAGGGGCTAAGAAGAGACCTATATCCTACGGGCAGCCAATAGCTCAATATCTCGTCAGATTCCGTATAAGAATCAGCAAGAGCAGGGCCACCTGCGCAATCCCTATCAAAGGGACACCGTATCTGAACTTCCGGTGCAGGGTCTTATGGTGCCAAACCTTCATACCGGCCCAGGCCCCAATACTGCCGCCGACAACAGCCAGCATCAGCAGTCGAGCCTCTGAGATACGTTGTCTGTGCGTCTTTGCCTTCCACTTGTCGAGGCCGTACAGAAAGAAAGTAATCACATTGATACCAACGAGATAAGAAAGAATAAGGGTGACTTGCAGACTTAGTTCTTTTATCATTTCAGCATAGTCATGTGATAACCCATCCGGCGCAACTGCATAGCGGCTCCAAACAGGTAGAGTTGGTGGAGGCAGGCGACATAGGCATGGAAAGCCTCAGCAGTTCCCGGTTCGATATGCTGGTGTCGGAGGGCATTATGGACACGGGAGGCGCATTCACTGACCAATTTCTCCAGTGCTGCACACTCCGCAGCCTCTAATGATAACACTTCCTCGCAGATGTACTCGTCCATGCGGTCATAGCCCCGTTTGTCTCTCATGTGGATATAGAGGTCGCCGACTTTCGAGCAGATGTCCCATTCTGCATCCCAGAACTTCGCCACTGCCATGCCGATATACATCATCCAACCGAGCGAGGCAGAGGGATAATCGCGAAACTCCCGGATGCCGTCAGGCATGTAGGATTGGGCTATCTCTTTCCACTTCTCCTCGACATCGGGACATTCGGGTAACCGTTCGTCCACCTCTCTCATCGAAAGGAGATAGCGGTGCAAGTCCTCGCGCAATTTATCTTCAAATGTCTGTTCCATTATACGCTGTTTTATTATATACGTCATTCTATCAAGTGCGGTACAAATTTACGCTTTTTTCATTAGAATAACAGCAAAATAACACAAGCTCGCACGGATATGGGCTGAATTTGGCTAAATTTTAGTAAATTTGTGACGAAATCACCCAAGCAGGCAGGAAATGAGGAAGAGCATCACTGCATGAAAGCCTGACAGACATAGCCTATGATTCAACAGATAGAAATAACACTCACCCCCATGCCCAGGGGCTTTCATTTGGTCACTGACGAGATAGTGCGTCGGCTGCCCAAATTACCGAAGACCGGCATCCTCCATATTTTCTGCAAACATACGAGTTGCGGACTCTGCCTCAACGAGAATGCCGATCCGGATGTGCGGGCAGACATGGAAACGATTTTCAACCGTCTCGTCCCGGAGAACCGACCCGAATACGTGCATACGCTGGAGGGGGCAGATGATATACCTGCCCACGCAAAGTCTGCTCTGAGTGGGGTAAGCCTGACCATCCCCATCACCGACGGTCGCCTGAATATGGGGACGTGGCAGGGCATTTATTTCTGCGAGTACCGCAATTATGGCGGAGCCCGGAAGTTGGTAATAACGATAATAGGAGAATAAACAGATGCTTGAGATTGGACTGAAACATACGAGTGAGCTGACAGTCAGCGAAGCCGTTACGGCAATGACGGTCGGTTCCGGGGATATGCCGGTTTTGGCTACCCCGATGATGATGGCCCTGATGGAGAATGCCGCCATGCTTGCCGTCAGGGATGAACTGCCGGAGGGCTGTACAACCGTAGGTGGGCACATCGAATCGTCTCACCTGATGCCCTCGAAGATTGGCGATGTAGTCCGGGCTACAGCCGAGGTGACAAAGGTGGACGGAAAGAAGATTGAGTTCAAGGTGTCTGCCTGTTCCGGCGACAGCCTGCTTGGAGAGGGGACGCACCTTAGATTTGTCATCGATAAGGAGAAATTTATTTCAAAACTTGGATAATATGGACTTTTTGGAACTTGTAAGGAACAGATACAGTTGCAGGGCGTACAAGGCCCTCAGCGTGGAGAAAGAGAAACTGGACTACATTATGGAGTGCGTGCGTCTTGCGCCTTCGGCAGTAAACAGGCAGCCGTGGCACTTCCGCATCGTCAGCAACGAGGAGGAGAAGGCCAAAATGCAGCAGTGCTATAACCGGGAGTGGTTCAAGACGGCTCCCTTGTACGTCATTGCCTCTGTGCGGCATGATGAGGAATGGGTAAGGGCAGACGGCAAACATCACGGGGACATAGATGTAGCCATTGCTGTGGAACATCTGTGTCTGGCCGCCACGAAACAAGGATTGGCCACTTGTTGGGTGTGCAATTTCGATACCGCTCTTTGCAAGGAACTGTTCGGCCTTTCTGAGGACGAGGAACCGACCGTCATCATTCCTATCGGGTATGCGGACGATGAGCCCAAAAAGAAAATGCGTAAGGCTATACATGAAATTGTGAAGTGACATGGCATACAGCGGAAGATTCGGGCAGTCGGAAGAGTTTCGACGTGAGGAATTGATAAGAATGATAGAGCATTCTGTAGAGAAGCTGACGCTCCGGGAACTCGAAGCACTTTACTACGATATGTCTACAAAGAATTATATAAACGATTGACACGCCTGCCAAACAGGCGAAACATATAACAAACAAAATGAAAGTAAAAATACAGACCGTACCGGGCGACATCGTGATTCGCCTGTATGACGAGACGCCCATCCACCGTGACAACTTTGTGAAACTGGTGAAAGAGGGCTATTATGATGGCACACTGTTCCATCGGGTGATTAAGGATTTTATGATTCAGGGCGGCGATCCCGACTCTAAAGGCGCACCTGCCGGAAAAATGCTCGGTGTGGGTGGCCCGGACTACACGTTAGAGGCGGAGATTAAGGAGGGGCTGTTCCATAAACGCGGAGCACTGGCCGCAGCCAGACAAGGCGACGAGGTGAATCCGGAACGCAGAAGCAGCGGTTCGCAGTTCTACATCGTTTGGGGACAGGTTTATAATGAGGGACAGCTCCGGCAACTTTCCAAACAGTTGAAAATGCAACACACGCAGACGGCTTTCAATCAGCTTGTAACAGAGCATCGGGAGGAAATCATGCAGATGCGCCGTGAAAGGAATCGGGCCGGATTGCAGGAATTGCAAGACAGATTAGTTGCGGAGGCGGAGAGACAAACAACCGATTGTGCCGGACTGAGCGAGGAACAGCAGAAGATATATTCAACAATCGGTGGAACTCCCCATCTTGACGGCCAATACACGGTGTTCGGAGAGGTTGAAGAGGGGCTTGACATTGTGGAAATGATACAGAACGCGGTGACCGGACGAGGTGACAGACCGGTGGATGACATAGAAATGAGGATTTCTGTAATTGACTAATATGAAAAAGATTGTAATTATACTTTCAGTTGTTCTCTTCACGCTGCCGGCAAATGCCCAGACTGCCCTGAAGAAAGTTTATGACGAGAATATCAATCCCATCGAGCAGATAAATCAGGCAATAGTGAAAGCCAAAACAGAAGGCAAGTTCGTCATCTGTCAGGTGGGTGGAAACTGGTGTCCGTGGTGCCTGCGGTTTGCAGACTTCATAACGAATGATACGACTATCAGCCGTGTCATTGACGAAAACTTTGTCTATATCCACGTGAACTATAAACCCGGAAAAGCCGAAGATGAGGCTAAAGTACAGCAGGCTGCTGCGTTGATGAAACGGCTGAATCACTGCGGGCGTTTCGGTTTCCCCGTATTTGTGGTACTTGATTACGACGGAAATGTGATTCATATTCAGGATTCAAGTTTTCTGGAAGAGGGCAAAGGATACAATCAGGAGAAAGTATTGCGCTTCCTCGGGAATTGGACACCTAAAGCGGTAAAGCCATAATAATATAATTAGCTTTATCTGCTGATAATGAGACTTGCGCATAGTCCTTTTCTCTTAGACACCCTAAATAGGGGACTAATTACAAAAAGTAGGCTTGCACTAAGCCACTTCAGCCTACTTTTTTGCAACTAGTCTGGAATTCCGGGCTATGACATCTCAAAGGTGAGCAAAACAAAATCGGCCTAATGGACATTTTGGGTGATGAAATCTCTGCAATAGATTGATTTTTATATCTTTGCAA
>CAMWQU010000034.1 GCA_947176535.1 uncultured Prevotellaceae bacterium
AAGAGAATAATTCTTTTTCATAATTTATTGTCAATTAGGCGTTATAATAAATAAAGTATAAGTATCTGATTAGTTAAAAAGTTGCATGAACGAGGCAGGGTAGGGCGTCTCAAATTCCATTCGCTCCCCGGTTATCGGGTGATAGAAGAAGAGACGAAAAGCGTGCAGACAGAGCCGATGCAGCGGGTTCCGGCCGTTCCCGTACTTTGAATCACCCAATACGGGATGGCCTAAATCCACCATGTGAACGCGAATCTGATTCTTTCGTCCCGTCTCTAATCGTAGTTCGATCAACGACATATCTTCCGCTTGTTTCAGTACATGATAATGAGTGACGGCAAATTTTCCGCCATTGTCCGTGGGGCTGCTATATGTAACGTATGCTTTATTGTCTTTCAACCAGCTTTCCACCGTTCCGCCTTCTCTGTCAAACTGCCCGTCCACAACTGCCACATAGCGACGGTCAAAGACACGCTGCTTCCAGTTTGCTTCCAAAATCTGAGCGGCTTCTATGCTTTTGGCATACATCATTAGTCCGCTGGTTTCGCGGTCTAACCGATGTACGACGTGGGCATGACACTTGAAATGTCTCTTTTCAAAGTATTCATCCAGTATGTTTTTTACGCAATACTGCTTGGCGGTAGATGCCATTGACAGAATCCCCACATTCTTTTCTATAACGATAATGTCCTTATCCTCATAAACAATCTTCACCAGTTTGTTATCAAGTCCGGTCTTGCGTTTGTGCTTGCTGATGCGTACCACCATACCCGGTTGCAACTGATAGTTATACTGTGTCACTAATTTTCTGTCTACGGAGATTCCGCCTCCTTTCAGAATGTCTTTCAGTTTGTTTCCGCTAATCCCGTGAAGTTCTTTTGCCAGAAACTCCATCAGCGTTGCTTTTTCACGCACAACACATTCGTTATACTTGGTTGCAGCGTATTGTTCTCCCGTAAGATTCTTCATAGATTATATGCTATATACTTAGAATGCGTATTATGTTTAATATGTTCATCTCGACAACTTCTTTACTATTCATTATCAATGTCGAAATTAGATAATGAGTATTTTTCTATGCCACAGTATCTAATAGCTGTTTTAACTCGATCAACAGTTGCGGAAGTTACATTCGCTCCAACGATGATATGGAGAGTCGAGGTATTCTGTAATTCGTTTGCTTGGATAGAATCAAGAGAATGAAACCATTCTGCAAAGAAATCATTAAATCCCGGATTTGATATATCAAGAACAATAGAATTATCTTCCTTGTTAAGAAATTCATTGTGACAGATAAGAAGACTGTCGCTTGTAATCTCAAGTACAACACTAAACGTTCTGTCAGCATCGGTACATTCCAATGGAGGTCTGTCATCTTCTGCTAATGCAGGCGTTTTGGTGTTATTTGGTGACTGGTTGCATGAAGCCATCATCATGACACAACCCATAAAGAAATATAAAATATTGTTCTGTTTCATCCTATCAACTCTTATTCATCCTGTACTACCACGCCTCTGATTAGAGCGAGACGGGCAGATAGCTGTTCGGCGTCTCTCTGCCTAATTTCTAAAGTGAACTGGCAGGTAAGTTCCATTGCCTGCTCGACAATCACCGCGTTCAGTTCCTTGATAACACGCATGACGTCATTCATCAACGGATATTCAAAAGAAATGTTTATGCGGGCGCAAACGGTACGTTCCTCAATCGTTGCATTTGCAATGGCGTCAATGACTGCCTGCTTATAGGCATTGGTCAAACCGCTTGTTCCCAGTTTTATGCCGCCAAAATATCGGACGACGATAACCAACGTATTGGTCAGTTCGTTCTTATTCAGTTGTCCGAGAATCGGTTTTCCCGCGGTTCCGGACGGTTCCCCGTTGTCTACGGCACGGAAAACTTCGCGAGAATGCCCGAGCACGTATGCGTAGCACACATGCCGGGCATCATAATAGTCTTTTTCGCATTTGCGCACCAACGTTTTCACCTCATCCAGCGTTTCGACATGAAACGCGAATGCCAAAAACTTAGAACGCTTTTCACTATACTCTCCGGTACTCGTACCGGCTATTGTCAGATACGAATCCGTCATTCACTCAATTTATGCACCACCAGTCCGCTGCGCAGTTTCGGTTCAAACCATGTAGCTTTCGGAGGCATAATTTTACCACTGTCAGCGATGTCCATGATTTCCTGCATAGATACGGGATACAAGGCAAGTGCCATTTTCATTTCGCCGGAATCTACGCGATGCTCCAATTCCTCGTAGCCACGTAGGCCTCCCACGAAATCTATCCGCTTGTCACTTCTCAGATCCTTGATTCCAAGAACCTTATCAAGTATCAGATTACTGCTTACACTAACGTCCAGACCACCTATCGGGTCATTGTCGTCGGCCAAACCCTCATGCAGGGTCAGCAGATACCAATAACCATTGAGATAAAGTGCAAATTGATGCTTGTGAGCCGGATGTCTGCGCTCCTTGCCACAGCACTCAATGTCGAAATCCTCGGCCAAGACGGCAAGGAACTCTTCCGGCGTATGGCCGTTCAGATCCTTTACAACACGATTGTAGTCCAAAATCGTCAGTTGAGTTGCAGGGAAGCAGACGGCCATGAAGTAGTTATACTCTTCCCCACCCTTGTGATCGGGATTCTGCTTTGCTTTCTCTGCACCGACAAGTGCCGCAGCGGCCGAACGATGATGTCCGTCCGCAATGTACATATAGGGAATAGCCGCAAAAGTGTCTGTAATCGTCTGAATGTCATTCTTATCCTTGACAAGCCACAACTGATGGCGGAAACCGTCTATCGGAGCAATGAAATCATATTCGGGCTCCGTTTGGGCATATCGGGCCACGAGGCTATCTATGATTTCATTATCCTTATAGGCAAAAAAGACAGGCTCCATGTTGGCGTTGGTGGCCCGCACGTGCTTCATGCGGTCTTCCTCCTTGTCGCGACGTGTAAGCTCATGCTTCTTAATCACTCCCGTCATGTAATCCTCCACAGCCGCAGCAACGACAAGGCCGAACTGCGTTTTGCCGTTCATCGTCTGGGCATAGATGTAATACATATCTTCGTCGTCCTGACGGAGCCATCCCTGCTGCTGGAACTTCTCGAAGTTGATTGTCGCCTGTTCGTAAACACGAGGGTCGTACTCACTGGTGCCGACCGGGAAATCAATCTCCGGCTTAATGATATGATAGAGAGACTTTTCATTATCTCCGGCCTCTACCCTCGCCTCTTCACTTTCGAGGACATCATAAGGGCGGCTTTCCACCTGTTCTACCAACTCTCTCGGTGGACGCAGGCCACGAAAAGGTTTAATGATTGCCATGGCTTTAGTTTAGTTTGAATTTCTGTATACCCTGTTCCAGGAAACCTACAATCTGATTGGCGGCCGCAATTCCCGCATTTACGTTTGCTTCTGCGGTCTGCGCCCCCATCTTCTTGGGCGTAGAGAAATAGCGTCCTGCGACTTTCTCCGCAAACTCCGCGTCCATATCCGGCTTGATGTCCGTCAGGTACTTTAAGTCCGTTCTCTCCTCCATAAGTTTGAGCAGTCCGGGCTCGTCAATCACTTCCTTGCGAGCCGTGTTCACGAGGATTCCGCCTTTCTTCAACTTTCCGACGAGGTCATAATTGATGCTCTGACGCGTCTCAGGAGTTGCCGGAATGTGCAGACTTACGATGTCGCACTGCTCAAAGAGTTCCTCCTGACTGTTCACCGCCGCTACACCGGCCGCCTCTATGGCCTCCTTGGGGCAAAACGCATCGTAGGCATAAACCTGCATACCGAATCCCTTGGCCACCCGTGCAACATTTCGTCCCACGTTACCGAAAGCCAGAATACCGAGTTTCTTGCCCAGCAGTTCGGTGCCGGAGGTGCCGTTAAAGAAGTTGCGCACTCCGTAAACCAACATACCGAACACCAGTTCTGCCACACTGTTGGCATTTTGTCCGGGTGTGTTCATGGCCACAATGTTGCGGGCGGTGCAAGCCTGTAAATCCAGATTATCAAAACCGGCACCGGCACGAACCACAATTTTCAGTTGTTTGGCGGCAGCGATAACTTCTGCATCCACCTTGTCGCTACGCACAATCAGGGCGTCCGCATCTTTCACCGCATCCAGCAACTGCGCCTTCTCCGTATATTTCTCCAGCAAAGCCAACTCGTAACCCGCTTTATCGGTCACCGCGCGTATGCCGTCTACAGCAACCTTGCTGAACGGTTTCTCCGTTGCAATCAAAACTTTACTCATAATGATTCAAATTACAGTCCGGTAATGAGTTAATGCAACTTCTCAAACTCCTGCATGCAGGCCACCAAGGCATTCACACCCTCCATGTCCATGGCATTGTAACAACTTGCGCGGAATCCGCCGACCGAGCGATGGCCTTTGATGCCAACCATGCCGCGCTCCGTGGCAAACTGCATGAAGTCGGCCTCCAGTTCCTTGTATTCGTCGGTCATGACAAAGCAGAGGTTCATCACGGAGCGGTCTTCTGCTGCCACCGTGCCGCGGAACAACTTGTTGCGATCGATTTCGTCGTAAACAACCTTTGCACGCTCCAGTGCGAGACGTTCCATTGCCGCTACTCCCCCGCTCTTCTTTATCCACTTCAGCGTCTGCAGAGCCGAATAGATGGGCACCGTGGGAGGTGTGTTGAACATCGAACCGCCCTTGATGTGGGTGCGGTAGTCGAGCATTGTCGGAATTTGGCGGCTTACCTTTCCGAGGCAATCGTCTTTCACGATAACGAATGTCACACCGGCCATTGACAAGTTCTTCTGAGCACCACCGTAAATGAGGGCATACTTGCTGACATCAACGGGACGGGAGAAGATGTCGGAACTCATGTCGGCTACCAAGGGGACGGGAGAGTCCAAATCTTTCCGGATTTCCGTTCCGTAGATGGTATTGTTTGTGGTGATATGGAAATAATCGGCATCCGTGGGAATCACAAAATCCTTGGGAATGTAGCTGTAAGTGCTTTCCGCAGACGTGGCAACCTCCACTGCCTCACCAAATAGTTTGGCCTCGGCCAATGCCTTCTTGGCCCACACACCGGTATTGAGGTAAGCGGCCTTGTTTTCCAGAAGATTATAGGGCACCATGCAGAATTGCAGGCTTGCGCCGCCACCGAGGAAAAGCACGGAGTAGCCTTCGGGGATATCGAGAAGTTCCTTGAACAGGGCAACTGTATCGTCAATCACCGGCTGAAAGTTCTTGGCACGATGGCTCATTTCCATCAGACTCAATCCACTGCCTTCGAAGTCGAGACAGGCTGCTGCAGTGGCCTCCATCACCTCGCGAGGGAGCTTTGAGGGGCCGGCATTAAAATTGTACTTTTTCATAGTTTAGAATAATTGGTTAAGGTATAATGTTCACAAATGTACAAAGAATATGTGATTGCTCCAAACGAAACGTTAATAAAATTATCGCGCTCCGCCGGAACGCTTCAAAATACGACCGGGCAGCGCATTGCAGTCCATTTCCCTACATCGCATCGGCGCATTCCGGCCCGTCGCGAGGGGCATTCCAGACAGGCACGGGAGGATTTCTCCGTTCATCGACCGATGAACGGACATTCGTCGCCGACGGACGCACGTTCACCGACGATGAATGCAGCATGGCGGCAAACCCTGTCGGGAATGCGAGCGCAGGGTGTAGCGTTGTCCCGACTTCGACGGGATGTTCTTTTCGTGTTGCCGGCGAAGCGACGACTCCCTTCGATCCATACTATGGACGGAGGCTCGTCCTGCCCGGGATGTGGGCACGCCCTGCCGCCGTATGATATACATTTGCCACGTTAAAACCTATAACGCCACACATTCTAACTATTTCAGAGTAGACAGAACTATATTAGTAACGCCGTCAGGATTGAGGTTACATTCACGTTGAAGTTCGACGGCATTATATCTGTTCAGGAATTCTTTGGGTAGACCTAAATTGATTACCTTAATATGGGTATCACCAAAATAAGATGCTACCTTTTGTCCGAATCCACCATCAATAATGCCATCTTCGGCTGTAACGATTAGCTCGAAATCTTTTATAGAATCGAGACAAGCCGTATCGAGCGTTGATACCTCACGAGGATTTATCACCATAGGGTCAAGCCCTTTCTGCGCGAGATTCTCAGCCGCCTGCTGCATTACCGGCAGGAATGTACCCACACCAATCAGGGCCACTCGCGAGCCTTTTCTGACAATCTCATACAAGGGGCAGGAATAATCTTTAAGGATAGTAATTTTAGAGTCGGAATGCACTGCACCGCCCGGAACACGGATAACAACAGGTTTCTTGCGCTGATCTTCTGACCAACGGAGCATAGCCAGAAATTCTTCTTTGCATGTCGGAGTTAATACGAGCAGATCGGGAATGTTGGAAAGTAATCCTAAATCAAAGAACCCAAGATGGGTTTCGTCATTAAGACCGAACATCGAGCCATAGAATACAACGAAAGTTGCCGGCTGGTGATTAAGGGCAATGTCCTGACTGAACTGGTCATACGCTCGCTGTAGGAAAGTACTTGCAAGTGCCACGACCGGGCGTGCCCCTCCTTTTGCAAGACCACTTGCCATAGCAACAGCCTGTTGTTCGGCAATACCGACATCAACATACTGAGAGCCAGCTTCCTTACGACGTGCTGGGCTAAAGCCGATTGCACCGGGAGTACCGGCAGAGATAACCACAAGTTCTGGAATATCCTTCATTCGTGCCAATAACTGATTGGCAAACAGATCGTCATAACTCTCCGACATCGATGCAGCGGCCGGTGAACAAGACTCTCCGGTCTTGAGGTCAAACGGAGCGGAATAGTGGAATTTTTCCTTATCGGCTTCAGCAACAGGAAGTCCCATACCTTTCATCGTATTAATATGCACCACTATCGGATAATTGATATCCTTAACTGAACGGAACATATTGATAAGACTGGGAATATCATTACCATAGTGGACATACCGATAGGCAAAGCCCATTGCACGGAAAAGGTTATTGTCCGCAGCTCCGTTGGTGTCGCGGAGCATACGCAAATTCGTATAAATGCCACCATGGTTTTCTGCAATACTCATGTCATTGTCATTGACAATAACAATGAAGTTTGTACCGAGGGTTGCACCGTAGTCAAGGCCTTCGAAAGCCACGCCTCCACTGAGCGAACCGTCGCCGATAACCGCGATTACATTTTCCTTACCTCCTTTGAGATCGCGGGCTTTGGCAAGTCCGGACGCTAAAGAAACGGCAGAAGATGTATGTCCGAGCGAAAAAAGGTCATAGTCGCTTTCTTGCGGGTTGGTGTATCCGGTTACGTCGTCATAGTGCGTCGGATCGGCAAACGCCTGCATACGACCGGTCAGCATCTTATGGGGATAGGTCTGATGGGAGACATCAAATACTATTTTGTCTTCGGGAGTATTAAAGACATAATGAAGAGCAATGATTGCCTCTATCATGCCAAGGTTCGGGCCCACATGACCACCGTGAGCTGATAACTTTTCAAGAAGAGCCTTGCGCATAGCCACTGCAAGGTCTTTCAACTGCTTTTCATCCATCTGACGGATGTCAGACGGGGACTTAATCGCTGATATATCTATAGTATTCATTTTTATAAAATAGAGTTTTTATTTTGAGTGCAAAATTACAATATTTAACTCTTATATAACTTTTCAATATGTCGCCAAAACTTGCACAATTCTACGAAATATATTAGTTTTGTATCATGGAAAGGCATCTTCATGAATTGATCGTGTTCTCCGAGGAGTTCAGTCTTGTAAACTCTCCGGCATTTTATGATTGTGTAATACATTTGATATGCACCGAAGGTACAGGTACATTCTTATATAACGACCGTATCTTCAAGATGTCTAAAAATGACATCGCCGTAATCTCCAATCCTCGGTTAGTTACGAAAATACGGGGTTATGATAATTTTCGGTGCGAATACATTGCCGCACCCGATAAATTCCTTCACAATCTTTTGCCTGCTAATAATTACGCTATTCAGGGAAGGGTGAGCCTGTTTGACAATCCGATAATAGCAGTGTCTGATATAGATGCTTCACGTTTTAGAAGCGACCTTGCTAATATCAAAAAACGAATCGACGACACTAACCATCGATTCTATCAGAGACTTATGGGAAGCCTGTTGCAGACGATGATATATGATCTGTTTGACTTTCATTCCAAAACCAACTATAGTATCATGACTACTGATCGGATAGGCTATATCACCACTCAGTTCTTCACGCTCATAGAGGGAGGGCAACCCAAGACCCATAGAGAGGTGTCACACTATGCCAAGCAATTGAATGTTACTGCTAAATATCTATCTGATACCATAAAACGAGTCACCGGTGTAAGCGTCTCCACTCATATCAACAATGCTGCCACTACAATTGCACTGGAATATCTTAAGGACAACACAATGTCTGTTTCCCAAATCGCCGATGAAATGAACTTCTCATCTTTGAGTTATTTCAGCCGCTTCTGTGTGAAGCATATCGGTATCTCTCCTGTTAAGTTCCGTACTGCGGGCGCAAAAAATAGTGCCGAAAATATTAGTGTAAAAGAATTCATACGATTGAAAACTATCGTGTCCGCTCGATAATCGTCTTTATCCCTTTAATTTTCTGTCCCCGCAGGCGCGACAAGACCTCGCCGACACGTTTGCGCGCAACGGCCACATAGCTGTAATGGTCGCGAACGTCGATGCGCCCGACCTCCTCTTTCGTCAGCCCGCCCGTTTTCATCAGGAAACCGGCAATGTCGCCCTTGCTGAGTTTGTCCTTCTTACCTTTACCTATATATAGGGATTCCCAAACCGGCGGTTCCGGCATCCGGGCATTTGCAAGTCCGGTCTCCGGTTGAAACAGAGCGATGTCTGCTTCGGCAATGTACGGGGGAAGTGTCTCCTCCGGGCCCAAAATGAGGTACGACCGTCCGGACTTATCCCATCGGCCGGTACGCCCGTTGCGGTGAATGTAAGTTCGTTCGTCCAACGGCAGATGATAGTGGATGACGTTGTCCAGTGCGGGAATGTCGAGCCCGCGCGAGGCTAAATCCGTGCAGACAAACACATTGGTACTTCCCTCAAGAAAACGGTACAGTTCGTGTTCGCGGTTCTTCTGCTCCATCGCGCCGTGCATGGCGGAAATAATGAATCCTTCCGACCGGAGATACTTGGCAATGCGCTCCACACTTTCGCGGTAGCCGACAAACACGAGGGAACTTTCCTGCCCTCTTGCGAGAAGCAAGGCACGGAGCGTCTCTAATTTATCCTTTTCGGGCGACTTCACAACGAACGGTTCTACGTTCTCCGTCCGTGAAGACTCGTCCAGATAGTCGAGACGGACAGCCGAAGGCAAGAAACCCGTTATCTCGCTGTCGTCGGTGGCTGAAAGTAACACTCTCTTCGATACTCCTTTTAGATAGGAGAACACGTGCGCCATCTCCTCGCGGAAACCCATTTCCAGACACTTGTCGAACTCGTCCAAGATAATTGTGCGAATACCACCCGCGTCGATATTTCCTTTCTGCAGATGGTCGAGCAAGCGCCCCGGTGTCCCCACAACAAGCTGCGGACGTATGCCTCTCATCGAACGGGACTCCTCCATAGCCGGACGACCGCCGTACACGGCACTGGCCCGCAGCGGCGTGCCCGAATCTTTCACCACTTTCAGGGTTTGCAGGGCCAGTTCTCTGGAAGGCACAATGACCATGGCCTGAAAGCCGGAATCGTCGGCACGCAACGTCTCGAACAACGGCAACAGGTAGGCCAGCGTCTTTCCCGACCCGGTAGGACTCAGCAGCACCAGATTGTCGTGCTTCCTGAAAGCCTGCATCATATCCTGCTGCATGACGTTCAAGTCCTGAATCCCCAATTTCAATAAAATCTCTTTCGTACCCATAACAAAAAAAGCTCCCCGGCAGGGAGCTTAACGTATTTTCGTTCTTAGAAGATTTCCAATTCGTGGAATACTTTCTTCAGTTTCTCCACCGACTCGTCTACTTGTTCGTGCGTATGGTTGGCCATCAGCGCATACCGTACAAGTGTGTCCTGCGGAGCACATGCGGGCGGAATCACCGGATTGATAAACACGCCTTCGTTGAAAGCCATGGCAACAGCCTTGAACGTCTTTTCCGTATCACGCACATACAGCGGAATGATGGGGCTTTCGGTGTCGCCAATCTCGAAGCCCTCCTCGCGGAAACGCTTCAGCGCGTAGTTCGTGACATCCCACAAGGCGGCAAGGCGTTCGGGCTCCTGTTGTATGATGTGCAGTGCCTCACGGGCGGCAGCCGTAGCAGCAGGGGTGCAACTGGCAGAGAAGATGTACGTGCGCACGTTGTGACGCAACCAGTTGATGATGGTGCTGTCGGCAGCAATGAATCCGCCGATGGACGCCAACGACTTGGAGAACGTTCCCATGATGAGGTCTACCTCGTCCGTCAGACCGAAATGATCGCAGACGCCGCGTCCCTGACGACCGAAGACACCGATACCGTGGGCCTCGTCCACCATAACAGTGGCATTGTACTTTTTCTTCAGTTCAATGATTTCGGGCAACTTACACAAATCACCTTCCATCGAGAACACACCGTCCACGACGATGAGCTTGATGGCATCGGGTTCGCAACGCTGCAACACCTTTTCAAGGTCGGCCATGTCATTGTGCTTGAACTTCAGTTGGGTGGCAAAAGACAGACGGCGGCCATCCACGATGCTGGCGTGGTCTCTGTCGTCGCAAATCACATAGTCGTGCTTTCCGACGAGCTGACTGATGACACCGCTGTTCACCGTGAAGCCGGTAGCGAAACAGAGCGTTTCTTCCTTGCCCACAAACTCAGCCAGTTCCTTTTCCAACTGGACGTGAATATCAAGTGTTCCGTTCAGAAAACGACTTCCGGCACAGCCGCTTCCATACTTCTGCATGGCGGCACAACCGGCATCTATGATGCGCTGATCGCCGGTAAGTCCCGTATAAGCATTGGAACCGAACATCAGAACGCGTCTTCCCTCCATTATAACTTCGGTACCTTGCTTTCCCTCAATCTCACGGAAGTAGGGATAGATACCCATACGCATAAACTCTTGTGGCAGAGTGTAATTCGATAGTTTCTCTTGTAGTAAACCCATATTACCGAAAATATGTTTAGGCTTTTATTTGTTCAATATAGGGTGCAAAGGTACAAAATAATTGCGAATTATGAGTTGTGAAACAGAAATTTATTTCATTTTGCCATGCAAGTATTACAAAAAAAGTTCTTAACTTTGCAGGCATGAAAGCTAAAAAGAAGGTTCGCTTCATCATCAATCCCATTTCGGGCACTCGCAGTAAAGAGGCGATTGTAGAGCAGATCCCTCAGCATCTCGATAGCTCCCGGTTCGAGTATGACATCATTT
The DNA here is from genome assembly GCA_947176535.1 of uncultured Prevotellaceae bacterium. GTDB lineage: Bacteria > Bacteroidota > Bacteroidia > Bacteroidales > Bacteroidaceae > Physcousia. Next base: position 11,412 of record CAMWQU010000034.1, read on the forward strand.
ATACTCAGTATGCCGGTCATGCCTCCGTGTTGGCGAAAGAAGCCGTCGCTGACGGCATAGACGTGGCGGTAGCCGTCGGGGGTGACGGTACGGTGAATGAGGTCGCCCGCTCGTTGGTGCATACGCAGACGGCCTTGGGCATCATCCCTTGCGGAAGCGGCAACGGTCTGGCGCGTCACCTTTCCATTCCCCTCAATGCCACTGGGGCACTGGAGATTTTGGCGGAGTGCAACATCAAGTTGTTCGACTACGGTAAAATCAACGGACAACCTTTTTTCTGCACCTGCGGCATCGGCTTCGACGCTTCCATCAGTAAAAAATTTGCCGAAGCCGGGAAGCGTGGCTTGCTGACTTACGTAGACAGCACCCTGAAGAGTTGGTTTTCGTACAAACCGGAGACCTACCACATCCGCTTCGACGGAGAGGAACAGACAAACGAGGCCTTCCTAATTGCATGCGCCAATGCAAACCAGTACGGAAACAATGCCTACATTGCTCCCAGTGCATCCATGAGCGACGGACTGATGGACGTTTCCATACTGGAGCCTTTCAATATGCTGGAGGCCGCACAGGTGTTGCTTCAGCTATTCAACAAGACCATTGACAAGAACAGCCACATCCGCACATTTCAGTGTCGTCAGCTCCATATCTCCCGGGAAAAGGAAGGTGTGGTGCACTTCGATGGCGAGCCGATGGAATGCGGAAAGGAGATAGATGTTGAATTGATTCACAAGGGTATTTCTGTCGTAAAGAATGTTCATGCGAACAAATCTTCCCAGCCGGTGCTGAAAAACATTTTTGCAGACATCTACATGAATATGTCGCACGAGGTGGAACGTTTGCGCGAGAATATCTATGAGGATATCCGGCAAACCGGCACTCACATCCGCAACATCAACACCGATTTAATGAACAAGTTGAGCAATAAGAAATAACAAAAGAACTGATCTATGTACATCATTGGCATCGCCGGCGGCACCGGCAGCGGGAAAACCACTGTAGTTCAGAAAATCATGGAGGCGTTACCCTGCGACAAGATTGCGTTGATTCCTCAGGATTCGTATTACAATGACACGACGGGACTGACCATGGAGGAACGCCGTCTCATCAACTTCGACCATCCGGATGCCTTTGACTGGGACTTATTGACGCACCAGATAGAAGAGCTTCGCAGCGGAAAAGCTATCGAACAGCCTACCTATTCTTATATAGAGAGTAACCGACAGGCCGAAACGGTGCATATCGAGCCATGCGAGGTTATCATTATCGAAGGTATCATGGCCCTGTTTAAGAAAGAACTCCGTGACCTGATGGACTTGAAGATATTCGTGGATGCCGACCCGGATGAACGCCTGATACGTGTCATTCAGCGCGATATCATCGAACGCGGACGGACACCGCAAATGGTCATAGACCGCTATCTGGAAGTGCTGAAACTCATGCACGAGGAATTTATCGAACCGACGAAACGCTATGCCGACCTGATAGTGCCTTTGGGCGGCAACAACAGCAAGGCAATCGACATCATGCGTACTTACATCATCCATCGCCTACGTCCGGGACAAAATTCATAATCCTGCTTCTGCCCCTTTTTGTAGCCTGTCAGTCCCGGCAGGAAAAGGGTATTTCGCCTGTCTTCTCACAGGCGGAAAGTGCAGATACACTCCCTCCTTGTTATGATTTATACGAGATTGAAGAAGCCGGCGAAATAATAGGTATAACCCTCTCCGGCCCTGACACTTATTTTGAGCTCCGGGGAAAAGGTTTCGGTCTCCAGAACAGCCTTGCCGAGGACTATGCACGCAGCATCGGCGTCCGTCTCCGTATAGAGGTCGCCCATGATACGGCAGAGGTCATTTCCCGCCTGAAAAACCGTGAAGCGGATATTGCCGTCATGGAACTGCCTTTGGTCCAGGGGACATATCGCTGCCGCAATCATTGGCTGGTAAATTCCGATGCCACAGAACTCGCAAAGTCCATAGATGCGTGGTACTCTCCGGAGATACTGGCCCGGTATAAGGAGAAGTCCCGCCGACCGGCACCCGTCAAACGCATCCCCCGCCCTGCAATGCTGGACGCCGCTGCCGGGAAAATTAGCCGTTACGATGCCCTGTTCCAACGCCACGCCTCGGCCATTGGCTGGGACTGGCGTCTGTTGGCGGCACAATGTTACCAGGAGTCTGCTTTCGACCCGGATGCCGTTTCGTGGGCCGGCGCTCAGGGTCTGATGCAGATTATGCCGGGCACCGCCTCTCTTCTGGGTGTGACAGAAGATATTTTTGACCCGGAGACAAACATCGAAACGGCAGTTCGTTACTTACAGAAACTCAACCGGACATTTGCGGACGTAGGTCCGCAGTCCTCCCGCATCCCTTTTATTTTAGCAGCCTACAACGGAGGGGCAAGTCACGTGCGCGACGCCATGGCCTTAGCCAAAAAGAACGGTCACAACGAAAACGTCTGGCGCGAAGTCGAGCCCTATATTCTGTTGCTGAGCGAGCCCCGATACTATCGTGACCCGGTCGTAAAATCAGGATATTTGCGCGGCAGCGAGACGCACGATTACGTTCGCAACATCATGGAACGTTGGGCACAATATCGGGGGCAGGCCCGCAACTTCAGCAAAGCCAACACTCCTGCCCCATCCAAGAACCCTCAGCATCCGACGCAGATACGCCGGCCGGATTTCCTTATTTCCGACTCTATATGAATATCCGTCTCTCTGTCAAAGAATGGTCTCCGGGGATGCTCTGCGGATATGCCGCAGGAGACAGTTCCCGCGAAATGCTCCGGGTGCGAATCGGCCGGGAGTGGGGACTGGAAAATCAACTCTATCCCGGTGCGACGGTTAATCTGCTGGAGTGCGAACGGGATGAATCCGGTGCGCTCTACCCTGCCCTGTTCATCCTCGAACCCGACTATCTCATCGACATTACAGCCGTATGTCAGTGCGTCAAACCCTCCTGCACCACTCCGCTCCACTATCTCCTGTCGAAGTTTATGCCCCGTGAGGAAACGCCTGCCATACAGTTGGGTAATGCGGCCAACCAGTTCCTCGACGATATACTGAATCAGGAACTCTCGTTCCGGGATTCCATGCAGAAAAGTTTCCGGGATTATCCGTTGAAGTATTGCACCATGACGGGTGTGGACAAACCTTTTTTCGAGGATTGCCGGACTCAGCACGAGCACATACGGAAAGCCGTCGGTGAATTGTTCCCCAAGGTCGGAATACATCCGGAGAAGACCGCCGCCCAACTTGAGCCTTCCTTCATCTGTCCGCCCCTCGGTTTGCAGGGACGTATGGATATGCTCACAACCGATTTGCGGAACATCGTGGAACTAAAGAGCGGAAAATGCGAGGAATACCATCACACCTTTAAGGAAGAACACGCGTGGCAGATGGCGCTTTACAAGGAAATCCTGCACTACTGCGCCGGACAGCCTTACGAACAGATAAACACCTTTCTGCTCTATTCCAAATACCCCGAACTCTACGACATTCGTATCGGTCGCGAAAGCATTGTGTCAGCACTGGCCATCCGAAACAGTATCGTACATATCGACAGAATGTTGCGAAAGGATGCCAAAGCGTTTCTTCAGGCTCTCACGGAACGAGACTTCAACCCTTTCGGCCGGCAAGACAAACTCTATACAAACTACATCCGTCCGCGTATTCTGCGCTTTCTGGAGACCATCGGCACGGCCGAGCCGGTAGCCCTGGACTATTTCTGCACAATGACCTCCTTTTTGCAGCGCGAGCAGTTCTTTGCCAAAGTCGGCGACCAGCAATCCCCTTCCGACCGCTCTTTTGCCCGCACGTGGCTCTGCGACACGGAAAAGAAACGAACGGACGGCGACATCATCACCCATCTGCGCCTTGAACCCGTTTACAACGAGAAGCAGCAACCCACCCACCTGCGAGCCTTTGTCCGCGAGGGCGACCACACGGAATCGAACTTCCGCGAGGGCGACAGCGTACTGCTCTACGAGTGCAACTCCGAGGGCGACAGCATTGTCAATCGGCAGACCATGCGCTGCTACATCGAGGCGATACACCCCGACTCCTTTCTGCTCCGTCTGGCACATCCCCAGCGTTACCTCCCCCCGCTTACTTCGCTGTATGCCATTGAACCGTCATACAGCGACAACCTTTTCTCCACGCAATACCGCGGACTGTATGCTCTGCTGTCAGCTCCCCGGAGACGCCGCGACCTCCTGTTGGGGCAGGTCACCCCGACTGCGGAAGATTTTTATCTGCTCATCGGGCCACCCGGAAGCGGAAAGACGAACATCACACTGCGCGGTATGGTCGAGGACGTGCGAACCCGCTTTCCGAAAGAGAACATCCTGCTCATGGCCTATACCAACCGTGCAGTGGACGAAATCTGTCAGATGCTGGAGGGGACAAGTCGTCGCGAGACCTACGTGCGCATCGGGGCGGAATACTCCTGCGGAGCCGACTACCGGCCACGCCTGATGGCCAACTTCATCGCAAACTGCCGCAACCGCAGCGAGATACTGGAGCGTCTGCGCCCCGTGCGCATCATCTGCGGAACCGTCTCCAGTCTTTGTGGCACGCCGGAACTGTTCCGGTTGAAGTGCTTCCATACGGCCTACCTCGATGAGGCCTCGCAAGTGCTGGAACCGCAGTTGCTCCCCCTATGGTGCGCCCGCGGAGCGGATGACAGTCCGGCCATCGGGCGTTTCGTCTTCATCGGCGACCACAAACAGTTGCCTGCCGTCGTATGTCAGCCGACGGAAGACAGCCTTGTACAGAGCCCGCTGCTGCGGCACATCGGTCTGCAGGACTGCCGCGAATCCCTGTTTGAACGCTTTTACCGGGGCCGATTCGACGGAACGTTTGCGATGCTCACCCGGCAGGGACGTATGCACGAAACCATCAGTCGGTGGGTTAGTCAGACCTACTACGAGGGCCGTTTAACCCCGGTACCTCTGCCCCACCAGACCGCAGACCTGCCATGGCACCGCTACGACGCGGAAAATCACATGCAGACCTACATCGCCACCCACCGCATGGGGGCACTGGACGTCGTAGCGGACGAGGATGAGGCGAATCCCAAGACCAATGACGCCGAGGCGCGCCGTGTGGCCGAGATGGTGGAATCGCTCTACAATCTGCATATCGCCAATGGCATCCCTTGGCAACCGGGCAAGGAAATCGGAATCATCGTTCCCTTTCGTGGGCAGATTGCCACCATACGGCAGTATCTCCAGAAGTTTTCCATACCGTATGCTGAGGACATTACCATAGATACGGTGGAACGTTACCAAGGGAGCCAGCGTGAGACAATACTATTCTCCACCGTCGTGCGTCAGCCGGCCCTGTTGCAGATTCTCTCTTCTCCGGTGGAGACCGACGGCCGTCTGATGGACCGCAAGCTGAATGTGGCCGTCTCCCGGGCCCGTCGCCAGTTCTTCATTGTCGGCTCCCTGAATCTCCTCCGTCAGGCACCCGATTACCGGAGTTTGTTACGATACATGGCTCAAACCCTATAGTGGACTTTATTATTCAAAGGCGACCGGTTAATTATTCGGTCGCCTTTGAATAATTA
>CAMWQU010000035.1 GCA_947176535.1 uncultured Prevotellaceae bacterium
GCATGTCATGTATATGTTGGGACTGATGGGCTACGCTTCCGACAACATTCCCGGTTGTCCCGGTGTGGGGGAAAAGACGGCCCAGAAACTGATTCAGCAATTCGGTTCCGTGGAGAAGCTCCTCGAACAAACCGAACAACTGAAGGGGGCCTTGCGAAAGAAAGTGGAGGAAAACAGCGAACAGATAACGTTTTCGAAGTGGCTGGCAACGATTAAGACCGATGTCCCCATTCAACTGGACATGCCCTCGCTGGCCGTAGAAGAGGTGGACATGAAAGCCTTGAAACAGTTATACGAGGAACTGGAATTTCGGGCGTTGCTCACCAAAAAGATGGGGGGAACAACAGCATCCCCTACCCCATCGCAGCCTCAGCAACTCGACCTCTTCGGCACTCCGGAGGCCACACAAGGCATTCCGGAGGAGACAAGTCAGCAACCGCCGACGCGGAAAACATGGCAAGACCTGAAACCGGATTATCAACTGGTCGATACGACCGAAGGCATGACCGCCTTGCGCGATACCTTATTACAGGCCGATGCCATCTGCCTTGACACCGAGACCACAAGTCCGGAAAGCATGCGCGCCCGGTTGGTGGGCCTCAGCTTCGCCATACGCGAGGGACAAGCGTGGTATGTGCCTGTCCCACAGCAGCCTGACGAAGCCAATAGGATTGTGGAGATATTCCGACCCGTCTACGAATCTCCGATGTTGAAAATCGGACAGAATCTGAAGTACGACTTGACGGTTCTGCAGAATCATGGCATACGGCTGTGCGGGCCTATGGTGGACACCATGATAGCCCACTATCTCATCAGTCCGGAACTGCACCACGGCATGGACTACATGGCCGAGACGTTGCTCAACTATCAAACCATACACATCGAAGAACTTATCGGCCCCAAAGGCAAGAAACAGAAGTCGATGGCCGAACTCTGTCCACAGGAAGTCTATATTTACGCCTGCGAGGATGCCGACGTGACGTTGCGTCTGTGGAACGTGCTTAGCCCACGCTTGCGGGAATCGGATTGCGAGAGCCTGTTCTACGACGTAGAGATGCCGCTCATGCCCGTATTGGCCTATATGGAGCGCAACGGGGTCTGCATCGACACCGAGGGTCTGCGCGAGACAAGCCGCCTTTTCAGCGACCGAATGCAGCAGATTGAAGATGATGTACACCAGCTCACCGGCGTACCGGAACTGAATATTTCCTCACCCAAGCAGGTGGGCGAAGTCCTGTTCGACCGGCTGAAAATCGTTGATAAGCCCAAGAAGACCAAGACGGGACAGTACGTTACCTCGGAGGAAGTGCTGGAAGCGTTACGCCTGAAACATCCCGCTGTGGAGAAGATTCTCGCCTACCGGGGACTGAAGAAACTACTGGGCACGTACATAGATGCGCTGCCTCAACTCATCAATCCCGATACAGGACACATTCATACCTCTTTCAATCAGGCCGTGACGGCCACGGGACGACTTTCCAGCAGCAATCCCAACCTGCAGAATATCCCGGTACGCGATGCCGAGGGGAAAGAAGTACGGCGTGCTTTCATTCCGGAATCCGGACAAGAGTTCTTCTCGGCCGATTACAGCCAGATAGAGCTACGTATCATGGCCCACCTGAGTCAAGACGAGGCGTTGGTGGAGGCTTTCCGGTTGGGCCACGACATACATGCCGCCACGGCTGCCAAGATATTTCATAAGGAAATCAGCGAGGTAACCAGCGACGAACGCCGCAAGGCAAAGACGGCCAATTTTGGTATCATCTACGGTATCAGTGCTTTCGGACTGGCCGAACGCATAGGATGCAGCCGCACGGAAGCCAAAGAACTCATTGACGGCTATTTCCTGACCTACCCGCAGGTAAAGGAATATATGAACCGCAGTATTGGGATGGCCCGCGAAAAGGGATATACAGAAACATTGTTTCACCGTCGCCTTGTTCTGCCGGACATCAATAGTCACAATGCAGTTGTGCGGGGTTATGCCGAACGAAATGCCATCAATGCGCCCATTCAGGGAACGGCCGCCGACATCATCAAGATAGCCATGGTGCGCATCCATCGCCAGCTCACGGCCGAGAATTTCCGGAGCAAGATGATATTGCAGGTACATGACGAACTGAACTTTACCGTACCGCCCGAGGAGAAAGAGCGGCTACAACAGATGGTTGTGGAGGAAATGCAGGCCGCCTGTCAGCTCAGCGTTCCGCTCGTGGTCGATTGCGGTTGGGGGGGCAACTGGTTGGAAGCGCATTAAATAACCTGATAAATATTAACCATAAATCTAATCACACACCATGAAACGAATCATTCTATCAATGTTGGCTTTGGGCCTTTTGGCCTCAGGCTCTTCCTATGCTCAACTTCCACCCACCATGGGTTGGAGTTCGTGGAATACATTTGGACTGAATATCAACGAAGAAGTAATCAAAGGCCAGGCCGATGCGATGGTAAATACGGGGCTGAAAGATGCCGGTTACCAGTATATAAACATCGACGACGGATACTTCTACAACCGAAACGAGACCACGGGTGCTCTGCTCATTCATCCTCAGAAATTTCCCAACGGACTGCGCCCGATAGTGGACTACATTCACTCAAAAGGCCTGAAAGCAGGCATATACAGCGATGCTGGTATCAACACCTGCGGTTCATGGGGCAATCCCGACACGACGGGTAGAGGAGTAGGCTTGTACGGGCACGACAAACAAGACCTTGACATGTTCTTCTCCGACCTCGACTTCGACTTCATCAAGGTTGATTTCTGTGGAGGTAACTGGGGAGAAAAAGGTAACGAGCTTTTCCTCGATGTGCAGGAACGCTACACCACCATCAGCCGGACGATGAAAGACACCAAAAGACCCGATGCCGTGCTGAACATCTGCCGGTGGGCTTATCCCGGCACATGGGCCAAGGACGTGGCACTATCGTGGCGTACAACAGGTGACATCTATGACGGTTGGCCGTCCGTAAAAGGCATTTTGGCCGAAAATCTCTGTCTCCCGGCATACAGCGGCCCGGGCTATTACAACGATATGGATATGCTGGAGGTGGGACGACGCATGTCGAAAGAAGAAGACAAGACGCACTTCGGAATGTGGTGCATCATGAACTCTCCCCTACTCATCGGTTGCGACATGCGCAATGTACGCCCTGATGCGCTTGAATTGATGAAGAACGCCGACCTCATCGGCATAAATCAGGACAAGACTTTCCAACAGGCATATCTTGTACGACGGGTAAACGACTGTTATATTTTGGTGCGTGACATAGAGAAACTGAACGGCACAAAGCGTGTGTTTGCGGTCTACAATCCGAACGATGACACCCGCCACGTGACAGTCAGCTTCGACGACCTCGACTTAGGTGGTAAGGTACATCTCCGCGATTGCTTTGAACAAAAGGAAGTAGGCGACTTTACCAATAGTATGCAGGTCATTGTACCTGCCCATGGTACACGCATCTATAAGGCCACGGCCGAACAGCGTTTGGAACGGCGTCGCTACGAGGCCGAGACGGGCTATATCAGCGATTATCAGGAGGTAAAGAACAATCAGACCGAAAAGACCGGTATATATATGGCTGATAACAATTGCTCCTCGGGCTACAAGGTTTGCTGGCTGGGCCAAAGCGAGCAGAACGACCTTGTCTGGAAGAATGTTTATTCTCCGGAAGGCGGAATACGTAACCTTACCATCGCTTACTTCTCAGGTGAAGACCGCGACATGATTGTCGAAGTGAACGGAAAAACAAAAGCAACGCTTACCCTAAACAGACTCGGACGATGGGATAAGGTTGGGGCAATAACCATCACCATCAAACTAAAGAAAGGAAACAATGTTATCCGGCTTTCCAACCCCAACGGCTGGATGCCCGACATCGATTATATTCAGATTCAGAAACAAAAGTAACCTAATACAAATAACCTTAAACCAAACACTATGAATGTAACACAAATAATGACTCAACTGGAAGCCAAGCATCCGGGCGAGCAAGAGTTCTTGCAGGCTGTTCACGAAGTTCTGCTTAGTATCGAAGATGTCTACAACCAGCATCCCGAATTTGAGAAAGCCAAACTTATTGAACGTTTGGTAGAGCCTGAACGTATCATCACGTTCCGTGTACCCTGGGTAGACGACAAGGGCGAAGTACAGGTAAATATCGGTTACCGGGTACAATTTAATTCTGCCATTGGCCCGTACAAAGGCGGATTGCGTTTTCATGCCTCGGTGAACCTCAGCATCCTGAAGTTCTTAGGCTTCGAACAAACGTTTAAGAATGCGCTCACCACCTTACCGATGGGCGGTGGAAAAGGCGGTTCCGACTTCTCGCCCCGCGGCAAGAGCGATGCTGAGATTATGCGTTTTTGCCAGGCATTCATGAATGAGCTGTATCGTTATATCGGCCCCGAAATAGATGTTCCGGCCGGAGACATCGGCGTAGGTGCCCGTGAGGTGGGTTATCTCTTCGGACAATATAAGAAACTGACTCGCGACTGGAGCGGCGTGCTTACAGGAAAGGGACTGGAGTTCGGCGGCTCTCTGGTACGCCCCGAGGCTACAGGTTTCGGCGGTCTGTACTTCGTAAACGAGATGTTGCAAACCCGTGGCATTGACATCAAGGGCAAGACCGTAGCCATCAGCGGCTTCGGTAATGTAGCCTGGGGAGCTGCCACAAAGGCCACTCAGCTCGGTGCCAAGGTTGTGACCATCAGCGGCCCTGACGGTTACATCTATGATCCCGACGGACTCAACGAAGAGAAGATAGACTACATGCTGGAACTGCGTGCATCCGGCAATGATATTTGCCAGCCTTATGCCGACGAATTCCCCGGTTCGACTTTCGTTCCCGGCAAGAAGCCTTGGGAAGTGAAGTGCGACATCGCTTTGCCCTGTGCTACGCAGAACGAACTGAACGGTGAAGATGCCAAGCTGCTAATCGCTAACGGAGTGACCTGCGTGGGAGAGATTTCAAACATGGGATGCACACCTGAGGCCATCGATGCTTTCGTTGCAGCAAAGATGCTCTACGCCCCCGGAAAGGCCGTAAATGCCGGCGGTGTGGCCACCAGCGGACTGGAAATGAGCCAAAATGCCATGCACCTTTCCTGGAGCGCAGAGGAAGTGGATGAGAAGTTGCACCAGATTATGCACGAAATCCACAAGCAGTGCGTCAAGTACGGTACACAGTCCGACGGTTACATCAATTATGTCCGCGGTGCGAATGTGGCCGGCTTCATGAAAGTAGCTAAGGCCATGATGGCGCAAGGCATCGTATAAACAAGAAGTCTGACAAAAGATGGCTGACATACATTTCTGTCTGGACGATTCGCCATGGTTCCGCATGGTGGAATTGGATGAGGTGACGAGTACGAATGACTTCCTGCGCAGCTACCGACCGGTAGGCGGAGAGCGTCGTCTGACGTTGCTGACTGCGGAACATCAAACGGCGGGCCGCGGTGCGGGAACCAATCATTGGGAATCTGTACGGGGCAAGAACCTGCTGTTCAGCATCCTTGTACATCCCCGCCATCTCTCTCCCAACCATATTTTTGTTCTTTCCGAACTGTTGGCGTTAGCTGTCCGGCAGGCATTGGAGGACTTCCTCCAAATGGAAAGAAAAGATATACAACGTCCGGGCAAGGAATGCAACAACGCTTATCTGAAAATCAAGTGGCCCAACGACATCTATTACGGCGACCGTAAGATATGTGGAATGCTCATTGAGAATGAGCTGCAAGGTCAGCAGATAGAAAGGAGTGTGATGGGAGTGGGCATCAATGTAAACCAGACCGGTTTTCATTCCGATGCCCCCACCCCTATCTCACTGGCACAAATCCTGGGCCACGAGGTAGAAAAAAGATTCGTTCTGGAGAAAGTCGTGGAAAACTTCGTTCACCTTTACGACCGAACAGAGCAAAAGGAGATTGAGGAATTGCATCAACTATACCTCCGTCATCTGTATCGAATGGGCGAATTAAACCCATTTAGAGATGCCGACGGCCCATTCCGGGGCACCATCATTGATGTAGCTCCTACGGGCTATCTGGAGCTCGTCGATGAAACAGGACTAAAACGCCGGTACGCGTTCAAAGAAGTGGAATATGTAATTTAATTGTTAGATATGGCAAAATTTAAGCGAATTTTACTCAAGCTCTCAGGCGAGAGTTTGCAGGGAGAACAGGGATACGGCATTGACGTGCGTCGTCTGAACGATTATGCCCGACAGATCAAGGAAGTCGTGGATATGGGCGTGCAAGTAGGAATTGTCATTGGCGGCGGCAACATCTTCCGCGGCCTCACGGGTGCCGGCAAGGGCTTCGACCGCGTGCGTGGTGACCAGATGGGTATGCTGGCTACTGTCATCAACTCACTGGGGCTGTCAAGTGCCCTGGGAGCTATCGGGCAGAAAGCTACCGTGCTGACAGCCATCCGCATGGAACCCATCGGTGAGTTCTATACCAAATGGAAAGCCATCGAAGCCCTGGAACGCGGCGAGGTGGTCATCATGAGCGGCGGAACGGGCAACCCCTACTTCACAACAGACACGGGTTCCTCGCTGCGAGGCATCGAGATTGAGGCCGATGTCATGCTGAAAGGTACCCGCGTGGACGGAGTCTATACGGCCGACCCCGAAAAAGACCCCACAGCCACAAAGTTCTCGGAAATAACCTATGACGAGATTTACAATCGCAGACTGAAAGTCATGGACCTCACAGCTACCACCATGTGCAAGCAGAATAATCTGCCCATCTACGTCTTCAATATGGACATCTACGGCAATCTGCTTCGCGTGATGAATGGCGAGGACATAGGCACACTGGTTCACAACTGACGCCGTTTACTGCGCTTGCAGGGTAACCGGAGGGTTTGTATGAGACACTATAATCTGAAACGAAAACAACAATGAGAAAGATTACTGGTAAAGCTATTCTTGTCCTTTGTATCGCACTCTTTACTACTGCGACACTATCTGCACAATCCCCGGCCTATATCCCCGCAGTCTATCCCCGGCAGCAGACGAATGTAGGGCCGGCAGAACTTTCCGTTGAGGAAGATTCACGGTACACACTAAGCAATAATGTGCTCTCCGTTTCTTTCATCCGGAAAGACGGTAAACTTACTTTCGACGGCTGCGAGGCACTGAACCTAAAAGCCGGAACCGAACTGTTTCAACTGGTCATGGGCGAATCCGGCTCTACGGTGAGAAAGTGCAGCGACCTCAGGCTAAAAGACGTCCATACCGAAGACCTCACGGGCAGCGAAGAGGCCGTGCGCGGAGCCGAGCATTATGCAGGAAAGAGCATTGTGGCGACATTCGGATATGCCTCCAACCTCGAACTGACGTGGCGTGCCATTCTGCGTGACGGTAGCCACTATCTGCGCACTACGTTGGAAATAAAAGCCCTCAGAGACACGCGTATGCACCGTATCATACCGATGATTTACGATGTAGACGCAGCTGCGACAGGCTCCGTCCCCCGGGTCTCCGGAAACACACGCGGCTCGGTACTCCTTAGCGACAAACTCTTTGCGGGTCTGGAAACTCCCATGGGCATCAACACCACGGATGCCGAACCCTTGTCAGACGGTTACGTCTCGGCGGAGGAATGGCACGATACGTGGACACCCTCATCATGGGTGCAGGCCTCAGCGGCCGACATTCCCGCCCGTGTGAACGAACTTGGCTATTCCTATCCCAATGTCGTTGTCCGCAACCGGCAGCTCACGCTCTCACAGGCGGGCCGGCTCGACGTGGAATTTCTCTACTCTTCCGGCTCTCACCGAATGAATCTCTGCGGGGTGGACTTGTTGGATGCCACGGGGAATATAGTAGCCAGCGACTACCATTACGGCTATACAGGTGGCCAGAAAGACCATAATACGTACGCTTTCGACGTACCCTACGCAGGCACTTTCACACTGCGCTGCTTGGGTGAGACCGCCACCGAAAACATCACCTCAAACGGCGACATCAACATCGCCCTGAAAGTGAAAAACGAGGAGGGCGATGATATTCAGGAGACAGTTGCAATACGGGGAACGTGGAGCCGCAATGTCACGCTAACGGCCGGCAACAGTTGGGTGGTAGGCAGCGTGGTCGGATTAGTGAGCCCCGGTCAGGCCCGACGCTCATTTCTGGCTTACAGCGAACGCGAGCGTGCTGTCCCCTGGCGTCCCATGCCCGTCTACATCAGTTGGTACGAACTAAACATCAACCGGAACAACGATCCCGACTACACGACAAACATGAACATCAACCAGTGCGTCGATGTCATGCAGCAGTGGAAAACAAAGCTCTTCGAGCCCTACGGCACGGACGTCAAAGCCTTTGTCTGGGACGACGGATGGGACCAATACGGCACGTGGACGTTCAACAAGAACTTCCCCAATGGCTTCACCGAAGCCGACCAACTGGCCCGTCAGATGGGGAGCGGCATCGGCGCATGGCTGGGCCCTGTAGGGGGCTACGGACAAAGCGGAAACTATCGCCGCAGCTACTGGAGCAGCAAAGGACAGAAAATGCAACTCAGCAACCCCGAATATTACCAAGTCTTCTGGGATGCCTGCAAATACATGATAGACCACTACGACTTCCGCTTCTTCAAGTTTGACGGCATCAGCGCGCAGTTCTCGTCCACGGGGCCCGATGCAGGCACCACGGGTGAGGAGAATGCCGAAGCCATCATCGAACTGGAACGGCAGGTGCGTCTGCAACTCTGTCCCGACATCTTCTTCAACACCACAGTCGGCACGTGGGCCAGTCCCTTCTGGTTCCATTTCACCGACGCTGTATGGCGTCAGGAAAACGACTACGGCACCATCGGAAACAATACGATAGACCGCGAAAACTGGATAACCTACCGCGACCGTCTGGTTTATCAGAACTTTGTACAGAACGCGCCCATCTGTCCCATCAATACCCTTATGACGCACGGTTTCATCCTGTCGAAATACGGAAACGTCAGTCAGACGAACACCTACGCTGCCGTACTCCGTGAGATGCGTTGTGCCTTTGCCTGCGGTTCGGGCATGGTGGAACTCTACAACGACTACAGCCTGATGAACAGCATCGGCAACGGCAAACTATGGGCCGACCTCGCCGAATGTATCCGGTGGCAGCAGGAGAATGCCGACGTGCTCCCCGACATCCACTGGGTAGGCGGCAATCCCTGGGACGGCACAAAGGCCAACGTCTACGGCTGGGCGGCATGGAACGGCACGAAAAGCGTGCTCACCCTGCGCAACGGCAGTAACAGTCAGCAGAAGTTCGTCACCACTTTACGCGAGGCTCTCGATATTCCCGCCTCTATCACGGGAAGCATCACGCTGACTAAAGCGTTCAAGGTGCAGGCCCGGTTGAGCGGACTTGCAGAGGGAACGCCCATTGACATCGACAAACAGCTCACCCTTATCCTACCGGCCAGCAGCGTATTTGTATTTAACGGCATCGACAGCGAACAAACGGCAATTGCTCCTCTCACGGAAGAATTCCGGATCGAGAGCCTGAGAAACGATGTGGTTTACGACCTTTCGGGACGGCGTGCCATTCCCTCGCGGACGAAGTTTTACATCCGTGGGAACAACAAATACCTAAAAAAGTGAGGAAAAGTTTGGTCGTGTCGCGGAAATCCCCTACCTTTGCACCGTCAAAGATGCCCAGATGGCGGAATCGGTAGACGCGCTGGTCTCAAACACCAGTGGGGAAACCCGTGCCGGTTCGACCCCGGCTCTGGGTACAGACAAAGAAGAATCCCTTGTAATTTCTCGATTACAAGGGATTTTTGCTTACAGAAAGAACAATAATATATATGACGAATTTATTTGCACAAAGGGTTGTTTTCGGGCTACCGCCGTTCCTATTGAAAAATGAGCCTACCGAGGCCGGGCTTCGTTCCTCCTATTGTCGGGCCTTGGTTCATAGCGGGACGAGGCTTCATCCTGCTATGGATGAGGTCGCATCCTCCTATAGGCACGCGCACGACCCTGAGAAGAGGGTGATTTGAGGTTTAGAAAGAACAACAGAATATTTATCGGACTATAACTATAAGCAGCATGACTCACGACGACAATTTTTACATGCAGCAGGCACTGCGGGAAGCACACAAAGCACTTGAGGAGGGCGAAATCCCAATCGGAGCGGTGGTGGTGTGCCGGGGCGACATCATTGGCCGGGGACATAACCTGACAGAGACCCTCCGCGATGTGACGGCACACGCCGAAATGCAGGCCCTCACGGCTGCGGCAGCGGACATGGGAGGAAAATACCTCCGGGATTGCACGCTCTACGTCACGGTGGAACCCTGCGTGATGTGCGCCGGGGCGTTGGGTTGGTCGCAGATAGGGCGCATCGTGTTCGGTGCCGGCGACGAGAAGCGCGGCTACCGCCGCTTTGCCCCCGAAGCCCTGCATCCCCGCACGGAGGTCGTTTCGGGCGTTCTGGAGGAAGAATGCCGACGCCTCATGCAGGAATTCTTCAAGGGGAAACGATAAGGAGCAGGATTAGTCCTGCTCCTCTTCGTAGTGCGTAAAAAGAAAATCGTTATAGGGGTATTTCTGTACGTGCAGTTCCCTTACTTTGTCGTACAGCGTTTCTTTCAGCGTGTCGATGTTGATGCGCTCCCGGGCCGAAATGAAAAGGCAATCTCCGTCTAACCGCGCCATCCACGTGCGCATCAGCTCGCCGAGCGATACATTCTCCCGCGTGGCCTCGGTCAGGTCGTCTTCGTCCTTTTTCACCCACGTATAAGCGTCCACTTTGTTGAAGATAATCATCAGCGGCTTCTCGGCACATCCGAGGTCGGCCAACGTCTTTTCCACCACCTTTATCTGGTCTTCAAAGTCGGGGTGGGAGATGTCCACGACGTGCAGCAGCAGATCGGCCTCTCTCACCTCGTCGAGTGTCGATTTAAAAGAATCCACCAGGTCGGTGGGCAGTTTGCGTATGAAACCCACCGTGTCGCTGAGCAAGAAAGGCAGATTGTCGATGATTACCTTCCTGACCGTGGTATCGAGGGTGGCAAACAGCTTGTTCTCGGCAAAGACCTCACTCTTTGCCAACAGATTGAGCAGCGTGCTTTTGCCCACGTTGGTATAACCCACCAGTGCCACGCGAATCATCCGCCCACGGTTGCTGCGCTGCGTCGTCTTCTGACGATCTATCTCCGCAAGGCGTTGCTTCAGTAGCGACATACGGTTCAGGATGATACGGCGGTCCATTTCCAACTGCGTCTCACCGGGGCCGCGCAGTCCTACGGAACCTTTTCCGCCACCGCCACCTGAGCCGCCGCCCTGACGTTCAAGGTGCGTCCACAGCCGCTGCAGGCGGGGCAGCATGTAGCGGTACTGCGCCAACTCAACCTGCGTCTTGGCGTTCGCCGTCTGCGCACGCATAGCAAAAATGTCGAGGATGAGGCTCGTGCGGTCCAGCACTTTCACTTTCAGTTCCGCCTCGATGTTCCACAGTTGCTTCGCCGAGAGTTCGTCATCAAAGATTACCATGTCGATTTCCCTTTCGGCATCCTCCTCTGCCTGTATGTACTCGCGTATCTCCTTCAGCTTACCTATGCCTAAATAGGTGACGCTGCTGGGGCCGTTCATGCGCTGCGTGAACCGCTTGACCGTCGTGGCCCCGGCCGTCGTGGCCAGGAACTCCAGTTCGTCCAGATACTCACGTGTCTTGCGCTCGTTCTGATACGGCGTAATCAGTCCTACCAATATGGCCGTCTCGGGCCCCTGCTCTTCGTGATAGAACTTTCTGGTTGTCCCGTCCAGTCCTTCCTGCATACGTGTGGAGGAAGTGGCCGAACGGGACGTATTATATGAATCTCTTCTACCCAAGGTTATCTTACTTTAATGACAAGGTATTTGCTGACACTCCAGAACTTCGTGGCATCCGTAATGCGCAGGACGTATTCGCCCTTGCTGTCTTTGGCCAACGAGTAACTTCCCTCGGGGTGCGAGGTCAGTATCTCCGCGCTCTTGCTGTACAGCTTTATTTCTTTCACCACGCGAGTGTCAATCTGCGTGAAATAGTCCTTATTGAAATCGTCAGACTTCAGCACGTCGCCCGACTTCAGTATCTTCTGCTCCTTCAGTTCCGCTTTCGTGCCGAACACGAACCAGGCCGTGTGCAGATTCTTGTCCTGCTCGGCTACGGTTGCGGCCTTTTCGCGGTTCTCCTGCGTCAGTGCTGTCACATTCTCGCTCAGGTTGTCTATCTGCTCACCCTGCTCGGCAATCAGAATATCTTTCTCAGCCAGTGAAGCCTCCAGTTCCTGAATCCGCTGATTCTGCCGCTCCATCTCGTTCTGCAAGTTGGCGATGGTCTTCTCCAGTGCCACAGCGTTCACGGTCGTGGTTTTCAGTTTCTCCTGCAGTTGGGCAATCAACTCGCGGTTCTGCTTCATGGCATCCTGAATGTATTGCATATTTTCGCGGATGAGGGTCTGCGATGAGGCACTCTCCGCATTATTGTCAGCAATGATGATGCGACCCTCGGCCTCGTTGATGCGGGCGAATCCCTCCTGAATCTCATTCACGCAGGCAATGATGTCGTTCAGTTCACCGTCCTTTTCGTTGATTACTTGCATCAGAGAGTCGCGTTCGCGACTGCTTTCAGCACTGTTCTTTCCCAGATTGTCACATGCGGTCAGTGTCACTACGGACAGGGCCAGAATCATTAACTTCTTCATCACGAATTTTCTTTTTTAAGTTGTTTAAGTTGATATTTCGATAGTTTCTTCTCAACAGGGCTTGTCTGCTCAACATCTTTGCTGGCTTTCGGGTCACAGGGTTCCCCGGAGTTTCCGGCTACGATTACCACAAACTCGCCCCGAGGCTCTTCCTCCCGGAAGTGAGCCAACACCTCGGTCACCGTGCCCCTGACGCTTTCTTCATGCACTTTCGAGATCTCCCGACAAGCACTCACAAGGCGTTCCTGCCCAAACACCTCAAGCAACTGTTCCAGCAGTTTCACCATGCGGTGCGGGCTTTCATAGAAAATCATGGTACGCGGTTCGCTGCGCAGTTCCTCAAGGCGCGTCAGGCGTCCTTTCTTTTGCGGCAGGAACCCTTCGAAACAGAAACGGTCGCAAGGCAGCCCCGACGACACCAATGCCGGCACAAAGGCCGTGGCGCCGGGCAAAGTGATAACTTCCACGCCTCCCTTTATGGCTTCGCGCACTAGCAGAAAGCCCGGATCGCTGATACCCGGCGTACCAGCATCCGACACCAGCGCCATCTGCTCGCCTGCCTGCAGACGATTGACGATGTTCGTTACAACCTGATGTTCGTTGAATTTGTGGAATGACAGCATGGGACGCCGTATGTCGAAGTGCCGGAGCAGATTGCCCGAGGTACGCGTGTCTTCGGCCAACACGAGATCGGCCTCACGCAACACCCGTAATGCTCTGGCAGTGATGTCCTCCAGGTTTCCCACGGGGGTAGGTACGACGTACAATATTCCCATATTGACAGCAAAGGTACGGTAAAAAATTGATTTAATGCGCAAAAAATGTAAAAAACATAGGGGTATGGCATTCGAGAATAGAGATTGGGGGCTTAGGG
>CAMWQU010000036.1 GCA_947176535.1 uncultured Prevotellaceae bacterium
ATGTATATGAGTCCTAAATAAATCATTTATATGTCACTTACTTCTTTTTGTTTTTTATTGTTTTTCCCGGTTGTGTTTTTATTGCATTACTTGTTTTTTAGTAAAAACAAATATGTGCAAAATGTATTCATTATCTTAGCTAGCTGTGTTTTTTACGGTTGGTGGGATTGGCGATTCTTGGGATTTTGGCTAACTGCTATTTCAACGTATTATAGCGGCGTTTTGATGAGTAGCACTTCTAATATAAACTCCCGAAAACGTATTAACATTGCCGCAATAGTCTTGAATTTGGGGATTTATCGCCAATCTTCTACTATCCGGATTCTGTAAATGAAGTATCAGAAAATGCAATTAGGGAACTCTGCAAGCGAAATAGTTTCGAATATTGAATTACTCTAACAATGAGCTATTCTTGCAACATCCAGAATGGTTTAACGATGGGGTCTACTTGAATGAAAGGGGTGCTAAGGTGTTTACACAGAATGTTTTAGAGAGAATTAAGGACTCATGCGAGTTGTCTGAATAATTAACAATTTGCACTCAGGAGAAGAGTCAGGGGAAAGGTATAATTGTCATCAGTCAGCAGAAACAATAATAAAGAATGATAGTCACTCAGAATTTGGCCATACAACTTCTAAAAATAGCATTAGAGACATCTACGGAAACAAAACTGCCCCGTACACTATCAGAGCAAGAATGGAATGAGATCTATTCGTTTGCAGAGCAGCAAACGATAATAGGTGTGCTGTTTTCTGGCATCGAGAAGCTCCCTAAGGTGCAGCTACCAGACATGAAGTTGCTCATGGATTGGATAGGGAATGTGGAGTATATACGCATGCAAAATGGCCTGTTAAATTGCAGATGCAAGGAGTTGTCGGCAAAGTATGAGGCAGAGGGTTTTAAGACCTGCATACTGAAAGGGCAGTCGAATGCTTGTCTTTATCCCAAGGACATGACTCGTATAGCTGGAGATGTGGATATTCTGCTGACAGACCCAAAGGCTATGAATTTCAATGAAAGTCGGCATAATGTGATTCGGCATATCTGGAAAAGTTGTCCCAAATGTACGGTTCAGTACCATCACATAGAATTTCCTCATGTGAACGATGTGTCAGTGGAGATTCATTATACGCCTGTCATAGCTTTTGGCTATTTCATTAACAGGCGACTACAGAAATATCTTTGGGAGCATCGGGAGGGCGAACGGGAAGATGCATCGGGCTTCAATCATCTGGACAGAGAGGCAAACCTTATCTTTCAGATGTATCATATCTTCAAACATCTGATGGACACGGGTGTTGGTTTGCGACAAGTGGTTGATTACTTTTGGCTGCTGAAATCGACACGAAAAGATGTGCGTGAGTTGGCAACCGCAAGATTGAACGAATTTGGCTTACGACGTTTTGCAGGTGCATTGATGTATGTACTGCAGGCATGTTGTGGCCTGGAAGATGAATACTTGCTTATTGTCCCAGATGAGAGCAGAGGCAGGTATTTTATGAAGGAGATATTCAAGGGAGGCAATTTCGGACGTCATGACGACCGCTTTGATAAAAAAACTGACGGCAAGATACATAACTTCATGCTGATATCTCGAAGGGCATTCAGAAATTTCAGATACTTCCCCAAGGAGAGTATTCAAAGTCCTATAGGTCGCGCATTCAGCATTTTCTGGTTGAAACGACATGGATATTATGTTGAACATTAACCAAAACAAGCTACATGCAATTATGAACTTAACATCTGGTTAGAAGTTTTATATTCGTTGCATTAAGCGTCCTGTCGGTTTTTTAGGTGCTTTGGTAGCATTGATACTGTTGTCGCCAATCCTCATCTGTACGATGATTCTGTTGCATTCTGCCAACAAAGGTGCAGGTGTGTTCTTCTGTCAGGACCGTCCGGGAAAGAATGAGAGGATTTTCAAGGCATTGAAGTTCAAGAAAGGAAATTGGAATATGATACGATCGACAAACTCAGTAACCAATGTCTTAAAAGCCCTCTGGCAATTTGTGAAGTATCTCTTTTGGCCACAGAGAGGTGATAAGGGGAGGTACGACGGATAGATAGTATCTGTTAAGCAGTTAAGGTAGTAAGGTTTTGGGCCTATTGGAGGAGATTAGAAAACAAAGAAGCAGTTACGATTTTGTAACTGCTTCTTTATTTTGTGGACCAGCTAGGGCTTGAACCTAGGACCTCCAGATTATGAGTCTGTTGCTCTAACCAACTGAGCTACAAGTCCGATGCGTGCCTTGGGAGGCTTGCGAGTGCAAAGGTACGAAATAAAATTAGAAATTAAAAATTAAAAATTAAAAAATATATGTAACTTTGCATAGAAATGATGAAAAAGACGTGTGAACTTCGGTCTTGTGTGGCAACCATCGGTTTCTTTGATGGGGTGCATGAGGGACATATGTGTCTTGTTCGTCAGTTGCGTGAGGAGGCTTCGCGGCGAGGGATGAGGTCGATGCTTGTGACTTTTGACAAGCATCCGCGGACGGTGGTATGTTCCGGGCACGCGCCGTTGCTGCTGACAACTCTGGAGGAAAAGGAGGGCCTGCTCCGGCGAACGGGCGTGGACGAGATTGTCGTTCTGCCGTTCACGGAGGAACTGAGCCGCCTGACGGCCAGGGACTTCATGCAGAAAGTGCTGTATGCGGAACTCGGTGTGCGCGCCCTTGTGTTGGGTTACGACCATGTTTTCGGGCATGGCGGCGGCTCGGCCGACGATTATGTGCGCTGGGGCGGGGAAATCGGAATAGAGATAATCCGTGCCCGAGAACTGGCAGACCGGATGGTGAGCAGCAGCCGCTGTCGTCGTCTGCTGGAAGCGGGCGACGTCTGTGGGGCGGCAGGGATGCTGGGACGAACGTACCGTCTGGCGGGACTTGTGGTGAAAGGCTTTCATGTGGGCCATGAGATAGGTTTCCCTACGGCCAACCTCCGCGTGGCTCCCGACAAACTGATTCCGGCGCGCGGTGCGTATGCGGTATGGGTCGTTCTTCCCGACGGGAGCCGTCGTGAGGGTATGCTGAACATTGGCAGCCGTCCTACCATCGGGAATGGCGATGACGTTTCTATCGAAGTAAATGTTTTTGATTACGAGGGGGATTTGTACGGGCATCGGCTTGTTGTAGAGTTTGTCGGCCGCTTGCGCAACGAGACTTCTTTCTCCAGCCGTGAGGAACTGGCCACTCAGCTTGCCCGCGACAAGGCTGCGGCACACATTCTTCTGCGTAATTCTTCAAGGAAATAGGAGGGGGAGATTCCGTCCCCCCGACGACAGGCTCTCGTCCATAGCAGGATTGGGCCTCGACAATAGCGGGACTGAAGCCCGACGACCGGGGGGCTCTTTGTCCGGCGTGTGATGTGGGGCGTTTTTCGAGGTGATTCAGACCTTTCGTTGGGCCTTCCGGGTCAGCCAGCGGCGCACGGGTTCGTCGTATAGTTTCAAGCACGCGTAGGCTAGCAGGATGCTGAGTGCCATTACGAGGAGTACCACGGGCCATGTCTCACTTAGCGTGTATAGTTTGTTTCGGATAAGCCACGCGTAGAAGAGGTACATCACGGGATAGTGCACGATATAGAGCGGATAGGAAATGTCGCCGAGGAAAGTGCAGAGTTTCCCGGACAGACGGCCCGACATACTGCCGGATGCGGCCAGCCAGACGAGAACGGGGAACACGCATACCACGCACAGAAGTTCGTAGACGCTGTTGAGGCTTATGCCGTTGCCAGACAGACC
The DNA here is from genome assembly GCA_947176535.1 of uncultured Prevotellaceae bacterium. GTDB lineage: Bacteria > Bacteroidota > Bacteroidia > Bacteroidales > Bacteroidaceae > Physcousia. Next base: position 3,743 of record CAMWQU010000036.1, read on the forward strand.
GTCGGAGGAGATGTAGGGCACGGAGAATAGGGCGAACAATACGGCAATGGATATCCAGAAAATGCCCGGAACCTTTACGGGCCGGAAGTGACGGGCGATGAGCATCCCCACGGAGAACGGGAACAGCATCCGCAGCAGGCCGCCGATGAAATTCATTCCGTCCAGTGTCCAACCCACGCCGAGCATGTCATATCCCGACATGTCCGTGACGGAGAACCACCCCCAAAGAATGCCGGTCAGGGCGGTGAAGGCGCAAAGCACTCTGTCGGACATACGTCTGATAACGAGCGCATAGGCGATGTTGCCGATGTACTCAAAGAACAATGACCAACTCGGGCCGTTCAGCGGGAACATTTCGCCGTTGCCTCTGACCTCGTAGCCGGCTCCCGGATAGGCGGGGATGAAAAGCATGGTGCACACGAGTGCGACCATCGTCCATGCGAAAGGTGTTTTGCTGCCGTCCCACGTGACGCCGCCCTGCATGAGGAAAGCGACGAAGCCGATGACGGCACCCTTTATCAGCATGGGATGGAGCCGGATGAGGCGGCGTCTGAAGAAATCCGCCATTCCGAGCCGCTTGTTTCCTTGAGCCTGCCATCGGTCGTCGTAGGCGTAACTGATGACGAAACCTGACAACATGAAGAAGAAATCCACTCCGAGGTGCCCGTGGTTGAAGGTCTCTATCACGCCTCCGCCGGCAAAAGCGAAGCCCTCGAGAATGTGATACCATACCACCATCAGGGCCACGGCACCGCGCAGCCCGTCCAGTAATTCGTAGTGCGGCTTACTGTCTGAGAAGGCCGCCGCTGGGGTCATTCTTGTCTCCATTTCTTGCATTAAATCCTGTTTCTTGTCTGAAAGCAAAAAATGTAGCCGTCAGGTTCCTCCGGAAAGGGAAGCGCCTGAAGGCTACGCTTTGTGTCATTTATTCATGTTTGCCAATGTATGGAAAACTGGAATAGAGTCTGCTCCTGTTTACTCAGCCAACACCGTAAACTCGGCACCGCTGGCGTAGTCCGCTCCGTTCTGACTGGAAAGGGCGGTGAAGCGCAGGTAGCGGGCGCGTTGCGGTTTGCTGAACATCACTTTCTGTTCCTTCTTCGAGTTGGGGAACTGCCCCTCGCAGATCGGTTTGCTCCACGTCTGGCCGTCGGTGGACAATGTGATGCTGTAGCCTTTGACGTCGCCGTTCGGCCCGTCCTGACGCGGCAGATAGGTGAAGCCCTTGATGAGTTTCTCCTCGCCGCAGTCGAAGTCTACCCAGTGGGGGTATTTGGCCTGAGTGACACTATACATGGTGTGCCAGATGCTGTTTACGTTGCCGTCCACGAGATTCTTGGCGGAAGTTCCGTCACTGGTTTCCTCCGAGCTGGCATAGATGACCTCCACGGGTACACTTTCGATGGCTTCGAAGGTTGCTGTCGTCTTGTTGTTGGGCTGACTCTGGTACCATGCCACCACAATTCCGCCCTCGCGCAGGGGCTTCTCCAGTTTGTTCGTAGCGGCGAGTATCTGCGCTTTTGAGAGCTTCTTGGGAGCTGCGAGCGAGGCCACCTGATACATTACCGTCTCGCCCTTCTGGCTGATGATGGTCACGTTACCCACCTTGTCGCGTGTGATGGCCATCGGCAGCGGTGTGGAACCGGTTACTTTGGCCTCCTGCGTGAGGTTGCTGCCGGACGTTACGGGGCGGATGATGAAGCCCATCTGATGTACGGCACCTTTCACGCGGTCGGGGTCCAGCGGGCCACCCTGTCCGCAACTGTTACCGCCGAGACCGGTCACCTGACAATCGAGGTGGAGATGCGTAGCCGTCGGTGCGGGCAGGTCGCAGGGGTGGGGAGCCATTGTCATTTCCATGGCGCTCCAGGGCAGAGCCGAAGCCTGCATGAGCGTGGTGCTGATGAACTGCACGCCGCGTCCCTTCGCATTCGTGAGGGCACACCAGCGGACGTCTTCGCGGTTACCCATACTCTGGGGTTTGGGGAACTGCACGAACTGCTCGTCCACCGTGCTCTTGTAGAGACCTACGAAAGAGCCCGTCTTGCGGTCGGCGTAGTTGTTGAGCGGGCCACGACCGTAGAACGTGTACTTATCCATGCTCCGGGGCAGTTGCATAGCGTAGCCCAGACGAGGCAGAACGAGACCCGGGTCACTGGACACGATGCTGCTCTCCAGTTCGATGGAACCGTCGGGGTAGACGGTGTAGGTCATGTTGGTCGTGAAGTGGAAGTCGGCCGGTGTCATTTTGTCTCCCTCGGTGATGGTGTACCGGCCCGAGCTGCCGCCGCTTATCTCGCCCTTGCGCGCACCCTGGCTGAATACCGTATAAGAGAGCGTTACGGAACCGTTTTCGTTCGGTGAAACCGATGCTTTCTGCACCTTGTGTTTCAGGTTGTGCAGACCGTTGGGGTACCACTGGCGATACATCCAGTTGTCGTTGTCCACGGGAGCACGCAGGGCGTCGAGCTGCGGGCCCTGTCCGGCCAGGAACATGTCTTCGCCGTGGTAGTTCAACTGACGGATGATGCCGGTTGCCTCGTCGAAAGACACTTCAAAGCCTTTGCCTGTGGCGATGCTCATACCGTTCTCGTGTGCCACTTTCAGTGCTCCGCTCTTCGGCTGCACCGCAGCGATGTCTTTCCAACCGGTGGCTTCCTTCACAGGCAGTTGCTCATCCATCTGCACGTAGCCGCGCTTGGCCCAAGGCATATCCTCCTTCAGGCGGAACTCGATGCGCACGAAGTATTCGCTGTCGGCCTTGAGTTTTGCAAGGTTGATGGGCAGAGTGAATGTCTTCTTTGCGCGCGGTTCAATGTTCGTGTTCTCCAGTTTGCCGTCCTTCACGGGCTTTCCGTCCTGAATCAGAATCCAATGAACGCCGTAAGCCGACAGGTCGTTGAAGTATTGTTTGTTGAAGATTTCGATTTCGCCCTTCTGCATGTCGATGGCACGCACACCCACGTTCTGATACACTTTCTTCACCTCGTAATATTGCGGTTTCGGTGCGAGGTCAGGCAGCATAATACCGTTCATGCAGAACATGCCGTCGTTGGGCCGGTCGCCGTGGTCACCGCCGTAGCCGAAGAATCGGGTGCCGTCGGGCTTGTAGGTGTCGATGGCTTGGTCTACCCAGTCCCAGATGGCCGCACCGCAGAAGAAGTTGGTGCTTTCCATAGCCTCCCAGTAGTCGGCGAGGTTACCCAGAGAGTTACCCATCGAGTGGGCATATTCCGAGATGTGGTAGGGATATTTCACCCCGGCCTTACCCGTCACGGCATAGCGTACCCACGCTACCGAGGGGTACTGGTTGGAGCCCATGTCCACGATGTTGTTGTTGCGCTCGTACTGCACGGGGCGGCTCTTGTCGAAGTTGCGGATAGCCTGATAGGCGTCGATGAAGTTCTTGCCCGGGCCGGCCTCGTTGCCCAAGCTCCAGATGACGACGCTCGGGTGGTTGATGTGGCTGTGTACGAGCTCCATGTTGCGGGCGATGTGTGCCGCGCGCCACTCTTCGGGGTGCGACAGCGAAGCCTCGCCGTAGTAGTATTCGTGGCTCTCGAGGTTGGTTTCGTCCTCAAGGTATATGCCGTACTTGTCGCAGAGATAGTACCAGTAGGGGTCGTTGGAGTAGTGGGAGGTGCGGACGTGGTTGATGTTGCCCTGCTTCATGAGCATCACCTCTTTCTCCATCTGCTTCCGAGTGATGGCATGTCCCACGGACGGGCCGTTCTCGTGACGGTTCACACCTTTCAGTTTCACCGGTTTGTTGTTTACGTAGAAGTAACGTCCGGCCAGTCCGAATTCGTCCTCGTCGGCTGCCGTTTCGCGGATTTCCACCTTGCGGAGACCGAAATAGGTGCTCACGCGGTCAAGGACTTCGCCTTTCTTGTTCGTGAGCGTAGCCAGCAGCACATAGCGGTTCGGGGTTTCCGCGCTCCACGGGCGGGCGTTGGGGATAAAGAGTTTGGTATGGTTGCCGTGACTGCCGACGGGAGTCTGCGAAGCCACCATGGATTCCGTATCATCGGAATAGAGCTTGACGGGATAGACCTGATAGCTGATGCTGTACGGAGTGGCCTTTTCTCTGCGGTCGCGGATGTCGGCATCCACGTCCACAATGGCATTTCCGTCCTCAACGAATGCCGTGCGCACGGCCAGATCGCGGATTTCCAGTTGCGGATTGGCCGTCAGATAGGTGCTGCGGAAGATACCCGGCAGGCGGAACATGTCCTGAGCTTCGAGGAACGAACCGTCGGAGTTGCGGTACACTTCCACGGCCACCACGTTCTCCCCGTCGCGCTTGATGTACGGAGTGATGTTGAAGCGGGCCGTATTGCGGCTGTTCTTGGAAAAGCCGACGTAGTGTCCGTTAATCCAAAGATAGAAGAACGAGTCCACGCCGTCGAAGTTGATGTAGATGTCGCGCCCGTTCCACGTGGCGGGAATCTGGAATGTCCGCCGGTAGGAACCCACCTCGTTGCGGAACTTATATGTGGTCCAGTCGGTTGGCGGTGTGCGCATGACGCCTCCGCGCCAGTCGTCCACGGCCACGCGGTGCTGGAAGATGACTTTCTGATTCACGTAGATGGGCACTCCGTATTTCATTGTGCCGTCCTTCTGCAGTCCCTGCACGTTCCAGCAGCCCGGCACCTGAATGTCGTCCCAGCGGGAATCGTCGAAACTGCTGCTCTGGAAAGAGGAGTCGCGCAGCGAGGGTTCGGGCACCCAGCGGAACTTCCACGTTCCGTCCAGCGACCGGTAGTAGGTGCTGTTTTCGGGCAGCACGCGCAGAGCCTCCTCCTGTGTGGCGAATGAGAACATCCACGCACGCGGTTGTTCCTTATTCAGAGCCAGTTGCCCGGGAGACTGCCATTCCTTACCCGTCGGAGCGGTGACGGAGGTGCTGTAGTCGAAGCCCTCCAGTGCTGTACCTTGGGCCATGCAGACCGTAGTGAAACCCGCAAAAAGGGCGATAAGTGTCTTTTTCATCGTAATTAAGTTAAGGTTAGTTATTGGGGCAAAGATAGGTAAAATAATCGAGCCTTGCAATGTTACGGCCTAAAAACTATATGCTCGTCTACCTCCGGAGCTTCTTGCGACCTTGCCGCCACTCAGATTCAGTATAGCAAACCGAAGCTCCAGAGCGGCAGAAACTGTCCGCTTGCGTACTCTGTATCGTCGCGGACGATGTAGGCATTCTCCACGTCCTTCACCTGTTTGTTTCCTTTCTTTCGACCTCCCACTTCAAAGGTGTATTTTCCGATTTCAAAGTCCGACACCTTCGAGGAAGTCACCGGCAGGGTGAGGCGTGTCTGATTGTAGAAGAATGTCTCACGTACATTACCTATGTTGGCATTGTCACCCGACATCACATAGATCATGTTGGGGTTGTCAAGGTAGACCTTTTCCGTCTTGCCCAATCCACGCATACCACCTGTCCGGTCGCGGAGTTGTCCGATCATGCCGGCTTTCTCCATGTAGAGGAGGTAAGTGGCAATGTCGTTTCGGCTGACCTTTATTTCGTTGGCAAGGCCCGTTGCCTCCGGCTTGTAGGGCACGTTACCTGCTATGATGCCGAGCATGCGGCGGAGCTTTTTGCCTGTGGCGGGGGTCATGTTGGCATACTGGGGTATATCCACCTCCATGGTCTGCTGTATCACCTGCTGAAGACGCTGCTGGAAGTAGCCTTCGAGGGAGAACGGATAATACCCCTCGCGGAGGTACTTGTCGAATAGCGGGAGAGGATGCTCCACACCCTCTATCTGCACTTTGCCCCTCAGGACTTCTTCAAGGGTGCGTACCGATGTCTTTATGCCTTCGAAGAGTTCAAGGTATTCACGGAACGAGAGCCCTTGCATGGCAAAGAGCAGCCCCCTGCGGCTGAGGTCGGCCTCGCCCTCCAGAATGTCAAGAACAGACGAACCGGTGAAGAACACATGGAGTTTGGGATGGGAGTCATAGATTTGTTTCAGTTCCGAAGACCATCCGTCGTATTTATGCACTTCGTCAATGTAGAGCCACTCACCCCCCTCACGAACAAACCGGGCGGCCGTGTCTGTGAGCGAATGGGTGGCAAAGTAGCTGTGGTCGGCCGAGACGTAGAGGCTCTTGTCCCTGATGTCTTCTGTCTGTTCCTTGATATGCTGGAGCATCATGGTGGATTTGCCGACTCCGCGAGGCCCCGTCAGACCGACAAGTCTTGCCTCCCACGGCAGCTTGTCATACATATAGCGTTTGAACTCGGTTGTAACGAGGCTCAACTGCTCATTCATGAAGTTTATAAGCGTCAATTCCATATCCTTTTTTCTTTATTTGCACCTTGGAAGGTGCAGATTGTGCTCAAATATGCACTTTTCAAGGTGCAAATTAACAACTTTCCTTTGGTTCGGGCAAGATATTTACGATTTTTTAGTGCTCCGGACGTATATATATAAGGAGACGCGCGCGTGAGGGGCAGGACTCCCTCCCGTCCATAGCAGGATGGGGCTTAGACAATAGCGGGACTGAGGCTCGTCCATAGCGGGACGAAAGTTCGTCCATAGTAAGGTCGCGGGCGGGTTCACCGGTCGGTTAGCACGTGTTTTCCGATTATTTATTGATTTTCTGCCCTCTTTTTGTGCGTATTCCCAAATAATATTGTACCTTTGCCGTCAAAGGTCGTCCGTCAGGACAGGCCCTGAAAAGCAATAAAACCGATGTGTAACCCCTAAAAAGAAAGGAAGATTTCACGAAGCAGACAGTAACGAAAAGATGAACGGTGAATGAGGAGTCCGGAGGATTCCCGTCACTTCCGCAACGAGTATCATGTCCGGCTCTGTCACAAAGGCTGACTAAAGGACACTAATTTATTAACTCAGAAGGAAGCGATTCGCCCGTTCGATATACCATAAAACTTGAGTTATCGCTCTTGTTCTCTTATCCCAAAAGCACCAATTCAGGATTGACGAGAATGAGTTCGCGATAGGCTCACGTCCCTGATAGGGGCGTGACCTTTCGTCCTACTTATTTTGCTATCGGGCTTTTGACGACGCCCCGGGTAAGAATAAGTAATCGGACAGGGTCACGCCCCTTTCTTTTATTTATTCTATTAAAGATGAAAAGATTATTATTTTCTCTCGTGGCACTTGCCCTAACGAGCATTTGTTTGGCCCAGGACGTTCTCGTGAAGAAGGACGGAAGCACCATTCTCGCCAAGATTCTGCGCATCACGGAGACCGAAGTGGAGTACAAGAATTACGACAACCCCGATGGCCCCACGCGCGTCATCAGCATCAGCAACTTACGAGGCATCAACTACCAGAACGGACAGACCGAGACGTTTGCGGCTGCAACGTCCGATGATATTGTAACAAAGGAAACGGCCACGAGCTTTTCTAACGACCGGAAGTTGATGCAGATGTATCTCCTCAATCAACAAGAACCTATGCTAAAGCGTGCGAAAAAACTAAAGATTGTAGGATGGGTAGTCGGCGGCGCATTTGTAACAGCAGGTGTGCTTGCGCTTACCAGTCGGTACTATAAGAGTTACTATGATACTTGTGATGAGCGTGGCTTAAAATTAGGATTCCCCATGATAGGTATCGGTGTTTCCACTTGGGCCGGTTGTTATTTTCGTGCGAAGAATATAGAGAAGAAGTCAATGCTTTCTGTTGGGGTTTCTCCCATTTTCCAACAGGAATTTAATGTAGGCAAGAACGAGCGTTTAATGGTTGGTGTGGACATACTCAATGATAATACAATGAAGCATCAGACTGTAGGCATGGGCCTACGTTACAACTTCTAACAAGATAAAATTATGAAATCTACATCTTTATTATTACTTTTATGCCTAATGGCAGTATTTTCTTCTTGTTCTTCGATGCGCAGCGGCGGTGACGGCATAACCGGTACGGAAATCTATACCGTCAATGAGAGCTACAACCGTATGGATTTGGAGGTAGACCCGCAGAGCATTACCTACACCATCGACATTTCTACATCGGAGGGCCTGATGAAACTTAACGGTCTGTCCTTAGCTGAGGCCAAGAAATTAGCATTGGAAGAAGCTGCTATCAAGAACAACTGTGCCCGCATTATTTCTCCCAAGTTCTCGCACCTGAAGAAGGGCAAGCAGATACTTCGCGTTACGGTCTTCGGTTTCCCTGCCCGATACAAGAATTCCGAGAAACCGAAAGTTCCGGATAACAATCTTTTGATTATAAAGTGACGGGGGAGTTTTCCCCTTGCGCCGGCCCCGCCCCCTTAGGAGGATGGGATTATTCAGAGGCGACCGGTTAATTATTCAAAGGTGAG
>CAMWQU010000037.1 GCA_947176535.1 uncultured Prevotellaceae bacterium
GGGCATTATTATCCCTTAGGGTATCTTTTACAGGTTTCTGCTCCTGAGTGTTCAATCTAAAAGACGGTCGTTTGAAGGTGACTATGATGAAGCCTCCGTCCCATCTCCAGGACGGTTCTTCTATACTCTGCTCACGGCAGGCATCCATGATACGTTTGGCTCCGGAGCCCCAGCTTTCCAGAAATGTGGATTTGTAGAGAGCCTCGGCAATCTTCAGATTGTATGGATAGGACTCATGAGGTTCTTTAATGGAGTCGGGTGTAATCTGAGGAGGGAATATTCCCGGATTGGCAATCTCTATACGATCATCATAAATCGCAATACTGTTTGTCAGATTATATTTCTCCCACTGACGATGACAGAGACTATTTATGAGTGCCTCCCTTAATGCCTTATAAGGCACTTCAAGTCGTTCCTCACGTCCTAGACTATAACTCGTAATCTTTCCGCCGAGATTAAGATGCTTGAAGAAGAAGGCCATGCCTGCATCAAGTAAATCAAAGAAACTGCCCTCTACTCGTTGATTGTCGATAAACTCATTTTTGTCCGTGCCTACAAAACGAGCCATCCTCAAACGAAACTGCGGGTATTCGTCGATATTGTCTGAGAAAAGCATTACAGCACCATTCGTTGGCACTCCTTTACTCAGCAGTTTCCATTTTGCCAAAGTTTCCTCTATCGGTGCCGTCATGGCACTTGCCGGAATGCGGCCACCCTCCACACCTAAGCGGATGCATCCTCTTATATGTTTCTCATTCAGGTCTGCAAGACTTACACCATTGGCCGGTTGTCGTTCCCACGAAAATGCTTGAGGCTGATGAGCGCGGATACGTTCATCATACATATCATGCGGCATAACTTTAGTGGTACTCTCTACCTTATAATATGGACAACCATGGAACGTATGAGGACGTTCGCCCCATATCCAACCGTCAAAGTGCATGGCTATGATTTTATTCCCGGGGTGCTCGGGTACATCAATATATTCCACTTGGACATCACAAGCAGGATCAAGCCCGGCAAGAGCCAGAGCGATTTCTTGCTGCGTATTATCCGTAACCTCCTGCCCGATTATCTTCAACGATTTAGGGGTAACGCCAAAAATCAGCCAACCGCCTTCGGTATTGAGGAACGCACATGCCGCATGCATTCCTTCTTTCAACTCGCCGGTACTCTTCTTCAACTCCAGAGTCCGCGACTCATCCGAAGCAATCAAAGCCCTTATATCGTCGATAGTCATAATGATTTCGTTTTGTAGTAGTTTGTCACGAGCGTCAGGGGCACGAAGAACCGGTGCTTGGTGGCCGTCAGTGCAAACTGCGCTCTCGCCCAGTCCGTTGCGACCATGTCAATGCTTAAAAAGTTCATCATACGTATTAGATTTTACAAGTTTTGCCGCCTGAAATTTACAGCCCCGCCGGTCATTCTCTGTTCATCGTCGGCGGATGCACGTTCACCGTCGATGAACGGCCGTCCGTCGTCGATGAATGTCCGTTCATCGACGGTGAATAGAGAATATGTCCCGTTGCCTGCATTTTATAGCTTTGAATGTTTTGCCAAGTCTCTCCGCAAATGTAGAGAATGTTTCCGTATCTTGCAAGTTTTTTGTCGGAATGAAACGCAAAATTTTCTGTGATACCGTATTCTTATCCTCGAAAAAAACATCCCCGATGACGTGCGGATTATGAAAATATTTCTTAACTTTGCCCGTGGATATGGAAGTCCCTGTGACTGAAATACCCGCAAGATAAGGCTAAAGTTGCTTGTCCTAACATCGAAATCGCCAAAATTTTCGCCGATGGATAATGCAATCTAATGCTCCTCTTTTTCGTCTTGGAAGAAGAGCCGTTGTGTCACACCAGTCAGGGTGTCGGCATCTTTGGGCTTATTATTTCCTCCGAATGATGAAAGATAGGGAGCTACCGTAACGGCATCTGAGTAAAACCCAGATACGAGACGGCGTGATGGTTGTATTTTCTTCGGCTTTGCACCTCGGCGAGGTGTTTGGCGATACCTGATGTTGGTGTAGAGCGAGTAAGTCTCCTTTACGCCTTTTCTTGTGTCCGACCGTTACCAGAAAACGCCCGTGGTCTGAGGCTTGCCATGGCATTAACCATACCGCAGGAGGGTATGTCAAAAAGCAGGCAATGGATACAACGCTTACATCTATCTTTGACTCTCACAAGGAGGCATTGGCGGAGAAACTAACAAATTTCTCGTTACCAAGAGACAGCCGGGAGGTTGAAAAGACTGTAGCCGAATTTCTCAGCGATATGTTTGAGAGTGATGGCTCTTACCGTCAGAGTTTAACCCAATCAGAGGATTACATTCTTCAGTCTGCCATACAGCTTCTCAGAGCGCAACAGAGTATTGCTGCTGAAATAGCATCTATGGCTTCCAGTCTGAACGTTGCGCCTAAGTTGGTTTCAGAACCTCAGGTTCACGCAAACCCATACGTTACGGTTGCCGGCACAGGTATTGGAGTTGTTGCGGGTAGCTTTATGGGAACTTGGGCTGCAATCTGTGGCGCAATTGCCGGAACGGCCATTGCTGTTTATCTGTCCACGGGTAAGAAGAAAGCAAGTGCGACAGAAGATGCTAATGTAGTAAGGACTATCAATGTTAATGCGTTCATAAACATTGTAAGGAAGATTTGTGAAAGCATTGATAATCTTATGGAAACATTTCGGGTTCAAGTTAAAAGAGTTCAGAACTCATACGAGCAAAAAGAGGAGGCATCACTTCTTACAACGTATTCTACCCTTATGGAAAACGTTGCCTATGTCATCAAAATGGTTAAGGCAAACGAAGACGGAGTTGAACCGAAATTGCGTACTGCAATTGAAATAATGGAGGCTTCTTTGGGAAACTATGGTCTCAAGTATGCGAATGGTAAAATAATAAATGACTGATATAATATGGCTAATCTAATTGTACCTAATAAATCCGAGCATAAATATGTTGTTGGAATAGACTTTGGTCATGGTGAGACTTCAGCCGCTATATGCGAGCTGGAGTGGGATAAGTCTGCTGCCCATCGGCTTGCGGAAGTGACAGACATAGACATTGATTACAACGCCCGAAAGAAAGTTATACCCTCTGCAATCTGTAGAGTCAATGACAGACCCTCTATTGGCGATGAAGCATTTGAACATATTACTGATAATGAAGGCATCCGAATCGGTTTCAAGAAATGTCCGCAATCCTTGGATGGAGAGGCTGAGAGCCTCATGTGTGATTATATGGACGCCGTCTATAGCAGGATTGTGGAAAATGATGATAGATTGAGGTGCGGAAATCATGTTGTATATATAGCCCGTCCTTCGAATTGGACAGACAAGACTGTAAAAGAACTTTATTGTCAAATGGCACTAAAGGCCGGCATACCATTGGCGGGCTTGATGTCCGAATCCCGTGCGGCGATTTTCTATGCAAAAACTCCGAGGGTTAATTTTGCAAATGAAATCAATCGTGGGGCTATTGTATTCGACCTCGGTTCAAGTACCCTTGATTTCACATATCTGTCTGATGATGACAAACCGGTAGACTTTGGATATAACTTGGGTGCGTCTACGATAGAAGATGTAATTTATGAGCGGATGATTCTCAAATTACCGGAGGTGCAGGATTTCGTAAATAAGCATCCTGAATATAAGGACGCATTGCTGTTTCGGGCACGTAAGTTTAAGGAGGAGGCATATAGTCGTAACAGTGAAATCAGAACCTTTTCCGGATTCCCGTTAAGTTCTATTCTCACGGAAAATGCCTCATTGTTCGATGAGTATGCCAATGTCTATGTTCCGCTCCGTATCGCTAATCTGCAGGAACTTAATGACCTTGTAGAGGAGGAAAAGTCTTATCAAAAAGAACTGAGAAAGGCCCTTGTGGACTTTCAGGAGAATCATATAACGGGAAAGAAAGTAAATGGCGTATTCCTCACCGGAGGCGCTTCACGAATGAATTTTATTCGTCCTCTGATTGCTGAGGTTATGGGATTGCCCATAGAGAAAGTGAAGCCTGATAAAGACAGTCCCTCTCTCACCATCTCACGCGGTATTGCTTTACTTGGAGCAACAGATGCAATAACAGCCCATCTTGTAACAGAGCTTAAATCAAATCACTCTTCATTCGTAAACAGTGACGTAATGTTTGGCAAGCTCGTTAAAAATTTATCGGACAGTCTTGCTGATGCGGCTTGGAAACAAGTTGAGGCTACGTGCAAGCGGTGGATACAAAACGGCTCAGGTCGAGACGATGACGAACTGCGCTATTGGATCGAGAGTGATCTTAAGTCTTTCCAGACCCGAAAATTGAAAGGGGTTGTAGAGGACACCGTCCGAAAGTTCTTAGTCTCGGAGGGAGAAGTAATCAGAAAGAAGACAAACGAGATTATCAGTAACTATGCTCCGGGTAGAGAAATAACTGTTTCCGGCTCTGTAAGTGTCGGAGATATGTCGGCTGTTAATAAGAGTCTTGAGAGTATGTCAGCTACTATTTCAAAAATACTTGATTCCAACTCAAATACCTTGTATTCTATTGTTAAGGAACTCCTTAATTTAATTCCTATCATACTATCATATTACGTACTCAAAAGAGTTTATACCTTATTCAAGGATGATAAGGAGGTGCGTAAAGAAAAGGTGCGGATATTATTCGACAACCGACTTGAAGTATATGGTAAGGTGAGGAATCAGCTCAATGAACAACTTTCGCAAGACCGTAAGTTCAAGGAATCTTTGACCTCATCACTGTCTCGTTATTTTAACAATATGCTTGAATCTAATCTTCAAAAAGTAATTATCCCCATAGAATAAGTTTTTAGTATGAATACACCCGCGCTAATGACAAAAAACGAAATGGAGCGATTTGAACCAACTGCAAAAATACTTGCAGCAAACGGCATCGCTCAGTCGTTATCTTTCACTGCTGAAAGGAAATACCTTAATGTAGTGACAGCAAACTCGTCACCTCTGTATCTGGAAGTGCCGGAAGTGCATCGTATAGATAATCCGCCATCACCTTTTTGGCTCAAGATATCACAAGTCGGACGGCCTCTTGAGGGGAGTCCTGAGCGGTGTTTTACTGCAATTCAGAAGATACTCACATCTTGCTTTGTACCTTGTAAAACTCAACTTATTTTCATCGTCCGGGGAAATAAAGGGGTCTATGAAATGTATTTGGGTATACGTTCATTCGACAAGACAGAGATAGATTCCTCTTTCGCAGATAATATGTCGCATTTTATAGAAGGTATATGGCCCGGAATGAAATGTGTTTGTGAAGATGGGGCTTTATCTGAGGTTCGGAAGAGTATCTTGAATACTTATCATTGCATCAATGCCATCACCGGTGTACCCTCAATGGAGAGCCAGTACAAAGCAGTATATCCGGCTACAATAGACACACTTCTGTCCGGTATGAGGGGTAAAGACTTTGCCTATATGGTCATTGCAGATCCTATACCTGAGTCCGAAGTAGATGGAATCCTCTACCAGTGTCGTGATTTTAACGGACAGGCCGAATCGTTGAAGTCTTTTAATTTCTCCGAGAATACATCGTCATCAATGAGTAAGGCACTGTCTAAGGCCAAAGCAATAGCTGATGGCACTAATGAAAATGAATCTAGCAAAGGTACTTTGGGGATGGTTGGTGCGGGATTGATGCTTGCATCAACATTATTCCCGCCAGCCGGAGCAATAACTACCAAACTCTCTTTGGCAGCTGTTATCGGAGGAAATCTCTTGGCAGAGTTTACTCCGACCAAAAGCAAAGGTACATCACATTCTGAGACGAATACGGAAGGGGAGACAGATACTTTCTCTCAGCAGCAGGGTAAAACTATCAGCACAAATATTGTTAATAAACAGATAGAGGCTGTATCGGAACATTTGTTTTATCACTCAAAACGTTATGAAACGGGAAAGGCTATCGGTTGTTGGTCGGTAGGTGTATATCTCCTTTCTGAAGAGAAACGTGAATTGCAAAGTGCTTCAATGCAGTTGAAGTCGATTGTCAGTGGGCAGGAGTCTATATTTGAACCTATTCGAATACATCATATTGAGGATGTCGTAGAAAAGGGAAAGGTGCTTCCGCAAACACTTGCTTCAATGGCTGCCCCTTTGATAAAAGTAAAAAGTGAAACAGGAGAATATTTTCAGCATCCGTTAGGTGAGCATTTCAATGATCTTCGGACTGTACTGACTACCAAAGAACTCTCTTACTTCATTAACTTTCCATTAAGGAGTGTTCCGGGGATAAGTGTAATTGATAGTTCGCCGGACTTTAGTCTGAGTGTTCAAAAGCAGAGTGACAAGGAGAGCATCGACTTTGGTAAGCTCCTCTATGGAGGTACCCCGGTAAACATTCCTTATTCCTTGACTATTCCTGATTTGTCAAAGCATACCTTGTTGTCCGGCATCAATGGATCGGGTAAGACAAACACTGTATTGTCTATTCTCAACAGTTTGCCGGCCAAGATTCCGTTCCTTATCATTGAACCGGCCAAGACGGAATATGTAGATTGGGCGGTAGAGTATAATAAACTCCATCCCGAGAAGCCCATAACAATCTATATGCCGGGATGTAAGACGTATCGTGACAAGAAGACTCGCGAAGCCGTAGAGCTGGCCCATCTGAAACTCAATCCCTTTGAGGTGGTTTGGTTGGATAAGGAGCAGGAACCCAACGTCCTTTCTCATATCGACAGACTTAAATCCACCTTTGCGGCCGCTTTTCCGATGTATGACATTCTGCCGGTGCTGATGGAAGACCTGATTTACTCGATCTATCAAAACAAGTCTACAGATTGGCTCACCACCGAACCTGAATTTGGCAAGACTTTGCCTCCGACTCTTAATTCCATGAGCGTTGGGGTGGATAAAGTCATCTCCAACCGCCAGTATGAACAGCGCATAGAACAGAACATGAAAGCCTGTCTTAATACCCGAATCGACAGCCTCAAACGCGGCTGGAAAGGACAGATGCTCAATACTGTACGTTCAACTCCATGGAAAGATTTGTTTGAGCGGCCTGTAATCATCAATCTTTCTTATGTGGGTGATGATGTTGATAAAGGGTTCTTTATGTCGCTTATCCTCCAGTTCCTTTATGAGTATCGGACTGCGTGTGCCGAACTTGGTCGTGTGGATTTCAACGACAATTCTTGCAAGCATCTTACGATTATTGAGGAAGCTCACCGGGTTATGATGAAGTGTGACAAGCCTGATATGCCGCAGTATAAGACGGCGATGATGTTCTCCAATATGCTTTCGGAAATCAGGGCATACGGCGAGGGGATGTTCCTTGTCGATCAGGTTCCCACCCGTCTTATCCCGGATGCCATCAAAAACACCAATACGAAAATCACGCATCGTTTGGTGGCCGAAGATGACTGTAAGGCCATTGCAGAAGCAATGGGGCTCAGTAAGGAACAGCGACCGATAATTCCTAAATTGATGGTGGGGCAGTGCATTGTTTCAACATCGCTTACACCCGACAAGCATTGGGTGCAGGTGAATAAATCAAAGTAAAATAAAATAAAATACATAGAAGTAATATGTTAGAAGAATTGGAAAGATTTGAAAGTCAGGCCAAGCCTTTGAATGAGGGTATGACAGAGCCTCAGATGGAATATTTGTCTGAGCTTAATATTGAGTCATGTGATTGGGCCGAGTTAAATGACATGCAACAACTGGTTACGTTGAGTGCAATAGACGGACGCATGGATGAAATCGGTGTGCCTGTTGAGCAGCGTTCAGAGTTAGCTCACGCCACATTTTCTGACGATATGGCCGATGCTTATGATGATTTTATTGTTGAATCTTACGACAGCAATGACATTGAAGTCTGCGAACTTGAGAAACAGCAACTTGAAGCACCTCAAGATCATATTCAGATAGAGCAGATTAGTGATGTGCTTACCGCTTGTGAAGAACTCAAGTATGAGAATTGGGTTTCTCTTGAGTTGTCGGAAAAAGAGGCTGTACTCAATACTCTTGAAGAACGGATTGCGGAGATAGAGCATCGCCCCTCCTGTCCTATTCACCTCTTACCTCTTGCCATTGAGAATCAATGGGGCGGCTACAATCCCGAAACGAAAGATATAACAATCAATAGTCTTTATGCCGAGCAGTCAGATTATTATACATATAGAGAGGTTATTGACACTCTGATACATGAAGGCCGACACGCCTATCAACACTATAATGTGAATGTTGCCGAAATTCATCCACGTCATAGTGAGGTCGCCTCTTGGGCTGAAACAATGGAAGGCGGCAAATGGGGGTATTGGGGGGACTGTAGCTCATTGATGGGGCAGCGACTTTATGAACAACAGAGCATAGAGATTGATGCCCGTAATTTTGCTGGCGATGTTTTGAATAATTTGAATCTAAATGCTTAAATATTATGGCACACATAAATTATAATGAGTTCATTGCAAATAAGTTGATAAAGCAGGGCTATGCCAACACTGTTGCCAATAGGGTAACTTTAGAGTTAATCAAAGTTGATAGTGCTCTTTCACCTTTAGTCGAAAGATGGCTTGACGGAGATGAAGCAGATTTTGAAAGTCACGGATATAGTATCTTAGGGCTTATGAAATCCCGCAGCATGACCTATCCGGCAGCTCTCCTTACAATAGACTGGTTGATTAAGGAGCCAGAGGCTGCTAAGAAATCATTGGAGAAAGGTATTAAATAACTTAGATTATGGCAGATAAAATCAAATGCCCCTTATGTGGTTCAACGAATACGAGGGACTCAGAAGTCAAGGCTGCTCTTGAAGCCGCAGGGAAAGTAGTAGGTAAAATAGCCTCAATAGGTTTGGTTCCAATTACAGGCTTTTGGGGCGATGCCATAAATAGAACTGTCTCAAAGGGCATAAGTGAAACCACTGGAGCAGTCACAGGAGCATTATGGCATGTGCGAGTATGCAAGAGTTGTGGTCATAGTTGGAACTATCTTTTTGATTAACATTATGGCTACATTTGAATTAACAGCACGTTATCAGATAGATCGTATCGGTGGTCTTCACATAGAGCGTGGTCAGACATTCTCCATCAATATCAACATGACGGGGATAACGCCTACCAATCTTTTTGGTAATTCGCGTTGTGCCGACCAACTTGTCGAACAGTTTAAGTTCAATGGAATAAATGTTCCCAAAACCGATTCCGGAGTATACAATAGTGGGGTATGGGATATTAAAATGAGATAGTATTGATAACAATAATCTTATACAGCATAGATAGAATTGAAATTTATATTTCTTGAGTATATTTGTGCCCTTGAAAAGTTAAAATATTATGGCAACAAGTAAGAATAGTGACCGTACGAAGCAGCAGAGCGGGCATAAAGTGGTGGAAGTGCCACAGACAGATGTCTTTGGTAACAAACAATCGCAGCAACTCGATTTCGAGAAGACCGTACTAAGCGCGCTACTCATCGAACAGAAATCCTATGAACAAGCCTCCGACCTCGTGATTATCGCCGCCCGCCCGGCTATGGGAAAGACAGATTTCATCCTGTCGGTGATTAAGCGTATGGCTGTGGATATGCGCATTCCCGTGGCCATGTTCTCGTTGGAAATGGCCAATGTGCAGTTGGTGAACCGTCTGATTGTGAACGTCTGCGACATTCCGGGCGAGAAACTCAAGTCCGGTGACCTCTCGTCCGTGAAGTTCAAGCAGCTCGATGTTTGTCTCAATCAACTTATCGACGCACCCATCTACGTAGACGATACGGCAGCACTCAGCATCTTCGAACTGTGCAGCAAGGCGCGCCGCCTTGTCTGCGAGCATGGGGTGAAAATGATTCTCATCGACAACCTTCAGTTGATGAATGCCTCGGGCATGAGTTTTGGAAGCCGACAGGAGGAGGTGAGCACCATCAGCCGTAACCTGAAGGGACTGGCCAAAGAACTCAACATTCCCATTATTGCCCTTTCGCAGTTCTCCGACCTCCGCGAGTCGGGTGCCATTGAGCAGGATGCCAACGTGATGTGTTTCATCCCGTCAGGCGGTTATCCTTTCGGTCTCAGTGATATTACCGTCCGATAAACTTTTAATATATAAACACTTTTGATTATGACTACAAAAGAATTTATTGAGACCTATGCATGGCAACGGGCTGAGGAGATACAGGCCGAAATGCTTGCGCAGAGCAGCCGCAGACCTAAAGAGTGGACGTTCGTCGAGAAGTCAGGTGAGAAAGCAACTGAATATACCCTTAATTTTGATGGATGCCCGTTTAAGCTAAAAAGTTCCAAAATGGTAGAATGGCTTTGGGCGTGGTTTCTCTCTGCTGAAGCCTCGACATCGAACTCGGAGTCTTTGCATGGTTTCTCGGCTGATGACTTGTTTGAAATTGGATTTACATCTATTCAAGCCCAAGTTGAGCGCAACCTCTGGGTGTACGAACCTGTCGGCTTAGTGCATCTTCTTGTGGAGTGGATGCGTAGACTCGAAAACGATGAAGAAAAGTTAAGCCTCATAGTATGGCTTAAAGACAAACTTACCGAAAAGTTCAATGGAGGTGAACTGTCGGAAGCCATTTATTGGAATTGCTTGCAAGCGATTTTGCTGTGTAGCATATATATTATGGAGATATCCATAAGGACGGGGAACGTCTCTGACTGGACTTTCGCTGCGATGGAGCAACTTCGTTTCTGTCTTGATGAGTGCGTAAACGGTGCAAAAGAGGCCGGAGAGGAACCTGATCTTAGCTTGGAGTACGAGTCTTTCGACATGCTTGTAGAAATGATTCCTATGATTGAGTCGAGCGACAATGAAGAGATAATCCGTTGGTCTTATGAATTTGCCCGTGACTATTATCAGGCAACACGTCGTTTTACTCTTGCCGATAAGTTTAACTCTAAACTTTTATCGCCATCAGCTCCGGTTGCGGAAGAAAGTGTCGAAGCTCTCTTAAAGAAAGGAATAGAGTTTTACGACGAGGAAGAATATGATGTTGCATTTCCTTTGCTATCCAAAGTTGCAGCAATGGGAAATGCTATCGCGCAATATAAATTAGGTTGTTGTTATTATTTGGGCAAAGGAGTGCCCCAGGATTATTCAGAAGCCGTGGAATGGTTCCGTAAGTCTGCCGAACAAGGTGATGCAGGTGGTCAAAATAATTTGGGCCACTGTTACAAACACGCTCACGGGGTGCCCCAGGATTATTCAGAAGCAATGAAATGGTTCCGTAAGTCTGCCGAACAAGGTAATACTGTCGCACAAAATAATTTAGGCAACTGTTATTATTTGGGCGAAGGAGTGCCCCAGGATTATTCGGAAGCCGTGAAATGGTATCGTAAGTCTGCCGAACAAGGTGATGCAGG
>CAMWQU010000038.1 GCA_947176535.1 uncultured Prevotellaceae bacterium
AGTCAGTGCTCCGCTTTCAATTGTTATATAAGGCATGGTAATCCTCCGCTGTCATTATGTAAAAATTTTCCACCCGCTTGTCTCCTAAAGGAGATACTATGCTGTCATTGGTATGATGAAAAAGGAAACCGCACTTCTCGCAAACTCGCTTTGACTTGTTGTTACCCTCATAGTAGCCGCACCAAACCACATTTAAGTCGAGTTCATTAAAACATCTGTGAAGCAATGTTCTGACAGCTTCCGGTATCAGTCCTTGTCCCCAGTAGGGCTTGCCTATCCAATAGCCGATTTCCGTCTCGCCTTGTTTCATGTCTGCGGAGTGCAGACTATTTGAAAACATTATGCCGCAACAGCCGACCGGCTCTCCTGTCGCTTTCAGAACCACGGCATACGTTTCGGGGGCTGTGAATACCGTCCTGATAATTTCGAGACTATGGGCTACGGACGTATGTGGCGGCCATCCGGCAATAGGGCCGATGTCCGGGTCGCTTGCATGCTTGAACAGAGCCTCGGCATCGGTTTCTTGCCAAGGTCTGAGAATAAGTCTTTCGGTCTCAATCATCCGGAACTATTTCTTTGATTTGGGAAAGGGCAGATGCTCCCAAAGTGTAGTAATCACTTTCTCTACCTTTCGTGTGTCGGCAAAGTCAAGAATATAGGCCTCTTTTGCTCCCGAATAGGGATAACCGGTCTCTGCGTCAGTCATTAAATCGGTTATACAAGGGAGTTTCTTAACGTAGGCGATGTTGTCGCAAGCCGTGATAACGCATTTCTCGTTAAGATAGATGACATAATCTCCCATCATCTTTCTGCTGCGTACCTCGCCTAAAGGTGATAATTTATCGCAAACAAAGTCTATAAATTCAGTGGAGCACGCCATCCTAAAAAGGTGTTATTCCTCTACTGAGTTCTCTTGTTCTGTAGCTTTGCGAAGTACGATATATTCGGATGTGTTGCGGCTGTTGAGGCGAACGATTGAATCGTTCTCAACATCTATAGTCACGATATTGGGGAGGATTTTAGTAAGTGCCTCCTCTGTTGCCATGTTTTCGCAGAGCATTCTTGTCATGCCACCGCTGCCGATGGTGATGGAATCGCCTTTCAGAGAGTATTCTCCGAATATAGTGTTGCAGTTGGTGTGGATGTGGTAGTTTTTATCCTCAAATGTGATATACTGCAGAGCTTCGGGATCTTCCTCAGTGGGACGCACGCAGGTGGAATCATTGAAAACGATGTTCTCGATGTACCATTGTCCGGTAAGATTTACTTCTGCAGACGTCTTGGGGTTGCTACTTCCACATGATACCGTTAATGCCATAACTGCACAAGATGCAAATGCTACATTCCAACGCTTGAGAGTCTTACCGAAATTCTGTCCCATGATTTAATACGCTAATTAACTAAAAGTAGGTTGATTATAGTGATTCGGAAGGGGCTCGAACCCTTGACCCGCAGCTTAGAAGGCTGCTGCTCTAATCCAACTGAGCTACCGAACCATCCTTATTTCGGCTGCAAAGATACAAAATAAAATTGGAATTAAAAAGTCGGATGTAAGAGTTTTTACTTAGTTATGTGCAAGAAAGTCCGCAAAGACGCTGAAAATCACAATATTCACAATGTATCTTTTTTTGTTCAGTCTGTGTGAACGGACGTGTGGAATCATAAATTTCGGTAACGATGCGTCGTAATTCTTCGGTATATTCATCGGCCACCTCGCGAATGTCTCTGATGATTTCTCCACCCAATTTCAGCGTCGGGTCGTATTGCTGCGCGTCGTTGGCCGAAAGGATGTAGAAGAGACACGGGCATACGGGTAGGTGGGAATGCTCCCCGTCCTTGTCCGGCAAAAGCCCTTTCTCCGTCTCCTTACTCATGATGAGGGCGTAAAGGAACGTTTGCAGATAGTATCCGTGTGCGTTCAGTCCCGAAGCATCGAAAATGCCTTCGATGCTTGAAGGGCCGTTTTTACTCTTGCCCGTCTTGTAGTCCACGATGCGCAGGGTAGGGTGCCCGTCCACCTGCATAATGTCCATACGGTCTATGCGTCCGCCTATGCTCAGTGTGATGTCTCCTGTCGTCGTGGGAATGTTGAAATCCATAAACCGGTCTATTTCCATGCCTATCATGGTGAATGGCGTATGCTCCATATCCCAGCGCAACAGTTTTCCTACAAGACGCAGGATGACCTCGCGGATAATCATGTTCACCCCCGTGAAGTATCTTGTCTTTTCTCCCTCGTAGAGTTGATTGACCATCTTGTTCATCGTATGGAAATCGGGGGCTGCAAGATAGGGCTGCAGAAAGGCTTCACGCTCCGAGGCATGGGTACGGCTATCGTATTCCAGACCGTGGAAAAAGTCCATCCAGAATACGAGGTCTGCGTAGGCCGGAATGACTTCACTGCTGCGGTTACGCGAGAACACGGGTTCCAAATCAGAGCGGAGCACTTGCTGCCGGCCGGTTATTCGGGCGAGGTGTGTGTAGAACAATTCGCAAGTGTCGTGAAATAAGGTACCGAAGCGTGCGCTGTCTATGCCATCCTGCGGTCGGTCGGGCAAACGAAGATGCGCCACTTGCTGATAGTAGAACCGCATGGGACACTCAATATATTGATTGATGGCCGTAGGAGAAAGCGTCTTTTTCTTTAGAAGAATCCCCATGATGCCTTCGTCTTTCTCCACCGTAACGGGATGTGCGGGAGTGAAGGAGAAAGGCGCGTCTATTTTCATTTGCCGGATGGGCAATTCCGTTTCTGTCGCGAGCTGACGCAGGAAACGGCTTTGCTCACGTTGGGAAGCCCCGCTACTATTCTCGTTATATACCAGTGTAATATCTTCCGCGCGTTGCAGCAACCGGTAGAAGGAATAGGCATAAACCGCATCCTGTCGTTGCGTGGTGTCAAGTCCGAAATGGCTACGCAGAATATAAGGGATGAGCGAGGTCTCGCAAGCCTTTCGCGGCAAAATACCTTCGCCCACCGAAAGCATGATAAGGTGACTGAAATCGAGGTTTCGTGCCTCAAGCAGTCCCATAATCTGAATCTCCTTATCCATGTCACCGTGGAACGGAATGTCGGTTGAGGCCAGTGTCTGACGGATGAGCCGCCGCAGTGTGTTGGTGTGCACATCGAGAATACCGTCATCCGTCAGCTTGCGGAATTTATTGAGAATCTTGTACAGTTGGAATGTTGCCTCGGCATACAACTGGTCGTAGGGCGATGGCGAGGCCATCTCAGCGAGTGACTTGCCCAATGCTTCCGCCGCAGCGGTGAGCCATTCCAACAAATCCCGTGCCGTTTCTTGGTGCCGGATGGGCTGCAACTCTTTGGGGAACGACGAGAAGAACGGATTCTTCTCTACCCGTTCCAACGCAGTGGGCAGGAAACGTTTCATATCGACGTTGTACCCGTCCACCTGCAGGTCGATGAGCGCCGAGAAGTACCCCTGTATGGCCGTGTCCGTCAGTGGATAGCCCATGGTGATGTTCGCATTCGTCCCTTGGGGTATGGTGTGTATCGTGGCCCGCATGAGAGTCTCGTCGCAGAGCACGATGGCCTTGGTCTTCTCTTTTTCCTCTTTCCGTTCTTCGAGCCACTGCGGCAGGTAACGCACCTGCGCATTATCAGTCGTGGCAGCTAAAAAGCGAATCTTCTTGCCGTTCGTAAGCAGGTTGTCAAACCGCGTGCAGTCCAACGCCTGCGGAAACTTCTCCAGATTGTGCCGCATGAACAGACCCGCCTCGTGGTCAGACCCTTTTGCCGTGTAGCTGACATCATAGTCCCAGTAGAAGAGGGTCCGGTTTGCGTCGCGCAGTGCCGCGAACAGCGTTTCCTCCACTTCGTCCAGTACGTTGAAACCGATGAAGGCATAAATTGTCCCCTTCGTCTCTTCCAACGGAGAAGTTTTGGGGTGCGAAGTTCCCGTTTTCCGAGCTGCCAGAAGCTGCTCCGCCACCTCCCGGTACAGCGCCCCTTTGTACATCTCTCCCTCTTTCCGCAGTTCCTCTTTCAGCTGGCGATACATTTCGGGCATGACCTGCCACATCCTCATGAACCGTCGTTTCAGTTCCGTCTGGCGTTCGAGGCTGAAATTGTCAAAGAATTGTCGCAGTGCCTCCACCTGCTCCTTGCTCAGGTAGTCTACGCTGTCGAGTTTGCTCAGGTCGGCGGCATTGGCAAAGAGTCGGTCGGCCTCCACCATGTGCTTATCGATGTCGTTGAAATCGTTCATCAGCACCTCGCCCCATCCGTAGAAGTCGTCCGGCGATTCCGGGTCGGGCACGAGTTCGGCATATATCCGGTACAGCCGGCACACGTTCACGATATTGTCCGAGAGCGTCAGCTCCGAAAACTGTTGAAACAGTTCGTCGATGGTGCGGAATCGCGGAGCCCACACGGGGCCTTGTGCGATGTGGGACAGGAACGAATTCATATACAACTCGGCGCGCTTGCCGGGGAATACAATCGTCACCCCCGACAGGTTATTGCCAAATCGTCCAATGAGGTCTTTGGCGACGTGGTATAGAAAGGGTTTCATACTTTTTCTACTTTATTCTTATACACATACCACAACCACCCTTCGACTTTGCGGTCGGGATACATATGTTGCATGATGCTGACGTACATGCCGACTTGCTTGCCGTGTTCCTCGTTCGGCCGGCCGAACTTGAAGTCCACCACGATGATATTTTCTGCCGACAGCATGACGCGGTCGGGTCTCCGCTTCTGCAGATGTCCGGAACTTTCCGGGGCAGGTACGAGAATGTTGCATTCGTTGAACAAGCGGTACCGCCCGGAGAACCAGTCTTTCACGTGCTCGTTGCGCAGGCCGTTGCGTGCCAGACGCCGCACCGCTTCTTTCTGTTTCTCCGATTTCAGAATACCCTGACGCAGAAAATCTTCGGTCACGCGGTCGATATCCTTTTCCGTCTCTATTTTGCTGAATATGTAGTGCAGCAGTTTTCCCTGCTCGATGTAGCCGAGTGTCTCCTCGTCGGGCTTCTCTCCGTCGTTGGGGCGGATAAACGTTTCCGCCTCTCCGCTCTGCCGGAAAGTAAAGCCTCCGTCGTAGGATTTCATGCTTACTTCCGTGTACCGGTCTTTCTCCTCCGCTTCTTCCTTGCGGGCGGCAATGACGGGCTGCGTGCCGGAAATGTATATGTCCTCTTCATCGAGAGACGTTTCGAGCACGTCGCGCATGAGGTCGGCCACGGTCTCGTTCAGTTTCTTCTCCTTCAGTGTGTGTTCGCTCAGTCCCCAAACGTAGAGATTGGCTTTGGCACGTGTGAAAGCCACGTACAGCGCATTCAGCTCATCGGCCCGACGGTTGGCATGCTCCTCGTGGTAGTCTTTCTCGAACGCCGTGCCCTGAATCTTCCCGGCTGTGAAGCGTATGGGCAACGACCCGATTTCGTTCAGCGGAGCCTCGTCCGTCACGCACCAGTTCGTGGCGTTGTTGCGGTCTTTCTCCATGTCCCATTCGGCAAAGGGCATCAGCACCGTGTGAAAAGCCAGACCTTTCGACTTGTGTATGCTGAACAGGCGAATGCCGTCTACCTCATTGCCCGGTATGGGGATGCGCTGCATCTGTTCCTGCCAGTAGAGGAGGAACGTGGATATGTCTGCCGGATTATCCCGCAGATAGCCGGAAAGTTCGTCGAAGAAGGCAAACAGGTAAGCATCCTGCCGGTCGGACATCTGTTCGATGGAGAGCAGGCGGTATAGGCGTTCGCACAGTTCGTAGAGCGGAATATGCCGCAGTTCGTCAAGGTGGGCAATGAAAGGTTCCGGAAGAATCTCCTCCGGCCGTGCAAGCATGGCCTCGTTTACCGAATAGCCGGCGTGCAGGACATCCTGCCGGTAGTGTTTCATCAGGTAGCGCAGGGCCACCGGGTCGCGCTCCGGGTCGTCCACCACCGATAAGGCGCACACCAGCATATTCACAGCCACGGAAGCCCCCAGCAGGAACGCCTCGCCCGACACCATGCGGACGTTTGGCATACGCTCGGCAAAGTAAGCAATGATGACGGGAATGTGCTTGTTGTGACGCACCAGTATCGTCATTTCGCTCAAGGGCATACCTCCGGCAATGAGCTGTTCCACCTGTCCGGCCATGTCTTCGAGCATCACTTCGGGCCACGCGTCCTTGAAATCCTTTTCGGCGGAACGCGGCAGCCGGATGCGGATGTAGCCGCCGTCCGGGTCTTTGGTTATGCGTTGCTGCACTTCTTCGTACAGCCTCTGCAACTGTCGGCAGTCCTCGCCCACCATGTTGTCCAGTGCCTCGGCTGCCGGAGGGAAAAACGTGTTATTGAACGTGACGATTCGGCCCATGCTGCGGTAGTTGTCGTTCAGCGGTTCCTGTATGAGCGGTATGCCCTGATGTCCGTGCATACCCAGTTCGTAGAGAATGCGCCAGTCGCCGTTTCGCCAGCGGTAGATACTCTGTTTGATGTCGCCTACAATCATGCTCAGTCCGCCCGACGCCAGATTGTCGATGAGCAGTGTCCGGAAGTTCTCCCATTGCAGACGGCTCGTGTCCTGGAACTCGTCAATCATGATGTTGCGGTACAGCGTGCCGGTTCGCTCGAAGATGAACGACGCGTCCTCGCCCTGTATCATGCGCCGCAGCATGATGGGGGTGCGGGCCAGCATGAAACGGTTGCGCTCCGCCGAAAGTCGGGTCACCTCCTTCTCGATGGCTCCTAATAGTCCCATCGGGGTCAGGTTGGAGAGGGCCAAACCGATGCTCCCCAACCGTTTCTGCGCCTCGGCGTGTAGGTTGCCGATGCGGGCCAGTTGGCCGGCCATAAGTTCGAAAACCGGAACGAGCGAAGTCTGCCCGCGCAGTGCGGCTTTCATCAGTTTCTTCGGGTCGGCCGCCATGTCGCTCAACCGCTTGCCGAAGGTCGTGTCGGTGTTGCCGCTCCTGATGTTCTCGATGTAGCGGCGCACATCGGCCTGATAGCTGAACAACTCTTCGTAGCCCATACCCGTTCCCTGTACCAACTCCTCAAACCGCTCCGCCTCCTGCTTCAGCGGGGCAAGTAGCCGGGCCCTTTCGGCTTCCAGTGTCTTCCGAAAGCGGGCGATGTTCTGAATGTCGAAGGGCTGGTTGCGCGGGTCGAGCGAGCGTTTCAGATACTCTTCCCTGAAGAGCATCAGGGCAATGTCTTTCAGTTTGCGGCGCACGTCCCACGAGTGCCCCTCCTCCAGTTGCTGTTCGATGTACTGGCGCAACCACGGCAGCACGTCGCGGTTGTCGTGGCGCAGTCCGTCGATGAGGCTCTCCACGGCCAGTTCTATGACATTCTTGTCATCAAGGTCTGCCTGCAACCGTGCGCTCAGTCCCAGTTCGTGGGCCATGCTGCGCAGCACCGTCTGAAAGAACGCGTCGATGGTGGAGACAGTGAAGCGACTGTAGTCGTGGAGTATGGCGTGCAGTGCGCTGCCGCACCGTTCGCGTATCTTTTCCTCCTCGGGGCGCTCGCCGTATAGTTTGCCTATGGCCTGCTGTATGTCTCTGACTTTCCCGTCGCTCCCCGGCCGTCCTTTCCAGATATCGTAGAGGAACTCCAGAATGCGGTCTTTCATTTCCGCCGTGGCCTTGTTGGTGAACGTGACGGCCAGTGTGTAGCGGAACTCATGCTCACCCCGGGCGACGAGTAGAGCGATGTACTGTATGGCAAGGTTGTAGGTTTTTCCGGAGCCTGCCGAGGCTTTGAAGAGTAGGAAACGGGATTTCATAATCTCTACAAAATTACGAAATAATTGTGAATCGTGAACCAAAGATTACGAAATAATTCTTACCTTTGCAGCCGAATAATTTTTAATAAAGGAAGAGAATGGCAGGATATTTAGTAGAGGACACCCGTAAGGTGACAACCAGCCGCCTTGCGGAAATGAAGCGTCAGGGCAAGAAGATAGCTATGCTGACAGCCTATGACTACACGATGGCGCGGATAGTGGACGGGGCCGGGGTGGACGTCATTTTGGTCGGCGACTCGGCCAGCAACGTAATGGCCGGTAACTATACCACATTGCCGATGACCGTGGAGCAGATGATTTATCATGCCAAGAGCGTGGTGCGCGCCACCGAGCGTGCGCTGGTGGTTTGCGATATGCCTTTCGGTTCGTATCAGGTGAACAGCACCGAAGGCGTGGAAAACGCCGTCCGCATCATGAAGGAAACGGGTTGCGATGCCCTGAAACTGGAGGGCGGAGCGGAAATCATTGATACCGTACGCGCTATACTGGCGGCCGGCATACCCGTCTGCGGCCATCTGGGACTGACACCGCAGAGCATCAATAAGTTCGGAACCTATGCCGTCCGTGCCCGCGAGGAGGCCGAGGCCGAGCGGCTGATACACGACGCCCGCTTGCTCTCTGATGCCGGTTGCTTTGCCATCGTATTGGAGAAGATTCCCGCCGCCCTGACGGAGCGCGTCTGCCGTGAGGTGAGCACCCCGATTATCGGTATTGGTGGTGGCCCGGCGGACGGACAAGTGTTGGTCATTCACGACATGCTGGGCATGAACAAGGGCTTTTCTCCCAAGTTTCTGCGTCGCTATGCCGACCTCGATGCCGTGATGACGGACGCCATAGGACGCTACGTGACGGACGTGAAGTCGGGCGACTTCCCCAACGAAAACGAAAAGTATTGACCGAGGGCCGGAGCATTGGCCCGGCTGCGTAGATACCTTATCTTATATCTGTCGGCTGAATGGAGACTTTTTTCGGTCTCTATTCGGCCGACAAGTCTTTATATATATAAAGAGGTATTCCGGATTCTCGGAGGCGGAAAACAGTCCCCCTATGGACGGAGGCTCGTCCATACTATTGTCGGGCCTCGGTTCCGCTATAGTCGAGGCCCCGTCCTCCTATGGACGGTTGGCGGGCGTCCGGGAGGCTGCGGAAAATGCCTCCCGCCGTACAGTCGAAAAGAGACCCTCGTCCGGGAGATATTTCCTTAGCTATTGGTGCAAGATAATACCGAATGTTTCCGTATTTCGCGGAAACTTTGTCTCTCAGTATAGGTAAAACGACTTGGAAATGGGTTTTTATTCTCCAATAGCAGTACGATTACAGACCGCAGAAAATCGTGCGAATCGCCCATGAATGCTTGCTGTTCTCCGTTTCCTTTTCATATCGTTTGCTTAACATAATCCTTTGAAAATTATTGTTTTTTGTGAAAATTTTAGTTAAGTTTTTTGAAAATTCATAAAAAAAGGCTAATTTAGTGGCACTTTTTGCGGCCTTTTACGTCCGTGGAACATGAAAACAAACT
This sequence comes from uncultured Prevotellaceae bacterium, assembly GCA_947176535.1. Classification (GTDB taxonomy): domain Bacteria; phylum Bacteroidota; class Bacteroidia; order Bacteroidales; family Bacteroidaceae; genus Physcousia. Next base: position 9,285 of record CAMWQU010000038.1, read on the forward strand.
AAAACTAACAACAAATAACGATGAAAAACAGTATGTTAAAGCGACGAATTACCCGTTTGGTAATTCCGGCTTGTGCTGCTCTTCTGTTTGCCGTTGTGCTGTCGTCGTGTAGCGACGATTTGCTGACCGGCACGCCTGAGTATCTGGGAGAGAGCATCTACGGGGAGCTGGAACGACGCGGTAATTTTACGGAGACATTGAAACTCATCAATGCTCAGGACGACGACGACTATGCTACCATGCTTAGGCGGACGGGTTCGAAAACACTGTTCGTGGCCGACGATGCCGCCTGGGCGGAGTTCTATAAGAACAACCCCTGGGGCGTGAAGAGCATCGACGAGATGACCACTGCGCAGAAGAGAATGCTCTTCAAGGCAAGCATGATCAACAGTGCCTACTTACTGGAACTGTTGGGTAACATGCAGAGTAAGAATGCCAATGAGGCTCCGGTGGAGGGCTCGTGCATGAGGCGGGAGACGAGTATGTCATACCTCGATTCGCTGCCCCTCGTGAGCACTTATCCCATCCTGAACCCCGCACGTGTGGACTCGGTGGGCAATATCACCAACAAAACTCATATACACATCTGACGCTCCCGACGACTTAATAGGTGTAGATCTCGGTGGTCGACGAATCATTAAAAAAAAAATGGGGTGTGGGGGGGGGGGGGTGGGG
>CAMWQU010000039.1 GCA_947176535.1 uncultured Prevotellaceae bacterium
ATAATTTGGGCCACTGTTACGAACATGGTGAAGGAGTGCCCCAGGATCATTCAAAAGCCGTGGAATGGTATCGTATGGCTGCCGAACAAGGTAATGAATCTGCTGCAAAAAGTTTAAAAGAAATGGGAGTATGATAGGCGGAGTATAATCTCCTTTTATCAAGAAAAGTAAGTTGCATGGTCTGCAACCTATATAGGTAAATCAATGGGTATATGTACCCAACACGTCAGTTCGGGGTAAGAAAAGTCTTATCCCGAACTGACGTAGTTTTCTTTGTTATACAGTGGTATAGTGGAGCCGTCACGGCGGGAGCGCAACATCCGTTTCTACATCGGCGAAACGAGTTCGTTGGAAACGTAATCGGGTTCGTTGCCTTCGGCCTTTTCTCTGAGAAAGTCCGGGAAGAAAAACAGTTTGAGGACAACGAAGATGATGAGCAGCTTGACGAGAATGATGGCCCACAGCGTGCGGCCGAGCGTCATTTCCCGGAAGCCGTCGTAGTAGAATCGCCATACGTTGTTAAGCCATTTCATCATTGTATGCTGTTGTGCTGTCGGGGCAAATGTACAAAAAATAAGGCGATAAAATATAGGTTTATTAAAAAAGTTGTATATTTGCACCGTTTTCTGAAGAATTAGAGCCCATGAGAACAAGACTATTTCTGATGAGTTGCCTTGTCGGCCTGTCGCTGACGGCTACGGCTCAGCGGGTGCTGAGTTTGGATAGCTGCCGCGCCATGGCCCTGCAGGGGAATAGGCAACTGGCAGCAGCCCGACTGAGTCAGGACTTGGCCGGCAACGTGAAAAAAGCCGTGCGGACGAAGTACCTGCCCAAGGTGGAAGCCATCGGAGGCTATACCTATATGAATAAGGAAGTCTCCCTCCTGAATGACGAACAGAAAGCCGGTTTGTCCAATCTGGGGACGAATGCCGTCAATGGTCTCGCCGCTTCGGGACTGACGGAGCAACTGACTACGCTGCTGACCAATTTAGGCATCAATCCGGCTACGTTCATCCCCACCGCCGCAGGTGCGCTGAACCAGTCGGGGCAGAGTCTGGTGGACGCTTTCCGGACGGACACGCGCAGCATGTGGGCCGGTACGGTGCAGGTGCGTCAGCCGCTGTATATGGGAGGGGCCATAGTGGCTGCCAACCGCATGGCCGACATCAGCAGCCGTATGGCCGAGACGCGCATCGAACAGCAGACGCAGGAGACGCTTTATGACATTGACAAGGCTTATTGGCTCGTTGTCAGTCTGCGTCAGAAGCAGCGTTTGGCCGAGAGTTTTCGCAGTCTGGTGCAGCATCTCAGCGAAGATGTCCACAAGATGATAGACGAGGGCGTGGCCACACGTGCCGACGGGCTGAAGGTGGATGTCAAGGTGAACGAGGCGGACATGCAGATGGTTCAGGTGGAAAACGGACTAGCTCTGTCCCGGATGCTGCTCTGTCAGCTTTGCGGAATGCCCGTGGAAACGGAGTTCCAGTTAGAGGACGAAGACCCCGACCGCTTCTCCCTGACGACGGTTTCCGCGCTTCCTTCGGAGGAGACGGATATGAACTTCCGGCCTGAACTTCGCCTTTTGGAAAACGCAGTCGATCTGAGCCGTCAGGCCGAGAAACTGGCCCTCGCGCCCTATCTGCCTCACGTGGGGGTAGTGGGGGGATATACATTCTCCAATCCCAACGTTTTCAATGGCTTTGAACGGAAAGTGGGCGGCTTTTGGAACGTGGGTGTGATGGTACACGTCCCCGTCTGGAACTGGATGGAGGGCCGTTACAAGGTGAGAGCGGCCAAGGCGGCTACCGGCATAGCCCGTATGACGCTCGACGAGGCCGGCGAGAAGATAGCCCTGCAGGTGGCGCAGAGCCGTTTTAAGGTAGAGGAGGCCGGAAAGCGGATTGCCCGTGCCCGCAAGAACATCGAGAGTGCCGAGGAGAATCTGCGTTGTGCCAACGCCGGATTCCGTGAGGGCGTGATGGAGGCAACCACCGTGTTGGAGGCGCAGACGGCCTGGCAGTTGGCGCAGACGCAGCGGATAGATGCAGAGATTGATAGGAAGATGGCGGAGGTGATGTTGCGCAAGGTGTTGGGAACATTGACCGAAAATTGAGCGACGAAAAGAGACAAGGGGGCGTGCCGACAGCGCGTGCGATAATAAAAAGTATAAACAGAACAAACAAATAAAATATTATGAGCGAGAAATCACAACATACGAATGTATTGCTGGCCCTCCTGTGTTTTGCACTGGTCGTGATAGCGGTAGGTGTCATCGGCTTCTTCACCCTCGGAAACGAAGAGGAAGTCATTCAGGGACAAATGGATGTGACGGAATATCGGGTTTCAAGCAAGGTGCCCGGTCGCATTCTTGAGATTCGGGTCTCGGAAGGAGACTATGTGCACGTGGGTGATACGCTTGCCATCCTCGATGCACCCGATGTGCGTGCCAAGGGTACGCAGGCCAATGCCGTGGAGGATGCCGCCTCGGCCATGAGCGAAATGGCCCGGAACGGTGCCCGTAAGGAGCAGATTCAGGGCGCATACCAGTTGTGGCAGCAGGCTAAGGCTGCGCTGGAGATTCACGAAAAGTCGTATCAACGTGTGCAGAAACTGTTTGACGAAGGGGTGCTGAGCGCGCAAAAGCGTGATGAGGCTTATGCCCAGTACACGGCGGCCAAGGCGCAGGCTAAAGCTGCCGAAAGTCAGTATGATATGGCTGTTAATGGCTCGCGCCGCGAGGAGAAAATGGCTGCCGCTGCCAAGGTGCAGCAAGCCCGTGGTGTTGTGGCCGAGGTGAGTTCGTACATCGACGAGACTGTTCAAATAGCCCGAATCGAGGGGGAGGTGACAGACATCTATCCCCACGTCGGCGAACTGGTCGGTACGGGAGCACCCATCATGAGCGTGGCCATCATGTCGGACATGTGGGGAACGTTCAATGTCCGGGAAGACTTGCTGAAAGGAATGAAAGTGGGCGACGAAATAGAAGCCTACGTGCCGGCCCTCGACAGCAAGCTGAAGATGAAAGTCTTCTACATGAAAGACCAAGGCTCGTATGCGGTATGGAAAGCTACAAAGGCCAACGGACAGTATGACCTGAAGACTTTTGAAGTCAAGGTGCGTCCGGAAAAGATGCCGGAAGGCCTTCGCCCCGGAATGTCGTTGATTATCCGATAAACAGAACGTAGACCGTAGGCCCGTGAAAAGATTTCTGAATGTAGTGCGCCGTGAGCTTGCCACACTGGGCAGGTACCCCATCTATCTGATATTTATGGTGGTAATGCCCGTCGTGGCGGTACTTTTCTTCACGACCATTCTGAGCAGTGCGCAACCTACGGATATGCCTGTCGGAGTGGTGGACATGGACGATTCGCCCTCTACGCGGCGGATGGCCCGCCTGCTCGATGCCTTTCAGACGTCCGAGGTAGTGGCCAAATATCCCTCCCTGAGCGATGCCCGACGGGCTGTGCAGCGGGGCGAAATTTATGCTTTCCTCTACGTTCCGGAGGGTACGACGGCAAAGTTGGTCTCCGGCCGGAAGCCCACGATTTCGTTCTACTATTCCATGACGTCCATGACCAGCGGTTCGCTGCTCTTCCGTGATTTGAAAACCATTTCGTCGCTGGGTAATGCCGCCCTGATGCAGGCTACACTGAGGGCCCGTGGTGCGACGGAAGACCAGATTATGGCTTACCTACAGCCCATTACCGTCGATTTGCATCCGGTGAATAATCCGACGCTCGACTACAATGCCTACCTGTCTACGACGCTCGTGCCGGGTGTGCTCACGTTGTTCATGTTCCTGCTCACGGTCTATTCGTTGGGTACGGAACTGAAGTTCGGAACGGCCTCCGGCCTCCTCAGCGAAGCGGGAGACAACATCTGTATCGCGCTTGCGGGCAAACTGTTGCCGCTCTTCATCTTTTCGCTCAGCCTGTTCTATTTCTACGAATATTACGTCTACGGCTACCTTGGCTTTCCCCACTATGGTGGCCCGTGGCCATTGGTCTGGCTGGGTCTGCTGACGGTGCTTGCCTCTCTGGGGTTCGGACTTTTCATGTTCGGCTTGTTGCCGCAGTTGCGTATGTCGATGAGCGCCTGCTCGTTGTGGGCCGTGCTCAGTTTCTCCATGGTCGGTTCCATTTTTCCTGCTTCCGACATGGACGCCCCGCTTGAGGCATTGACGTGGCTGTTCCCCCTGCGTCACTATTTCATGATTTATCAGGCCGTCGTCTTCAACGGTTATCCCGTCTCCGGTGTCTGGTGGCACGTGGTGGCACTGGTAATTTTTGCCTTGTTGCCCCTGCTCGTATTGCCGCGCATTCGGAAAGCGTTGAAATACTATGTTTATGTACCCTGACGGCAAAAAGAAAGAAAAGGGTTGGAAGAAATGAGGATATTAAGAAGCATATACGCACAGTTGGGCCAAGTTTGCCGGATATGGCGCGACGAAATGAGGACTTTCGTCCGCGACGAGGGCGTTTTTCTCTTCTGTCTGCTCATGCCTGCTGTCTATCCGTTGCTCTATGCGTGGATATACAACAACGAGGTTGTCCGCGAAGTCCCCGTAGCCGTAGTGGACAATTCGCAGTCGGCTTTCAGTCGGGAGTTTATCCATAAGGTCGATGCCACGCCTGATGTGCGGGTGGCCTGTCGGGCGGTCAGTCTGGACGAGGCCCGCAGGATGGTGGAACGGCAGGAAGTCAGAGGCATATACTACATACCGGAGGAACTGGCAGAGGGTATCTTCGCAGGGTGTCGGACGTTTATCAGCGTCTATGCCGATATGGCCGTGACGCTTCAGTACAAGTCCATCTACATGGCTGCCAGTAATGTGGTGGGGCGGATGAACAAGGATATCCGTATCAGCCGGATGAGCAGTCTGACTACCGCCCGTGACGAGGATGTTGCGGCCGCTCCGCTTCAGTTTGAGGAGGTGCCCATCTTCAATCCCTCACTCGGTTACGGCGGTTTCATTCTGCCCTGCGTGCTGATGCTTGTTTTGCAGCAGACTCTGCTCCTCGGTATCGGTCTGTCGGAAGGTACGCGGCGCGAGCGTCGGAGGCTTTGCGCGGTGCAACGTCCGTCGTTGAGCCGTGGTTACGGCATCCGTCTGGCGGTAGGCAAGGGTCTGGCCTATTTCATGGTTTACTCCGTTTGGGCAGCCTATCTGAGCATGGTTGTACCCCGTTGTTTCGGCTTGGTCATGCTAGCCGACTGGCGCGACCTGCTGGCCATCATGTTCCCTTATCTGTTGTCCTGCATCTCGTTTGCCCTGATGCTGTCGTGGATGGTTCGCTTCCGCGAAAACGTCCTGTTGCTGGTAGTTTTCACTTCCATACCTTTCTTGTTCCTGTCGGGTATCTCATGGCCTCAGAGTTCCATTCCCGCCTTCTGGCAAGGCGTAGCTTCGCTCATTCCCTCCACTTATGCCATCCGGGCTTATGTCCGTATGGCCTCCATGGGAGCGACCGTCGCCGACGTAATGCCGGAGTTCCGGGCCTTGTGGACGCAGGCGGCGGTGTACTTCGTCTTTGCCAGTGTGGTCATGTGGCGCACACGCCGACAGACGGAATCATAGCACGGTGGAGCAGGGCCGTTTTCCGTCCATAGGAGGACGGGGCCTCGACAATAGCAGGATTGAGCCTCGTCCATAGCGGGACTGAATCGTGGCCTCTAAGGCGGCTCCTTTTTGCGCTGTGGAAAATGCCTTTCAAGGATAAAGAAAGGCGAATCTTATATAAAGTGTTTGAGCAGGAAGTTAAGCAGTCGCCATCGCCGGGTTACCACGCATAGTGTTTTCTTCTTTTCGATGGCGTTTACAATCTGTTTCGTTACTTTCTCTACGGGCATCACCCAGAACAGACCTTCGCCTTTTGCCATTCTCGTGTCCACCAGTCCCGGCCTTATCTCCGTGATACATAGACCAGAACGTTTGGCCTTAGCTTGCAACGACTTGGTGTAGTTGATTTGGAAGGCTTTGCTTGCGCTGTATGAGGGCGCGAGGGGAGTGGGTTGCAGTCCGCCGACAGACGTAATGGACACGACGTGTCCTTTTCCCTGTGTCTCAAAATAACGGTATAGCGTGTCTATGGCGTTCGTCCAACCCGTTACGTTGGTTGAAAGCACCGCCAGTTCCTGCGAAATCTCAAGACGGGGATTCAGGTCTCCGATGCCGGCACAAAGAATGGCAAGGTCAAGCTGCTTTAGCGATGCGATGGCTTGGGAAAATGCCCCGTTGAATGCCGCGCAGTCGGAAATATCGACGGGCAGCGGAACGGTTTCTGAAGGGTTCGTGGAATATAGCTCGTTGAGAATCTCTTTGCGGCGGCCCATTATGGCTACTTTGTCGCCACGCGATATGTAATGAGTGTAAAGGGCTTTCCCGATGCCCGATGTCGCGCCGATAATCAGTATGTTCATGTTGGGGTGAGGATTGTGCTGTTATTTAGTCTTTCTTTATCATGATATTGCAAATGTAATGATTTTCCGTGACATAGGCGTAAGAATGGCTGATATATGGAAGTTGATAGTGAAAAAAGTCGGACTTTATTTGTTTATTCGCTCGCTTCGTCGTATCTTTGCACTCGCAAATGGCTCCGTAGCTTAGCTGTATAGAGCGTCAGATTCCGGTTCTGAAGGTCCTG
>CAMWQU010000040.1 GCA_947176535.1 uncultured Prevotellaceae bacterium
CCTTTTTTGTTATATACCGATATTATTTTACTGGTAGAACTTATAACGGTTATCCACAATCTTTGCCTTGCGGGCCAAAGTCTGCATCAGGCCGCCAAGGCTACGTGAATACGTTGCTGCCTGCTGGGCTTCCTCCTGCTTCAGGTCGAACTTGCCTTCGAGCTTGTTCTTTGCCAGTACAGAGAACGCATAGACCGCGCCTTCACCCTTCACGCCGTTTACAAACTCTCCCTGCTTGGCTGCGCTGACAGCACCGCTCAGAGCGGGTTCGCTGCTGGCAATCTTCTGCACGAATACGGGAGCGGCGAAAGTGATGTGGCTGATGGTATCCTGTACGGAACCGGCAATCTTTGCCATATCGGCCATGCTCTTGGCGTTCTGCATCTGCTCCATCAACTGGGCAGCCTTTTTATCCTTGACAACCTCCTGCGTGAGAATCATGTTCAGGTTCTTGTCCTTGATGTCGCGCATACCTTTCTTATGAATGTCGGTCAGCATGACAACCAACAACTGGTCGTTTGCATTTCCGGCCTCATAGAGTTCGCTGACAGCTCCCACCTTATTGCTGAAAATCCAACGGAGCGCATCCGTCGTGCTGCGGATATTGGCAACATAGTGGTCGTTGCTGGTGATGTATTCGGAAGTCAGCACGTTGTAACCCTCCTTCTCTGCGTTGGCCTCGATGTCGGTCTGTGTCGGATTGGCGGCAAGGAAAGAGCTAAACTTGTTCCAAACGTCGTTGTGTGTCTTCTCGCTGAAGTCGATAGCGCGCTTGATGATGGCCACGTTGTACTTGTCGATGAAGTTGCGGCGATTGATGATTCTGATGATAAGTTTGCCGTCGTTGATGTCCAACTTTGTGTTGGTGCCGGCAGGAGTGCTGAACAGCGTTTCGACAAACTTTCTGTCCTCGTCACGCAGTGTGGCGTTGTCCACCTGTGCGGAAGTAATCCACTGGGCGGTGGCAGCCTGATTCTGCTGCTTGGCGATGGTGTCGATGGGGGTACCGGCATTCAGAGCTACGAGGATGCTGTCGGCCGTTTTGGCAGCCTTTTCGTCAGCACCCGGTACGCTGATAACCTGATACTCTACAGAGTCGGGCATTTGCACTTTGCCGATGAACTTCACGACGTTCATCGTGTTTTCGGCGAGGTTAATCGAGGGCGATGTAACGGTGCCGGGAGCGAGCGTATCTACCAAAGCAGCGATGTCGCCGGGCAATGCTCTGCGGCTTACGGGCATTCCGTTGTAAGCGATGACTGAGCGTGCCTCACGAACGATGTTGGCGACATTCTCGTTGTCTTTCAGGGCCTGAGCATATTCTGCCAGTTCCTCACGCAAAGCCTCTTTGTCGGCCTCGCTGGCTCTCACGGGCACTACGATATACTTGATGCTGCGGGCCTCCTGCTGCATGTCGAACATATCGGGGTACTGTTTTTTCATTTCGTCGTACTTCTGCTTCACCTCCTCGTCCGTGGGTTCCACGTCGGTATCTTTCACGAGTGTGTAGGGCAGTGCGGCCACCAGTGCCGTGCTTTCGTTGTTGCGGGCTTCAAAGGCAGCCTTTGCGCTGACGGGGTTAGACAGCAGACAAGCCGTCAGCAGTGTCTGGTACTTCTGCATCAGAGCCTCCTGGCGTACCTGCTTCTCGATGAACTTCCAGTAGTTGTAATACTGCGTCTGCACCTCTTTGACATTCTCGGGATAGTCCGGGTTGTTCACAATCTCTTCGTATCTGGCGAGGAAGTCTTTCAGGATGTTCACGTCGAACATGTTCGTCTGTTCGTTGATGAAAGGAGTCTGCCGCAGGAGAGGACTTGAGCCGGTGTTGATGATGTTCTGCACTTCGGCGTCGGTCACGGTCAGACCGAGTGCCTTAGCCTCGTGCTCGATGATCTTCTGGCTGACGAAGTCGTTCCACACCTGATCGCGCAGTTGTGTGGTCTGTGCCTCGGACAAGTTTTTGTTGTTGCCGGTCAGTTTGACGGCATTTTCGTACTCGTCATACAGGTCGTTAAATTCCTGGTAATTGACGTTGTCGCCATACACCTCGCCGATAACCTGCCGGCTGGCGTTCTGGCTGGAAGAGAGGGCACGCACCAACTCCTCTGCGATGAAAGCGAACAAGGCAAGTCCCAGAATAAGAACCAGAGCGGTACCTTTGCTTCGGATAGTTTGTAAAGTTGCCATTTTTTATTGTTTTTTTATTGATTAGATTCCTTATAAAGCGCACAAAGATACAAATAAAAGTTGAAAGTAAGAAGTAGGACGTTGAAAAAATGCCTACTTAATGACTTTTAGTTTTACAAGTTCTATCTTTGTCGTTGTGTTTTTGATGATTTTGGCCTCCCACGTGCCGAATTTCACCACTTCGTTCAGTTTCGGGAAACTTTGGTACTCGTGCAGGATGAGGCCTCCCAGCGTGAGGTACTCCTCGCTTTCGGGCAGATTGAGGTCGAAGCGTTCGTTGATGGTTTCGATTTCCAGTCGTGCCGAGAGCAGATACTCCCCGTCGCCGAGCTCCTTTGCGGTATATTTGTTGTTGTCGTGCTCGTCCTCGATTTCGCCAAACACTTCTTCCATCAGGTCTTCCAGAGTGACGATGCCCGCCGTTCCTCCGAACTCGTCCACCACCACGGCCATGGACTTCTTCTCCTGCATGAACTGCTTCATCAGTTTCTGCGCCGTCATGGTTTCGGGCACGATAGGAATCTCGCGTATGCTCAGCTTCCAGTTTTCACCCTGTCCCGGCCGGAACATTTCGCTCGAATGCACGAATCCGACGATGTCGTCGATGTCCTCCCGGTAAACGATAATCTTGGAATGTCCGCTTTCCACGAACTGGTTTTTCAGCACCTCCAGCGGCGTGTCGATGCTCACGGCGTCAATTTCCGTCCGGGGCACGATGCAGTCGCGTATCTTCGTGCTGCTGAAGTCCAGCGCATTCTGGAATATCTTCACTTCCTCCTTTATCTCGCTCTCGTCGCTCACGTGGTCGATGTTGCGCTGTATGAGGTCGTCGAGATCCACCTTGGTAAAACTCTGTCCCGTCTTGGTCGGCTGCACCTTGGCCCCCACCGTCCACAGGAGGAACTTGGAGAGGCTGCTGGTGAACTTGCTGATGGGGTAGAGCAGGATGTAGAAGAGGTAGGCGGGCAAGGCGAACGCATTCATCATGCCGTTGGGGTTGAGGCGGAATATCGTTTTGGGCAGGAACTCTCCCGTCACCAGCACGATAGCCGTACTGATGAGCGTCTGCAAGGTCAGTTGCACGGCCTCGTTGCCGACGAGCCCGGTCGGTTGCAGAATCAGTTCGTCTATCACCTGCGCCATCAGAATACCGTAAATGACGAGTGCGATATTGTTTCCGATGAGCAGGGTGGAGATGAAGTCATTGGGATGGGCATAGAACGTGCTCAGGATGCGCGAGGTGATGCCCTCCTTGTTGGCTTTATCCATTTCCACGCGCAGTTTGCTTGATGAGACGAAAGCAATCTCCATGCCTGAGAAGAAGGCGGAGAACAGCAGTACGATGATGCAACAGACGATGAGCATATTGTTTTCGTTTTGGTTGGTGGGGATAGCGATACAGAAAGTTAGTAATCAGTTCTTTTTACTCGATTCCTCGGCCGTGGGTCGTGTCGGCTGCGTGGCCGCAACGGCTGCCGCGGTGTCCGTCGGTTCCGTTTCCGCAGTGTCGTCACTGCCGTTCACGTCACCCACGGGGAAAGCCCCGGCGGAGTTCGATATATAGTAATCCGTCATCTGCTCGTTGGAGCGGAAGTCCGTGCCCTCCAGTTCCCGTTCGGGCGTTTTGATGCGCATGTATTGTGTGCTCCACATCCGGTGTTCGTTCATGTCCCAGAAGAGTTCCTCCGTGCGGAACAGCGTACCCTCGATGTTTCGGATAACCACCCGTCCGCGGAGTTCCCAGAGCCGCTGCTCGTGCAGGTAAGCCGTGTCCGCCTCCACGTGCAGGTCGATGTGGAACGATTCGTCGAAGCGTTCCATGAGCATACCTTTCATGAATTTCCAACTGGGCGGTGTCGTGTTGGTATGTATGTCCCACTCCTCGGCCACCAGTTTGTAGCGCAGTACGCCCGAGTCGCTGATGAGCGTACTGATGCCCCGCGAGCGCATGAATGCAGTGGAGTCGTCTTTGCTGATGGCGGCCGCCACCTGCTTCCGGTCGTCCCGGCAGGAAAACAGGAGCTGCGACAGGAGGGTGATAATGAGAAAAAGGGAAATCCACATGGATGTCCCCTGTCTTGTCCCGTTATGTGCGTTGTCCCGCCTTTCTCCGTTCATAGATTCGTTACTGGAACTTTCGCTTCATGAACCATGCTTCGTTGAACGTTACCCCCAGATGCACCAGAAAGTAGTTCTCCTTAATCTGATAGCTTGCGGAGGGAGTACGTTTGAGCCACTCCACGGAAACGTTGATGAGCGAGCGTGCGCTGGCCTTCACCGGCACTGCCACACCTGCCGTCAGCCTCAGTTCCGTAGGGCCGTTCAGGTTGTTCACTTTCACGTAGGGTGTCGAATAGGAACCGCCCAAGCGGTAGCGTATATGGTCGGTGTACTTGAGTCCGTTCGGGTCGTGGGTGTATTCGGCTCCAAGGGCGACGCGGTGCATGTCCCGGTACTGGTCGGTGGCAATGACGATGTTCGTCTGGTCTTCGCCCAACACCGGCACCCTGCATCCCTGCCAGCGTTGCAGCGTGTAGTCGGCTCCTATGCTCAGCCGTTCCCGGAACTGCCACGTGGCACCGGCACTGACGGAGAGGGGGAGGTCAAACGCCTTCTTCGCCTCGAATGTCACGGTATCGCCCAGACTGGTGTATCTCACATATTCCACCTTGCTTCCGATGTTGTGTCCGAGGCCCACGGTGGCACCGAGTGTCAGCGTGTTATCTTTGTTCAGGGCAACGGGATACTGTGCGCCGATGTCCAGCTTGTAGGTTCTCAGGTCGCTGCTCCAGATGCACGTGGGATTGTCTGCCGAGCTGCTTGCCGTTTGGTCTCCGCTGAGCGTCTGCGCCATGCTGTGGCTATACTCTCCCCACATGTAACCAACGTTGGCACCGATGCTCAGGTCGGCGAAGGGGTTCCATCCCGCTCCGATGTACAGTTCGTGCAGTCCTCCGTTGCCGTAATAGGCTGTTTTGGAACTTAGTGTGTTGCCGCCGGCCACCGGTTTCGTCTTGTTGAAGCTGTAACCGATGGTGGAGTAGGGGATGAAGCCGATGGACATGCCCAGTCCTTTGGCCAGACGGAAAGCGGAATTGACATACGCCAGCGATGCGTTGGTGGGGCTCACGCTTGCGCCGCCTCCGGTGAGGCGTCCCGTCTGCAGGGACATGCCGACGTCGAAAATGAAAGTCAGGGAGTCGGTGGCGGAGTAGGACGCGGGGTTCAGCGCGTTCACCTGTATTTCGCTCCGGAATCCCTGTGCCACGCCGCCCATGCCTCGGTTGAAACCCTGCGAGCGGTCGTTGAGCAACCCCAGTCCGAACCGGGAGTATGACGAGTTGCTGCCGTTGCTTTGTGCCTGCGCGGCAAGGGCCGCAGACAGCATCAGCACCAGAGCGAGTACCTTCTTTATTGCGTTCATTGATTGTATCTTAATATCGTGTTAAGTCCGCGCGGGACGATGAAATCCGGCGCAAAGATAATGAATTCTTCCGAGATACCCAATTTCTTGGCGTCTCCTCCCGTTAAAAAAACTGAAACATCGGGATATTTCTGCCGGAAATGCCGTATGTAGCCCTCGATTTCCATACGCAGCCCCCTGACGGCCCCGCTGCGGAGAGCGGTCACGGTGTCGAATCCCACCTCCGGCGCTTCCCCCTCGCTGCTCACCTCGGGCAGCCGTGCCGTGCCCTCGTGCATGGCACGGAGGCGCATTTCCAGTCCCGGCGAAATGTTCCCGCCTCGGTAGTTGTTGTCGGCATCCACGAAGTCGATGGTCACGCACGTTCCCGCATCCACCACCAGCAGTTCCCCCTCCGGCATCAGCGTCCGCGCCCCCACGGCCGCCGCCAGCCGGTCGGTTCCCAGCGTGTGTCGCGAGCGGTAGGTGACGGTGAGCGGCACGGGCGTTTCGCCCCTCATGCGCAACACGGGAAAGGGCAGGGCCGCCATCTTCCGTTCCGCCTCCCCCGTCAGTCCGGCCGTGGTGGAGACAATCCCCCTGCGGCAGTTGTGCTTTGCCGCCAGTTCTTCCACGCCAGTCAGGTCGTGCGTCGTGACCGTGGAGGCTATGGGCTCCTCCCCGTCAAAGACCGTCAGCTTGGCCCGTGTGTTTCCGATGTCTATGATAAGGTTCATCCCTCCGTCTGCGCTTTCCGGTATCGTCGTGCTTGTGTCTGCTAACCGCTCTCTCATGCGATGCCCAGCAGTTCTATTTCAAAGATAAGCGTTGAACCGCCCGGGATGCCCGGTTGCGAGAATCGGCCGTACCCCATTTCGGCCGGGATGTAGATTTCCCACTTGTCGCCGATGTGCATCTGCTGGAGGCTGACAATCCAGCCCTCGATGAGGTCGCACAGGCGGCAGGCCAGGGGTGCGCCGCCACGGCTGCTGTCAAACGGCTTGCCGTCGATGGTTCGGCCCGTGTAGTGGGCGGTGATGATGCTGCGG
>CAMWQU010000041.1 GCA_947176535.1 uncultured Prevotellaceae bacterium
AAAAAAGGGAAAAACTACAAAAGGCTGGCTAAAAAGAACGGGAAATACCTAAATAGACTCCAGCAAAACCACGCAAAGAAGATAATAATATACTACGAGGACAAGCTAAGTTGATACGCAAGAAGGAAGAATGACGGACGTCATATTCCCTACCGGGCGCAAAGCGAACATGGGCCTGCGTGCGTAATTTCTCGGCCAACTCCTCGGATTCGATGCCCAAAGCCGCACAATCCACCCACGCCAGATAGGTACCTTCGAGGCGCGTGACACGGAGTTTCGGCATGTGTTCGGCCACAAACCGGCAGAGGAGGTTATAGTTTTCGTGGATATAAGGCAACAATTCATTCAGCCACTCTTCCCCATCAGCGGAGTAAGCCGCCTGCAGGGCATCCACGCCAAAAGGATTGACATCGCAGGTTTCGTGGATATTGATAGCCTTGTCTACGCCACAGCGCACGTCTGCATCCGCAATGGTGATATTGGCTATCTGCAGACCGGGAATGTTGAAACTCTTGGTCGGCGAGGTGCAGATGGCACTATGTCGGGCAAATTCGGGCCGGACGGCGGCAAAAGGCGTATAGCGGAAGCCGGGCATCACCAGTTCGCAGTGGATTTCGTCGCTGATGACGAAGACGCCGTGCTTCAAGCAGAGGTCACCCATGCGGGCCAGTTCCTCACGCGTCCAGACACGCCCTACGGGATTGTGGGGATTGCAAAGCAGGAAGACCTTCACCTGCTGACGGACGATGGCCTGCTCGAAAGCCTCGAAGTCGATGTGATACGTTTGTTCCTCATAGACGAGCGGCACATCCACCAAGCGGCAGCCGGCATTCCGGATGGAGGCATAGAAGCAGTTGTAAATGGGCGTGAGCATGAGCACACCGTCGCCGGGCGTCGTCACGGCCCGCAGGATGGCAGCGATGGCGGGCAGCACACCGGACGTGTACAGGATGTCCTCCCTCTGCATCTTCCAACCGTGCCGACGGGCAAACCAGTTTATCACAGCTTCGTAGTAAGTCTCCGGCACCCGGACATAACCGAAGATTCCGTGGTCGAGACGTCGCTGCAGGGCCTGCCGGATGCAGGGAGCCGCCCGAAAATCCATGTCGGCCACCCAAAGGGGGAGCATTTCGGGGTCGTCAGAGTCGTCCCACTTCATGGAATCGGTGCCCCGGCGGGAAATAATCTCATCAAAGTTGTACTTCATCGTTTTCCGTTTTAGGTATGAAACAACAGTCACACGGGGAACTACTCCTGTCTGATTACGCAGTCCCCGGGAGCCTTCCGGTTCTCATCGAGAATAATCTCCCCTACCTTTCCGCGCACCTCGATGCAGCCGGAGGTGGGATTCTTGATGCTATGCACCGGGCCGTTGATGGTGGCACGGACGGTGCTGTACTCGAACGCCAAATTGGCATCCTCGCCCATCGTACAGTCCTCCATAACCAGGTTCTCGCAGTAACAGAGGGGCTGCTCACCCGTGATATGGCAACGCACAAGGCGGAGATTCCGGGAATACCAACCGAGATACTCGCCATTGATTTCCGAATCATAGACAGTGACGTTCTCCGCTTCCCAGAAAGCGTCCTTGGTGTTGAGCGTGGCATTGTGGATTTCCACGTTATGGCTGTACTGGAACGAATAGTTTCCGTCCTGATGGTAGCGGTCGATGTAGACGTTGTCGGTGTGCATGAACAGGTAGTCGGCATTCTCGATGCGGCAATCCTCGATGCGCACGCCGTCGCAGTCCCACAGCGTCTCCTCGGCATTCGTGAAGTGGCAGTCGTGCAGTTCGATGCCCTTCATCCGACGGAACATTTTCGGAGCCTCCACACGGCAGCCCTGCATGACGACGTCGCAGCTGTACCACAGCGAGGAGCGGGCACTCTCGGCAAAGAAGCTGTCGCGGACACGGAAGCCGCGGCATTCCCAGAAGACGTACTTGCCCTCGAAACGACACTGCTCGGCCTCGATGTTGGAGGTCTCCTTGATGGACGACTCGCCCACATGGATGGTTACGCCCCTGAGCAGGAGGTCATGCTCGCAATATAGCGGACGCTCGCCGCCAAACTCTTTGTTTTCGATGATTTTCATACTATTCGGATTCATTATTGTTAGGAACAATGATTAAGAACTTCGTTTATACGGACTGCGCAGACGCTGGCTGCGGCTCAACGGTTATCTTTTTCAGCCGCAGACGCAGCAGGAAGATGATGCCGCGCACGGTGAGTTCGATACACATGGCCAACCATACGCCGCGGAGCCCCATCGTGCGGGCGAGTATGGCTGCAAGGGGGATGCGCACGAGCCAAATGCTGGCCAAATTCATCACGCAGGGGACGAGCATATCGCCCAATCCCAGAAAGACGAAATAGACAACTATGCTGGCGGCATATACGGGTTCGGCAAATGCCTCTATGCGCAGCACCACGGTGCCCTCGGCCTGCACCAGAGGGTCGGGAGTCATCAGCCGCATCAGGTCGGGGGCGGTGAAGTACATGACGATGCCCAGCAGCGTCATGACTCCCATTCCCAACCCCACGGTCAGGACGGAGAAAGCGCGGATGAGGTCGCCCCGGCGGGCGCCATAGCTCTGTCCGATGAGCGTAGTGGCCGCATCGCCGATGCCGTAGCCGGGCATGTAGCAGAGACTTTCCACGACAATGGCTATCGTGTTGGCGGCGATAGCCACCGAACCGAGAGGGGCCACAATGATGGTGCAGGCTATCTGCGCTCCGCAGAAGACTACGTGTTCCACGGTCATGGGCAGCCCGATACTCAGACTGCGCCGGATGACGGGAACGTCCGGACGCAGTTTGGGGACGGACGGTGCGTTGCGGTCGCCCAGCAGGCGCAGTTCCGGACTGCGCGTAATCAGATAAGTGAACGAGCAGACCGTGGTGAGGATGGCCGCAAGCGTGGTGGCGAATGCCGCTCCCGCCACTCCCCAAAGGGGGATGAACAGGAAGTTGAAGAAGACGTCGAGGAGGCACATCAGTACGCCGAGCACCATCGGCACCTTCATGTTACCGCTGCTGCGCAGCATGCCGTTGGACAGGAAGAGCAACTGCATGACGGGCACCGTCAGGCTCCAGATGAGAAAGTAGCGCGACGAGAGCACCGCCACTTCCGGATCTCCCCCCAGCCACAGCGGCAGGCGGGCGTGTATGGAGACACAAAAGAGGGAGACGAGCACGCCCAGAGCCATGCAGACCATCAGCGACTGGCGGAGCACATTGCGGGCCGCATCGTACGCTCTGGCCCCGATGTGCTGGGCGACGAGTACCCCGAAACCGGCTCCGATGGAGGCCGTCAGACCGCCGAAGAGCCAGCAAGTGGTGCTCACCAGACCAATGGAGGCCGTGGCGTTGGCCCCCAACTGCCCCACCATCATGGTGTCGATGTACTGCATGACGATGGTGCTCAACTGTCCGAATATGGCGGGCATACTGAGCAGGAGGACGAGATGGAGTTTGTCCCGCCTCGTCATCGCGCCGCCATTGCGCACCCGATACAAGAGTTCTTGTTTTCTGCTCATCGTTTCGCTTCAGGGGACACAAAGATACGAACTTTTTTCCATTCCTGCAACCCGCCACCCGCTTATGCGGCCTATATACCATTATAATATGTACGCGCGCACGTGCGCGCACACGCATAGGCAGGTCTGCGGCCCGTCCATAGCAGGACGGAGGTGAATCCATAGCGGGACCGAGGCGAATCCATAGCGGGACGGACGACCGTCCATAGTAGGGACTCGTTTGCCATCTTGGCAGGAAACCCGACAAAGTGCCCCGAAGCGGGGGATTGCCACGCGTTTTGTAACCTACCGTACAGAACAGAAAAACTAAAAAAGAAAGGAGACAACATTATGAACCCTAACAAATTCACCATCAAGGCCCAGGAGGCCATACAGGAGGCCATCAGCCGCGTACAGCGACAGGGGCAACAGACCATCGAGCCGGAACATCTGCTCGCAGGTATCCTGAAAGTTGGCGAACAGGTCACGCAGTTCGTCTTTCGCAAAATGGGCATCAGCCCCACAGTCATCCAGCAGGCCGTAGACGCCCGCATCAACACGCTGCCGCGCGTGCAGGGCGGAGAGCCGTATCCGGGCCGCGAGCTGAGCGACATTCTGAACCGGGCCGAGGACATCGCCCAGAAGCAGGGCGACGAGTTCGTGAGCATCGAGCCGCTGTTGCAGGCCATACTCGCATCGAACACCGCGGCTTCGAAAATCCTAAAGGACGCCGGCATGACGGAGAGCGAACTGCGAAAAGCCATTCAGGAACTGCGCGGCGGACAGAAAGTGACTTCGCAGTCGAGCGAGGACACGTACCAGAGCCTCTCCAAGTATGCCAAGAATCTGGTGGACGAGGCGCGGGCCGGACGGCTCGACCCGGTCATCGGGCGTGACGAGGAAATCCGCCGTGTGTTGCAGATTCTCAGCCGGCGCACCAAGAACAATCCCATCCTGATTGGCGAACCGGGTACGGGAAAGACAGCCATCGTCGAAGGACTGGCCCACCGCATCCTGCGCGGCGACGTGCCGGAGAATCTGAAGGACAAACAGTTGTATTCGCTCGACATGGGGGCACTGATTGCCGGTGCCAAGTACAAGGGCGAGTTTGAGGAGAGGCTGAAATCCGTTGTCAATGAGGTGACGAAGAGCGAGGGGCAGATAATCCTGTTCATCGACGAGATACACACGCTCGTCGGGGCCGGAAAGGGCGAAGGAGCCATGGACGCCGCCAACATCCTGAAACCGGCACTGGCACGCGGCGAACTGCGCAGCATCGGGGCCACGACGCTCGACGAATACCAGAAGTATTTCGAAAAGGACAAGGCACTGGAGCGCCGCTTCCAGAGCGTCATGGTGGACGAACCGGACGTTTCCTCCAGCATCAGCATCCTGCGCGGACTGAAGGAACGCTATGAAAATCACCACAAGGTGCGCATACAGGACGATGCCATCATCGCCGCCGTGGAGCTCTCCAACCGCTACATCACCGACCGTTTCCTGCCCGACAAGGCCATCGACCTGATGGACGAAGCGGCTGCCAAACTGCGCATGGAACGCGATTCGCTGCCTGAGGAGCTGGACGAAATCTCCCGCAAGTTGAAACAGTTGGAGATTGAACGGGAGGCCATCAAGCGCGAGGACGACCTGCCGAAGTTGCAGCAACTGAACAAGGAAATCGCCGACCTGCAGGAGCAGGAGACGCAGTTCCGCAGCAAGTGGCAGGGCGAAAAGGATTTGCTGAACCGCATTCAGCAGAACAAGCAGCAGATTGAACAACTGAAGTTCGAGGCCGAACGGGCCGAACGTAGCGGAGACTATGCCCGCGTGGCAGAAATCCGGTACGGAAAACTTCAGGCACTGGAGCAGGAAATCGAAAGCACGAAGCAGCAGTTGCGCGAGGCGCAAGGCACTGAGGCTATGGTGAAAGAGGAGGTGACCGCCGACGACATTGCCGACGTAGTAAGCCGCTGGACAGGCATTCCCGTTTCAAAGATGTTGCAAAGCGAGCGTGACAAGTTGCTCCATCTGGAGGAGGAGTTGCACCACCGCGTCATCGGACAGGACGAAGCCATCACGGCCGTCAGCGATGCCGTGCGGCGCAGCAGAGCCGGCCTGCAAGACCCCAAACGCCCGATAGGTTCGTTCATCTTCCTCGGCACGACGGGTGTCGGCAAGACCGAACTGGCCCGCGCACTGGCCGAATACCTGTTCGACGACGAGCAGATGATGACCCGGATAGATATGTCGGAGTATCAGGAGAAGTTCTCCGTCAGCCGCCTCATCGGTGCTCCTCCGGGCTACGTGGGTTACGACGAGGGCGGACAGCTCACGGAGGCCGTCAGACGCAAACCGTATTCCGTGGTGCTGTTTGACGAAATCGAAAAGGCTCATCCCGACGTGTTCAACACGCTGTTGCAGGTGCTCGACGACGGCAGACTGACGGACTCTAAGGGGCGGACGGTGAACTTCAAGAACACGCTCATCATCATGACGTCGAACCTGAAACGCGAACAACTGCGGACGGCCATGCGACCCGAATTTCTGAACCGCATCGACGAGGTTATCACGTTCCAGCCGCTCCGGGAAGACGAAATACGGCAGGTGGTGCTGTTGCAGATAAGCAACATACGGCAGATGCTCGAACGGAACGGGGTGACACTCAGTCCTACCGACGCTGCCATCGACTTCCTCGCCCGCATGGGTTACGACCCCGAATTTGGTGCACGACCGGTGAAACGCGCCATACAGCGCTACCTGCTCAACGACTTGTCAAAGGCTTTGCTGGGCAGCGGCATCGACAAGAGCAAACCGATTATCGTGG
>CAMWQU010000042.1 GCA_947176535.1 uncultured Prevotellaceae bacterium
GGCATACGAGATTCCTCTACGTCTCGTGCCCTCGGAGATGTGCACAAGAGACAGGCTTGCGCATCTCTCCGGGCCGATGCTTTCCGCCTTTCTGATAGAAGAGGTAACCGTAAGCTCCGTAGTCGTCGCTTGAGTAAGTGACAATGACGCTGCCGTCCAGACTTGCTTTTTTGCCCACGATAAGGTTGGTGCAGGCAAATGAAGGCACCGAGGCAAAAAGCATTGCCAGTAAGAGGAAGATAGTCTGCTTTCTTGTACTCATTTTTTATTCTGTATTAAGTTATTGCACTTAGATTTTCAGTTTGTCGCTTCCCGCCGCCTTGAAACTCATGTCAAGCCCTTTTACGCTGTGGGTGAGGGCTCCGAAAGAGATGAAGTCCACTCCCGCCTTGGCGTAGGGAATCATCGTGTCGTAGGTGATGCCGCCGGAAGACTCCGTTTCGGCACGTCCCGCCACGATGGCGACGGCCTTTCGGGTATCTTCGGGAGTAAAGTTGTCGAACATGATGCGGTCGCATCCTTCGGCCAACGCCTCGTCCAGTTCCTTGAAGTTGCGCACTTCGCACTCTATTTTCAGGTCTTTGCCCTTCTCCTTGCAATACTGCTTGGCGCGGGAAATGGCGTTGTGCACGCCGCCGCAGAAGTCGATGTGATTGTCTTTCAGCAGAATCATGTCAAACAATCCGATGCGGTGGTTCATGCCTCCTCCGATTTTCACGGCCTCCTTCTCCAGCATGCGCATTCCCGGTGTCGTCTTGCGGGTATCCAGTACGCGGGTCTTTGTGCCGGCATCAATCAGTGCCTGCTGGTATTTGTGCGTCATGGTGGCTATGCCCGACATGCGCTGCAGGATGTTCAGCATCAGGCGTTCGGTCTGCAACAGACTCTGTTCCTTGCCCTTCACGCTCATCACGATGTCGCCGGGATGCACGTGTGCGCCGTCCTTGATGTACACCTCCACTTCGAGCGTCGGGTCGAAGCGGTGGAACACCTGTTTGGCAATGTCCACGCCGGCAAAAATGCCTTCCTCCTTGATAAGCAGTTTCGACTCTCCCATCCGGTCGGCCGGGATGCAACATAGGGTGGTGTGGTCGCCGTCGCCGATGTCTTCGGCAAAGGCAAGGTCTATTAGACGGTCATTCAATTCTTCTACACTTAGCATTTCTTTCCATTCTTATTTAGTGATTCTTGCCACAAAGATATAAAAAAACTTCCGACTTTCAACTTCCGGCTTTCAACTTTTTCATAACTTTGCGCCATGAAGACTCTATTTATCGTCATCGGCAAAACCACGGACAAGCGGATTGCCGAACTGACAGATGAGTACGTCGGCCGCATCGGTCACTACGTACCTTTCCGCATAGAGGTGATTCCCGAACTGCGGAATGCCAAGAATCTGTCGCAGGAGCAGCAGAAAGAACAGGAGGCGGACTTGCTGAAAAAAGCATTAGCCCCAGACGATTACGTCGTTTTGTTGGACGAACACGGCAAGGAACGCCGCAGCATGGACTTTGCCGCATGGATGCAGAAGCGCATGGTTTCCGCCCCCCGCCGTCTGGTGTTCGTCGTGGGTGGCCCCTATGGTTTCTCGGCCCGCATCCACCGGTTGGCTGCCGAGGAAATCTCTCTCTCGCAGATGACCTTCTCCCACCAGATGATTCGCCTCCTGTTTGTGGAACAGTTGTACCGTGCCATGACCATCCTCAACGGCGAGCCTTACCATCACGAGTAGCTCTGCCCCCTCCGTCCGCACATTCCCCGGCGGCCTCGCGCGTACCTTATATAATATATGCGCGCGAGGTCGCCGGGGATTTTTTTGTTTCGGGTTGTCCCTGCCAAGGAGCGAATGTGCCCGGAAAATAAAAAAATGACCTTTGTGCAGTAGAAATATGGTACTATGTATTGCATGGTATTGTATTTTTGCTTAACTTTGTATCGTCAAACCTTAACAATTACGACGAATGTAGCGGGAAAATAGATGGAAAAGACTGTAAGACAGTAGAATAGTTACCGGTAAAAACTAATCAATACACTTAAAACGTAAGAACATGGATGTAAACAATGTGAAATCACAGATGCGGAAGGGTATGCTCGAATACTGCATACTGCTGCTGCTGAAGCGGGAGGAGGCCTATGCCAGCGACATCATTCGTCAGCTTCAGGAGGCCGAACTGCTGGTTGTGGAAGGCACGCTCTATCCGTTGCTCACGCGCCTGAAGAACGCTGGTTTGCTTTCTTACCAGTGGCAGGAGAGCACGCAGGGGCCGCCACGCAAGTATTATGCCCTGACCGAGAGCGGGGAGCAGTTTCTTCTGGAGCTCGACCGGGCCTGGGGCGAACTGACAACTACGGTGAATTATCTGAAAGTACAATAAGCAAACAAGGAACATTATGAAAAAGAATATTACCATCAATCTGCAGGGGCGTCTGTATGCCTTCGACGAGGATGCCTACGAGTTACTGAAACGCTACACCGACTCGCTGCGCAACTATTTTGCCCGTAGCGAGGGAGGCGAGGAAATTGCCGACGACATTGAGTCGCGCATCGTCGAACTGTTCGACGAACAGAAGCGCAACGGAGCGGAAACCGTTACAATCGAACAGATGGAGAGCATCATCCATCGCATCGGAAATCCGGGTGAAATGGACGGAGCCACCTCGGACACTTCCGATGAAGGAGACAATCCGGAGCGGGAAGACGCCCCCTCCTCAGCCGGAGAACAGGAGGAAGCCTCCATAAGACAGAAACGTCTGTATCGCAATCCTGCCGACCGCAAGTTCATGGGCGTGCTTTCGGGTTTTGCCGCCTATCTGGGTGGTGACGTGTTGTTCTACCGGCTCGGCTTTGTGCTACTGTCCCTCTTTTTTATGTTTGCCGATGGGTTGCGTTGGGTGCTCCTGTTTGTGCTGCTTTATGCCGTCTTTGCCATGCTGATGCCGGTGGCCGACACCCCCGAGGAACGACTGCGCATGAAAGGCAAAAAGGTGAATCCGCAGAATCTGGCCGACGAAGTCAGTCAGGCCGTCCGTGTCAAGTCGGGCGAAACGCCTACCGGCTGCATCGCCAGTTTCTTCTTCATGCTCGGAGTCTTCGGGCGTGGGTGCATCTACAGTATAGGCATCATGCTGGCTGTTTTCCTGCTCTGCGGAGTGGGCATCTTCATTGCTTTCATGACGCTCACGTCAGAGGAACTGGTCAAATCCATTCTCGGTGATGACAATATTTGGTTGTTCATTTCCGATTCTTCCGCTCTGTCCTTTTTTGCAGCCTTGGCTGTCATTATTCTCCTTGTCATCCCGGCCTACTGCATCATCCACAGTCTGTTTACGAACTTCAAGCAGCTGAAACCCATGAGCTTCCGTTTGCGCCTATCCCTCCTCATCGTGTGGATTGTGGCTTTCGTCGCAACGATTATCGCCGGCACCCGGCTCGTAGGCCGGCATGATGTATGGTGCGCGAAGCATACCGAATACCGACGTGCGAAAAATACCCATGACGGCATTTACTATATGCCCCATGAGTGGAATTTCCTCTCCATTCGTGGCTGGCGCGTCACGTTGGCCGAGAACTGCAACGACCGTTACACCGCCGTAGGGCAGTATTACACGGGCGACCCAACTGTCCGCTACATTGACAACTGGGATGATGCCCACAGACAGCGTTTCACCATACGTCGCTACGAACATCTCATGCCCGGAACTTATCGGATTTCCGGTTGTGTACGGGCCGAGGGGCAGGGAGCCTGCATCTTTGTCCGCCTTGGTGCCAAGTCGCCGGCCGAGTGCTATGAAATCCCGGCCGACAACAACATGGGCGGCAACATCTGGGCCGAGGCCGTGGCCAAGCGCGACAGCATACTCCGGAGAGGCGAGGTGCGCGATTCGCTGGAACTGGAGCGACTTTCCGCCATTGCCGCCGCCAACGGTGCCCGGGGATTCGGATGGAACCGCATCACGCTGCCCGACATCACGATAAAGAAGCCCCAGGCACTCTACTACGGTATCACCACCGACCCTGAACTGACCGGACGCACGTGGCTCGGTCGTTGGTTCTCGGCCTGCGACTTCACCCTTGAGCGCATTAGCAAAAAATAGATTTAGATTGGAGGTTAATTAGAATTAGTAATTTTCTTTAACACCGTGGTCTCCATGGCTCGTGAGAGTAGTGGAGACTTTTTTGTCGTTTCCGGCCCGCCCACGGGTCGATAGCCTTCCGCCTTCGGGCGATAAAAAGGCCGGCTTTCCGGGGCATTTTTTCCGTCCGTTCGGGGCAAAGTGTATTCATCGTCGGTGAACGGCCGTTCACCGACGACGGATGCGCGTTCATCGACGATGAATGTCCGTCCGTCGGCGATGAATACAGAATGTCTTCTGAAGTCCGCCCGAATCCGCAGATTCCGCGACCGGAATAGCTCCGGAGCATTTGCAAAAAGAAATACGGCAGAAATTGAAAATCTTGGGAATTTTGTTTTGAAAATCTTGGGAATTTCTATCTTTCTGTACAAAATTTTCGTACCTTTGCCCGCATCTTGGCAATAGTGCCTCAACCTATAAAAATGGAATAGAAGAAACAGACAGTAGCCGAATCTTACAAAGGGAAATCGTTGTACGGTGTGCAGCCTTCCCGCAGGGACAACCACAAATTTATTCAATCAACCTGATACAGAAAAGAATTTGTGCGCATCCCGTTCGCAGTCTTTTATGAATAGCTGAGCTTTTAGCTCT
>CAMWQU010000043.1 GCA_947176535.1 uncultured Prevotellaceae bacterium
GCACTTATGGCAAGCATCACGATGGAAATAATAGTTTTTTTCATTAACTTTGGTATTTTGTTAGGTTAATTGTTTCGTCGTCAAATATAACGTCTCTACAAAAATACGAATAATGTTTGTAAAGCGAAACTTTGCGCGGGTTAATTTTCGATGCAGCCCTTATTTTTTTGCTTTGTGACAAATTAAGGAGGATAAAAAACAAACAAGAAAGTCTTTTCTTATGACTTCCTTGTCTGTTCTCAGTTGAGAGGGTGACTAGTGGGACTCGAACCCACGACATTCAGAACCACAATCTGACGCTCTAACCAACTGAACTATAGTCACCATATAGGGTATATCCCCAAATGCGAATGCAAAGGTACGCAAAAAAGTTGAAAGTAGAAAACTTTTAAGCCGAAATTTACGTCCTTTGAACGAAATTTATTTGTAAAACTCCTTTTTGGCCGCCGAAAGTGTGTTGAGCATGAGCATACAGATGGTCATGGGGCCCACGCCGCCGGGAACCGGTGTGATGTGGGAACACTTGGGAGCGACCTCCTCGAAAAGCACATCACCGCTCAGACGGAAGCCCGTCTTGCGGGTTGCATCGGGAACGCGCGTCGTACCTACATCAATCACGGTGGCACCCTCTTTCACCATGTCTGCGGTGACAAATCCCGGCTGACCGATGGCGGCAATCACGATGTCTGCCTCCCGGCATTCCTCTTTCAGGGTCTGGCTGCGGCTGTGACATACT
The DNA here is from genome assembly GCA_947176535.1 of uncultured Prevotellaceae bacterium. Lineage (GTDB taxonomy): Bacteria > Bacteroidota > Bacteroidia > Bacteroidales > Bacteroidaceae > Physcousia. The sequence continues at coordinate 737 of CAMWQU010000043.1, forward strand.
GTAACAGTGGCGTCGCCGTATTGTTTCTGCGTCATCAGTTGTGCCATAGGCTTTCCCACGATGTTGCTGCGACCCAGAATGACACACTTCTTTCCGCTGGTCGGGATGTGGTAGCGTTGCAGCAGGGTGAGGATGCCCAACGGGGTGGCCGAAATGAAGCACGGCAGACCGATGGCCATACGACCGACGTTGATGGGATGGAATCCATCGACATCCTTACGGTAATCTATCGCCTCGATAACATGCTGCTCGTTGATATGTCGGGGTAGCGGGAGCTGAACGATGAAACCGTCGATTTCGGGATTCTCGTTGAGTTGCGATACGCAAGCCAGCAGTTCCTCCTCTGTAATATCGTCCTCGAAACGGAGCAGGGTAGACTGGAATCCGCAAGCCTCGCAGGCTAATACCTTGTTCTTGACATACGTCTCACTGCCTCCGTCGTGACCGACAAGTATGGCGGCCAGATGCGGACGACGTCCCCCCTGAGCTACGATTTGTTCTACTTCGGCTTTGATTTCGGCTTTGATAGTGGCAGCCGTTGCCTTTCCGTCGATGAGTTCCACGATATTCTATTTTTAGGATTTTTACGAATTACAATTTAGGCATTTTAGGCATTCCCGGCATGTCAGGCATACCTTTCATCATTCCCGGCAGTTTCTTTCCGGTAACCATTTTCATCATTTTTCGGGTCTGGTCGAACTGCTTAATCAGGCGGTTCACCTCCTGAATGTTCGTTCCGCTGCCTTTGGCTATGCGCATGCGTCGGGTGGCGTTCAGCAGACCGGGATTCTGTCGCTCCTTGGGAGTCATGCTGAGGATGATGGCCTCGATGCTCTTGAATGCATTGTCGTCGATGTTCACGTCCTTCAACGCCTTGCCGACGCCCGGAATCATGGCGGCAAGGTCTTTCAGGTTGCCCATCTTCTTAATCTGTTGGATTTGGGCATAGAAGTCGTTGAAGTCGAACTGATTCTTCTGAATACGACGCTCCAGGCGGCGGGCTTCCTTCTCGTCATACTGCTCCTGCGCCCTCTCAACGAGTGAGACAATGTCTCCCATACCCAGTATGCGGTCGGCCATGCGGGAGGGGTGGAACGGACTGACGGCCTCCATCTTCTCGCCGGTTCCTACAAACTTGATGGGCTTATCGACCACCGTGCGGATGGAGAGAGCGGCACCGCCACGTGTGTCTCCGTCCAGTTTGGTCAGTACAACACCGGTATAATCGAGTCGGTCGTTAAATTCCTTGGCAGTGTTTACGGCATCCTGTCCGGTCATGGCATCCACCACAAAGAGAATCTCGTGGGGGTGAATGGCGTCCTTGATGTCGGAAATCTGCTGCATCAGTTCCTCGTCGATGGCCAAACGTCCGGCCGTATCGACAATGACTACGTCGTTGGCCCGCTGCTGAGCCTCGTTGATGGCATGGAGAGCCACCTGCACGGGATCAGTCGCACCGGGTTCCATATATACGGGCACGTCGATTTGTTCGCCCAGTACGCGTAACTGCTCCATGGCGGCGGGGCGGAACGTATCGCAGGCTGCCAGTAACGGTTTCTTGAATTGCTTGTCTTTTAACAGTTTGGCCAGTTTTCCGCTGAATGTCGTCTTACCCGAACCGTTCAAACCGGCCATCAGTATGATGCTGGGGGCACCGATGCGTCCGGGGAGATTCAGCTCGGCCGTTTCTCCACCCATCAGCAGGGCCAGTTCGTCGTGTACGATTTTCACCATCAACTGGCTTGGGCGGACTGCGGTGAGCACATTCTGTCCCAGTGCCTTTTGCTTTACGGTGTCCGTGAATTGCTTGGCGACTTTGTAATTGACATCGGCGTCGAGCAGGGCACGCCGTACATCCTTGAGTGTTTCGGCGACATTGATTTCGGTGATTTTTCCTTCACCTTTCAGTATCTTAAAAGACCGTTCCAGTCTTTCACTTAGATTCTCAAACATACTATATAATTACAAGTTGCTAATTTCGTTGTCGGCTTGTCGCTTACGGCGGTTTGTCGGAGCGGGTGCCGGCATGTATGGGCACAAAGATACGAATAAATTACGAATTACAGGTTACAAATAACAAAGAAAAGTGCGGAAAACTCCGCTAAATCAACTAACTCTATTCCATATTGAATTAAAGTCCATCGTAAATTGTGAAGCTAAATCAACATCATTATGATGTATAGTGAACTCTTCTTCATTGCGATGCTCTGCATTTGTTGTCCAATTATATGATCCTTCAATCACAATGTTGTTGTCAATAACACAATATTTTTTGTGCATTATACCATTCCGTTCGCCTCTGACTTTTTTATGAGGTATGTCAGATAAATCAACAGAATGGCGTTTGTTAATCCCATCATTATTGATAATTACTCTCACATCACATCCTTTATGTAACTTTTCTAACAGCTTTTGTTGTAAAACCGGATTAGTAAACCAAGCAACACATACGATTATAATTGCCTTAGCTTTATCCAATTCATTAAGTAAGTCATGTTCCAAATTGGAAAATTTAGCAACATTGATTTTTTCTGTTACTATTTCTTTAACCTGCACTGAATAGTTTTCCAATCGGATACGAATAGCAGCTTCTACTTCTTCAAGAGAAAAACAATCACGCGGATATATTGTTAGGGTTTGTCCGGGATGACTTTTACTGTTAGACTCAGTTATATTTACTTTTTTGATTGAATTAAGGATTTCTATACGTTCTTTTACCTGTTCGCACGTAATATCCCGCACAAACATTTTCAGATATGGTTTCTCGAATGCCTCTCTTTTTTCAAATGTATATTTCATAACAACTAATATTTATGCAAATTAGTAATAATTTTTGAATAATCACTATACAGAAAATCAGTGTCTGTTAATCTTAATTAGACTGTTTATCTTACATAAGTTTCCCTTTATTATAGGTAATTGTTTGGTAAAAATCAAAGATTGGCGTGAATGAATGGTCTGTGAGTAACTATGTACTATGGCAGTTATCTACTATGATTGTAAGATCCATTCTCAGCTTGCTTTATATGAAGTCTTGCTTCTATCTCCAACTTTTTATTTATGATTTCCGAGATTCTACAATTAACTAAAAAATCCACATGGTCTTTTCTATTATATTTTTCTCTAGCCTCCTTGCGTACCTCTGCATCTTTGTTTTTTAAATTGTGTGCATCTCTAAAAATGTTACCTGTTCCGCGAAGAGAAGGAAACAAATCATCATCTTCTTTTTTGTCAAAAATGGTCAAGACTTGTTCAAAGTCATATTTTTTCTTATAAGGATTTGTGTAGTCTGGATAACGTAGGACACAAGCTGTTCTATCATCGTGATAGTCATGAATAGGAGGTAAAATTTTGGCAAGATATTCGTCGGTGTAAATGGCACCACGATCAAGATTGTATCTTTCCCCTTCAGTATCAGAATTCATCTTAAAACTTTCATAACTAAATTTTGTCTCATATGAATCAATTATAGCTTCAATGTCAAGTTCATTTACATTTCGTGTAACTTTATCTAGAATCTGTTCATATGATATATCTTCAAAATAAAAATCTATTGTTTCTGCCAAT
>CAMWQU010000044.1 GCA_947176535.1 uncultured Prevotellaceae bacterium
ATCTGCTCTATGGATTTCGTTGTATCTTTCTTATTAGTCGCTTTCTTTGCCATAACTTAAAGATTTGATAATGTTCTTCAAGAACGTCTCTGAGGCTTTCAACACTTAGGGACATTTCCTGATTGTTTTTATTTTCTATATGGATTTTTGCTGACTTTTCCTTCTCTGGGAGCCCAGAAGCATCAATATTTTCAAGGATATTAAGTATAATGGTAGCAAGCCCTTCACGGTCCTGTTCACATATGCAATGTGAGATATGTCCATAATAACATTGGAGTGAATCCTTGGAGAAACCTAAATCAAGAAGAAATGATGTTAAACAATTCGCAATGAAAGTTAGATTTTGACCTCCAGGATTAGCTGCATCTTCTGAAAGTTTCACAAGGCGTAGCATAACCTTATTCTTTTTTGGAAGAACAGCTTTTTTTCGAGTTGAGGAATTTTGAATAGAATTATCCATGGTATGGGTCATCTTTTAATTGAATTATTAATCAGTTGGGCGGGTTCAACATTTAGAATAGATGCAATTTTTACGAGCACTTCTAACGAAAGCTGAGCAGTATTAGAGCACCAGCGAGATACTGTTGCTTCGTTTTTACCCAACTGTTCAGCTAACCATTTACCTTTGTGGTTCTTTTCGGCTAAAACTATTTTGAGACGATTTATACGTTCTATTTCTATATCTGTTGTTCCTGTGGTCATGGGACAATTTATTGATGCTATATGCAAAATTACAAAGAAAGTTTGGATTTGGCAAGAGCCTGAGCGCGAAAACGGTAGCTCTACACGAGCTATTTCATTAAAAAGCCGTGACTACATAATAAAAAACTGGAATTATTCTGCTGGTTTTTGATAGATTTTGAGTATATTTGTACCTGAGAATTCAAGCAAATAGCGGCAAAAAGAAGCTACGGTACGAAAAAGACGTTAGACGTTTGAGGGATAGAGAGTTGAATTTACCGAAAATTCTCTCCCACTTTCAAAAATGCCCCTCGTACCGATTAAATTACTGAAGTGCTGATAATTATAGATGTGAATATATTGCATCGACAAGGAATTATATCTATGACTATTCATCAAATCTTAGCAATAAGTTTCTTTTGGTATAAGTTTGTGCAACATGAAAGCATTAACTGGCTGCAAAAGCACAGCTTCAGAAATCGGGCCGATATGCAGAACTGAGGGGAACCTCAGTTCTGCATATCGGCCCGAAAAGACTCTACCTCAACACCTTTTTGCCATTCTTTAGCAGAATACCTTTGCTGCGGTTGCTTGCCCTACGTCCACTCAGGTCATATAACATGGATTTGGCAAAAGGTACTTCTTCCTGTGGGCAGGCGATTGCATCTGTATAAGTTGTGAGTGCCTTTATCTCATCTGCCGAGAGCGCATAATTGTAGATACGGAAGTCATCAATACTGCCTTTGAAGTTCGGATCCGAAGCAAACTGGCTGCGACCAATATAGTTAAGCATAGGACGGAAATCGTTAGGAGAAATCGTTACGTTTGTATTTGTTCCTTTTAGTTCACCATTGACATAGAGGCAGGCACCGTCGGAAGCAATAGTTACAGCCAGATGCACCCAAGTATTGACTGGAAGCGTGGTAACGGTTACCTGCTGCTCGGCACCATCGTCTTTGATGGCGAAGCGCATACCGTTGTCACCCTTGGGAGTAAGGAACATATATTGTGAAGTGCTCGTACCAAAGTCCCAAATACGCTGCCAAGTGCTACCTCCGCGCCAGTTCACCCAACATGCGATTGTAAGTTGGTCGTGATTGGCCACGGTATAAGGCAACTGAATAAAGTTGTCCGTCCCATTGAGACGAATAGCTGACACACCCACCTTTCCGGCAAGCCAATTCTTTTCACCGTAAAGAGCGCAGTGGTTCCCATGCACTGTCGTGTCGTTGAGCGTATATTCAAAAGGCAAATACATCACACAATCGTCATTCCCGCTTACCATAGCACTAACGCTACCTGTCGTTTCGCTGTAATTGTAACTCTTATCTACGGCATAAACCTGATAAGAATACGTTTCGCCATCTGCCACCTCGTTGTCCGTAAATGAGGGAAGAACGACATCATTGGCGATGGTATAATAATCCGTTCCATTATCGCTGCGCAATACAACATAATGGTCTACATCTTTGCTGTCTGAAGGAGTCCAGTCAAGCCGGACAGAAGCCGTCTGAGACGTGGCCTGCAAGTCTGTCGGGGCATTGGGAACAACAAGATCCGGAGTGACATTGACGGGCAGGAAACGCCACTGCTGGTTCTTCTCACCGGTGAAGTCCGCCATCTGTAATTTGGCCGATACCAGTTTGCTACTGTTCTTTACCTCCAGATATTTAGCACTATGGCGACTGCGGATATAGAAGGCACCCTCGCCCGCATATTCCAAAAACCACTGTTCATTACCTCCCATACCGCCGGGGAACGTACCGACCTCTGCGCCGGCATCCAGTCCCCAGTTCAGAATGTCGAGTTGCAGCTCCTTGTCCGTATTCAGGGTGAACGAATAGTAACTGAAATCATCGCCGCACTTCAAGGGCACCGGATTCACAATCCACTGCAACGAGGCTTTTGTTCCGTTCTTCTGCTGACTAACGGAAGTCCACGACGTAGAAGGCGCAGCACTGAAGCCCATGAGCATGTTACTGTTAAGATTCACCACCTTATATACACCGTCGATATGCGGCATAATGTCTGTACCACATTGCAAGTCCACCACCGTTTCCGCATTCGACTGCCCCTGCTGGTATCCGGTACCGCCCGGTAAAGTCATGATGTATTCCCGTCCCGGTTCTCCATTGTACCAAACGGGCCTATCGGCAGAAACAAAACGATAAGTCGTTTCTACAGCCTGCCGCTCGCTTGTGCCTCCGAATGCCTGCACACGTCCGTCCGGCAAACGATAGACAGAGGCAGCCGTCCAGTTGTTGCGATGCTCGCCATAAGCCAGTCTCTTACCCGGGTTGCGATGCGAGGTAGCCTTCATAAACTGGCTTCTGCTGTGCTCGCAGGTACCCCACCATATTCCCGTCTGCATACCATACTCCACACCCACCATAGCCTCCATCGTGTTGTGAAGTTCATCCGCAGTGGCATGATGACCATAATCACGAACCTTTTGGAAGAAGCTGGCATAATTGTTGAAACTGCCTGCCAACTGATGCGTGTTCCCCTCATCCAGATAACGCTTCAGATAATTCCACCAGTCATAGGCGCAATCGTCGTTCAGCGTGTTTCCTCCGCAAATGCGCACGCCGTCATAAGCTCCGTCGTAATCTTCCTTCAGACTTTTTGCCACCGCCAGAAAGTCGCTTTTCCGGGTGTTGTCCGAATAGCCTTGTCCCCACCCGAAGTCCGGTTCATTGTAAGGACTGATGCTGACAAGATTCGTCAGTCCGAGCGCCACATATTCCTTTATCGTCAGGTCTATCAGTTTCGCCCAGCGCTGACCGCGTCCCTGTGCTCCGGCACTGCCCGCGTTGTACCACTCGTTCACATCCGGATGGTCGTGATTGATGTTCAGGGCAACGTCCTTATTCAGAAACTTCTTGATGATAACCGCACGCTGACGGATATAAGAGACTTGATCTTCCGACAAGGCACCCTCCTCCACACTCTCTGTGGAGCGGTAACTCGTGCGAACGATGTCAATCAAGTCCTTTCCCGCAAAATTCACTCCCCGATGGATGTTCCCCTCGGAAAGCCACGCGAGGTCGAGTCCCCATTCGATGGGCGTCTCTATACCCTCGTCGAGGTACTTGAACGGAATCGTAACATCTGCCTTAGGTCTGGCTTTCAGGGAAGAGGCACGGCTGACTACCTGAGCTACAGAGGCAACGGATATACAAACAAACAATAGGGAAACGACTGGCTTTCTCATTACTTTATACGTTATTATCGTGTTTATAAATGAAAAACACTCAGCACACAAGTATTATCATCTGCGTTCCGAGTGTTCATCGTAAGAGGTGCCTAGCAGATTCGAACTGCTGTAGACGGTTTTGCAGACCGTTGACTA
>CAMWQU010000045.1 GCA_947176535.1 uncultured Prevotellaceae bacterium
GCCATAGAGTGCCTGTGCCAGCATCACGCGCACCTTCTCCTTACCCGTCAGTTCCAGCATCATTTTATAGTGCAAATCCTCCTTAATGCCCAAGCCCGACAACAACTGAGCCGCATCGCTCTCTGCATTCCAGCCGTCCAACTCCGCAAACCTCTCCTCCAGCTCCGCAGCACGGATACCGTCCTCGTCGCTGAAGTCCTCCTTTGCATACAGGGCATCCTTCTCTTTCATGATGTCCCACAGCACCGAGTGTCCCATCATCACCGTGTTGATGACCGTACAATTATCAAATTTGAAGTGGTCCTGCGACAGCACAGAGAGACGTTCGCCTGGCCCCAAAGTAACCGTTCCCTTCGTCGGTTCCAGTTCACCGCTAATAGCCTTGAGCAACGTGGATTTTCCTGCACCATTCGCACCAATCACACCATAAATATTACCATTTGTGAACTTCATGTTCACATCTTTGTAGAGCACACGCTTGCCAAACTGAATGGCAAGGTCAGAAACTGTTATCATTTACTTTTGCCTTTGAATTAGGCGACAAAGGTACGAAGAATCCAACATACCTCAAAAGGAAAAAGCCTTTTTCCCAATTAGCAAGTGTCTCCTGTGACGAAAGCAGGTAACGGGTAAAGGACTAATTACACATTATATATAATATAACAGCAAAATATATAATGATTATCCGCAATTGTACCACCATCATTTCGGGCATCCGCACAGGGTAACCCGTTTTTTGTACCTTATATAAAAATAAAAGGAAAAAGATTTGGCGGTTACAATCAAAATGACCACCTTCGCGGTACATTTATAAAATAGTAGTAACATGAAGATTTTCGAGTTTAACAAGTACTTCCCAGACGAAGCGGCCTGCCGTCGAAAGTTTAAGGAAATGAGAGACAAAGAAGGCGTGGCGTGTCAGCATTGTGGCTCTCACGATGTGGTATGGCTGGAAAGCAAGCAGCAGTATCAATGCAAGCACTGCCGCCACAGGACGACACTCAGAAGCGGTACGGTGATGCACGGCTCAAAGCTGCCATTCCGCTATTGGCTCATTGCTATACACCTGTTGACGGCTACCAAGAAAAGCATATCGGCTGCAGAGTTGCAACGTCAGTTGGGCCACAACCGCTATCAGCCCGTATGGGAGTTGATGCATAAGCTGCGCTCAGTGATGGGTAAACGTGACGACAAGTACACACTGAAAGGCTGCATCGAACTTGACGAGGGTTTCTTCTCTACGGAGATACCCAATGAGAAGAAGGACGAGAAACTGAAGGCCGGCGTAGGTAGTCAGCGCAAGTCTAAGGTGATGGTGATTGCAGAGTGTACGCCCGTAGATGTGGAAACGAAGAAAGGAATGAAGCCAAAGTCTGTGAAGCACATCAAGATGATAGTCATTCCCGACGAGAAAGCAAAGACGATAGATGCCGTTGCGGCCAAGTCGATAGACAAGGATGGCATTCTGACCACTGACGACCACCGCTCGTACATCCATTTTAAGGATATATTCACGGAGCATAAGTCGCAGGTTATAGACCCGAAGGATATTGGCAAGGTGCTGCCCTGGGTACACATCGCCATCAGCAACTCCAAGACGCTACTGGCTGACATGTACCACGGTGTAAAACCGGAGTTTCTGCAAGAATATCTGAACGAGTTCTGCTACAAGTTCAACCGAAGGTTCTTCGGTGAGGATTTGTTTGAGAGGTTGGTGATGATAGCGGCTTCGTACCGCACGGACTTTGAACATAGGACATATAGGGAAACTGCGTAGAATATTGTATTTGTAAAATATATAAAACCGATGAGTAACAAACAAGCATTGCAAGTTTTTGAGCACTATAAAGTGCGGACGATTTGGGATGAAGAATCTCAGAAATGGTATTTTTCAGTTGTTGATGTATGTAGCGTTTTGACTGACAGCCCTAATCCCCGTAAATACTGGAGCGTATTAAAGTCCCGTCTTAAAAAGGAGGGAAATGAAACGGCAACAAATTGTAGCCGTTTGAAAATTTTAGCCGAGGATGGCAAAATGCGTCTTACAGATGTGGCCGATACAGAGCAGCTATTCAGGCTGATACAGTCAATTCCTTCCCCTAAAGCAGAACCGTTTAAACAATGGATGGCTCATGTTGCTACTATTCGTATTGACCAGATGATGAATCCCGAACTATCCATAGAACAGGCACGTGAGGATTATAGGAAAAAAGGTTATTCCGACAGATGGATCAACCAACGGCTTAAAGGTATTGAAGCACGAAACGAATTGACTGATGAATGGAAGGAAAGGGGAGTTAAAGATAAGGACTATGGCATCCTGACAGATGACATTACAAAGACATGGAGCGGGAAGACCACAGGACAATACAAGGAGTTCAAGAGACTTGACCCAAAGAAAAAAGAAAGCCTTCGTGACAACATGACTACCATAGAACTTGCCCTTAACACACTTGCAGAAGCATCAACTGCAGCAATTTCTCGTAAAGAGAAACCTGCAACACTAAATGCTAACAGGCAAGTCGCACGCAAAGGTGGAAATGTTGCAAAAATAGCCCGTGCTAACCTGGAGGAGCAACTGGGTCAAAGCGTTGTTACAAGCCAGAAAGCGAGTGACTATCTACCACAACAACGGAAAATGCAGGAACTCGAATCAAAGAATGAAGACAATGAATAAACGTGAGTTTAACACTGTGTCTGATTTGTTGGATGCGCTCTCCCCATACATAACGGCGCGTGCTATGGCTCGCATCTGCAACATGAGCGAGAGCCAGATGCTGCAATACAAAGCAGGCATCAAGAAAATAAGTCCGAAGAATACTGCACGTATTAACGAAAAATTGCATACCTTTGCAGCCGAACTCGGTGAGTTCACTCTGAAGGGCGCGTGATGCGTCGTACTATTTTATAAATGCAATAAAGGCTGGCAGATTTCGCCAGCCTTTATTGATGATTATTTGGTGGTACGATTGCGGATAATCATAA
>CAMWQU010000046.1 GCA_947176535.1 uncultured Prevotellaceae bacterium
AATCGCCTATTCCTCTACGTCTGGTGGGCTCGGAGATGTTTATAATATACAGGCCCTGATGCTCGACCGGGGAGAGAAATTCGTGCGCCGACTGCTGAAATAATCGGATTTTTTACTGCGGAAGACCAAAAAGTCGCATTTCGGGGTTAGTCTTTTCTCTGCTGAGAGGTATTTAAGATAAAAGACGTGACGAGAAATGACGAACGAGGAAGTACAAAAACTGTTTATCCGCTACTATGAAGCGATGTACCGGGTGGCGCGAGGCATCCTGTACGACGAGCAGGAGAGCAAAGATGTGGTCAGCGACATTTTTGAACGATTGCTGAACGGGCGGATTGTACTGTTACCTGAGACAGAGGAACACTATCTGCTGACGAGTGTCAGTAATCAGTGTATCAAACGGTTGAACCACGATGAGGTAAGGAGACGTTTTGCCGATAGCTACGCTCCCGGTGAGGACGACGGCGAAGAGGACGACCGCCTCAACGAGGTGGTGGACTTTGTGACGCGCAACCTCCCGGAACAGGAACTTCGCATCTTCCATCTCCGCTTCACCAAAGGATGCAGTTATGAGGAGATTGCCTCCCTGGAAGACATCAGCAAGGTGGCGGTGTGGAAACATCTGTCACGTCTGTTAAACATCATCAGAAACAACTTTAATTCGAGCAGAAAATGAGACACTCAGACGAAAAGAAGAGGCTCTTCATGGATGTGCAACAGCATTCCGAGAAGTATTCAGACGAGCAGATAGAGGCCATGATGGCTGAACTGGACAAACCGGTCGATGTGGAGGCTGCATGGAAAGACTTCTGCAGTAAGAACAGGGCTGGAGAGCCCCCTCGGACGGCCTCCGGACAGCCGGCAAAGCGAATCTCCCTGCGTTGGTGGCAGGCCATTGCGGCGGTAGTCATAATCGCACAGGGAGTGTGGGGAGTGACAACGCTCCATTCGGACAAACTGAAGTTCAGCTTTCCTTATTGGGATGAACCGCAGACGCAGGATGTGGTCACGGAAGAAAAGCCTGCCGTAAAGGATGCGGCCCCGAAAAAGGATGAAAGAAAGAACGCAATTCCAAAAGATGCTGACAGCGAACCGCTTGTCGTCGTCAATGGGCGGAGACTACAGCGTGGGGATGCGCTCTCGATGTTCAATCCCGACGATATAGAGAGTGTACACGTCTGGAAAGACAAGGCAAGAAAAACGGCTTCTGAAGCACTCTTCGGAGAGCAGACAAAGCACGATGTCATTGACATTACGCTGAAAGCGGGCCGGGAGCTGGCCTATGTGGATGTGCTGACCCCGAATGCGGACGAATTGGAATCCTCGAACACGATGTTACATATACGCGGAACGGGGTACGTCGCTTCCGATAACGGGCCGCTCGTCATTGTCAATGGGCAAAAGATACAGGGGGTGGATGTACTCTCGATGTTCAACCCTGACGATATAGAGGGCATACGCATTTGGAAAGACGAGGCCAATAAGGCTGCTTATGAAGCACGATTCGGGGAGCAGGCGAAGTACGGCGTTATCGACATCACGCTGAAAGCGGGTAGGGAAGTGGCCTATGTGGATTTCCTGAACCCGAATGCTGACAGGGAAGACGTGTTTTCCACCGTGGATAAGATGCCGGAGTTCCCCGGAGGGGCCGCAGCACTTGAGGCTTATTTGAAGGAGAATCTGAAATGTCCGGCTGCTGTCCGGGACTCAGCAGTAACGGGACGCATCATTGTCGGTTTCGTGGTAGATAGAGAGGGGAGCCTGCAGGACGTTAAGTTTGTGCGCAGTCTCCTGAGAAATGCCGACAAAACAGTTTGTACAGACTCTACGCTTATCAACCTTTGTGCCGGGGAGGCCATCCGGGTTTGCCGTCAGATGCCTTGCTGGGTGCCGGGTGGCGTGCGCACGGACGATGGCTACAGAAACATTGCCGTCAGGTACTTTCTGCCTTTGACCTTTGGCGAACAGCGTGCTGACGAAAAGAAAGGGATGAGACTCCGATAAGGGCGTCTGTCAATGATAGATACCGTATTCCTCCCATCCTGCCTGCTGACAGTTTATCGGCGCATGAAGGCCCGTATAGACGAGGTAACGATAAAACGTGCTTCTTGAGACCTTTAGCTTTCGGGCTATGGCCGCTTTCTCCGAACCTTTGCTAAATTCCGCGATTATCCAGTCATGCCTTTTGACGCATCTGGGATTGAGTCGGCAACGATAGCCACGAGGGTGCCCCAATGGGGTGCCCTCGGCTTTCTTTCTGGCCAGTGCCTCCTTGGTGCGTTGGCTGATGAGGTTGCGCTCTATCTCGGCGGATAGTCCGAAGGCAAAAGCGAGGACTTTGCTCTGAATGTCGTCGCCCAGACGATAGTTGTCCTTAATCGTCCATACACGGCACTCTTTTGTCATGCAAATGTTCAGTATTTCCATAATCATAAACAGATTGCGGCCCAGACGCGACAGTTCACTACAAATGATGATGTCGCCTTTGTGGACTTTGCGCAGTAGCCGCCCTAGTTGTCGTTTGCTGTAATTCTTTGTTCCACTGATAGTCTCCTCTATCCAGTCGTTAATGACCATGTTCTGCTGCTCGCAGAACTTGTTAATTTCAAAGCGTTGGTTCTCAACTGTCTGCTTATCACAGCTCACTCTGATGTAACCGTAAATCATATACATGTAAGTATTCAACAACAATACAAATTTAAGCAAGTGGGCGCGATTCCGCGCTTTACTGAAAAGAGAAGAAGAAAAAAAATGCAGAATGTTTGGTCATATCGGAAAGTTGTATTACCTTTGCACTTGGAAAACAACCACGGTGCCTTGGATGAGTGGCTTAGTCAACGGTCTGCAAAACCGTCTACAGCAGTTCGAATCTGCTAGGCACCTCTT